>NZ_RQXT01000058.1 GCF_003863365.1 Mesorhizobium tamadayense | reverse complement strand
TGTTTCGGCCATGCAACTCCACGGCGGGAATTTGCCAGAACTGGTCGGGGCAGTGCTGAAAGAAACCGGTCTCGATCCATTCCGCCTCGAGCTGGAAATCACCGAATCTTGCATGATCAAGGACATGGGGCGCGCGCTCACCGCGCTGCGCCAGCTCAAAAGCCTTGGGGTTCAAATCGCCATGGATGATTTTGGCACGGGATACTCGTCGCTATCGAATCTGCGGGCTTTCCCGTTTGATAAGATCAAAGTCGATCAGTCTCTTATCCGGGCGGTGGATACCAGCGACGAGGCGGCCGCCGTCATGCGTGCGGTCTTTGGCCTCGCTCGGGGCCTCAAGCTCCCGGTCCTGGCAGAGGGCGTCGAAACGGACGCGGAACTGACCTTCCTGCGGCAAGAAGCCTGCGATGCGATCCAGGGTTACCTACTTGGCCGACCCTGCCCGATTTCCGACTTCGCTCAGCATACAAGCGGCAATGGCAGGTCGGCCCCATCCCGGCGGCTGGGTAACCACGAACTGCGCGTGATCAAGAACAGCGCGGCCTAGTGCGCAAGCGGTCGCACGTTCGTGATCCTCGCGCGCGTCGGTGATGTTGCAGCGTTCCGCGGGTCAACCGCTCCTATATCGAGATCGCGGCGCATCACGGCAGCTCGGATTTGCCGGCCGGCCGGCGATGACCGCAGCGCCTTACCGCGTTCAAGGGGCATCTATCCAACGGGGCGTTATTTGGTGGGGGTGGGACTTCCCTAGATTCGGACATTTGCCAAACGCAATTTCACCTATTTAGGGGTAAAGAGGAGCCACGATGACCAGCATTACGCTAACCGTAGAATGACCGAGTCTGAACCATGGCCACGTCCTTCTCCATTCCTACCTCTGGGCGCGGGGCGCGGCAGCCCGACGAAATAGCCGTCTTTAGTCATCCTGACGTCGTTGGAATCGATCGGATGACAATCCTTGTTTCCGCAGCAGCCATACTTAAGAACAGGATCCGTCTTGCCCATATACCAATCATGGGCGTCTGGATCGCCGGGCAGCACAAGCCTCGCCAATGCAATGTGTCTCAGCAACGGCCTCATGGAACCGGCCCCTCACCATTTTGCCCATAGCAGATTAGTGGGGGCTAATTATATCGCTTTGATTGGCTGGGGTGTGGATAATCAGCGCTGGCGTCTTGCCGTTTGGGCCAGCCGGCGCGCACTCTCGCAGCTATGGTGGCGGAGCATGTCGAATTGGCGTTGTTTGAGCAGTCGCTTGGCAATATCGAGGGGCTCAATCGACCGTTCTGTGATCGCGTAGCTGACGCCGCGGAAAAAACCGCAGGGTCGCTTCTGTTCGATGTTCGCGTCGACGGCGATGCCGGCGTTCAGCGAATGGCTGCGATTGGATGGGGCGCAACCGGCACAGCGATAATCGTAATGGGGAAGAACGGACAACTTAGATGCGCATCGATAAACGGAGACACCGCTCCTTTGGTGGCAGAACTGGCTGCCTGGAATGCATCTCCGCTGAGTGAGCAGGCGAGGGTTGACTACTGCGGAACGGCGAGCATCCTGCTGGAGAGGCTCCGTCGCTCAGGTCATTTCGGCCGTCTCTAGCCACCTCAGCGCTGCTTACCTGGCGGCCAAATTCCCCTCAAATGGGGCGTGATGAGGGTATCGAAACCCAGTCTATGGCGAGCAAATCACTACTGATCCGGTGCCAGGTGCCCCCGCGAACTCTCTATTTCGAAAGCGGAAAAGGTATCCCAGGCGGTTTTGCGTTGGAAATTATAAGAAGACTATCGATGATGACGTCAAAACCGGGCAACTTTTGAGCGATCTGAAAGAGCTGATCACCATCGGTACGGTCCGCCGTCAATCGTTCCGCGCCTACCGTGACTTTATTCCCATGACGTGAAATTGGTCGTGGAGCAGTGCGGGAACCAAATGGCCCCCGACAAACAAGAGCCTCCAATCACCGACGCGCGCTTTGTCATCAATGGTCTCCCGATGGCGATTGTGGACCGGCGGCTGCGTCGCTTCGATTGAAATAGGCCGATCAGCGGGGCGGGCCAATGAAGAGTTCAAACTCAAAAAATGGCACGCGGCATAGTTCCGTGCTGTTGCGGTTCCAGGCTCCGCCAGCACAGAAACAGCTGGCTTTCTTGGTTTGTCGTGGACAGTTCGACAAGGGTAGCTTCAATCCTGGCGCGATCGGTCTACCGCTCGGCCCAGCTCTGGCGCAGCACCCACGGCAGGCGCCGCTTCCATCGTTCACCGCGCGGCAAAGGGACATCTTTATGCCACCGCTTCTTGCGACGGGTCCGTCGGTCTCCAGGCGATGCGTGCGATCCATCCGGAACCGGCGCTACCTCAACCGCTGGCGGCTCGGGAAGCGATGCGTCGGGCATGATCATGTCCTTGGCGTCGGACAGTGCTTTAGCGGTGGTGAGCACGGGCTGAGAACGAGCATCTTCGCTGGGAACAATCGGCTGAGGCATCGCCTCAGCGACCACACCTTTGGTGTTCGCTATCGCCACATCGTTCGCGATCACGGCCAGGTCGATGCCGGCCCAGATCGACTCTGGCCGCTTCACGAGGCCGCGCTTCTGTTTGAACTCGACGACAAAGGGTCGCTGCTGCTTCATGGTGCTCTCGTCGGACTTGGGGATTTGCGAACATCGTCTAAGCCCATCGCACACCTTCGTCCACCCGCCCCCACGCATTGTCCACATCCATACAGCACCCGCATAGTGTCCGCTTCCGACACGCTGGTCCTGCCTCTTCGCCTTTTGTATCGCCGACAAACCACTGGTGCGAAACAGCCTGTTGTGGTTTTGCGCCGCTGAACAATCCCGGTGTTTCGTCCGCGTCAGTCACGCAGATGGCGACAGTCTGCATCAACCAACCGAAACTCGAAACCTGCGTTGCGAGCCAGATCGAACGAAAGATGGGCTGCATGAGCGGCGCAAACTGTTGGTGCAGCCAAATCTTCATTTGATGCGCGGCCGACGCGACCTTTGGCCTTGGCGTTGCCACAGATGTCGACGCTGAACTCGCATAACGCCCGGCCGAATGCATCACGCTAATCGGCTTGCCCCTCTCTAGGCCCGCTTGCAGCCGCAGCGTTTCTTCGGCCGTTGGTTCATTTCGAAACGCGATACGCGTGGAGGACGGCGTTGCCCGCGCGACGGTTCTTCGAGCGACCCTCACTTGTTTGTATGCCTTTGACCAAAAAGAGTACGACCTCTACATTGGCGAATAACGAGCCATGGGCATCGTCGGGTGAAAGCGACCATTGCGCTTCCGCCCTAAAACAGGGAGGGAGCGATGAACAATCCGGAAAAATCCGCTAGCGGCATAGCCTACCCTGACGACCTCGCTCTGTTGAAGCGGGTCTATGATCGGATCTGCCAAGAAAGAGGAATCAGCGCAGGCTCTGCTGAAGCGGAGCAGCTGGCCGCCCGAGCTATGGACCTATTTGGTATGGGCATTTTCGAAGAAGATGCTCTTTACAAGAACCTGAGCACAGGCAGCTAATCATGGTGGCCCAAACAGGGAGGGTGGGAATACGGGAGGAAATGATGGACTACGAACGTAGTATTCGTATCAACGATCAGGCTTACGAGCTTACCTCCTTCGCCAAAAAGTATGGCCTGTCACTCCCGATTGCCGATGCCGTACTGTTCGCAAGAGGGCCGTCTCGAACGGTGTGTGACTCCGCCGCTTTGGCTTTCCTCTTCGCCATCGCTACATATGCCAGGAAACAACCGGCGCGATAGTTTTTTTCGTCGAGAAAATCCCGGTAGCGATGCATGGCGCAAGTCCAGTTCGCCTGGGAGGTGTGTGGTAGGGCCGATCAGGCCGCCTTCATCGGTTGTGTCGCCGACCTTTCATGCCCCTTCGGACGTAGGCCGTGGCACTCCCTCATACTTGCTTCGCCAATTCAGCATCTCCCGTTCAAATTGATGAAGGCGTGCCGACACAGCTGCGGTTTCCGCGCTACGCCATGAGCGTAAAGCCGGCTGGCTCGCGTTCGACGACAAGCCGGTGTATTCGACGATCGTAAAGCATCTCGTCGCCGTCGGAGAGCATTTAGACGTTTCGCCAAGTGGCGACGCGTTCGCGCAACGATGGAATTCTGACCAGTGTTTTGCGGCCGATGACGCGAGCCGGCTTTCGCCTTCGAAGACGTCACCTTGGAGGAGCCTGGATTCTTGCTTGTCGTTTGGCGCACCATGCTTCATTAACGGGCGTTTCCTGAGCGATGTCTTTTTCGCGAGATGGACCATGTTCTTTCAGTGAAGACTCACTCACCAGATGCATTCCGATGCGCTGAGTGTGGCTTGGGGAGAGTGAGGACGCTTGCAGATCCTTGACAGGATTGACGTGCTGATAGCAGCAGACGATTGCCGAGCTGCGATCGAAGAGGCGCGCGCCTTGCTGCTTCAATTCGAACAAAGGTCTAATGCGCTCACACATGCGATCGACGACTTTCTCCTCGATCTGATGACGCTGTCTTTCCTTGTTGAATCTTACGGACGCGGCTTTGAACTGTTGGCGCGAACGCTTGCCCGCAGAAGGCTGGCAAAGGTCAGACTCTTGTCGGGAGGGATCGATTGCGCCAGGGAAAAATGACACTCAAAGCCTGAGGGCTGAAGCGGCGATCGCGGCGCTTTCCGCACAGTGACGAAGGTAACGACGTTGGGAAGCCAAAAAATAGGGCCGTCGGAAAACCGAGGCCCTTTAGGTGTGAAGGTTAAAACCTCCAGAGGGGAACAGCTGATACGATGGAATGGGAGGAAACCATCGTGTGCATCAGCTGTAGCCTTCATGGCTAAAAGTTGTGCGATGCGCAAACACATTTTGTGCAGTGCAGCTATGCAAGAACGGTGAGGGTTCCCTCTCCAAAATTTGCGCTTGGAATATTCGTGCTCATCGCAGGGTGCTGATGAAGGAAATCCGGCAGACGGGTCTGGGACCAAGCCTGATGGCTGATCGACGACTGATGCATTGAAGCCCGTGCTCAATAGATGAGAAAAGTAGGAAGACCACCTCGTGCGGCCGGGCCAACCGCGGCCGTCACGAATGTTGGTCCTGCTCCGGTCTTCGTTCCGCTAAACGGCTCGCCGTCCTCCACTAACGTTGCGGCCCTCAAGCGACGTCTCCCCCGGTTGCCGGTTCGCGGACCTGCGGTCCTGCGCTGGCGGACCTCGTGACGGTCGCGGTTGGCGCGGCCTCGAACGGAGGTTCGGCAAATGGACAGGAAGACCAACAAATCCCATTGGGGGTCTTCCGCCTCGGCGTACTTCACGATGGCGTCCAGCTTGTCACGACAGAAGTCCGGCTCCCAATCTTGGAGACGTCGCGTTGGTCTCATTCCTCGACTGCAAATTACCGCCCTTGCCGGGCGGCAGCCTTCAATTCCAGCAAGCCCTTCCGAATTCGCCGTGCACGCGGCCCACGCCTGGCGCAAACAGGAAAAGTATCAGGCGTTCGACCTTGAGCAGCTCAAGCGGGACATGCAAGACCCGGCCGTTACGAACGCCATCGCACGCAATCGCGCACTGCGCGATCACCGATGCGCGCTCAAGGGTCAAGGTTCGGTCTTTCACATCGGTAAAATTGGCATTTTGAACGCGGCCTGGTGATCGTCTCGTACGATTGCGCGAGCGGACAGTTGTGAGCGCCCGCGCGCCTGAAGGCGCGCGCCGGGTGCTCGTGCACCGAGCCCGCTTTTCTTCGCCAGGCTCAGGCGGTCTCGGCCATCCGGCTTCGCCCCCTGACGCGGGCAGCCTGTCGGCTGCTGACGGTCGCCGGCCTGTCGGCCGGCGTCGCTTTTGCGGTTGCCTTCCCGGGTGGCGCAGGGTGGGCGGCACTCCCTTCTAGGCCCGCCGCGGCCTCCCGCAACCCTCCGCTTGCCGCTCCGGGTCCTCCTCTTCGTTCCGGTCCTTCGGATGCGGTCCGCCTTCGACGTCGGGCCTTTCCGGTCGCGTTCGCCGCCCACCCCGCTCACATGGGGACTTTGTCGTCAAGGCTGTCTTCGCATATCTACCTCAATGCGTTGTGATCCTAGGTCCGAGCCTGTCGTCTTGGCGCGGCGATAACACCGGTCCAAACTCACATACGGTCGCTGCGCTGTGGCAGCTGCACCAACATCCCGCTTTCGTCGGTAAGGCTCAGGGGAACGCGACCAATCTTCCGGACGGCATTTTAGGCCAAGTGGGGTGGGAGGTTCGTTCGCCCAGGATCAGCCGGGAGCGATCAATCCCGGCGGATGGAAAAGAGTACGTTGATCATGCCGGCTTCATGACAGCGCCCTCAATGACAGCACCATGATGAACATACTTCCATAGCGCGATCAGAAGTTTTCTCGCGAGCGCAATAATGGCCGGCTTCCGGCGCCTGCCACCGTCGAGCGCGACCCTCTCCTGGAACCATTGTGCTAAAGCCGATCGAGGTTGATGCAAAAGCCAGAACCACGACAATTGCACCATCACGGTCCTCAGCCTCGGATTGCCCGCTTTCGATACGCCCTGTTCCCGGCTGATCGATCCGCTTTGCCACGGTGTCGGCGTCAGACCGGCATAGGAGGCGAGCTGCCTTCGATTCGCAAATTCGCGATACAGACCCTCGGACCAAAGCACCTCGGCAAAGTCCGCTCCCACGCCGCGCAGTTGCTTGAGCATCGACATTCCATTGGCGACTTTTGATGGGTCGCATTCATTGCGAGCCACTTCGTCACGCGCTGCTTCCACGTCCTTGATTTGCCGAAGCACGAGCTCGATCCGGTCCAGTGCACGGACAATCTCCGCTTTGAGATTCGACGGTAGTTCACGACCGTCTCCGGTCCTAAGTTCTTCCAGTCGAGTGCGGCGGTCCCGCTTCAGCGGCTCAAATCCAACGATGCCCTGCGAGAACAAGAGCCCCTTGACCCGGTTCACGATCTTGATCCGCTCCGCTATGAGAGCGCGTCGCTCACGGCTGTTGCGCTTTCGGTCCTCTTGCTCGGGCGATGGCGGAACCACCATGGCGCATACCCGCGGCTCGCCGCGCTTGTAGGCAAGCAGGGCGCGAAGCAGGGTCTCGCCATCCAGCTTGTCCGTCTTCGTCCGGCGCTTCCTGCGTGACGTGGCAATGGATGCTGCATCAACCACATGGCTTTCGATACCGTCACGCTCAAGGATCCGATGTATCCAGAAGCCGTCCAGGCCAGCCTCCTGGATTGCGATCACCGGCACGTCACGGCCCGTTCTGCGCCGAACCGTCGACTTCAACTGGCTGATAAGGTCGAACAATCCGGCCGTATCGCCTGCCTTGACGACGCGCTT
Source organism: Mesorhizobium tamadayense (assembly GCF_003863365.1). Classification (GTDB taxonomy): domain Bacteria; phylum Pseudomonadota; class Alphaproteobacteria; order Rhizobiales; family Rhizobiaceae; genus Mesorhizobium; species Mesorhizobium tamadayense. Next base: position 36,300 of record NZ_RQXT01000058.1, on the reverse strand, counting down.
TGACATCTTCTCTCCGTTGCACGGCAACAAGCTTGTCACCAACCAGCTCGAGCGACTGAGTTCCAGGGACAGGAAGATAGCGCCGAGTGTCGTATGGACCACATCGGTTTCAATCTCAGTCACGTTTTCAGCTTTCATGTGTTCTATCCCTCCAAGTTGTTCATGAGCAATACGCCGCCAAAGCGAGTTGATCGCAGCTGCAGTCATCGCTTCGCGATGTGGTTTTGGTTGTTGCCTGCCCCCGCTCGCGGGGTGGGCGACGCTCCTTTCTAGGCCCGCTGCGGCAGGCCGCAATGTTCGCTCCGCTCACATCCTCCACTCCGTTCCGGCCCTTCGGGTGCGGCCTGCCTCGTTCAGCGGGCCAAGCCAGTCGCGTTCTGCCGCCCACCCCACTCACGGGGGCAGGCACGCGAGATCGGGATCGAGCGCTGCCTCCACCGCCCATGGGATCTTCCGGGGAGGGCGCGCGATTGACGAGCGGAGGACGAAACCATGCGTGCAAACAACAAGCGTTCCGGCAGCGGACAGGCTGGCGCAGGGAAGGGCGGGGGCCCCGGCGCCAGCCTTTATCAGGAAATCACCGACCGTATCATTGCCGAACTGGAGCGCGGCACCGTGCCGTGGGTCAAGCCGTGGGGCAGGGCAAAGGCCAGCCTTGGCCTGCCGAAGAATGCGGCCACCCAGCGCCGCTATTCCGGCATCAACATCCTCATCCTGTGGGGCGCGGTGATCGAGCGCTCATACCCGAGCCAGAACTGGCTCACCTTCCGGCAGGCGCTTGCCCTTGGCGGCAACGTCAGGAAGGGCGAGCGCGGCACGACCATCGTTCACGCCGACCGATTTGTTCCCAAAGACGAAAAGGAACGCGCCAAGACCGACGGCGACCAACCGCAGACGGTGCCGTTCTTGAAGCGCTTTACCGTCTTCAATGTCGCCCAGTGCGATAACCTGCCCGAATATCTCCATGCCGCCGCCGAGCCGCTGCCCGCGCGCCAAATCGTCCCGCAGGCGGAGGCGCTTATTCGCTCAAGCGGCGCGGATTTCCGGATCGGTGGTGATCGCGCTTTCTACATGCCGAGCAGCGACACCATCCAGGTGCCGCCGCAGCCGGCATTCTTCCATCAAATCGACTATTACCGGACCTGCTTTCACGAGTTAGGTTTCATCTCAAGTGTCCTCCTTGGTGCGGTGCCTGCCGCAGGGAGGGCCTGACGATGGCTTCTCTCGATCGCGCGGACGTCTACGCCCGCATAACAGCCGAGATTGTTGCGGCTATCGAAGCCGGCGCCGACGAGTATGTCATGCCTTGGCACCACAACGGCTCCGCGACGGCGCGGCCGGTCAACGTCGCCTCCGGTAAGGCCTATCGGGGCGTACCACTCGCCTTGTGGGTCGCTGCGCAAAGCGCCGCGTATCCGACAGGCCTCTGGGGAACCTATCGGCAGTGGCAGGCGCTTGGCGCTCAGGTGCGCAAAGGCGAGCGCTCCACGACGGTCGTTTTCTGGAAGCAGATCGGCGGTGACAGTGACGAGGATGACAGCGGTTCGGATGATGGAGCGGAGCGCCGCCGCTTCTTTGCTCGCGGCTACTCCGTGTTCAACTGCGCGCAGGTCGGCGGCTACGAGCCGGAACCTATTGCTGCGTACTCAGAAGAAGAACGCGTCGCCCATGCCGATGCTTTCTACGCCAACCTTGGCATCAACACCGTCTATGGCGGCAATGAAGCCTATTATTTGCCATCGGCTGATCGGGTGCATGTCCCAAGTTTCAGTTTATTCAGGGATGCTGCGTCTCATTATAGTGTGCTTTTTCATGAAGGGCTCCATGCCACAGCAGCCAAACATCGACTTGATCGCGATCTATCCGGACGGTTCGGCTCCGAGGCCTATGCCATGGAGGAGATCATTGCCTTATCTTGACAGTCTGCACCGACTCTCAGTGTCTTGCTGGCGTCGATGCAACAGGACTGACGGAGGCGTTGTCCAGGCCGGCCGCAGCGCTCCCACATAGCTGGCGGAGGCCGGCCTGGATAGCGCCGGGCAAGCTGAACTCCTTCGTTGACGCTGGGTCCCCGGATGGGGGTCCGGGGGAAGGTTGAACAACTTGTGGACGATTTAGCGCCGGTTTCGAACATCACCATTCAGGAGCGCCGATCGGCTGACGGGCTTGATGCACACGTTCCCATGATCCTTAGGGATGGGGCACTCTACGATCCTGATCTGGATCGTTTCTTCCGCAACCTGCCTCTCAACGGCGTTCGCTCCCACCATTCCCTTCGGGCCTACGGTTATGATGTCCTCGTCTGGGTCCGCTTTCTTTCGGAAGCCTGCGCCAAGGCGGTATGGCAGGCTGGTCGGCATGACGTCCTTGCCTATCACCGGGTTCGGCGCCGTGCGGAGGTCGGACAACGCATCTCTGCTGCTTCCTGGAATCGTGCCGTCGCCTGCCTCGACCGTGTGTATCGATGGGGCGTCCAGGAGGGTCTCATTGCGGAAGCGCCGTTCACGCATCGGTCCGTGTGGAGGCAAGGGTATGCTGGCCGGCGAGCGCAGATCGCGGCTCGCAACGATGCGTATGAACCCGCCGCGCGCCGCGCGGATGTCAGCTTCGTCACGCTCGACGACTATCGGAGATTTCGGGATGTTGGCTTGAGAGGGCTACTGCCTGATGGCGGAACGCGCCCTGGCGCCCGAGATCGCAACGGCATTCGCAATGCGCTGTTTTCAGATCTTCTGGTTACGACGGGCCTCCGGCTGGAGGAAGCTTCATTTCTCTTCGCATCCGATCTTGCTGTCGTTGGTCAGCCGCCAGGCCGTCAGGTCTGGCTCGAACTGCCCGATGCTTTGACCAAGGGCGATCGTGGTCGCCAGATACTCCTTCCCGCTCGACTGCTCGAGCAGGCGCGCGCCTATATCGCTGTCGAGCGCTCGCATGCGGTTGCAAAGTTTCAGCGCCGTTCGGGGTGGCAATCACTCGACCGCCCGATCCTGGTACACCAGGAGCGGAGCAATTCCCGGCTACGATTGCGTGATGGCGGCGACATCGCGCTTGACCTGCTCAGCCCCGAGGAACGCGGCCGGATCATTGTCTGCAACGACGACGGCACACCGAGCGAACCGGCGGTATTATGGCTCTCGGAGGTCGGCCTGCCGGTACAGCCGAACTCCTGGGAAGTCATCTTCGCCCGTGCTTCCGCGCGGTGCAGATCCTTCGGCTTCGACGTCAAAATCAGTCCGCATCAGCTCCGCCATTCCTTTGCAGTTCATATGCTGGCGATGCTCATTCAGCATCGCCTCCGTGATGCGGCGTTGCCTGCCGGACCGATGGAGGGGTACCGGCAAGTGCTCGGCGATCCTCTTCAGCAAGTCCAACGGCTCCTTGGTCATGCCAGTCTAGCAACGACCTACATCTACCTCGACCACATCGCTGCACGCGCTGATACCGTCGATACGGCGGTCGAGGAACTGCTCGCACTGCTCCCATCGGAGACTTCATTATGACTGGGCGGCCGCGCAAGGGAGCTCCAGTCCGTTTTGCACCAGCCGATGCCATTGCTACCGCTCACGCCCGCGATCCGGTCCTCGGTCTGCGCTTCAACATCGAGGCGCGCTATGGCGGGAGCATCGACGTTGACCTTACTGGCCTGCATCCGCGACCTCTCGCCATCGCATTTGCCGGTGCTCTTCGCCGGCAGGCGGAGCTTGGTGGTTCGCTGGGGGCGCGGAGTACCATCAAGGGGCATCTAAATGCATGTCTTCGGTTCTTCGCGTATCTGCGCGAGCACTCGAGGGCAAAGACGCCCGCCGATCTGCGCGCTGATGATATCGACGGATATGAGGATTTCCTCGAAGCCGGCGGGATGAAGCCTATCTATCGGCACATCGTCCTTGCCAAGGCTATTCTCGCCTTGCGCTCGATTGATGCCGACCAACCTGGCCTTCTCGATGAAGGGGTACGGCGTCGGCTAAGTTATACCAGCACACAATCCGCCGGCCGATCGCAACCGCGCGACGCCTACAGTCCGTTCGTCGCAAGGCAGCTTCGCGATGCGGCCCGCGCTGACATCGGCAAGATATTCAGACGCATCGGGAAGTCGCTCGATGATGATGAGGGCGACTCCAATCTTCGCAGAGTGACCGACGAAGCGAACGACAGGATCGTGGCCTCGGGCGCGCTCAGCAGCGGGGACAGAGCCTTCCATCGCCTGTACTTCATGAGGGCGCGTCGCGGTCTGCCTGTCTCAACCTTGGCCGAAGACATCCACGGTCGTTATCACCTGCGGGCCACCGACATTCCACCGCTTCTGACCTTCCTGTCGCTGGAGACCGGTCTGGAGATAGAATGTTGCAAGGGTTTGACGATCGACTGCCTCCAGAACCCCGGACCTGGAACCATCGACATAGCCTATATTAAGCGACGCGCACGAGGTGCTGAGCACAAACATATTCGTGTACGTGACGGCGGGATCGGAACACCGGGTGGTCTCATTCGCAAGCTGATAGAGGTGACGGCCTTTACGAGGCAGTTCGTCCCAAGCGATTGCCTTTGGCTCTATTACTATACCGGCCGGAAGCAACTCCGCGCAGGTGTCGATAATCCGCATGAACGCGTTGACCAATGGACCGGAAGCCATGGGATCGTCGATGACGATGGCGAGCCTCTTCGGCTCGTTCTTTCGCGCTTGCGCAAGACCCACAAGGCGTTCTGGTATCTGAAGACCGAGGGTCATATGGCCCGCTTTGCGGTCGGACATACGCCCGAGATCGCCGCTCGCCACTATGCGGACATTCCCTCGCTGCGGCCGCTTCATGAGGCCACCGTCGCGGAGGCATTTTCCGAGGTCGTAGCGGTTGCCGGTCCGATCATATTAGTGCCTGACGACGAGGATTCCTGGCGCCAAAGCCACACCGCTTCGGAAGGAAGCAGTGATGTCGACGCGCTTCTAGGCGGCGAACAGGATGTTTGGCTGGCTGCATGCTCTGGCTTTGACCGCAGCCCTTTTGGGGAGCTGGGATCACCTTGCCCGCAACCGTTCTGGGGCTGTCTCGAATGCCGCAACGCCGTCATCACCGCGCGCAAGCTGCCGGCGATCATCGCGTTCCTGCGGTTTATCGAGGAGCAACGGACGGGTCTTCCCGCCGCGGACTGGGCCATGAAGTTCGGCCGCGCGCATCATCGCATTGCGAAGCAGGTTTTGCCTGCTTTCCCGGAGAGTGTAGTTGCCGAAGCTCGCCGCGAGGCGGAAGGGCACGCCCTCTATCTGGCGCCGGAGGCCCGGCAATGATTAGGTCGGCCGCAGCAGCCTCCACCTCTCAAGAACTCGATCTTCGCCCGGTTCTCGCATCCGCTCCTTTGAAGCCGGGCTTTGATCGGGACACCCTTTCGCGCTACGGCGATCCGAGCTGGGATCTCGGACCCGCCGTATTTCGCGAGAACGCCAGGCGTTGTCATGTCACCGTGCATTTCGGGTCCGTCGAGGATGTGAGTGTTCGCGAGGCGCTTCGCGAGCTTCTCTATGCCGGCTCAACGTCGACATGCCGGGTCACCGCAAAAAGCTTCCTCCCGGCAGTATCCGGCAGGTCTTCAATCGTGCACGACGCTTCTTCGAGTTTGTGCGCGATGAGCTTGGTGCTGTCGATCTTCGCCGTGTCGATCAGCAACTGCTCGATCGCTACGTTCGCCATCTCAAGACAGACCGTGCCCGCCGACCGGTTATAGTCGGGCACCTCCTGGAAGTCTCGACTGATCTCTATGCGTTGCGCGACTATCTCCCATCTGGAGGTCTACCGTTCCAACCCTGGGCCGGCCAGGCACCCCACCGTGTCGCCGGTTACCGGCATGTCCGCGAGAACCGAACGCCACGTATTCCGGAAGTGATCATGTCGCCGCTGCTTGCTTGGTCGAGCCGGTATATTACCCAGTTCGCCTCAGACATCTTCGCCGCCCGTGCAGAGCTGGAACGATTGGAAGCCCACTGCGCCGCGCTCATCCAGTCAGATCAGGCTTTCGCATACACGGAACGCCGTAACCGACAGCGAAGGCGTCTTCAGAACTATTTCGATCAGCTACGAAGCGAAGGCCGTGGCGTACCGATCTGGGGGACCGCGCACAACGGCACGATTTTGCGGCACCCAGAGACAGGAGACGTATCGCCGCCCGTCAATTCGCACCTGCTTCACCTGCACATTGGCATCGACGCCCAGGCCGAGCCAAGGATGCATATTCAGCTGACCGGCGGTGCACCTCGCCAGATCAGGGCCGCGTTGCTCGAACTCGGTGTCGAGACCGGTGGCATGGAGACTCCCATCACCATTCTGCCGGAGACCGGCAAGCCCTGGCGGCCCCGGTTCGACATCAAGACCCTTGCTCAGGAAGAGCGGATGCTGCAGGCGGCAGCCTATATCCTCTGCGCTTACCTGACCGGAATGCGAGACTGCGAGGTCCAGGCAATGCAGCGCGGGTGTCTTGCCCTGACGCGCAGCCAAGATGGCATGATCATGCGTCATCGCGTTCGCTCGGTTGCCTACAAGGGTAAGTCGAGCCAAGGTGAGCCGGCTGATTGGATTACAATTGAGCCTGTAGCCAAGGCGATAGAAGTGCTGGAACGTTTGTCCTTCCGGGCGGCCTCCGCACGCGGGCTCACGACGCTCTGGCCCGTTCTTATCGCAAGGTCCGTTAGCAAGGATCACCTCTCGGCCGAGATTGTCCGCCAACTCAACCGCTTCCGCGACCATCTCAACGACCTATTCGGCACACCGGATATGCCGGCTGTCCCGAACGGACCAGGTGATCAGCCTTGGCGGATCACGACGCGACAGTTCAGACGCACGATTGCATGGCACATTGCCAACCGTCCCTTCGGCACAATTGCCGGCATGATCCAGTACAAGCATGCTTCCGTTGCCGCCTTCGAGGGCTATGCCGGCTCCAGCCGATCCGGCTTCCGTGCGGAGGTGCAGAACCAGCGCAGCTTCGGCCAGCTTGATGACCTGTTGACTTATTTCGATCAGCGGCAGGCCGGGGCGACGTTGTCCGGGCCCGCCGCAGCGCGTGTAGCAAAGACACTCGACGGCATATCGACAGAACTCGGCCCGCTTCCGGCCATGATCGCTGATCGTGGGCGGCTCCGCACAATGCTAGCGAGCCTCGCGCGGACATTGCATGTCGGGGTGCTGGCCGACTGCTTCTTTGATCCCGGCACGGCCGCCTGCCTTAAGCAGGCGACGAACATCGACGGCAAGATGCCGCTGACCGCGCTTTGCCAGCCAACCCGCTGCCCCAATGCCTGCATCACCGCACGCCATCGGCCAGCCTGGTCACGCTCTGCCGAGGACGCCAAGACCTTGCTGAAGGAGAAGCGTCTGTCGCCTTTGCAACGGACCATCGTGAAGCAGGATCTCCAGCGGATCCAGGCGGTTCTTGATGGCTTAGATCGTCGGATCTGAGGCGGCGTAGCGGCTTTGCGTGCGGCCCAATGATCGGATGTCCCGTCGGCCCAACCCCGGCGTTCGGCGGAGCGCGCGATGTCAGGTCCGCCCGCGCAACGGCTATCGCCGTCCTTCGCTCACGCTGCGGCTCTTCGAGTGCGCGGTCGGCCCTTAGGCCATCGCAGATGGCTGCTCCGCCGCCGGGGATTGGCCCCGGCGGGACAGGAGTTCCGACCATGGACACGCAAAATCGCACCGACGTTTATACCCGCATCACCTCCCAGATCATTGCCGCCATCGAGGCCGGCGCCGGCGAATGGCGGATGCCCTGGCATCACGATGGAAGCTCGATTGCTCGCCCAACCAACATCTCTTCCGGAAAGGCCTATCGCGGCGTCAATACGCTCGCTCTTTGGATCGCAGCTCAGGCTCACGGCTTTGGAAGCGGCATCTGGGGCACATACCGGCAATGGCAGACCCTTGACGCCCAGGTCCGCAAGGGCGAACGCGCAACAACCGTCGTGCTCTGGAAGGAGTTTGCCGCACACAGTGACGATGATGCAGTCGGCGACGATGAGCACCCCCAGCGACGCCTCTTCGCGCGCGCCTTCTCGGTCTTCAACAGCTCTCAGGTCGAGGGCTTCACGCCTTCCGCCGCTCCAATCTTGCCTGACTCTGAACGAGTCCCGCATGCCGATGCCTTCATCAGTGCGCTCGGCATCCCAGTTACTTTTGGCGCCAACGCTGCATATTACCGCATCGATCTCGACCGAATCTTTATGCCGGACTTCAATCGCTTCCGCGATGCTGTCGCTCACGTCGGGACTTATGTCCACGAGGCCGCGCATGCCACGGGCTCTAAGCATCGGCTCGATCGAGACTTCACCAAACGCTTCACTCGCCAGGCTTTGGCAGTCGAAGAACTGACCGCCGAACTTGCTGCAGCCTATATTTTAGCCGATCTGGGCCTGGAGCATCATCCCCGTCCTGACCACGCAGCCTATGTGGCATCCTGGCTCAAAGTGCTGAAGGACGACCCGCGGGCGATCTTCACTGCCGCAAGCAAAGCGCAGGCTGCCGCTGACTGGATGCACGCGCGACAGCCGCCGAGCTGAGCGCCACGTCGCCTTAGGGCCGCCACCGACGCGCAGCCATGGCCTTTTCACCTTGGCTGCCGCCCAGCCCGCGAGGATAAAAACACCGCTGAGGCCTGACACTCCGTTTCCGCGATAGCCACGATCGTCAGGCTTGACTGTCAGGATATGTCGCAGAACTTGCTGCAGCCTATATTTTAGCCGATCTGGGCCTGGAGCATCATCCCCGTCCTGACCACGCAGCCTATGTGGCATCCTGGCTCAAAGTGCTGAAGGACGACCCGCGGGCGATCTTCACTGCCGCAAGCAAAGCGCAGGCTGCCGCTGACTGGATGCACGCGCGACAGCCGCCGAGCTGAGCGCCACGTCGCCTTAGGGCCGCCACCGACGCGCAGCCATGGCCTTTTCACCTTGGCTGCCGCCCAGCCCGCGAGGATAAAAACACCGCTGAGGCCTGACACTCCGTTTCCGCGATAGCCACGATCGTCAGGCTTGACTGTCAGGATATGTCGCCGAGATCACTGCTGCCTTCATCTGCAGCAGTCTCGGCATCGAGCCGACCGTGCGCCATGCCGATTACATCGGCTCATGGCTCGACGTTCTGCGCGAGGACAATCGCGCCATCTTCCGCGCCGCCAGCCAAGCCTCGAAAGCCGCCGATTTCCTGCTCGGCCTCTATGCCGATGTCGAAGGCAAGACGCATGCCGGGATCGCCGCATGAGCCCGCCTGATGCTCCGCGCGACCGCCTTGCGCTGCTGGCGGACGCGCCGATGCGCCCGCGCGCGGCGCACAAGCCGCTCCATAGAGAGCCTGTTTGACAAGGCCGCCAAAAATCAACGCGCCCTGTTTTGAAGGAATTCCGCCATGATCCTGATCACCGATGCACTGCGCGCCCGGCTTCTCGCCAACAGCGCAGCCGACGCCGAAACCGACCATGTTCCGGTCGTGAAACTGTTCGACCCGACCGGGCCGGCGACCTGGCTTTTGACCGAACTCGACGGCGATGGCGACACGGTGTTCGGCCTTTGCGATCTTGGTGTCGGCTTCCCCGAACTCGGCAGCGTCAGCCTTGCCGAGCTTGAAAGCGTCAGGGGCGCGCTTGGTCTCGGCATCGAGCGCGATCTGCATTTCGAAGGCACGCTTTTCCTTGTCGGTCTATGCCGAGGCGGCGCGCGTCGCCGGCCACATCACCGAGGCCGAGCGGCTGCTGCGACAGGCAGCAGAAGCACTTGTCAATCCTTCATTGCGAGCTTCCGCCGAACCCGGCGGGACAAAAGCGCCAATAGGCGCCAGCCTTTGTCAGGAAATCACGGATCGTAAGACGCGCCAGTTTGCCATTAAAATCCAACTGTTAGATCTGCCTTGACGCCGTTCTCGCTCACGTCGCCCGAAAACTGGCCGGCATAGGACAAGCCGAGCTTCGCGTTGGCAGCGAAGCCGACGTCGAAGCCTGCCTCGACGACAAGTGCATCCTCAGCAACCGATAAGCCTTCGACCATGAACGTTTGGCCGCCGGCGAAGGCGAGGCTCTGTTCAGCCGAAACGTCGCCGAAGGCATGATCCCAGCCAAACATTCCGCGCGCCGTGAGCGCAGTGTTTTCGCGAGCCAGCAATTCCTGCGAAAACCGCAGGCCTAGTCTCGTTATACCAAGATCGGTCGAACTGGAAAGTCCCTTGAGCGCAGTCAGCCCCCCGTCCTCCTGAAAACCGTTGGTTTGCAGATGCACGTAGCGAGCGCCGGCAAAAGGCTCGACTGCGCCGTAGGCAGTCTCGACCCGATAGCCCACTTCGCCGAAAAGCTGCACAGTCTGGCCATCGTAGGACGACGCATGCCGGTTGACGACGCCGGCGGGCAGCGCCGCGTCGCGCCTGGTATCGATCTCATGTTGGGCGATTGTCGCACCCACACGCAGGCCAACGGTGTCCCACTGCGCGCCGCCGTACAAACCCACTTGGTAGCTGTCTACCGAGGCATGGTCGGAGGCGGAATTGACCGAAGTGCTGCCGTGACCGAGCAGGAGGCCAAGCCGCCACGTCTCGTTCACCATGCCATCGATACCAGTGGCGATGCCGCCAAGGTGTCGATTGAAATCCGAGGCGTTGCCGTCGCTGCCGGTATGTGCCCACGATCCATAGGCTTCGCCCCACAGCGTGATACCGTGTCTGGTCGGCTGCATGGCGGCAAAGGCGGAGTTGCGGGCCGGTGCGGTTTCCGGTCCATATTCGGCCGGTTCGACGGTCGATTGCGCTCTTCCCGCCACGCCGCCGAAGGCGGAACGAATCCGATCGATGGCCGCCTGGCCGATGAACTGCCCGTCTTGCGCCAATATTCCCTCCAGCGTAGGGTGAATTTCTCCCGAAAGGGACTGGTAGCTAGCCGAAAGGCCGTCCGCTGGGGTTGCCAAGGCGACCGCGTCATGGATCGCATTGCCCAGCCCGAGCGTTTCGAGAATGGCGGCCGTCGTCCTTTGGTTTCTGGTAAGAGCGATATCGGAAAAGGCACGGCCATTGCGAGATAGGTCGACGCGAACTTCGTTCGGCAGGTACGACAGCGTGGTGTCGATGAAAACATACCCTTGCGCGCCATCGAACTTGCCGCTGACCCCGCCGGTCGAGGTGACGATGGTATAGGTCTGGTCCAACAGCGCCTTCAACCGCTGTCGCGTTTCGGCGCCGGCTTTCGGCGTGACCATCACCACGCCCCCCAGCAAGGTTGTCGCGCCGTTGACGACGAGCTGATCGGTTTTGTTTTCGCCAACCTCGATATGCAGTGCGCTGCCCTTGTTGAAGATCACGTCGCCGTTCGACGTCAGCGTGCCGATCGCCTTACCCGGCGACACGACGCCGCCGCCAGCGACTTCAATGCCCCCGACTGTCCCAATGCCACCCAACGTGCCGAGCTTATTGACGACGACCTTCGAGGTGATCGAGCCGTCTATTCCCAAGAGGCCGCCATCGATCACGGTATCGCCCCTATAAGTGCTGTGGCCGGTTAGCCGCAGCGTACCGGCGCCGGATTTGGTAAGGCCACCCAGATAGTTGTTGGGGTCCGCAAATCTGGCGGTGAGTGTGGACGCGCGTGCCTCATTGGCATTGAACTCGGCGACCCGCTCCTCGGTGATCGCTGCCCGTATGGTGTCAAGGCTTGCTTCGCGCCTACCGGTGAAGTCGACGAACTGCGCCGTCAGCGGGATCTTCGAGTTGGGTTCCGTGGCACGGAAGGTGTTAAATAGCAAAACGGCGATCGGATTTGCACGCATCGCGCTCTGAGCCGCGCGGGCATCTTCTTTGGAGTCGCCTGCGGCTGCCCCCGCGTCGATCGCCGCCCAGAAAGTCCGCACCAGCTTGATCGCCTCGTTGAAGGCGTCGGGCGTCACCTCTGCCGCGACGTCGTTCCTGATGGTCTGGATGACCTCCTCGGTCAGCCCATTCTGCCAACGCTCGGCGACCTTCTTTGCTTCCCAATCGGCGATCGTCCGCTGGTCTTCGCCCTTGCGCTGATCCAGGGCGTCCTGCGAGATGTCGTTTGCCCAGACCTCCTCGCGGGTGCCGCGATAGAAGCCGGGCAGCTTGGCCTCGAAACGCCCCTGGAACTGACCGGGACCTTTCAGCGCCTTCTCCAGATCGATGATTCCCCAGCCGAAAACCTTGTCGACGCCGGCGTCGCCGAGGTCAGTTGACGTCGTTTTGAGGATTTCGTTGACCTCGCCATTGGCCAGATAGGGATAGCGTTCCTTCACCACAGCGAAAGCGCCGGTGGCGAATGGACCGGCCATCGAAGTACCGTCCTGCTTCTTATAGGCCGGGCGCAGGCGGTCGTCGTTGACGACGTCGCCCCGCATCAGGCCGGTGATGTCGCCTTCTGCAATGCTGCTGTTGATCCGGCTTCCCGGCGCGGCCACGCAATAATACTTCGCGTAGCCGCAAATGCTGGAAAAGCTGCTCTTCGAATAGCCTTGCGGATTGTCCGCGTCCGCGACCACGCTGATCGTCGCCAGCCAGTGTTTCTCGATGTCGGGCACGAAGCTGGCAAGCCCCGCCATTGCGTCCGGTTCCCGGCCGTCGTCGTTGCCGGCCGAGAATTCGACGATGATGCCCTTGCGCGCCGCCTTGATGGCGCCGTCATAGGCGCCGCCATCGGGCGTGCCGAGGATCGCCTCGATCTCCTGGAACTGCGAATAGGCCTGCGCGTAGGACCCTGACGGCTTCGACAGGCCAATGCCCCAGCTGTCGGTGATGACGTCGACGCCGGCATCGATCATCGCCTGCCAGGCCGCGCCATAGATGGCGCCGTCATTGCCCCGCACTCGACCATCTTCGGGTCCGGGATCGTAGTTGCTCGCAGCGAAAAGGCCAGCGCCGAATGCCACGCCCATCATGCCGGCGCCGTCCCTGTTGGCGCCGGCGATGCCCGCCACATGGGTCCCGTGCGTGGAAATCTGGCCATGTTCGCTGATGAACTGCCTGCCGTCGGCGAAGAACGGATCACCGGCTTTGACATGGAAGTAAGGGTCCGAATAGACGCGCGTGCCTGAGGTTGGCAGAAACGTCAGCCGGCCGGCAAACTCTGGATGCGCCCCCCAGACCGGCTGGTCGATGATGCCGATTTTCGCGCCCTTGCCGGTGAAGCCCAACGCATAAGCGGCATCTGCATTGATGGCTCCGAGCCCGACATTGCCATTGAATTCGACGTCATCGCGCCAACTCGCGCGCGCCGCTTCCAAGTCGGAGGTCGTGCTGCCGTCAGCACGAACATACTGCTGCGCCTCACTTCCCCCCGACGCTGCGGCGAGCAGCGCCGCCGTTAGACCGGTCGTTTGAAGATGCTTGCGAAAGGTGGAGAGGGAGCGGGAATGCGCCGGGCTTTTGGTGCAAAGGCTAAAAAACGTCATTAACAAGTCCTCTTGCAAGTCGAATTCCCCTTCTCCACCCTCGGCGCGCCACGCGGACAAAAGTCCGCACCGCGTTGAAGACGAGCGCTGCGGGTACTAAGAAAGATGTCGTGCGAATGGATATCCGTCCCCGGAACCTTTGTTATTTCTTGTCTCTCACTCGTTCAGCAAGCTGTTGTGGAGCGCGAGATTATTCGCCGTGATGGGATGGCGGCGCACTTCGGCTGGAAGATCACTCGATACGGCTGGAACTCCTCGCAACATTAGCCTCGAACCTGCTGCAAACGTTCCAGGAAAGGACAGCGTCGCTCATCTCACGCGTCTGCATGTAGTCAACCTTCAATCCGTGTGCCGCATCTCAAATAGCAAAGGCCGTGCCAGCGCTCAGCGGGCAGCAAGCGCATGGCTATCCCTTGAAAACCTCCAACAGTGCCCAGCATGGCCGATGGTACGGAACCCGACATGTCTTCTGCCGCTGTCAGGTTTCGGATATGCATCAGGCGTTTCGCGCCGCCAGAAATGTGTCGCCATCCGCCATCCCCCCAAGGCCGTCAGCACTCTCCCCGAGGGCCGCACGCGTCCCCGGCGGCGCGTTTGTTGATCTCGAGAGGCGGATGCTGCCATGCATTAAAGGCGTGACGGGCGCAGAGCCTGTCTTCAGAAGAACCCGCATCCCCGTACTCATGATCACGGCTATGCTCGCGCAGAGCGCGGACCCGATGCTCTCCTGGGCGACCTAGTTCCAGAGGAATTCCTGATTGATGACGCTATCGAAATTGAGATCGAAAACGGCGTTGCGGTCATCTGCAAAATGTTTTCCACGGAGTTCCGCGAATGGGCGTTTGCGGCAGGAGAAGACGAGAATCTGCTGATGGCGTGACTGGCGGTGCAACGAGACAATGGCCGCAGCCTGCCGGCTGCGAGGTTCATGGCGCGCTCGGATGACGATGTCATGCGCGTCTTGGCCATCATGATGGCCGAGACGCTCGAAGCCGGCAGCGCCTTCATGGAGGCGCTCGGCAACCATCTTAACGTCGACATTGGGCCCTTGCTGGCAGCAACCGGACGACACCTTCTTCGTCCTGGTGCGCGACAAGGAAATCGCCAATTCGATGCTTGCCGATGTCGGCGGCAAGCATGTCGCAGACGGCAATGTCACCGACAAGGTGAAGACGCAAAAGAAGATCATCCGCGCCTTTCTTTCGGGCGAAAACGGCAGAAGGTCGAGGCTGGCTGCCGCGCTTGATGAAATTCTCGGCCGAGAGCTACACCGATCGAGGCGGCTTCCGTAACCGCCGATCAGTGGGCGAGCGTCCGGTCTGTTCGTCTGCGAATGAGCCAGTCACGTTGAGCGCTGGCTTCTCGATAGCGGCCGCTCGATACTGTACCCCGCTGGGCGCCGGTTGCTTATCCGGCCATGCCTCGGCCACCCATCGCGCAGCAAAATCCGGCCGGCAAACTCCTTGCTTTCATTGGTCGATCACCACGCCGGATGCCTGCTATCGCGGCCGGCCTGTGGGCACCATCTCGATCCGGCATCGGCGCAGCATCAGCTGCGCGGGCCCGTCAATTCCAAGCCTCCTGCTTGGCTGCAGCTACCGCGCTCGCGACGATCTCCACGCTCTCCTCCGGGACCATTCCCCTGCCGCTGGCTTGTCGACCTATGGGCGGGTACGGCCGCCCGAAACCCTCGCCATCAGCTTTTTTCCCCGCCGCCTGCGGCGGCTTCCTCGCGCCGCTTCGCTTCAAAAAAGCTGCCCGCTCGGGTCCTCCGCTGCCGCTTCGGCCCTGTCGGGTTCAGGCGGTCCGGACGCGCCCCATCACGGTCCGCCATCGCAGGGGATGGTCCCCGGCGACAGCAAAAGGAGACTTCGAAATGACCGCCATCGGTTACGTCAACAAGCAGGAAAACGGTGCCTACAAGGGCCAACTCAAGACGCTCAGCGTCCGCGCCGACATCGATATCGTCCCCAATCAGGCCAAGAGCGCCGACAACCATCCCGACTTCCGGGTGCTGACGCAAGGAGTCGAAGTGGGCGCCGGCTGGATCCGCACCGGCGAGACTTCCGGCAAGGACTATGTGAGCTTGTCGATCGCAGCGCCGGAGTTCGGACCGCGTAAGCTCTACGCCAATCTCGGCCGCGCCGCCGGCCAGGACGATGACGACACCTACGCCATCATCTGGAACCCGGTCGACTGATCGGCCGACTTCGAGCCTCGCGCCGCAGCCGGCGCGGGGCTCATTCTCAGGAGCTCCGCCGAAACCGGTCCGCCCGAAAGGGCGGCGAAAACTCGCCGCCCACTCTTCGCCCGTCCCCGAAACGATCTCGCTCCCCCATCCTCGCCGTCGCTTGTCCGAAGCCAAACGAGGATCATCATGGACGACGAAAACGAACGCGCGGCCCGCGCCAAGAAGGGCAGTCCGTTTCTCAACACGGCCCAAGCCGCCTTCTATATCGGGCTCTCCCAGCGCACGCTGGAAAAGATGCGGCTCAAGGGTGGCGGCCCGAAATTCCGCAAGCACGGCCGCTACGTCCGCTATCACATCGACGAACTCGACGACTGGTCGAAAGGTCACCCGCAGCACGCCGCTGCCGAGGCTGGTGACGCCGGTTGCGGCCAAGCCGGCGAGGGAGGCCGCTCATGAGCCGGCGCCCCTTCATCCGTCTGATCGGCACCCGCTTGCGGCGCATTAGGGCGCAAAAAACGATCGCCATCGCCACGATCGGCCTGGGTCTGATCGGCTTTACAGCGCTCGCAAAACCCACACCTTGGCTGGTCTGGAACGCCTCGGCCAGCGCCCCCGTCGGCCTTTATCGCTTCGCTGTGGGAGCACCGGCTCGTGGTGAGCTCGTCCTGGTCAGCCCACCGAAATCGGTTGCCGATCTCGCCGCCGAACGCAGCTATCTGCCGGCCAACGTATCGCTGGTGAAGCGCCTTGCCGCACTGCCGGGTGAGCACGTCTGTGCCTTCAACGACGCCATCATCATTGGCGGCGAGATCGTCGCGCGACGCCTGACAACCGACGGCCAAGGCCGCCCGCTGCCACGGTGGAACGGGTGCCGGACGCTCGACGGCAATGAAATCTTCCTGCTCGGCAACGACAATATCCGCTCCTTCGACAGCCGCTATTTCGGGCCTGTTCCCGCCCCAAATCTCATCGGGAGGCTCGTGCCGCTATGGACCGAGTGACCCTCCTGATGTTCGGCATGATCGCCTTTGCGCCATGCGCCTGTTCCGCCTCGACCGGCGCTGAGCCGGTCGCCATCTCCCAAAGTCCGCAGCTTCAACGATGGCAGGAGTTCACAGCGCAAGCAAGCAGGCGCTTCCGTATTCCACAAGCTTGGATTTACGCTGTCATGGATGCCGAAAGCGGCGGCAAGACCATGCTCCACGGCCGCCCCATCACCTCAGGCGCGGGCGCCATCGGCCTCATGCAGGTGATGCCGGAAACGTATCAGGAGATCCGTGCCGAATACGGGCTGGGGGCCGATCCGCACGATCCGCGTGACAACATCCTCGCCGGGACCGCCTATCTCAGCGCCATGTTTGACCGCTTCGGGTTTCCCGGCCTGTTTGCCGCCTACAACGCAGGGCCCGAGCGCTACGAAGACCATTTGAAGCATGGAAAGCCGCTGCCGAGGGAGACGGTTGCCTACTTGAAACAGCTCAAGACGATGGGGGTTTCGGCCCACGACATGGACGAATTCGAAGGGGAGTCCAATGCGCCAAAGAGGCAAAACGCTCCCTCGGGACGCGCGCTCTTCTTCCTTCGTGATGGCGTGAGCGCCGGCGAAGAAAAAGGCGATCTCTTCGTACCGCTCGGGGATAATCGAACGAAGAAGCCGGACGGCGGGTGAACCGGGAGGCGGGGGGCGGGTTTTGCGGGGCGGGAAAAGCGGAAGGCAAGATAAAGGCACCGCCTCCAGGAGCCGGCGAAGTCCTTGTCTGCACATCGTTTTTTCAGGAGGCTGGCGCCAGCGCCAAGAGCGTTGGACGCCTAAGCCTTTGATTTACTGGCCAGGAGGAGGCTGGCATGAAGGACGACGAGTTCAGGCCGAAGCTCGGCAAGATAGGGTCGCGCAGCACAAAGGCAGGCAAACGCTATGCCGGCCAGGTCCAGGCAGCGATCAACAAAGCCGGCGGCCGGCCCCAGCATGGCGCTCGCTTCAACGGAAGCCGGGCCGGGCGCGGCGGGCCGGCCGCCGCGCTGCTCAGATCGCGCGACCGCTACGCCGCCTTTCGGCAGCGGCGCGTGATCGTCAAGGCTCGGGTCGTCAAGCTGGCGGGCAAGGGCCAGGACGGGGCGCGTGCGCACCTGCGCTACATCCAGCGCGACGGCGTCACCCGGGAAGGCGCGCCTGGCGAGCTCTACGGCGCCAAAGGTGACTGCGTCGACGGCAAGGACTTCCTCGAACGCGCGGATGGTGACCGCCATCAGTTCCGCGTCATCGTCGCTGCTGAAGACGGCATCGAGTATGACGACCTCAAGCCGCTCACCCGTCGACTCATGGCGCAGATGGAAGAAGACCTCGGTACGAAACTCGATTGGGTGGCCGTCGACCATTTCAACACCGGTCATCCCCATACCCACATCATGGTTCGCGGGAGGGACGACCGCGGCAAGAACCTCGTCATCGCGCGCGAGTATATTTCGAGCGGGATCCGCGAGCGCGCCGCCGAGCTGGTCAGCCTCGATCTCGGTCCCCGCAACGACCGCGAGATCGAACAGCGCCTGCGTCAGGAAATGGAGCAGGAACGCTTCACCAGCATCGACCGGCAGCTGCTGCGGATGCGCGACGATGACGGACTTGTTTCGGCTAACGGCCGCGACGCGTTTCGCCAGACGCTGCATCAGGGCCGTCTTCGCAAGCTCGGCCGGATGGGCTTGGCCGAAGAGGTCGGCTCGGGCCGCTGGCGCCTGGATGATCAACTGGCAGCGACGCTGCGCGGCATCGGCGAACGCGGCGACATCATCAAAATCATGCACCGTGAGCTGACAGGCAAGGGGCTCGCACGCAACGCCACAGACTGGGTGATCCACGATCGATCCGGCGAGCCGGCCCGGCCTGTCGTCGGCCGCGTCATCGCGCGCGGGCTCGCCGACGAAATCAATGACCGGCAGTACCTTGTTGTCGACGGCGTCGACGGCAAAAGTCATTGGATCGACATCGGAAGAGGCGAGGCCACAGAACCGACGCCAGACGGCTGCATCGTGCGTGTCACGTCGAGGAACACCAAGCCCAGGAAATTCGACCGTGCCGTCGCCGACATCGCCGCCACGCACGGCTATCGTTACAGCGTTGATATACACCTGAGGCATGATCCGTCCGCAACCCAAGCCTTTGCCGAAACGCATGTCCGTCGGCTGGAGGCGATCCGTCGCGTCATCGGAGGCGTCGAACGCGAGCCGGACGGCACCTGGATCATCGCGCCGGATCATCTCGATCGCGTCTCCGACTACGAGCGGCTGCGGGCCAGGGCCGAACCCGTTGTCGTCGAGAAGCTCTCATCAATGCCGCTGGAACGCCAAGTCAGCTTCGATGGCGCCACCTGGCTCGACCGGGGCCTGGTTGCCGAGAAACCGGAGGCGTTGCGCAACTCAGGCTTTGGGCATGAGTTGCGGGAGGCGCATGCCCGCCGGCAGCAGTGGCTGATCGCGCAAGACCTTGCACATGAGGAGCAGGACCGGGTCGTCTGTCGCGCCAACATGCTTTTGATCCTGCGCCAGCGCGAGCTCAACCGTGTTGTCGGCCAGCTGTCGGAGGAACTTGGCCTGTCCTACACCGAAACGCGGTCCGGAGAACAAGTTGAGGGCAAACTGCGCCGCTCCGTCGAGCTTGCCGGGGGAAAATATGCCGTCATTGAAAAGTCGCGCGAGTTCACGCTGGTGCCATGGCGGCCGATGCTTGATCATCACGTCGGCAAGGAGGTGTCCGGGATCATGCGCGGGGAGGGGATATCTTGGACCATCGGCCGGCAGAGGAGCGGGCCGAGCGTTTCGTGATATGGCTACACAGATTTTTTCAACCTCGGTGCCCAACTACGGAACGGCGTTGGCCCAGCTCAGCCGCTCCGCCAGCAGGGGTTTTGTCGTTCTAGCCCTCGGCTTTGTGATGAACATCGCGCAGGCTGGCGAGTTCAACAGCGACAAAATCGGCGATGTTCTGAGGGACCCGCGCGGGGATCACACCTTGTGCGCCCATCGCGGCTTATGCGGCAATGCGGTTGGCAACAACAGCGAGAATCCCAGCGTCAGGGATATCCCAGAAAATTCCGGTGCTGCAATCCAAGCCGCCACATATACCGAAATTGACGTGCGCTCTACGCAGCGGGGCGACCTGATCATGTTGTACGACACCAACCTGGGCCGCACCACGAATGTTGGTACTAAGAACGGCAAGCGGGATTGCGATCCATCTGAGACTCGTCAGCTTTTCGAAAGCTAACGCCCCTTAAGGGAGCGTGCGCCCGAAGCACGGTCGAGGCCCCATCATGGGCCTAGGTAGAGCGGTGAGATGCGAACTGGAAAATATGCACCTTCGCGGTTCAGCGCTAAACCGGCGCTGTCGACAAGGATTGCACGCTTAGCGAACAGGCTCTGTTCGCCGCGGGGGCAGACCGATCTAAACTTTCATGCAGGCATACCTGCGGAAGCGCACTTGAAAAAGAAGCTCGCAGAGCAGCGGGGTCTGAGAAGCTCGACGCGTCTAACAAACAAGCTGAAGTTCCCACGCTGGGGCGTGCGATGCGTTGGGCAAGCAGCATGACGGACGCCGTGCAGGGAAGGCCACGCGGAATCGATCCTGGCCAGCGAAGTCTTGGTGGTACGACGGTTGCGGTCCATCCAACCAGAGAGGGCTCGACGACCCAGCATGCATGGATGACCGACAACACTTTAGCGAGCGCATTCTCGCCAGATCGGAGATGGAATATGAAGGGCATTGGCCGACATGGTAGATCGCGCATTGGGACTGCTGCAGCCGACACCACGCGGGCATCACCAGTTCGCGCTGGCAATCCAAATGTTGCTCCTGGGGAAGGCAGTGAATCGTTCGATACCGTCGTCGAGCAGATGCACGCTGGGCCCCAAGATAGGGGGAAGTCCTACGCCCCCATTGCGCGCGGTGCAGATGATGCCGTTCGCGAGGGTTTTTCCGGTCCCTCCGATGACGTACATCGAACTCTGGCGGCTGCGCCCCGTGCGGCCGCTGCGGGGCGGCGTGGCTTTCCTACGATGTCGGCGGGTGAAGCCACGGCGCCAGCGGCCAGCCTGCCGCCAACCCCGTGTGTCGCAGGCCCCTCTTCCTCGACAGGGGAAGAAATAAACGTAGCAAAGCAATGCATGGACGGCCTGGTTGAGGAATTTTGCGCTCGCGCCGATCTGGGCATGCAAGCCCGGAGCTCGCCGACCGCGAGTTCATCGGCGCCGAATGGATGGATTTCCTCAACGAAAACAATATCCCCTTTGCCATCCGCGTGAAGGTCGACATGACCCTAACCCTCGAGGACGGCAGCGCATGGTCGCTCGCCACGCTCTTGCGGGCGCAGGCGGGCCCGCGCAACCCTCGTCGGGCACATCAACGGCACCGCAGGCGCCACGCGCGAACCTCTTCGTCTTGCCGCCAAACGCCTTGGCAACGGCGAATGGCTGATCGTGGCCACCAATCGCGCCGACCCCAAGCAGGCGCTCGGCGACTACCGAAAGCGGTGGGGCATCGAGTGCCTGTTCGGTGACGCCAAGACACGAGGCCTCAATCTCGAGGACACCCACATCACCAATCCAGAGAAGCTCGCAAGCCTCATCGTCGTCGTCATGCTCGCCATCACATGGGCCTACCGATGCGCCCCCAGCACCATGGGCATGAAGGCCATACCCGCAAAAGCCATGGCCGCCGCGAAAAATCCTGGTTCCGCATCGGTCTCGACGCGCTCAGAGACTGGTTACTCAACAGCCCCAAAGCAGCAGCCCATGCTTGGCTCGAAAAAGCACCCCGAAGATCAATGACGATCTCAAAACACGCCTGAGTCGTGTACCGTGCAGCTCGCATGGCGATACGCTTGAACTCCTTGAGTTTGCATAAGAAGTTCTCGATGAGATAACGCCATTTGTAGAGTTCGAGATCGAGAGGCAGCGGCAAGGCGCGCCTCGGATGCTGCGAGATGACGATCTTGGCGCCGCGCTCGTTCAGATCGGCAATGACGGGTTGCTGTCGAAGGTCTTGTCAGCGATCCGCCCGCCGAAGGCGAGGCCGTCAATGAGCGGGGCGACGCCCAGCGTATCGAAGCGATGTCCTGGCAGGAGAACGAAGCGCACGAGATTGCCGAGCGCATCGGTGAGCGCAAGAAGCATGGTAGTCATGCAGCGCTTGGAGCGGCCTATGGCCTGGCTTTGAGTCCCCCTTTGCGCCCTGGCCGTGGCGGTGGACCTTGACGATGGTTGCGTCGACCATGGCGAACTCCATGTCCGGCTGGTCCGAACAGGCCTCGAAAAGCCGAACGAAAACATCGGCTTTGACCAAATCGCTTGAAGACGGTGTTCCAACTTCCGAAAAAGGCTGGACGGTCACGCCACGGGATTCCCGTGCGCACGATCCAAAGGCTCGATCCGGCGCATCTGCTCCGGCGTCAACATCAGCAAATCACTCAAGGCGGCACCTCCTGCCACCTTGAATCACCCAACAGATGTCAATTCAACAAATTAATGGGTCCTGACCCTAGAAGAATGGCACGCATGCTCACGCCCTTACTCGACCCGGATGTCACCGATGAAGCACCGTGTCTATACTGAGCCGGTTACGACAAGGAGCGGCTGATCTTGTACATTCGGCTACTGGACGCCGCAGCAGAAGACGTGGCGCGACGTGGCCGAAATCGTGCTGAAAATTGATCCTGAAAAAGAGCCGAGCGCGCGTACCGAGCATGGCAAAGCCATCTCGCGCGCGCCCGATGGATGACGACGAACGGCTACAAGTACCTTTTTTCAGATGGCGCACCCCGTTGAGCGAACCTGCGCAGCACGCCTGCGAGGAGTCAGGTAACTGTTCGCAGCTAAAAGGCGGGGTTCTTCCGCCTTTTCAAACGCCGCGTGCGAAATACGGACCATCAGGCCACGGCCTTTTTGCGTGTTCTTTTTTGCAGGCAGGCTGTTCGGGTTCCTTAAGCTTTCTACCAAGGCCAATAGTTTTGGCCAAAGCCGAGCGCGGTGGCATAACTCGGGGCGACGCCGGACATCAGCCTGTAGTGGATAGAGAGATGCCGCTTCAATGACTTGAACTTTTTTCCGTCTTCCAGGCTGATGATGTAGTCGTGCATGACCGACTCCTTGATGGGGATTGCAGGCTTGAGTGCTTCAGGCTTTTCCGGAAAGCCGCCGACTGTGCTCTTAAGCGCATGGCCGGAAGTTCGCCTAGGGGGACTGGATTGTTCGAGACATAGGCCGACACGGCGTCAGCAGTGAGCTCGATGAAAGCAGTATTGTTCTCGGATTCTTCCGTAACGGAATGCTCATGATTTGAAAGCAATGGGAGAAGTTCCGCTTCCTAATCAAAGCAGCCACAGAAAGCAATGAACGTCACGCCAGTGCTCGATCAATACTGTCTACTCAAACTGCTACCCCACGCAAGCGCCCATGATTTGGTACGGAAACGATTCTGCATTGCTGTCCTGGTCAGACGCTCTGGCAGAACCATCGATCGCACCCGCTAAGGCGGTTCGGCTGATGCATAAACAGCCATTTTCTAGCAGAAGGGTTTCATTTTCGACCCTGTAGGAGCCGCACGAGAAATACTTCGCTACGCACCCTCTAATGCCCTGATCCTGCCACTCTCCATAGGCAAGTGCGACAACGAGAAATCTTTAACGCGACCTGTACAAGCAAGAGAGGCTCGGCCCAATGAGCAGGGTAGTGCGCGCAGACGCGGCTTCAGTTTCGTCGGCGACGTTTGCTCCGCTAGAGAATCCCACCTTTCGCGCGATCTGGACTGCCGCACAGGTGTCCAGCTTGGGCTGGCTGATGCAGACTGTTGCGGTCAGTTGGCTGATGGCAACCATCTCGCCTTCGGACGTGATGGTTGCCCTGGTGCAGACTTCCACGACGCTGCCCGTATTCATTCTGTCGATCTTCGCCGGGGCCATTGCGGACAATTTCAGCCGGCGCCATGTGATGGCGCTCGGCTGGTGCGTGATAGCCTTGTCGTCGACGATGCTGACTGCTCTTGTGGGGCTGGGGTTTTACAATCCATGGATGATCCTCGCATTCAGTTGTTTGGCCGGATGCGGCGCCGCCTTCACCGACCCTGCCTGGCACGCGTCGGTCGGCGACATCCTGCGAAAGCGGGAAGTTCCGGCCGCAGTAACGCTGATCTCAGTCGGCTACAACGCCGTGCGAAGCATTGGTCCGGCGCTCGGCGGCATCGTCGTTGCCTCCTCAGGACCTCTGACGGCTTTCGCGCTGGCGACGCTGATGTATCTGACGATGCTGTGGGCTATAGGGCGCTGCAAATGGAATGCTCGCTCTTCGCCCCTTCCACGTGAGCCATTGATCACGGCCATTCATGACGGAGGGCGCTTCACGGCGCTGTCGGGAGAAATCAAGGCCGCAATTGCGCGGGGAGCGCTTTTTGGTTTTACTAGCATCTCGATACTGGCTTTGCTGCCCCTGGTCGCCCGCAATCAGCTGGGGGGAGGGCCGATCGCCTACGGTATTCTTATGGCCGGCTTTGGTACGGGCGCCTTGTGCGCCGGCATTTCCAACAACGTGCTGAGACGGTCGCTATCGCAGGAGCGACTGACAACACTGGCGTGTGTAGCCTGCGCGGCGTGCTGCCTGGTTCTGGCCTTCACTCCTTCACTGGTCGTGGCGACGATGGCTTTGGCGCTCGGCGGCGCGGGCTGGGTCGTCACCTGGACGGGGCTTGACGTGAGCGTGCAGTTGTCGAGCCCCCGGTGGGTCGTTGGTCGCACGCTTTCGATTTACTCTGCCCTCTCGTCAGGCGGCATCGCGGCCGGCAGCTGGCTGTGGGGTATGGTGGCTGAGAACTATTCGCTCACATTGGCGCTGGAAAGCTCCGCTGGCGCTCTCCTGTTGGTTGCCGCCACCGGGTTCCTGCTCCCCATTCGTCAATGGAAAGAGTCTGACCTAGATCCTCTTGCCTTCGAAACGCCAAAGCTCGCCTTGGACTTGAAGTGGAGAAGCGGCCCGATCGTCGTCAAAATCGAGTACTCAATACCGGAGAACAATGTCGAAGCTTTCCTGGACTTGATGCGGGAACGACGTCGAGTACAAAGCCGCGTCGGTGCTCGGCACTGGAACCTCCAGCGCGATCTGCAGGACCCGTTGCATTGGATAGAGACATTCCGCACGCCGACTTGGATGGATTACCTTCGCCTGAACCATCGCCTCACCGCGGCGGACAAGGAACTGGATCAGCTTCTCCTCGAATTGCACGTGGGAGAGATTGCGCCTCGCACCAAGCTTTCGATTGAGCGGCCGACCGGAGCGACCCGCAAGCGGGATCAATCGACAAGCTTCTTTTTTCGGCGTTGATCCCATGCAAAGCGTCAAGATCGCTGAGCCAAGACGTCCGCCGCCTCGCACCGACTGGTTTGTCAAGGGTGTGGTGAAGTATTAGCGCAGCATTGGAACCACCCTTAACGCGCTGGTCAGTGCCGGATTTGCCATCCAAGCGATCAATGAGTTCGCAACCGTCGATGGAACAGCTCATGGAAGTCCCGGAGCTGAAGGAAGCACTGCAAAGACCGGTGATGCTGCTTGTCTCGTCAAAGCGCTAGGGCCGCAAAGGAGGTGGCGTTATGTCCGGCGCTAAAAGCGGTTTCTGATGCCACGGGCGTGGGAAGTCCTGAAACTGTCTGGCAGAATTGCTTCGGCTCCGGTCGTGGAAGGGCTGGGCACTATGACTTGCGCAAACGTATCGGCCGTTCGGAACGGCCTGGCTCGCGATCTGCTTTCTCTAATGGAGCGACTCCGGCTTTGTAAGGGCAGGAAGAGCTGCTGTTTCCTTTTTGAAGGGTTCCCTAAAAAGTCTTCAGCCTTAACCCGATTATTGTGGTGCAACTGTCGTATTTTCCAAGGTCATTACAAGGTAGAATTGATTGCACTTCGCCACCTGTGTAGGCAGGGAAGGGTAGGGCCATGGCATAGCCGGGACCACGGCAAGACGGCGCAGACGGTCGGGCTCCTTATTCAGAGGGGATCGTCATTATTGGTCCGGCGTTCGGGGAGGTTCGGCCGGCTGAAAAGAGGACGACGGCAATGGGGCGGCCAGGAGATAGCTGGGATGATCCACGCCATGTACTTGCAGGGATCACCTGCCAAAAATGGCAGACCGGGCCCGGACTCGAGCCGCCGTCGCGAGTTTTTCGGCGCCGTAGCGGCCTCGCTGTCTGCTGTGCGCCGGGCGAACCGCGCAGCAGATAAGCCTGCGCTGTGTCTCGCGCTGACGGTGTAGCCGAAGATTCTGCTCCTCGATGAGAGGCGGTGCTTGGGAGGACGAATGACGCGATCTCAAAGTCGTTCGTCCTATCGGCTATCTTCGGCTCTGATTTCATGCGAAGTCTGGTTGAGGAGCGTTGCAACAGCTTATACCAAATCCTTGAAGGTGTGACTCACGAGGGGATTCCCTTTCGGCCGATTTTCTGATTGAACTAAACCGCTGCCGCGGTAGCTGATGCGGGGGTCTGGCCTGAGGAGGCCCCTGTCTGAGAAGATTTGGTGTCGAGCCAGCGTTCCAGACAGGAGAACCCCAGATAAGCCCCCTGCGTCAGCGGATGATTGAAGATCTGACGATCCGCAATTTGTCACCGGAGACCCGGCGATCCTACGTGCATCACGTGGCGAAGTTCAGTCGATTTTTTGGCCCGGTGGCGATTTACATTGTTCCGTTTGCCGAATGGCTCGGTGATTGAGGGTACGGTCTTGTTTCCATGAGGACCAGGTGCTGATGGCCGCAGGCTTCAGTACGTGGCTCCGACAGCAGGGGATTGAGCTAAGCGACGTAAATGAAGAGTATGCTGAGCGTTATTTGCTGGACCGAGCGCAACGGCCAAAGCGTGGAGACGGCACAGCTCTTCGACATCTGTTGGCTTTTCTACGACGCCGGAACGCAATCGCCGAAGAGAAGGCCGAGTACAACCCGTCACCGGTTGAACAACATGTGCTGGCATACCAGCGGTATTTGCAAGACGCACGTGCACTGTCTCGTCAAACGATCTTAAATTATGGGCTAGTCGCCCGAGATTTTCTCAACTTTCGCTTCAGCGATGGTGAGGTGTCGCTCGCACAATTGCGCGGCGCACGGGGTGGTGCGCTGGCGACTGATCGACCTTGCCCAATGGCTGTGGGATGAGTTCGCGATCACGATCAGCAAGCAGACGCTGAGGCGGGAATTGCGCGCGCTCGGCTACCGCAAGCTATCGGCCCGGCCGCGCCATCATGCGCAGGATGCCGAAGCGATCCCCGCTTTTAAAAAGACTTCCCCGCCAAGCTGGCGGCGATCCGGGCGCGCCTCCCGCGCGGCACGCCCATAGAGCTATGGTGGCAGGATGAAGCCCGGATCGGCCAGCAGACCAAGCTCACCCGCCGCTGGGCAAGGCGCGGCACCCGCCCCTCAGCTCCGAAGGATCAGCGCCGATCCTCGGCATGGATTTTTGGCGCTGTCTACCTGCCGAGGGCAAAGGCGCCGCGCTCGTGCTGCCACGATGCAATACCGAAGCGATGAACCTGCATCTGGCGGAAATCTCCGTTGCCGTCGCCCCGGGCGCGCACGCCGTGCTGCTGCTCGATCAGGCCGGATGGCATGGCTCCGGCACGCTCATCGTTCCGGCCAATATCACCCTCTTGCCGCTGCCGTCCAAATGTCCGAACTCAACCCGGTCGAGAATATCTGGCAGTTCATGCGCGATAACTGGCTGTCCAACAGGATCTTCAAATCCTACGCCGACATCCTCGACCATTGCTGCTTCGCCTGGAACCGCCTGGTCGAGCAGCCGTGGCGCATCATGTCCATCGGATTGCGCCAGTGGGCACATAAGTTCTGATCAATGGGAATTGGTATCAGGCGTGCCGCGACCAAGCGATGTAGCGCCAGTAAAGAGCGCGCATCTGACGACCCGTGGCGGCGCGGAATACGTACGGCAACTGCAGTACCGGCGGTATCCGTGATCAGAGGATCCGCATGATTTCCGGGCTGTGCCGAGTTTTCCGAACAGCATTTCCTTTGACGACGCGCTGGTACCAGCGAAAGCCGATTTCGTGGGAATACAGGTCGGCACATGTAGATGCCGCTCAGGCTGATATGTTCCCAACTCAGCAGCGAGATGTGCTTGAGCAGATCATCTAGAATGACCCGGCGCGTGCTGCGCAAATGAGTAGCTCGTTCGGTATAGACCGTAGCCCTGTGTACGATCGCGCTGACGACGAGATTGAGGCCGGATGCTCGGAAGGCTAGGCTTTCGAACGATCAGTCCCGGATTTCGCCGCTCATGAAAGAACACTGCGCGCTTGTGCGCCGCCTCGCCCTTTGTGAGGGCAGCTTGGCGGCGCCGACGTAGCGCCCGACTTGAGTACCATTCGATCATGAATTGGGACCGCTCGATACTACCCAGTTCAAGTCGCATGATTTAAGAGAGACGCCTCATCGCCTGGAACTACCGTTCTGTCAAAACACGCCGAACAGTGATCCAGGCGCCCAAGCGCTCTAGCAACAGACTTTTCTTTCCGAGTTTTTCGAATGGCAATAAAAAATACCTTTCGGGACCCATTGGACAGCACCAAATGTTCACAAGGAATCTTTCGACGCGGAGTCAGTGTTCGGCGCGTTTTCACACTACTGCTGTTTCAGCGCTTCAGCGGCGGGTAATTGGCGCTTTTCGCGTGCGGCCCCAAAGCACGAAGAGCGACAGCGCCAGAAAAACAACGTTCATCGGCAAGGTGTGGCTGGTCTCTCCTCGGAATGCATGGAAGCCGATAGCAAGCACCTGGATGGTGACGAAGCCGAGCGCAGCAAGAGGTGTCAGGAACGGCAGGATGCGGGTCGCCGTCGGGAGGATCATTCCAAACGCACCTGCCAATTCGCAAAGGCCGATGAAGCGCAGAAACCAAATGGGAACATCCGTTGCCCAGACAATGCCCATAGGCGGAAGAACCGACGGGTCCATGAACGTCTTCATGATACCGGGCCAGCCAAACAGGATAACGAGCACGAGCTGGGCGGCCCACAGCCCAATATGCCAGGAGCGAGACGAGGGACCTGCGGATGCAGGGCTAGATTGAGAAACAGACATGGTTGGTACCTTTCTTTGAATGACGAGGCATGAACATTGCGTCCGCCCGGTCAGAAGTTTGCATGGCTTGAGACGATCTTGAGGGCGTCAGTGCTTCAGCACGATCTTGCCTCTGGCACCCGCTGCGACTGCGCTTTGAGCCGCGCCGGTCTGATCTAGCGTGTACGTCGCCGCGATCGGAATGAACAGAAGACCGCGGGAAGCGGCATCGGCGACCGCCGCAAGTGTCCCGGCGTCGGTGCGGTGGTAGAGCTCGCGAATAGTCACCCGATTGCCGAATTTTGAACCCTCGGGCACGGGAACGATGCTGGCTATTTGGCCGCCGTCGCGCACACGGGCGATGAGATTGCCCGCGACAGGTGCCGCGGCGCTGATCGCATAGTCGAAGCTGGCAACACTAGACGAGGCGGTGATGTCGAGCGCCTCGCCGGCTAGCGCGCCCCCCTCCTCGAGTCGCTCCGGCCGGACCCCCGCTACCGGCTTTGCACCGATCTCCTGCAGATGCTGGATCGCGGCGCGGCCGACAGAGCCAAGGGCCCCAGAAATCAGGACGCGGTCGCCCGCCTTGACCTCTAGCGCGTCGACCGTCTGCCGTCCGGTAAGACCGGCTTTGACGAGCGACGCGCCCTGCTCGAAGCTCAGATTGGCCGGGAGTTTGGCGACCGACGTCGCCGGCACCACTCCATATTCCGCATGGGCGCCCCTGCCGTTCGCTGGAAAGTCCGCAATGACCCGGTCGCCAACTGCGAACTCGGTCACGCCATCGCCCAACTCAGCGATAGTGCCCGCGGCATCTCCGCCGAGCACCGCGGGAAGCTCCAGTGGGATGAACTGGGCCATGAAACCCTGGCGGACAATGAGATCAAAGGGATTGACCGCGGAGGCTCTGATCTTGATCAGAACTTCGCCGGCTTTCGGCTTCGGCATGGGCACGTTCTCGATCACAAACTGATCGACATCGCCGTAGGATCTGAGAAGGGCAGCTTTCATTGTTTGACTCCTGGATTTGGTTGCTGCTTTTGCCCGCCAATGGTTCCGAACGGGCGCGATGAGGCTGACGCGTTTTGAAGACGCATTGGCCGAAGATTATGCGCGGTCGGGCATCGGCGACTGGTTCAGCGCAGGGCGCAGGATACTGTCGAGCGCCCAGGCACCAGCGCCGGCAAAGGCGAAATAAAGGAAGACGAAGCAGAACATGATCGCCGGTTCGCCCATGTTGAGCGCTGGCCAAAAGCCTTGCGGGGCATGGGCAATCCAGTAGGCGACTGCCATCTCGCCGGAAGCGACAAAGGGTGCGACGCGGGTAAACAATCCAACCGCCATCAGCGCTCCGGTGATTAGTTCGATCACTCCGGCGACGAGCATGATGGGAGGCAGTGTGCCCTCCATTCCTGGTATGCCCGTCGGGGAGGCAAACAATTTCATCGTCGCATGTTCCACGAATAGAGTGCAGTGACGAGCCGCAGAACGGCCAGAGCCATCGGCGTCCATTTGGAGGTATTAAGCATATTCATAGTGTTTCTCCCGGATGGGCTGCCAAAGATCAGGCTGCTGACGCGGCCTTCTTGAGCTCCTGGTTTTCCTTCCAAAGGGTCATTGCCATGTTGAACGGGCCCTCGACATAGTTTCGATACACTGGCATGCTCGCTATCTCGCGGCCGGATTTCGCTGCTAGAAACGCGATTATGTCGTCAGATTCGGCGGCGTAGTGGCCGGGTTCGAGCTGGGCGGCGGGGAAGCTCAACCTGGCGAGATGCGGGATGAGCTCGGCGCGAATGTCATCTTCCTGCTGCGTCCCAGGCGCGAAGTCGCGAATTTTCACATCCTCCATCATGGCCGCTTCCAGCAGGTACAGCCTGACCTTCAGGCAGAAGGGGCAGTTCTGCTTAAGGTAGAGGATCGGCTTCGGTGTAGTGTGAGTCATCGCATATCTCCTTGGGAGGCTCCGGGCGGATTGCCGAAGCGGAAACTGGAGGCAGCGAGGCCGCCGGCGAAATCAGTCTGATGGTAGGTGACGGCACCGGGCTCGTTCCAGGCTGCGCCCACCGTGACCATCAGCGGAAAGAGATGATCCTCGCGTGGATGCGCGAAGCGGGCGAAAGGCGCCTGTTGCCAGTCGACCAGCCGATCGGCGCGGTCATCGGGCGAGGAATCGACCAGGGTGTGCTGCAGCCAGGCATCGAACCGGCGCGACGGTTCGACAGCGCTCGGGCTGCCCATCGCCTTCAGGTTATGAAAACTGAGCCCGCTGCCGAGGATCAGTACGCCTTCATCACGCAGGGGCGCGAGCGCCAGTCCGGCAGCAAGGTTCAGCTTGGGATTGAAGCTGGCGTCCAGCGAAAGCTGGACGACGAGGATGTCTTCGTCGGGGTAGCGCGGTTGCAAGATGCTGAACGTGCCGTGATCGTAGCCGCGGGTAGGGTCGACCTGCGCATCGATACCGCCCCCACGGAGCAGCCCCTGTACCTGCCGCGCCAGCTCGGGTGAGCCCGGAGCGCCGTATGTGATATGATATAGGTGCTCCGGGAATCCCTGATAGTCGTAGACCATTCCAGGGCGCACGCCCGAGGAAATGGTAAAGCCTTTCTCTTCCCAATGCCCCGAGATGACAAGAACAGCCCTCGGTA
The DNA here is from genome assembly GCF_003863365.1 of Mesorhizobium tamadayense. Classification (GTDB taxonomy): domain Bacteria; phylum Pseudomonadota; class Alphaproteobacteria; order Rhizobiales; family Rhizobiaceae; genus Mesorhizobium; species Mesorhizobium tamadayense. The sequence goes on along the minus strand of NZ_RQXT01000058.1, from coordinate 4,956 downwards.
TATCGCCGAGTTCAGCCCGCATCTCGATGAGCAATTGTTCGAGCCGGTCGAAGTTGCGGCGGAATTCGCCAGTCATGTAGGGCCAGGGACCACCACCATGGCTGATGAAATAGGTTGGAAGATGAGCGTTCAACACCGTGTTCGTCCTTGGTCGGATATGCCGGCCCCTGTCGGCGCAAAATCGTCACCGATGCTTCGGCACACGCCAGCTTTGCCTTGACCAAGAGTTGGACTTTTCTCCTTGGTTGATCAATTGTTTCGCAGTTGACGAACTATTTCTCGTGAGTTGATGACCAATGGACACGTTGACCAGCCTGCAGGTGTTTTGCATGGTGGCGGAGCTGAAGAGCTTCACCGCCGCCGCCGACCGCCTCGCCCTCTCGCCCGCCATGGTGAGCAAGCATGTCATGCATCTGGAGAACCGGCTCGCCACCCGGTTGCTCAACCGCACCAGCCGCCGCGTCAGCCTGACCGAAACCGGCACGCTTTACTTCACCCAAGTGAGGCCGATGCTCGAGGGTTTGGACGAGGTCGAGGCCGCGGTAAGCAATGTCACGGTCACGCCACGCGGGAGATTGAAACTCAGTGCCCCTGTCTGGATCGCCAACAGCTTCGTCGCCGGCCTGATGGCGCAGTATCACCGGCGTTACCCTGACGTCACTTTTGACATGGACCTCAGTGGCCGGATCGTCAATTTGGTCGACGAGGGCTTCGACCTCGCCTTGCGCGCGACCTCATCGGATCGGCTCGATCCCGGCCTCATCTCGCGCCCGTTGACCCGTATAAACTTCAATCTCATGTCATCCCCAGCCTACCTGGCGCGCACCGGCCGGCCGGCCAAGCTGGCCGATCTCAATGGGCATTCGATGCTGCTCTACAGCGGCATGAATCTGAGCGGCAGTCTGTCCTTTGGTGGCCCGGAAGACCGGGAGACCGTGCAATTCCGCACCGTGATGCAGAGCGAGAACGAGACCATGCTGCACCAGGCTGCACTCGAGGGCATGGGCCTGACTTTCCTTCCGACGTTGATGGCCGCGCCCGACATCGCGGCAGGGCGGCTGGAGAGTGTCCTGCCCGAGGTGATAAAGTTCAGCACGACCCTTCACGCGGTATATCCCAGCCGGAAATATCTCTCGGCCAAGGTTCGCACCTTTATCGACTTTCTCGCCGGCCGGATAAGCGTCGGCTCCGCGGACTGATCCAGGCGCCGCCGCAGAACGCGATAGCTATAGCTCCCAACGGCACCGTCGCCTAAACTTGGTATGAGGGGCGGGTATGCCGCGCCATGACCGAATGTCCTGCCGAACCCGCCAGTCGCGCAGGCTGGTGATTTCAGCCGGCAAGCGATGGCGACGGAGAGCATATCCTCGGAGCGCAGACTAAGGGGAAATCTGCGGCATCGAAGTATCGCTCCAGACCGTCACCGATTGGGCTGGTAAATTCGGCGGTGAGTATGCATGCCGAAGACTGCTCAAGGAGCGGGGCATGGCTCCGCGCATGTTGATCACCGACAAACTCCGCTCATGGCGATGGTGGAGAGTTCTCCTCTTGCCTGTGCCGAGACGGGAGGCGTCATGAATGGCTCAAGTCAAGAGACCGTGCCAGCGCTTCGTTTCCATCCACGGCCCGATGGCAAATCTTCTCCACTGTACCCACAACGACATGACCGCTGTCCAATACCGAGAGCTTCGAACGGTCTCCCTGGAAACGAGCTCGATCACCGTGCACGGTCAAGTGGTACATCCCAAAAATGGCTTCGGCTTCACGGTGAGGAAGGACGTCTTCGTCATGCAGCCACCGCTGAACCGCTCAGGGCTCATGGCCGGTGGAAAGGGACAGACGGTGTTTATCCACTGCGGACAGGGCAAAAAGGCCTGGAAGGCCGGAGCGCTCGTTTCGCTTAGAGATCAATACGTTGGGCTTGGAGCGAAGTTACCCCAGACAACGAAATGCCCCCTGCCGGAGGAAGTGGCAGCGGGCTCGATTTGAAATGCAGCGCGGGAGGGGCACCACATTCAGCGCCGGCATCTGGGAGGAGTAGATGGCCAACAACAACATATCGATCGCCGCTGATATTGCAATGCACAAATTGCGTTGCGCGGTTGCGAAACGACTCGACCGCGCGTTGGGGATGATCCGGGCCATCGGCTTGCGGAGGCGGGTTCCGCTCCCCACGGCGACGCCTCGCGGAATTACATTTGGCATGGGCTTTTGCAAGGGAGGCGGGCTGGCCCCGCCTTTTATCCCGCCTCGTCGGGAGCGTCAGCCGATCCTTTTGGGCTATATCAGCATTTTCCCAAAACTATCTGCCCTGGCGGAATTCGATTTTCGTTAGAGCCACCGCGTTACCCTGGGTGTTAAAGCCTTGACAGGCGTGAGTGCCAAGCGTGGGCTTCAGGTCACTTCGAAGCAGCCCTCGAATGAGATGCTGGCAGCAGCCGCGCAGACTTCGCACGGCTGTGCCTCGCACTATGAAGGGCTTGAACCGCAGACGGCGAGGGATCGTGCGTACCATGCGAAGAACCAGACCGAGACTTCCGTGCAATGATGCGCAGAACCTATATCATGTTCAGTGCGGTCCGGATCTTGGTTGCTCTCGACGTCTCAATAGATGCACTGTACTGACGGGAGCCTCGCTGGACAGCGAAGGCTTCGAGGCGGTTAGCCAACGACTCCGTTTTGGGATCGCGCCTGCTAGTGCTCACGTCTCTCTCTTTGATGCCAGGTTGGTGGCCTGCCACTTCGGCAATTACACTGCTGGAATGGGAGTGCTTGTAAAAAGGCGCAGGGAGGAACCTCTCCCCATGAAATAGATTTATTTGAGCATATTCCAGCATCGCATCGGGTGAGGGCATGAAATCGCTGGAACAGTCACCTTCGCGGGCCATCGTTCCATGCTGATGCAGATTGTCATGCCAGCTATCGAACGTCGGTGACTCTCGGTGAGCTGCTAGCGCAAACTGTAGGCCGAACATTACGCAGTCAGCAGCAGACTTCTGCGCATCAATCTCGATAAAGGCCCACTGCGGTTCCGCTCCCAGCTGCTCCAGCGATGCCGCCCGCAATTTAAAGTGGGGGGCCACAAAGGTGTAAAAGTTGGCGCCCTCCATCACGATCACGGTCGGAGCTGCTCCCGCGCGCGTCCGAACATCGGCGGCAAAGTGGTGCTTCTCGCCGTCCGACAACCGCACGACAGCACGCCAGGCTCGATCCCTTGACCGGTCGTTCAGAGTGTCGAGAAACGTGGCAGGCGAGTCCATGTGCCTAAGGTCAAGCTCGGGGTAGCGCCGGTTGTAGCTCGCTGCCAAGTGATGAAAATTGTTGATATCCAGCGACAAAATCCTTTCGTCCGGCTGTGTGTTGGCAGACAGATAGTGTGCTACCTGCCGACCGTATTCCATCAGACTGGACGGGGTCCCCGTCTGCCTGGCACGCTCAAGGGTTTGGCCAAGCAGCTCGATCTTCTCGTTGACACGTGACGAGCGGCTACGGCTCGAGGCGTTTCCGCTACCGGACTGTTCGGTTGATTGTAGGGGGCGTTCAAAACTGGATCGAGGCGAACTTGATTGCGCAGACTCAAGGTGAGCTGCAAACTCGGTTTCCTGGCTGTGTCTATAGTCCTGGTGGGTCTCGCGCCGTCCGCTCATTCGTGAGATGCAGCCGCCCATATGTATGCTCCTGGAATACGTGTTACCCGACCCGGCGGGGCCAAGAACGTGATCGCGCACAAGCGAACCAACCGGTTCACAGTCTTCTAGGATCGACTTGCACGGCCTCACTGCGGTGCGATCCGCTCAGACGCGGCTCAAATATCGCTTGCTCCACCTGCTGCATCAGCATGACGCAGTAGGCATTTGTGAAATCTGGATTCCAATTGGTCGATAGTCAGATGGCCCATTGCTATTCCTCAGTTCGAGGGCGGTTCGCAGGTCTAAATACTCGGATCGCGTTTTCACGCTAGGAGAATTACCTTTCGAGAAGCTGACGGTTGAAGTGAACCCCAATCGGTGGGCTGGAGCACGTCCCGAGATCGATTGTGATGTGACCTCGGGCTGCGCGGGTGTTCAAGGGTGATGTGAAGAGCACTGAGCGACGATCTTCGATCCCGGGTCTTTAAGACTTCGGACGCGAGCATTGTCTGCCCGGCAGGGCGACGGCGCGGTTCGGCGAGGCATATCGAATGTGATCCGCTGGATCACGGGCGAAGATCGGCGAGCGGACGCCGCGACCGCAGGGCCGCCAACGTGCATCCAGCCTTGATCCACAAGAAGCCTTCTGATCGGGCTGATCGATGAGAGCAAGGACATCACGCTGAACGAGATGATGGAGCGGCTGGGGGGAGCGGTCAGTGCGGATCAACCGCAGCGCCTTGAGCGCATGGCTTCGCGGCCACGGGTGGACGTTCAAAAAGTCTGGACACGCACCGGAGCAGAACGGCCATCCTGCTGCTAACGAAGCTTCGGAGCTCGGGCACTTCGCCCGTTTCTAGCCCGCTGAGCGCCTCTTTCTCTATTATATAGTGTCCTAAAGGTTCTGCAAAAAGCTTTGGAGAGAGGCCAGCGCCTGCGCTGAAGTGGGGCGGCCATGGCACGGTGGTGAGTTGCGATCACCGATTCCCGTGGAAGGGGAGTGCCATGACCAATCGAGAAATTAGACTGAACAGAGGCGAGTTGAAAGCGTTGCTATTGTCGGATGAGGACGGCTTCGCAAGGTGTTGCAGACTGTCGTGCAGGAGACTTTGGAAGCCGAGATGACGGTGGCGATCGGGGCCGAGAAAGGCGAGCGGACGGCGGAGCGGGTTGGTTACCGGTCCGGCTACTATGAGCGCACGTAAGCTTGTGACGCGGGTTGGGGTGCTGGAACTTCGCGTTCCGCAAGATCGGGCCGGCCGCAATCGAAAACGTTTTATTCTAAGCAGATGGCGCGGCGGCGATGAGGCACCAGGCGCGCGAACAC
>NZ_RQXT01000057.1 GCF_003863365.1 Mesorhizobium tamadayense | reverse complement strand
CAAGCGCTTGGGCCCGGACCATGGCGCGATGCATTGGGACTTGGTGAAAGTCATCTACTGCCATGAGTGCAGGGGGCGCCGGCCGAGACGATCGCAATCTGCAGTTCACGAACCAGGCGGTGACGCCTGAGAAGCATGGGAAGCCGAATGCGTGACGACAGCTCTCCGAACGTCCTTGGAGCGGTTATTTGCCTCAGCGAGGGACGCCAGGCGGCGCAGGACGCATCGGTGGGAAGTTAAGGCTTGTTCTTGTGCCAACTGGCCAGCGTTTCTCGCTCATGGCTAGAGGCTTGGTTGTTGACAGGTGACCCGCATCTAGTGGCTTCAACCGTGCCGCTTGGGGCGAGCCCTTGGAGGGAAGGTGAGCGCACTGGTCTGCCAATAAAACTTCCATTCCCCCGTCCGGAGCTTTGAATAGATTTTGCAGACGCGTCCCTTCCAATGAAAATCCAGGCCTGTCTCTTTGTTGCGCCAAAGGGTGTCGATGTCGACCACCGCGAAAGCTGCGTCCCCCGTGGGGCCACTTCGATCTTGATCGTATTCCGACTATTGCAGATCAAATCATGTGCGGCAAACAGGCCGTTATAGCCCTGACGGTGATCCACGCCGGCAGAACGGGCGATCTCGCCTGGTGCCTGGCCACCTATACTGAAGGATTAGCGGTGGGCAACGGCACATCCGTCGACGTCTTTGAACGCCAAGCTGATGGGGCATGGCTGATACGAATGTGCAGCCTCAACAGCACCGACTAATGCTGACTGCAGAACGGCGGGTTGCGCTTGCCGCGGTGCAGGCGGGTAACCGGTATCTGCCGCGTTCGCTTCCTAGCATGGATCAGCCGGGACAGGGGCGCAAATTCCAGATTTCGACGGCCAGGTGCGGCAGCATCAGCACCGATGGCGCTCGACACTTTTCTTGACTCTCTGGGCAAGACGCAGACACTAGAAACGGCCGCATGGTTCGAGGGGAGGACCGTCGTGGAAAACAACACAGAATCTGACCGGCGACTGACGCTGCGTCTTTCGGCTTGGTTGCTCCTGTTGGGGCAAATTCTCTACGTCATCGTTACGTTGTTCCATGCCGGCGGGGACGCCAACAACCATCCAGTCATCTTCGAGGGGTATGCCGCCAGCGGCACGTGGACTATCGTCCACGTCGCTCAGTTCGCGTGCACCGCAATTTTTTTGGCGGGGCTGTTGACCCTGTTCTTTGGCCTCGACTTTCAGGGTGAAACTGCCAAGTGGACCGGGCGATTTGGCGCAGCTTTGACAGTTGTCGCTTTTGCCCTCTACGGAGTGGTGCTGGCGGTGGACGGAGTCGCGCTCAAGCGGGCGGTAAACGCTTGGGTGAGCGCTCCCGAGGCAGAGAAGGCGGCGCGCTTTGCAGCAGCTGAGACCGTCCGTTGGCTGGAATGGGGGGCGAGAAGCTACGAGGCCTTCGCGTTGGGCCTCGCTTTGGCGCTCTTGGCTGTCACAGTAGCCCTAGCGGCGAAGATCCCGCGCCCGATCGCTTACCTGATGGCGCTCTCTGGCCTCGCTTACTGGCTGCAAGGCTGGACCGCCGGGTCTGAAGGCTTCTCGCCAACGCACGTAATCGGCATCGAGGCGGCCGAGGTCCTAAATGTGATTTGGGCCATATGGCTGCTCGTCCCATCCTGGAAGCGTCATTGATCCCGCCGAGTTCAAATACGGCGGGTTAGCCGCCAGGCATGTTTTGAGACGGTGAATCCGGCGAGAATCTCACCACAGCTAGCTTTCTCAGCACGACTTCTTGGCTGCCCTCGTTGGTGCCTTGGCTGGCGCCTTCCGGCCGAGCCCGGCTGCCTTCGCCAGCGCCGACCGTTGGGCCGCATAATTCGGCGCCACCATCGGATAGTCGGCCTTCAAGCCCCACTTCTCGCGGTATTCGTCGGGCGTCAGGCTCCGTGGGAAATCGCTCTTCTACCTGTAGCTAGTCAAATCCGGATCGAGGTCCTGCTATAATCCCGAATGGCCGTCCGAATAGCGGTTGTCCTGGCGCTTCTTTTCGCCTTCGCCTACGGATTCGCAAAACTCGTGGAACACTATGGCGGCGTTGGCGACAGGCCCCCTCCGTGTGAGCAATTCTCTGATTGCCCCGACCCGAACGCGCCGCCTCCAGAGCCCGAGCCTAGGACGGGCTAGCTGAGCAGCGCGTAGAGACCCAGGCCGGCGATGATCAGGCAAGCGACCTTGCGAATGACGTCCGCGGCGCCAAGGTCGAGACCGAGTTTGCGGTAACGCTCGCCCTCGGCCCGATGTTCAAAACAACGATCGGAACATTAGCGATCCCTAAGGGTTGTCTCCGAGAAACCCTTTGGGTGCAACCATGGCAGATCTGACATTCGCTTTCGTTTATTATTTCGGGCTGACCGGCGGCGATGTGTTAGGCGCCGTCGTGTCTTTAGCGGCGGGCCTGCTTCTCTATAACGTCATGCGCGAAGATCAGCCAAACCGATAGCGCATGCAGCGGGCTACACGCAGGCGCCCTAGCGCGCTGGCGGGCTTCACCGAGGTTTATTTTAGCAACCGCGAAACAAAACCCGGATCGGGCCGTTTGCACTTTGCCATGACCCACACTTGGCCACTCCAACCTTCGCCCGCTGGTTCACTCGGCGGGCTTTTTGTTCCAGCCAGGAACAAAGGGGTCGTGGTTGGCTGTCTGGTAACGCGCACCATGCCAGATGGGGCCTCGCTGCTTCGGGGGCACCACTCCGAGAGCCCGCCGTCGTCCCTCATGGTGGCGGGCTCGCCGGGAGCCGGCCGGGCTCGAGGCGGCAGTCCGCTACGACGCTATCCGCGCTTTAGGCCACGATGAGCACCCGCGGGATCAATTTCCTCGACAAGTGGATGGCAGAACACCTGCCGAATGCGATCACCGACGATCCGATGGCCATCATTTATCTGACGGAGGAAGCCATCAAAGCTGCTGAGCGCGAAGGCATCCCGCCCGAGGAGATGATTGAGGAAGTCGGCAGCTTGTTTGAGATGATCCTCCAGGCAATGCAACACCGCGAGGGTGGCTTGGCGGGCTGATACCCAAAAACACATGCCCCACCACCCTGGGGGAATGGCGGGCATCTATCCTCTCCTGCCGACGAGGAGGGAACGCTCGCCGGCTGTATCAAATGATCCAGCGAGCCTAATGTTCCAGCACGGGACCAAAGCGAGTGGCTTCGTCGAGCGATTTGCTAACATTCTGCGAAAACCGTGGACCATTCGCCACCATGATCCGGTAGCTAGTTTTGGAGGATCTGGCTGCGCCGTCCGTCCAAGGTAAAGAAGGTGATCTGGCGCCGGTCTCGATCGAATTCGCAGGACCCGATCGAGCGGCCAAGAGCATGGGCCTTGTTCCGCATCTCGAACTCGATCGTCACCTTCGGAGGATTGGCCTGCTCGACCGCGCCGAGAGGTTTGTAAGCCATTCCGCGCTCGTGCGACTTCAACATCAGCAGGAAGAACTCACAACGAGCGATCGTTGTCTGCGCCAGCGATGGCGCAGGCTGCGAAATCGTCAGGGCGTACGCGCATCGCCCGGCTATCGCCAGACATGCCGCCATACCGACCATGTCGCTCTTTCGGTAGCGCCAGGCCGCACCGGCGAGCATCGCAGCCGCTGCTGCAGCAACGTAGAAAGGCAGCATGCCCAACAAGTCAACCAAGGCCCTAGACCACCAAGCGAACGGAAGGAAGGTCGTTTCCTCGACACCGGCCGGCTTATTGTGTGTCGTCGCGCGACAGCAACATTCGCCGGTTTGCCAGCTCCTAGTTGGGATCGCCGGACCTTGAGCCCCCATGCGATCCGCCGCCATAGCTGTCCCCGTGTGACGCGCCGTTGGCGGACTTAACCGGCGTCAGCCTGTAACTTGAGGCGGAGGGGCTGAGGTGAATGTTGTCCCCCCCATCCGTTGCCGGGACGTGATCCACCTGAGCCAGCTACGGCCTTGGAGCTCAAGCTTGTGCCGAGCAGCAGCGTAATGTCGGGTGGCGTCACCGCCGCGAAGCGCCCAGCCTGCTTGAGAAAATCGCGGCGCGCCTTAGCCTCTGAAACCAAGTTTTCGGAGTTCTCTTGCATCGGTCTTGTGCTCTCATTTGCCATATCAGCACCCCTTTCAGGATTTACCTATTTGCTCACTGCAAAGAGAGTAGTTCTCCAAAAAGGCGTAAAAATCGACCGTTAGTGGGGAACTCGGACGGGAGCGGCCCGGCTCTCTGGCGGGGTAGGTCAGCACGAGCCGGGCCTAACCGGCGGGGGGATCGGAATTCAAAATCGGCACCGGCTAACGATAAATATACGCTCCTGCTAAAATATCCGAATGCATACATAAGGCGAAGCCGCCCACCTCTTTAGAGTGCCTTCTTAGAGTGCCTTTCCCGCGCGGATCATCGCCCTCGATTACGAACTCGGCCTCGACCTTGGCGTTTTCACCTTTTGCGTCATGTTGTCGGCCGCGATCAGCCGGCAGGGAACGCGTCACTTCTCCGCGTTGCCAGCCGGCCGGGCCCTTCTTCGCGCCAGGCTTCGAGCCTTTTGCCGAGCGATCCTGAGCTCGGGCAGCGTTGGTTGCCACCAGCCTCGCTGCCGTTCCGTTAACCGGGCAGGACTCCGAGCAGGCCATGTTCTAATCAATTCAGCCAATGTCGCCCGACGCCATCTGCCCCAGACATGATCGGAGTTCGTCCCAATCAACTGCGGATAGAACGCTACTAGCTTCGAGGCATCGGCGAGCTCACCCGAAATCTCGGTGAAGACCACAATGCCGTATTGTTCCGTTGCCACGGCATGGCCAAGCGGGGGTAAATCGTCAGGGGGCAGTGGATAACGGCGTCGCCTGCGTTCGGCATACCGCAAGCTGGCGGCCTTATACTCCTCGGAGTGTTTGGACGCGTCCCGTCGCCGTTTCCTCTCCTCCGGTTCTGCGCGGTGTGCGGCTCTTTCGATGCTTGGCCAATGGCGCCTCAACTCCTCGTAGGAGCGGAAAGGCACCCTCCAGGCCCGCAGTTCGTCGTCCCAACTCGCCCATGGAATGGCGCGCAGTTCCTCCAGAACCGTCCGCGAGTAAGGCGTGCGGATGCGCAGGTCGTCCGCGACTTCGAGATACCGGCTCGACAGGGGATCGAAGGCGAAGGCGTCTCGTCCCTTGCTGTCATCATGCGCTGCTCGCAGATCCGCCTCTTGCGCCAGCCAGCGCTGGATACGCCGCGCCGCAGTCTTTCCCGGCACGAACCAGCTTCTGCGCTCGTCGCTCCACCTGGCGCGCGGGAATGCCTGTCGAAACCGCTCAACCGCCGCTCGATCGTACGGAAAGCGCGCTTCGGCACCAGGAGCCGACTGCGGTGCGGCAGAGGCGTCGGATTTTTCCATCAGATTGCGAATGGCAGCACTGTTCCCAACGAACGCGGTGCAGGTCATTTGGGTCCAAGAACACCAGAACTTGTGGTCAGAACCGCAAGGAGGATCAGTGAGGTGATCGGTGAAACTCCTCAACGCGCTAGCATGCGGAGACCGCCCAAGTCGCGCGTGCCAAGGCGGCCGAGCGCTATGAGGCCTCGTCACCGCCTCGGGGAGGCGCTTGGCGAAGGGGCCGAAACTGCGGCAGGAGATTTCCGAGGATATTAATCCGATGGGGGCGAAAGAACGCTGTCCTGACTGTGCTGCGGCTCGACAACCAGGTCTTCAAATCGAGATCCGGGGAGTGGGTTGAAGATCGGCCCGTTGGATGAGTTCTCAGTGGCAAAGCCATGTTGGTCCAGTACGGCGAAAGGATCATATTGTACGGATTGAATCCGTACTATATGATAGGGTAAGGAGAATAGCTATGCCCCGCAATGTCAGCGATAACGGTCGAATCGATGTTCGGATCGCGCCCGAAGCAAAAGCCATGATCGCACGTGCGGCGGCTTTGTCGAATGTCGGTCTAACTGAGTTTGTCACACGCTCAGCGCTGCGTGACGCCCAGGCCGCAATCGAACGTGCCGAACATCTCGCACTGTCAGAACGCGACAGCCTGCGCGTTCTCGACCTGCTCGAAAACCCGCCGGCACCCACCGACCGTCTTATCCGTGCCGCCAAGGCCGGTCAGACTCTCGCGTGAGTTCCATCGTCTGGCAGGAAACGCCGATCGGCAAACAGCATGACCGCGCCGCTTTCAATTGTGGCGACGCAGACCTCAATATCTACCTGCAGCGCTTTGCGCGTCAAAACCACGAAAGCGGCGGCGCCAAAACCTTCGTCGCCATAATGGCGGAGGATCCTTCGCACATCCTCGGATACTATTCGCTCAGCCCCGCCTCAATCGATTACGCCCGGACCCCTGCAATCGCCAGGCGTGGTCTCGGCCGCTACGACGTACCGGTCTTTCGCCTGGGACGTCTTGCCGTGGATCTCGCGGTACAAGGCCGCGGCCTCGGCGGCGGTTTGCTGCTCGCCGCCGGGAAACGCTGTATGGCAGTTGCGCAGGAAGTCGGCGGCGTTGCCTTGCTTATCGACGCCAAAAGCGACCAAGCGGCACGCTGGTACGAGGGCTATGGTGCGGCCCGTCTCGACGACGCGCCGCTGTCCCTGGTCTTGCCCTTTGCCATGATCGCAAAGGCAATAGCGGCGATCTAAATGCCGCGGTCAGTTCCTGCCTGACATCTCCAGCCCAACATGTAGCGATGACACCGCATGCTCGCCGCAGCCAGGGCGCGATAACCCAGCCTTTGGCGGGCCTGCTGGCTCACAATGCCTTCGCTGATCGTTGCAGCAGTCTAACCGCAGAATCCAACGCCACGATCCGCCGCCTTGTCGACGAGCGTGTCAAGAGCCTCGGGTAGGCGACGGTCATCTGAATACTCTAGCACCTGCGCTGCCATTCTGAGGGCCTGCGCACCGCCGTTCTCCTGTATTTGCACGCCACGGTACGACGACAACTGAAAGCTGTTGAATCGGCCTGCTTTCTGGCTCTTTTGATCATCCCCAACCGGGGACCGTCTGGCTGTTTCCCGACCAAAACGGGGACACGGATGGCGAACTCGCAGAACAATACGGAAGGCCGCGCGCGCAGTTCGCGCATGCTGCGCACCGCGCTTGGCCCCGCTATCACCCGGTTTCTGGACGACCCGGCCATCGTCGAAGTTATGCTGAACCCGGACGGCCGGATCTGGGTAGAAGCGTTTTCACGCGCACCGCTGTAGGCGCCGGATCAGATCACGAAAAAATCGTCGGCCAGCAGCGTCGGCGTGTTCGTCAGCGTCGCGAGCTCTGTCACGCCGCCTGCGACGTTTCCGTTGGAATCGTAAAACAACGCACCCGTAACCTTGTCATAGACGATGTGGTCGTCGGAGTCGTGCGCGCTAGTTCCAGCAAAGAAGTACCTTGGCTCGAGGGCTCCGGTGGTTCCAAGCGCCTGCATTACCGAATTCTGGAGCATGAATGTATCGGCCGTATGGTTGAAATCCGTGATAATGTCGCGGTTGGCCACTGAGAGCGGCGCGCTGAAGACGAAGGAATCGTTGCCGGCGCCACCAGTAAGCCGGTCAATGTCCAGGCCGCCCGTTAGTGCATCGTTGCCACCCCGCCCAAGCACGGAATCATTGCCTCGGCCGCCGTCCAGTTTATTGTCGCTGTCGTTGCCGTCGAGCACGTTATCGAGGGAATTTCCCGTGGCTCCGACGTTGGCGTTTCCGGTCAGACGCAGATTTTCTACCAGCCGGCCATCGGCCGCCAGTGAGTACGTGACCAAGCTGAAAATCTGGTCGAGGCCCGCTTCGTCGATGACGTTGTCCAGTACATTGTCCACATAATAGGTATCGTTGCCGGCACCGCCATTCAACAGGTCGGCCCCGGTCCCGCCATCGAGCCGGTCCGCGCCATCATAGCTATATAACCGGTTGTTCCCATTGTTCCCGGTCAGCTCGTTGTCGGAAGAATTGCCTTGGGCGTTGATGTTGGCGACGCCCATGAGAGTCATATTTTCGACATGGCGGGGCAGTGAATAGGTGATCGAGCTGAATACCCGGTCGTTGCCCGCCGCGTCGCCCTCGACCACGCGGTCGAGCGCATTGTCAACATAGTAGGCATCGTTGCCTGCGCCGCCCTCCATCTTGTCGATTCCGACCCCGCCGTTGAGCCGGTCGGCTCCGGCGCCGCCCCGCAGGGCGTCGTCGCCGGACAAGCCGGAGAGCAGGTTCCTGCCGGCGTTGCCGACCAGCGTGTTGTCGAGTTCGTTACCCATCGCGTCGATGTCGGCAACGCCGGTGAGCGTGAGCTGCTCTATTTGCTGGCCGGACAGCGAATACGACATCGGGCTGAAGACCAGATCAATTCCGGCGCCGCCAGCCTCAATGACTACGTCGAATGCGTCGTCGACGCGGTAGGTATCGTTGCCCAAACCGCCGGACATTTTGTCAGCACCACCTCCGCCGTCCAGAACGTCATCAAAATTGCCGCCATTGAGGATATCCGCCGCATCCGTCCCGGTCAGGTGCTGCTCCATCACGTCCGGCGCCGCATAGGCGCGCACGTAGTCGATGACCATGTTGTACGTGCCGGACGCCCGCTCGACCTCAAGGGGATTCATGGCAAGCGAGGCCACCATATAGAGCGGCGTGCGGAAGAACTCGCTCATTGGAAAGCGGCTCAGCTCCTTGCCGTCATAGTACACGGTGATCCAGTCCGTCGTTATCCTCGCGCCGTAGGTGTGAAACGCCCCGTCGAACATCGAACCAGCAAGGCCCGTATAGTTGCCTTTCGAATCGTGGCCGTCCTTATTGCTCAAGTGCACCGCCTGGTGATGACCATCGGGATCGCCCCCATACGCTTCAACGATGTCGACCTCGACGCGTGGCACAGTCTGATCGGGCGACAGCATCCAGAAAGCTGGCCAGGCTCCCGCCCCGCCGTGAAAGGCGGCGCGCATCTCGAAGTACCCGTACTCTTGTGCGAAACCCTGGCCGGCGCTGTTGACCGTTTGCATCGTTCCCGACTGCCAGACGCCGTTCACCTGCTTCATGGTAATGGTCAGCTGCCCGTCAGAGACGGAGAACGGGTTCGTTGCTCCCACCGGCGACATGAACGTGGCGGCCCCATAGGGGGCGTGTACCGGCGCGAACCACTTGCCGGTGCCGTTGTTCGGCACGACATCCATCGTATTGAACTCGTCGGAAAAGGAGAGGTTGAAACCGGAGAGGTTCAGCTCCGATCCTTTGTACTGTCCGGTCCAATCGCCAGGAAGGGCAATCGCAGCCATTGATGGGGTCCTCGTTCTCGCAACATTTTCGCGGTTGACCCCCACCACGATCTAATCGTCCATTTGTTAACGGAAAGGTAATGGACACCGATTCCGCCGCAAATGGGGTCAGTGCGGTTGTCCCCAACGCTTCACGAGAAATTTGGGATAAGTCGCAAATCGGTTGGCGTAGCCGGCATACGATACTGCGTATCCTCCGATACCGTGACTCCCGGGCTCGAACGTGGCCGCAACCAGCCGCTCCTTCTCAGCCCGCGACCAGCTCCGCCGGCGCTGCACCGAGGTGATCACTTCCACGCGCGCAATCGTCATAGGACTCCTCCAAGGATTATTCCCCGGACTTGCAATGTTCGTCCTAAGGCGACAAGGCGGCCTTCACCGTAGGCTTGCGTTGTAGGCCGGCGAAGGCGGCCTTGAGTCGGGGTTTCAAGAGGCTCACGGGCGTCTCGTCAGCGGGGTGGCGCCACGGTCGGCGCAGATAGCATGGCAGAACGTCCGTTTTCTCAGTCCGATTCGGACCTGCAATCCATGCGCAGTTCGTCACCGTCATCGCTGGCCGCCGGATTAGGGGGTGGCCCGCTGGCCCGACCTCGACGACGGGCTGGCAAACTGCGAAGCCTGAGCTTTGGTGTATCCGCTTCGCGGATATCCGCTCTGGCGAGTAGGCGCGGCGCGAAGAGGAAGGCCCCGACCGCTTCCTGCAACTCAGGGGCGATCATTTCCATTACCGCGGACGCGTGCCGAAGGATGTCAGAGCCCTCGACAATCGCGGCGAGTCCGCGCGTTACGCTCTGGACACCACGGACAGGGGGAAGGCCCGCACCGCACGCAACTGGCGCTGGGTTTTTGTCTCGGCAGTTTCGCCGCAGAGGTCTTCGGTCTCCTGTTTCTGGTCACTGCGCTCGCTGTTCTCGCAGGGTCGGCTGATGGAGGCTGAAACAATAGTCCAGGCGTTCGAGCGTTCCCGAGGATAGACTTCGGAGAAAGTCCTGATTGCACTGCGCGGAAATGTAGGCCTCAATGGGCCGTCAAGGAAGCAGGGACTCCATCATAGTGTCGGTTCGGACAGATCCGCTACCTGCAACTGTTGAGACGGTGATCGATCCGTCCCGCAAGCGGCGGCTGATCGACCTTTCCGAGCTTTGGCGATATCGGGAAGTTGTGTTTTTCCTGGCCTGGCGCGATTTCAAGGTCAAATACCGCCAGACTTATCTGGGCGTGCTTTGGGCAATGTTGCAGCCGCTCGTTGCCATGTCGGTCTTCAGCGTCTTTTTTGGTCGACTCGTAGGCATCTCATCAAACGGCGCGCCATACCCGCTATTTGTCCTGTGTGGGCTCGTGCCATGGAATTTTTTTTCGCGGGCGGTTGGCAGCATGACGGGCAGTCTTGTCAACAACCAGGAACTGGTGAAACGCGTCTATTTTCCGCGTCTGATCATTCCCATGTCCGCTATGGCCGCGTGCCTGACCGATATGATCGTCGGCTTCGCTCTTTTGTTCGCCGCGCTGCTGGCATTCGGAACATGGCCGGTACCGCAGGTGCTCTTCCTGCCACTGTTCGTACTAGTCATGGCAGCGTCGGCGACTGGGCTGGGAGTGGCGCTATCTGCGATCAATGTCCGCTTTCGCGATGTGGGATATCTCGTTCCGTTCAGCCTCCAGATAGTTCTGTTCATGACCCCGGTTGTCTATCCGGGCAGTCTCGTGCCCCACTTCTGGCGACCGCTCTACAGCATGAACCCTATGGTCGGGATAGTCGAAGCCGTGCGCTGGAGCGTACTGGGCACGCCCGCCGATTGGGTCATGATCTCGATATCGATCCTCTCCTCACTGGCCCTTCTCGTTGCCGGACTCGCTATTTTCTCAAAGTCCGAACGCGCGTTTCCGGACCTGATCTGAGCAATGACCGACACAGTCATTCAAGCCACCAATCTCTCCAAGGCCTACAGACTGGGGGTGGCGAACAACAGCTTCCCTACCTTGCGGGACACGCTGGCCAGCGGCGCAAGGCGAATCCTTCACAGGCAGCCAGTTTTGGGTCGGCGCAACAATGGAGACGATCAATTCTGGGCCCTGAGGGACGTCTCTTTCGAGGTGCGCGCAGGCGAAGTCCTTGCCGTGATCGGACCCAACGGCGCGGGAAAGAGCACCATTCTCAAGATATTGGCGCAGATTGTGGAGCCGACTTCCGGTCGCGCGACGATACGCGGACGGCTGGGAGCTTTGCTGGAGGTCGGCACGGGGTTCCATGCGGAGCTCACCGGCCGCGAGAACATCTATCTCAACGGAGCGATACTCGGCATGCGGCGCGCCGAGATCAGATCCAAGCTCGATGAAATCGTCGATTTCTCCGGCGTCGAGCCGTTTCTCGACACGCCTGTCAAGCGTTACTCAAGCGGCATGTACTTACGCTTGGCCTTCGCGATTGCCGCGCATGTCGATCCCGATATTCTGGTGGTCGATGAGATATTGGCTGTTGGCGATGCCGCATTCCAGAAGAAATGCATTGCCAAGGCCGAGAGCGTCGCCGAAACGGGCCGCACAGTGCTGATCGCCAGCCACCAGATGTCGGTTCTGCAGCGGCTTTGCAACCGCGCAATTCTGCTCGACGGCGGGACGATCCTGGCCGACGGCCCGACGGGCGACCTGGTCCGGAATTATCTGCAGACACAGGAAGCGCAAGCGAGCACCGATCTGAGCACACGAACGACGCGCACCGGGCGGGGCCGCCTGCGTGTCGTCGGCATCGAGGTTTTCAACAAAAAGGGTCCCGTCGCGTCGGGGCAGCCGGCGGTTTTTCGGCTTCAGGTCGATGGGCCGCGCGAAGCCGCGCAATGCCTAGTGACCATCATCGACGACCTCGGCGACCCTGTGACGTCGTTTGATAGCCTGGAGCACTCACTGCATGATCGTCAGGGCGACGACTATACGGTGGACGTGGAGAGCCTTATGCTGAGACCGGGGTGTTACAGGATCGATGTAGCGCTGGTGGCGGACGACAGGGTGGTCGAAGACCACGTCGAGACCGCCGCTATGTTCGATGTCATGCCCGGACTGCTCGACGATCGACCGGTCACCGCCCAACCCGGCTTTGGCAATGTCAGCTTTCCGCACCGGTGGAAGGTCAGGCGTTGACGCCTGACTTCAATTTGAAAACACGCAAGAGCTTCCGCCGAACCCGGCGCCGCCGCCTTGCTATCCACATGCTGATCTTCAGGGTGAACCAGCCGGCCTTGCTTGCGATTGTTGGCGGCGTGACATAAGGCGCACGCGCCAGCCGCAACGCCCATTGGACGCGGAAGTCCTGCCGTCCACTTTCCGCCATATGCTCCGCGATCCAATCGAGAAAAGCTGCGCGGGCAGGGTGTTTCCCCATGCGGTCGTAGAGCCCTCGCTGTGTGGCCGACGCCGATGCCGAACCGGGATGCTGCCGGTAGCGTGCGAGCGTTACAGGAGTGACAAAGACGGGAAAGCGCAGGAAGAGCTTCGCCCAAAGAGCCTGGTCTTCATAGAGATCGAAGCGCTCCTCGAAGCCGCCAACCGTGGCAATCGCGCTTCTGCGCAAGAGCACGGAACAAGTGCACGGAACGTGACCGTCCTGCATCAGCAAGAGCCGCCTCAGAAGCCGTGGAGGCTGATGTAAACGTCTGGCAAGTCCATCTGTTGGTTCGGTCCAGTCGGGGCACGCGCCATCAGGATACCACCATCTGGTTGGCCCGAAGATCATTGCGGCATCTGGATTGGCATCGGCTGCCGCCAGGACCGTCTCGAGCATATGTGGTTCGTACAGATCGTCTGCATCCAGGAAGGCTAGCAGATCGCCGCGGCCGGCCTCTATTCCCGCGTTTCTAGCTGCCGCGACGCCACGCTTGGATCCGGGAGGCCTGCGCAGCACCTTAATTCGGAGATCGGTTGCCACAACATCATCGGCGATCTTGACACTGTCGTCGGTCGAGCCATCGTCGACCAGCACGAGCTCCCAATCCGTAACCGTCTGGGCTCGGACGCTGGCGATTGCTTCGCCCAGAGTTGCCTCCGCATTGAGGAAGGGTGTTATGATCGTCACCCGCGGCAGGGAAGTCATCGTTGAAGCCGTCTCTTGATACTTCGCTTGTTCGCTTTCCAAGTTTCGCGCGCGAGCACCTTCCAGATTGCGGAGCGAATGCGGAAAGAGGCGCCCTGATCCGCCATCACGCCATTCAGCCACTTGAGAAACGCGATGCGCGCAGGCTCGTCAGCGCCTGCCCTGGCGGAGGCAACAGAGCAGCTTTCAGCGTGCTGGCGGTATTTTGCCCAGATGCGGCCGGATACGTAGACGGGCGCGAATGCGAGCGCCTTGGCAAAGAATGTCTGATCCTCGAACATCAGGCGAAAGCTGTTCTCGAATCCCCCAAGCGTTGCGAACAAGCTTGAACGCATCAGGGCATTGCAAGTTGTCGGCGTCTGGACCTCATTCTGCAGCAGCAACTCCAGCAGCACAGGTGGCTCATAACGGGCGTCTGGTTCGACGCCGAGCGGGTAGTAGAAGTCCGCACGATCAGCAGCCTCGTCCCAGCTGTACCAGATCAAAGTCCGGCCATAGATCATGCCTAGCGCCGGATCGCTTTCCATGATGGAGACTTGTTCGGAAAGCTTTTCGGGCAGCCATGTATCGTCTGCGTCGAGAAACGCGACATAGGCGCCGCGCGCCTCCGCCAGCCCACGGTTGCGCGAGGCACTGATACCATGGTTGCGGTTGTCGTGATGAGACAATAGCCGAACCTTGCCCGGCAGGCGCTGCTCATAGCCGCGTATGATGGCGCACGACTGGTCAGTCGAGCCATCGTCGACAACGAGGAGTTCCCAGTCGACGAAGCTTTGACCTACAACGCTATCAACAGCTTCCCTAAGATACCTCTCACCGTTGAACACGACTATGATTGCCGTGACACGCGGCTGTGCGGCTGAATTGTCAGCCATGGCATAGCACCCTGCGTCGAAAGTCAGCCTCACCCCAATCGGCGACCGCAACGCGCGGCAATCGGAAAGGGTCGACGCGAGGCTCAGCCTCACGCGGCAAGGTGGTTACTGCATAGTCCATGCCGGCAGACCTTACGGCGTTGGCGATGCTGCAATCGAAATCTCCAAACGGGTATGAGAACCCCACCACCCGCCGTCCTGTAATCTCCTCGCATATTTGGCGGCTGCCTGAAATCTCGCGTTTAAGATCGGCCCGTTTCAGTAGCGGCAAGGATGGGTGCGTACAGGTGTGGGCGCCGATCGAAATGCCATCGGTGTCGGCGAGATGCCGCAGCTCCGAATGCGTCATGGCGCGATCGCGCCCTCGGGGACTGGCGTCGGTTCCTGCCCATCTTGCCAACTGCTCCAGCGCCTTCTCGCGTTCGCGTGCTCTCAACGGCTTCAGCAGTGCGTGCAAGTCGAAATGGAGCGTCGTGCGGTTGATCGCGTTGTTGGAGTCCGCCTGCATTGCGTCCTCCCTCACGCGCCAGTCATAGTTTCGGCCAGCGATATCGATCTCCAGAGCATTCGGGAGAGCTGGTATTTCCAAAATGATGCGGGATAGAATATCCCACCAGAACACCGACGGATCGGTGGTCGCATGGGTGGTGACGAAGACAGTCGCAGGACAGTTCATGCGCCGCATGGTCGGCACGGCGTTTTGGAGGACATCCGCGTAGCCGTCGTCAAAGGTGATTGCCACCGCATTTCTCGGTAGCCGTCCCTCGCCAAGCCGTTGCGCCAGCCATTGCAGAGGAACAATGTCACGCGCTTTCGTCAAGACTTCGATCTGGCGTGCGAAATTTTGCGGCGAAACCGCGAGTTCCCAAGGATCGACGAGCGGTGCTCCGACGCGGTGATACATCAGCACGACAGGTCGATTGAAGCCGGCAAGCAGGCGCCCGCGTCGCAGGAGTTTGCTGACAGTTTGACGCGCAGTCACGGCGCCGCTCATCGCTTGAAAGCCCGCGCCGCGACTATTACCGGACAGTTGGGGTCGTTCACATCGAGTAATGCCGAATTCAGCTCATGTTCTGCCAGGCCGTAGAGGAAGCCGGTAGCAGAATACGCGCTTCCATAGTGACTGACTTCGATGTTCCTCGCCCCGAACCTGTCCGACAGAAGTCGCCTCAGGGCAGCCGGAGTAATCGACCAGTACCAGGTCCCGCCCCATTCTCCCCTGTCAATCGGGCTCACCCAAGGCACTGTAATCAGAAGCACGCCTCCCGGCTTCAGGATCCGCCACAGGGTTGCGACTGCAGCGGGTAGATCGAAAACAAGGTGCAGAGTCTGGGTGAGAACGATACAATCGAAGGTCTCGGACGGCAGATCCTCGCCGTTCGCCAGATCATCCACGAAGGTTGTCAACGGGTGGCCGTCATAACGGTTCAGAACATCGCTTGTGGTAACCCGACTGCCTCCGAAACGCATCGTATAGGCGTTGTCGCCAATCTCCAGGACCCTTCCGGATATGTTCAACGAACAGGATGCGAGGAAAGTCTCGACATAGCGGCGGTCCACTGGCTTGCCGCGATCAAAACCGAACTCCATGCTGAAGGGTTCGGTACGCTCGAGGTCACCGAACCGGGCGCTCGAGCGGTGCCGACTTGAACGGCGCCTGAAGCGATGCCGGAGCATCACGGCGGTCTGCAACGGCGCTGCAAGCGAAACGGCGATCGTGCTGCCGAGTTGACTGGCGAGTGCAGAACGGGATCGCAGTGCTGTACCAAGCTGTGCCAGTTGCATGTCCGTATAATAGCACTTCCATTTTTCGACACCCTCTCGGTAGGCGGCCGCCCAATCAGGATTGGTCTGCGCGACGTTCCGCTGCCGACGAAGCACCTTCAGCGCCGCGCGCAACATCATCGGATTGCTCTTCGACATATTGCTTGCGTGCCGACGGTAATCCGCGAGGCATTCCGGACTGCAGGCTACCCTGTTCGCCCGTGATAGGCGAAGGTAGACGTCGTAGTCCTCGCAAGCCCGCAGCGACCGGTCAAATCCGCCCGCGGCTTCCAATATCCTGCGGCGATAGAGCACCGTCGCATGCATTCCAATCAGGTTGCCGGTCAGGAACCCTGCATACGCGTCCTTGCCCGCCGAGCTCAGTGGCACAGTATTCCTGACTGCACCGGCCTCGTCGATGTCGCGGTAGGCACCGTAGACCAACGCGCAATCGGGATTGTCGTGAAACAAGGCAAGATTGGTGGCGAGCGCCACCGGGCGCAGCCTGTCGTCGGCATCCAGGAAGGCAATGAATTCGCTGCGCGCTGCCGTCATCCCGGTGTTACGGGCAGCGGCCAAACCCTGGTTTTTTTGGCAGATGTAGTGGACGTCGTCATATCGACGAACAACACTTTCGGGATTGTCCGACGACCCATCGTCCACAATGATGATCTCATCCGGCTTTACGGTCTGGTTGCGGACGCTGTCGATCGCTTCGGCAAGGAACCGCGCATGATTGTAGGTCGTGATGACAACCGAAACGCTGGATGCAGCGAGGCGGCTGGTCATCTCTCACCCGCTCTGTTTCGGTAGGTCGGGTAGCCGGCAAAGGTCAACCAGCCGACCGATCGCCGACATGCTTCCTCGAAGCTGACAGCCGGTTGGTATCCGAGTTCATGCTCGGCCTTGCGCCATGGAAGTTTCGTCTGGCACTGGTGCAAAAGTGCGCGCTCTTCCGATACCATGACCGTTGGGGCCATAGTCGCGCCGGTCGCATTGCGTGCTGCCTTCCGCCACTCGGCATAGCCTGCCTTCAGTCCGCTGCGAAATGGCCTTGGCAGGCTTCGTATAAGCCGCCGATATCCTTCGCCTTCCTTCAGCCTTTGTTTCCAGCTCGGAGCAAATGACAAGGGCGCTGAAATCGAAATCGTGGCCAGGTCGAACCCGAGTGCCTCGGCGATCGGTCGGCAAAGATCTGCCCAACTGATCTCTTCCCGGTCTCCGATCAGATAGGTTCGCCCAGACGCCTCGGGCACTTCGATGGCAAGCTTGATCGCGTGAATGACATTGTCGACATAGGCGCTGTTGCAGATACCACGACCGGCATCCACCAGGTAGGCGGAACCGTCGATGAGCTCGTCAGCAAAACCACCGGTCCAACTGGAGCGTGGGCCAAAGACAATTCCAGGCCGCAGCACCACGACCTGCACCGCGCCATCGCGTGACAGTTGCCCGAGTCGGCGTTCGGCATGAACCTTCGCATTGTTGTACTCGATCGTCTGATCGTCATGCAGCGCGCTCGTTTCGTCCGTCCCGGGCGGGGGCGATTGGCCATGAACGGAAGCGCTGCTGAGATAAATCAGACGAAGCACGCCGGCAGCGGCGGCTGCACGATAGACGGGTTCGACAGCATCGACGATCGTGCGGGCATCGCCGGCAACTGCATGGACAACGTACTGACAGCCTGCAAAGGCCGCGGTAAGAGCCCGAAGATCACGCGCATCCGCCACCATTGCGTCAATCGCAAAGCGAGACAGACTGGCCAAAGCATCCGGCCTGCGAACGATCGGCCTCACATTCGCCCAGCCTGAAAGTTGCAGCAACTCCACGGTGCGGCAACCTATGAAGCCGTTGGCGCCAAGCACTGCAACAGTGCCGGTCATTGTCTGCTCCCGGCGCAAGCAGCGACATGGAGCAATTCTTCCGGGCCGAGCCAGGGCATGTCCATCAGTTTCCGTCTGGCATAGCATCGTTCGACCAGATCGAGGACATTGCGCCCGGCACTGGCTGGCACGGAAAGGGGGGCCCCATTTCGGACCGCATCCACCAAGCCCGAAATCTGATCGCAAAATGCATCGACAAAATCGCGCGACCGGCCGTCGGCATTGGTGAAGGAAACGAAGCCTGTCGTGCGACTTCCATTCAAGGCGATCTCCACTGTCTCGGTCTCATTGACTGTCCAGGAAATCGAGCCACGTTCGCCCTCAAGGCGGTACAGATTCGGGCGAGCCCAATCCCGGCTCAGCCTGACCGTCGCGTCGAAGCCGCCAAAACGCAGCCGGACAAGGCAGTTTGCCTCGACGCCGCCCATTGCGTCATCGGCGTAGTGGATTTCGTCGGGTTCTCCAAACCACCAGGTCAGGAGGTCAAGGCAATGCGTGCCGATATCCTGAAGCACGCCACCCCCGGACTCCGCGAAGTTGAAATAGCTCATCGAAGCCACGGGCCACCGGAAGGAGCCTCCCTCAAAACAACTGACGCTTCGCAGCCGTCCGATCGATCCGCTTTCCAGTATGGCCTTTATCGACCGCGTCGCAGGGAACTGCCTTCTGACGAGCCCTGTTGCCACATGAAGATTGTTGGCTGCCGCTGCCGCAAGGGTACGATCCGCCTCGGAGCTGCTCGTGGCCATCGGCTTTTCACACAGAACATGCATCCCGCCTTCCAACGCCTGTATCGACTGATCAGCGTGATATCGAGGTGGCGAAGCAATGATCGCAATATCGGCGTCCATAGCCACAAGGCCCTCGAAACTGGCCGCAATCTTGGCTGAGGGCAGTCGCGCCTGAACGAGTGCGGCCTGCTTCGCTTCTGGATCGAATATCCCCGCGACTGCAACTTGGCCTCTGCTTTGAAGGCGTGAAAGCGCTTCCGCATAGTAGAACTTTGTGACGGCGCCACATCCGGCCAAAACGAGCCGGACCGGTTCATCTTGCCGGAGTCCTGCAGGCCGCTGCACGGTTTCAGCCAGGATGGACAATCCTACCTCCCTGTCTTGCAACGAGCCGCAGCATACGCCCAATTGTCTTGAGTGAGGGATCGAAGCGGAACGCTTCGCTCATCTGCGCCAAGCATCCAGCCCAATCGCGGGCGCCGAACAGTCGCTGCGCAGTTTCGAGAGCGCTTAGCGCATAGGTCCGCCGGGCCGACGCGGCGACATCGTCCGCAAGCTCGGTTGGAAGATAGCTCTTGAAAATATCGATCGCCATTCGCGTGTAGGCCATGTCCGCGGCACTTCGGATATGGCGTCCTGTGTTCGACTGCTGGTGCATCCGATAAAGTGCAAGGGCCTGTGGTTCGTACCAGACAGGAAACTGAGAAGCGATGCGGACCCACATCTCCCAGTCTTCACTGCATTTCAGCCGCCGGTCGAACGCGCCGAGTTCTTCGTAGACTGCGCGCCGCACCACGATTGATGGCGTCATGATGTGCTGTTCCAGCGCCAGTCGAACCGCCGCATTCTCGAGCCGTCCGGGGCCTGACTGCATTACAGGCGGGATCGACAGCTCCTGTCCGTGGGCATCCATGAAGATCGCCCGGCAGAATGCCGCGCCCGTACTGGGGTCCGCATCGAAGCCTCGTCCGAGCAATTCGTAGAAGCCGGGGCGGACGGCGTCGTCGCCGTGCAGGAGATGTACAAGTTCGCCCTGGGCACGATCCAGGCAGGTATGGAAGTTGCCGATATGCCCTAGATTCCGCGGCTGGTGGAAAAAGCCAACGCGGTTCCTACCGATTTCATTCAAGACCGTCTGCGGATCATCGGAGGAACAGTCGTCAACCACCTCGATTTGCATCTGAGCCGGGCCGGGGTCCTGGGCCAGCACGCTTTCCAGCGTTGCGGCAAGAAAGCGGGCGCAGTTGTAGACAGGGATCATCACCGACCATTTCGGGCGAGCAGCCCCCCGTGGCAACGGCGAGATCGGATCGCGATACTCGAAGTCGCGAGCCGCCGTCATCTCTGGAGCACCGAGGACTTCAGCAGGTGCAGCCCCAACCTGGCAATGTCGCGTTTGGGCACGTCACGTCCGATACCACCGCCGCGAAGGCTCCGCAGGAAGCACGATCTGGCCGATGGAAAATCGCCTTCTGCCAGATAACGCATCGACCATTCATAGAAGTAGCGGGAACAGCCGCCACGCGCAGAACTTGCCCCTTGAGTGTCCATGACCTGCGCCATGCGCCGGTAGAATGCTTCGATCGCATCCAGCTTGGGTCGGTTTGGCAGTGCCGATACGAGTCCGCCCGGATGCAGACGGTAGACACCTGCTACCTCGTCGACGAAAGCGAGATCTGCTACCTTTGCGCAAAGCACATACAGCGGCCAATCAGTAATCGGAAAGAAATCAGCATACCACGACGGCACGTCTCGAACGCACGCGGTTCGCATCATGCCTGCGCAAGTTGCGAAAGGATTGCCCTCCCAGATATCCCTTTGCGTCACGATGGGGTTCTGGTCCGCCCGCGTCCACCGCTTCGATGTGATCTCATCGCCATCCGCCACGACTGCATTGTAGAATATTGCAGAGAGTTCCGGGTGCGCGTCGAGATGGGCCGCCTGATCTTTCACCTTGGTCCTGGATGTCCACAGGTCGTCGCCATCGAGGATCGAGACGTAGCGCCCACGCGCCACCCGGAGTCCTCTCGCGACGACTTCGTTCGATCTCACATTACTGTCGGAATAGATCGCCGACAGCCTTTCAGGATTTTTGGAAACATATCGTTCGACAATCTCCCGGGTACCGTCGGTCGAGAAGTCTTCACTGATCAATATCTCGACACCGAAATCGGCCTCTTGCATGAGAGCGCTGTCGATTGCGGCCGCCACGTAGCGTGCGTGATTGTAAGTGACAATCAGGACGGTTACGCGAACCGTTGATTCATTCACCTTCCGCTCCGCAGTACTTGTCACCCACCTATCTCAGGTTACGCCGATCATTGCCGGCTCTAGATCGCATGGTTGCCCTCATTTCCCCAATTTCACCCTTGGCCTCAAACCAGCGCAAGGTGCGCACGAGACCCTCTTCATAGGGCACTTTGCATGACCACCCCGGCAGGATTCTTCGGCACAAGGTCAGGTCAGGACGCCGGTTGGTCGGATCCTGCGGCGCCGGCTCATCATGAACAATTGTCGTTCCGGGAATGAGGCCCGCAACATATTGCGCGATCTCAAGCACCGAAATTTCCCGGTCGTTTCCTACGTTGACTGCTCCCACATGATTGAAGTTCTCCAGCCAGAACAGCCGTTCGAGCCCATCGACAATATCGTCGACATAGCCCCAGCTGCGGGTTTGGAGACCATCACCATGAACGACGATCGGCTTGCCGGACAACGCATTGGCGATAAAGTTGGAAACGGCACGCCCATCGTCGGCTCGGGTGCGCGGACCGTAGACGTTAAAGATCCTGGCAACCCGCACATCGACGCCACGGACACGGTTGCTCTCGAAGAGGAGCGCCTCGGTGCAGCGCTTGCCTTCGTCGTAGGAAGAGCGCGGGCCCGTACAGTCCACCGACCCCCGATACGTCTCGGGCAGCGGGTTGACCAGCGGATTTCCATAAACCTCCGAGGACGACGCAAAGCAGATTCGCCCACCCTTTTTGAGCAGTTTCAAGAGCCGCATGGCGCCAATCAGATTTGCTGAGACGGTACGCTCGGGCTCGCGCATGTAGACTGGTGGCGACGCGGGCGACGCAAGATGAAAAATCTCGTCGAATTGGAAATCGGATTTGAAATTCTCCACCTCGGAGCGGACCAGCACGAGGCGTTGATCTCGGATATGATCAATGTTTTCTGCCCTGCCGGTCCATAGGCTGTCGACCACAACCAGCATGTCCAAATCGTTTCTTTTGAGAAGCCGGTCGACCAGGTGCGACCCGATGAATCCTGCTCCTCCAGCAAGCAACAGCTTCTTCATCTCATGTCTCGAGGGGACGTAGTAGGCTGTCGGAATTCGTGTCCTCGTTGGGCGTTGTGAGCGTCCCTTGTTCAGGAAGCCGCATCAAATAGGCTCCGGCTGGGCCAAGCTTCTCGTCCATTACTGCAAGATTGCTGAGCCCGACGCGGTGGTTGGCATTCTCCGCGGAATCCGCAAACTCATGAATGGAGTAGTTCCAAAAATTTCCTCCGATCTCAGAGCTGCGGTCCTGGCTTTCCGGTTGGGAAAGCGCTCGCTTCACCTGGCGCAGGAAAATGGCCGCGAAAGCGGCAACGAGTTTCGCGAACTGCAAAGGTGATCGCCAGAGCATTTTGCTGCAGTGCCTGGCGACCGCAGCAAATCGGTGCGTCATTAGCCCAAGCTTGGCAATCTCGACATCGGTGCGGAACATCGCATCCAGCAGGACAGGCTTCACCGCCTCCGTGCAGCGGGCAAGTACGCTCTCGAGCACCAACCGACGCGAGATGAGCATTCGCACGAAATCTGCCGACATATTCCCTGGCGTTCGGCGATATCCGACAAGATGCTCCTCAACGACGCCGAAACGGTATTTCGAGGCAATGCTCTGTTGGATGAAGAAGTCCTCGCAACCCTCTGCACCGCTCTCGCGCAGTCGCGAGGAGTAGCCACCCATTTCGAAGAGAACATCGCGCCGAAACATCGCCGAACTGCCGTTGCCGATGAAATTTTGTCCGAGATGCTGCATGAACACCCATCCATCCGGGTGGGTCCGCTTCGGCGTCATGATCACCATGTCATCGGCATCGATCGTTCGGTAAAGTGTATAGACAAGCCCCAGATCATTGCCAGCCGCAGCGAAAACACGCAGTTGCTTTTCGAGCTTGGTCGGGTGCCAGAGGTCATCGGCGTCTACGGGCGCTATAAAGGTGCCTTTGCTTGCACGCATCCCCGCATTGCGCGCCGACGCGACGCCACCATTCTTCTGTTGGAGTAACTTAATGCGCCCGTCGCCATCAGCCAGTCGTCGAACGATCGATGCTGTTCCGTCGGTCGAACCATCGTCAACGACTATTATTTCGATATTCCTATGCGTTTGGGCGAGCACGGACGCCAAGGTACGCTCGATGAATGGTTCCGCGTTGTAGGCAGGGATGATAACCGCCACGAGCGCGTGGGCAGAGTGTTGTGAATTGCCGGGCAACTCCGCCATCCCCTAGTCACGCCCTAACGAAGAGCACTGCGATCGTCTCCAGACTGGCCAGAAATGATTTTTGGACAATTCATTGATAAGACAATCAAGCAGTCTAAAGTTTGCAAAGACCTGACGAGAGATTGACGGACAGAGTGTCATTCTGAACCCCTTCTCCGCTGGTGTGCAGGCGCCCGCAAAAACCGCTGAATGTCTTTGGTTTTCAGCGTTTTTCGTCTGCTGCTATCCGCCGCAACGCTAGGCACAGAGTTGCTGGGATGGGGTCGTTCACTGCACATATTAGCTGAAACTACTATTCGTGCCAAGGAGCTGAAACGGGGCGATATGGCGTATCCAGGCACGCGGCAATTGCCGAGACCCTGAGCAGCCACCAGAACTCTCTTGGCCCGGATCACATCTCGATAGGACACCTCTGCGCGCCTCTAATACAATCTTAGCTAGCTAGTTCGCGACCGCTGCTCCTGGCGGGGCCTGCAGCGTAATTGTGATGGTGTCACCCGGAGCGAGCAGGGTATCTTCAGTCGCCCCGGTCGTCTCTGGCTGTCCGTCATTGGAGCGGGTTACACCTATCGTAACCCGCCGGCTCCCTTCGGCCACAAGGTCGCTGCGCAGCTGCCTCACATAGGCGATTTGTTTAACCAA
This sequence comes from Mesorhizobium tamadayense, assembly GCF_003863365.1. Classification (GTDB taxonomy): domain Bacteria; phylum Pseudomonadota; class Alphaproteobacteria; order Rhizobiales; family Rhizobiaceae; genus Mesorhizobium; species Mesorhizobium tamadayense. The sequence goes on along the minus strand of NZ_RQXT01000057.1, from coordinate 21,474 downwards.
CGAATCCATCTCAGCGCGCATTTGCGTCATCGCCGCGCTTTCGGTCTGCAAGTTAGCCAGCAGGTCAATTCGACTTTGGTCGGCAAGCTTCTCAAGGCTTCGCTGCAAATCGCCTTGGTCGCGTTCAAGTCGAGAGATCTCAGCGTTGGTTTGCAAAGCGCGGGTCGCTGACAAGAGCACTGCGCGTTGAGCATCGTTCACCCTGGTGATCTGGATCAGACCTTTTTCGAAGAGCTTCTTGAGGCGATCAAGTTCCTCTGCATCCGCTGCCGCACCCGCTTGATCCGCCTTCTGCTGCTCCTTCAGGTAGCCCATCCGTTCGGCAGCCTTGGTCGTGGCCAACGTGATTGAAGCGCGCTCCTTCTCCTGGTCCGCATAGAGAGCTTCAAGATGCTTCTGCTCCTGTTGCAAAGCTTGGTCGCGACGAGGTTCGAGGCTCGGGTCACGTTGTGCGTCCGCAACCTCAATCGCCCTGGCTCCGCTCAGCTGCGCCTTCATCCGAGCAACTTTGATTTCTCTTTCCTGATATTGGATGCGCAGAACGTCAAGGCGGCCGCTAAGGTCGGCCACGGTCAGTTCAGGGTTTGCAACCTCACCGCGACCGAGCTTATAGCCGCCGCCAGCCGCCACAGCTTGTCGGACAGTCATTCCTGGTCTGAAGGCCTGGGTCCCAGGAGAAGCAATATCTCCGTCGATATAGACGGGTCGGTATTCTTCAATATCAACTATAATCTGATCTGGATAGAAATTTGTCCAATTCTCAGTACCGTCAGCAGATCGCTGCGGAAGGGACTTCGGTTTTAGTACCTCGATTACCTCCTTGCGAACATCCTCTATTGTCTTCTGGAGAACGTTTAGGGGACCCAAGACCGGCAACACAATTACACCGCTCCGATCGATAACAGCTCGCTTTTGCATTTCGGGATAGCCTATGACAGCGAAGCCGATCACGTCGCCAGTCTGCAGACGGTATTCGTCGACTTTGTGCTCCTCAGCTAGGGCAGGGCCATTCGACAGATTCGCGTATGCGAACAACAGAGATATGCATGCGGGTGCTGCGCAACTGCCAGCCCGCCACCGCGCCGATCTATTCGACATCTGCGCTCATCCAATTCAGCCCCTTGTCGCAACCCATTAAATGAATTGAGCAGTTCCGGATCGAGGAGGATATCAGCTGCTCCAACCTGTCACGAAAATTTCGAGTTCACTGTGCCCTCGGTCACAGCGTGTCTGTGCGATATGCCCTCACTTATCCTAGGCAAAGCTAGGTACAAAAGTCGCCCAGGCGGAAGAGTTGGGCGGGGCCGGTATCAAATAGCTGGCGTCGTTCCCGCAGGCCTATTCTGGCGTGTAGCGGCAGGTGAGACGGACACCTATCCCCGGTCAGGCAGACCCATGGAACTGGGCGGCGGCTGGCGACGCAGGCCTTCGAGTTGATTGTTTTCGGCCTGAGACGCGCATCCAATATTCATTGGCAGGCAGTGGAGAGAAATAAGGCCATACGATTGCGTCTGAAAGGTCAGAAACCGGCCAGGCGGCGGCACTGAGAAATCTACCAACCCACCGCCGGGCCATCACCACAAGCGGCGTAGAGTCCACACAAGACTGACAGTTATTTGCGATAGAGATACGAGGTGCAAAATAATCGGAGCGCTTCACTATCACATGCGAATTCTTTACTTCATCTACGGATTTGACCCCGGTGGCGCCGAGCACGGACTGCTCACTTTGTTGCGAGCAGGATTTTTCAGCGGCCACCAGCTGAAGATTCTTGCCTGTTGCCGGGGTCGAGGGGGCGCTCTTGCCGATGAAATCGCCGCACAGGTGGGAGAGCACAATTTCATCCTCACTTCGCAGAGTGAAGAGACTTCCTTGCGCAACTTAGGAGGTTCGTTCTTTGTGGTGTTGCGGCTCATCTGGGAGTGGCGGCCGGATATGGTTGCGTTGTCGCTCAAACAGGCCAATCTCCTGGGACGGCTTGCTGCGATGTTTGCTCCTCGGCTGCACTGCGTTTCATTCGAACACACCGCCCGCTACCGCTACCGCTCCCGGCGCGCCGCAGGCGTTTATGGTCCTGTGCTCAAGGCGCTGTCCTGGCGCGTCGACGAAATCTGGGCTGATTGCGAAAGCACGCTGCAGGAGACGCAAGCATACTTCCTGCCGCGCACTCGCCGGTCGCATATCGTGCCTCTGTTTTGCTCCGATGAGGCTTCCACCTACAAGCGCGACTACACGCTTCACACACCCTTGCGCCTTGCTGCTGCCGGACGGCTTATTCCGCTGAAGAACTTTGACCGCCTGCTCGAGGCCATCCGAATGCTCCAAGACCGCAGCGTTTCTGCAAGCCTAGATCTTTACGGCGACGGGCCGGAACGGCAGGCGCTTTCGCGCAGGGCGGATGAGCTCGGCATTGGAGATCGCGTGCATTTCCATGGCTATGTCGCGCGCTGGTTCGAGCTAGCCTGTGATCATGACATGTTCATCAACCTGTCCGATACGGAAGGGTTCTGCATCGTCGTCGCCGAGGCGATGCTTGCCGGCCTTCCGATGATCGCGACCGACGTCGGCGGTATCCGGGATTACGGCAAGGATGGAGAGAATATGTTGAAGCTTGCTGTTCCCTCGGCGGAGATGGCGGTGACGAAAGCACTAGTGTTCGCGGGCGATGAAATGCTCCGCAAGAAGATCGGAATGCAGGCACGACAGAATATGCTGCAGGCCTATTCGCAAGGTGCTTTGCGTGTCCGCGCTACGGCGGTGCTGGGTTGCGGAATGTAAGGACCGGCAAAGGACTGGCGACCAAGATAGCCGGGCCGATCGTGAATTCTGACGGCTCGGCATCTCGACCTGGCCCTTCTCCTAGCCCGATCCCAGCGCAGGCCGTCGGCTGGAGGCAGCGACGATTGTATTGCCGGTCCTTGCCGACGAACACCGTCTCCACCGCCGCCCGGCCTTGCGCGTCGAACACAATTTCCTGCGTCTCGCATCGATAGGACCGGACGAACTTCGGCATTCGAGGATCTTGTTCATCACAGCCTCCATGGGTTAACTAAGTCTTGTAATACTGACTATAACGCTCACTGTAAAACTCGGCACTGCCGAACTTTTGATACAGCTTGATTCTTTTGATATCGACCTTGTTGAGCAGGACGCCGATACATTTGTCCGCAAGGATCGGATTGTTGTTGAGGCTTTCGCGCACGAATGTACGAGCGGTCACGCCCCATTCAACGACCAGAACAAGGCCGTCGAGGTGCTGGACGAAGGACCTCACGTCCGCGACCGGAGCCAACGGGGGCAAATCAACGACGACGTAATTGAACGTAGAGCCCGCCTTGAGCAGAAAGTCGCCCATTTTCTCAATAGGCTGCACGGTTTTTGCGAGCTTTTTTTGGCTCTGGTTCACGCCGGGCAGGAACCTCAATGGCAATGACTCATGGGCCAGCATATCTTTCGCATTGAAGTCTCCAGCCAACAAGTTGGCCAGGCCTCGTTCCCAGCCGTTGGCTAACATAGGGGACAAGCCCGGATTGTGTATATCGGCATCGATCAACAGCGTCTTACAACGCTGCATGGCAAGAACCGTCGCAAAGTTAGCTGCGACCAGCGACTTTCCTTCTCCCGGAAGGCAGGAAACGATGCCGATCGCCTTGGTGCTCTTCGTTGGTATCTCGACATCAACAGCGACTTTCACCGTTCGCATCGCTTCAGCGAATTCCGAGTGCGGATGCTGCTCTACCCAGTTAAAAGCGCTGTTCCCCACCTCGATGAATGACCGCTCTCCTGCCGCATGATCACGCTTGTTCTGGCGAATTGGCTTCCCGTCCAGCAACGGGATCATTCCTAGCGTGTCAAGTCCGAGCTCATCGCGCACTTGACCCCTCGTGCGGAAAAAACGCTCCCGGTACTCCCGAATTCCGCCCACTCCGGCGCCAATCATGCCGCCGAGCACGGCGCAGATTGCCAGCGTAACAATGCTGTTCGGAGAACTCGGTCCGCCGGGGTATGACGCTTCCGAGATAATCCGCGCCTCAGTCAACGCCATCGAAAGGTTCTGCAGGCTCGCTTGGTACTGCTGCAGGACCTGTTCATATTGCGTCTTGAGGGAAGACGCTTCAAGTTCGAGCTGGCGCAAGGTAACCAGCGTTTCCTTGGTCAGCGTAGTGTCTGTTCGGAACCTGTGGACCGCGAGCTCAGCGTCGACCGATCGCTTGCGCACCGTCTCGACTTCTTGCGCCAGGGCACTGCGAGCCCGGATGATCGACTCATCTTTAGCTCCAACTTGGTCAGAGATATAGATTTCAGCATATTTATTGGTTATTTTTTGCGCCATTTCAGCGCTGGGCGACTGAAATTGGATTTGCAGAACGTAAGTATCGGCTACGCGGGCTACCGTTAAATTATCAGTCAGAATGCCAAATGCCTGCCATCGATCAGGCCCTCCCGCCGCGCTCGGTTTCACCGACGCTCCCCCTTCGGAACTGCCAATGAATGACCGCACTGCCGAAGCGACCGATCTTGTGAGAATGTTGAGCAGCGAATACGGCGCCGACAAGAAGGAGCGATCGGTAGCAAGACCGAGGCTGTCAACGACCTTTAGCCCGATCCGGTCGGAACGCAACAATTCGACCTGACTCAGCATCATCGGGTCAAGTTGTGTGGAGCTTCCGCTCTCTGTTAACTTCGTCACGACGGATGGCTGATTCTTGTCGATCAGGATTCTGGCCGTCGACTCGTACAATGGCACCTCGGCCGCAAGGTACACCAGCCCCAGCACAAGGCCTGCGAGCACGCATGTAAGGACGAACCTCAACTGCCGCCGCGCTGCCGCTAGGAGTGTCTCGAAATCAATCGTTCCCGACTGGGGATCGCCGAATATGAAGGCAGTATCCGGGTGCCGATTTTCAACTTCGCGGAGCATACGCCTTCAAACCCGTGGGATGAGACTGGCAGCGCATAGGCAGTGACAAATACCCTACCACACTATCTGACCAAATGTCCGCAAATTCAGTATCGACGCCGGCGGAGCACAGGGGCGCACTGCTCGGGGAGCCTCAGCCCGCTCCTCGCCAAAGGCGCGAATTCCTAACCTCTGATTGTTATAAGGCGAAACCTCGCGCGCCCCATGCTCCGCTCCAGGTCGGGCGATCCAATCAAAGGAAGAAATTGGGTCGTGTTTGCCAAATTGCAACATCTGAGCAAGAGATTTCGGGCCTAGGTTGAGCCTGAAACAGGGATGTCGATTGGAATGACTCGTCGATCACAGGCGCGCGATAACGATCACAGCAAAAGGTCTGCGCGCATTTGGCGCCTCGCGGAACGCCTCTCCAGTGCCCGAATAAGACAGGCTGCAGTCACATTTTGTATCGTGGTGTGGGGCGTCATCGTGCTGATCGCCCTCCTCTAGGCGGAAAGTGGTCCGCCTTATTCACCAAATGGCTCGGCCGTTGCTCCCTTTCGGACTCATCGCGCGCGATGTGTGATTTCGTAATCTCGGATTCTTTGGATCGCCACACAAGCAGCATGACAGCAACAAAGTACCCAATCTGGATCAAGATCCCACAAATTGCCGTTTGGACAATCGTGCTCCAGAGCGAGCCGGTACGGAAATATGTACTGATGGCGAATGCCAACAGGACTATGATAAGGCCGCGCAAAAATAGCAAATAGGACATCGCCGTCCCACTCGCAGCCGCTCGCGTGACGCGCTCCTTGGCTGTCGAGCTCTCACCGCGTTAACCATCATAACATATCGGAACGGGTCAGACGATAAAATATTAGGAAATGCGAATAAACGCGCCCTACCGTTTTGCCAGAAGGCTTTCGGCGGATTTGGCGTGGTGTCTGAGGCGACCAATGCCGCTAAGCTTTCCTTCTTGTGCTCGCAAGATGGCCAGCGTTTTGACCAAATCGTCGAAGCTCTTCCCTGGTGCTTTGGTCGACCATCCGCGGGAGCGATTATCATGACACGCTTTGCTATTGTCGGCGTGCGGACCTGGTCGAAGATGCCTTGCTCACCGAAGTGTGAGCACTGGACGTGTGGCACTGGGCTGAAAAGCCCGGTTCATCGGTCGATGTGGCCGTGTTGCGTCGTTGCCGTCAGGACATCGGCGGAGGGATTCCCAGGCTGCCGCATGAGATGCTCGAACTCTCGCCAATTCGCTAGCATCTTTAAGATCAGCAAAGTCTTTTGCGCATGACGCGGTAGAACAATAGCTTGGCCGCGCGGCGCACCTGCGGCTCCATGCCTGCAGGTAGGGCGCAGAGAAAAATGTAAACGTATACCCGCCAGGACAATGGATCGTGCAGAATCGCGCGAATGAGTAAGCGCGCTCCGCGCTTCTTTTCGCCTTGAGCTACGCAATCATTGCCGGCTTTCGCGTATAAACGGGCGTTGCGCCGCCGCGCGAGGTGCGCAAGCTCCGGCCGTCGGATGACCCATTCTCGCGTGAGGTGTTCAGCTACCGGCAGAAGCGCGTCGAGTCTGCGGGTTGTGTTTGAGCCATGACGCCGCTTGTAGACGAGTGCTCCGGCCACATGTTGAAATGTCCAGCGCTCGGCTACGCGCATGCAAAACTCCGTATCCTCCCCAACCCTGATTGTCTCGTTGAACAACCCGATATCTTCAATAATCTCTCGCCGCATAACGATACTGGAAGGAACAATCGGGCCATCAAGCAGAAAATATGTCGGTAGCGTATCGTGTTGATCCGCGCGATAGCGGCCAACGGCCACGGGCACAGCATCGGAAAGATCTGGAGCGGAAAAGTCGACTAAATCACCATAGACGAGAGCTGCCTTGCAGCCATTGCCGAAGGCGGTCAATTGACGCTCAAGCTTGTCCTCAGCCCAGAAATCATCGCCGTCGAGAAATGCAATAAAATCACTGGTGGCATGTCTGATTGCAAGATTCCTCGCCGATGAAGGCCCGATACCCGCCGTTGTCAGGACGTGGATGCGCGGCTCCCGATCGACCAACGACGCAATCACTTCGGTCGAGCCGTCCGTCGAGCCATCATTGACAATGATGATCTCTCTGATGCCGCCCGAAGCGGTCTGATTGATCACGCTTTCCACTGCCTGCACAATGAAGCGCTCCTCATTGTGGCATGTCAAAATGACCGAAACACTCATCTTGTGCTTCCTGGCAAGGCGCGACCAAGAAATCGAGAATGACTAGTGCTCGTCGGGCGGCTCCTCCGCGCCCTGTTCAATACCAGGCAAAGCCCGTGCCGCGTCAATTCCGGCAGGAGCGAGACAAGGATCAGCGTGACGAAAGCTCGTGTGCCGGAGGCTTCTGTTCCAACGTAGAAAGCACAGGGAACAAGGACTACGAGGGGCAGAAGCCGTGCCTGGGCTGCTCCGATCAATCCGTGAAAAAGTGCCGAGGTTAAAACACGGCTTAACCGAAACCATGCGGCGACCCATATCAGAAGATAGAGGCTGAGCCCAATGATGCCATTCTCGGTGAGTATGCGTTGAAACTCGCCATGGATCCCCAGCCGCAACTCCTCAGGAAGACTGCGGAACTCAGTATCGATGATATTTTTGAATTGGTTCGTGCCCACGCCCATTAGTGGGTGTTCGGAGATGAGCCGTCTTGACAGAGTGAAGGCAAACGAGCGCTGGACGTTGCTCGGCGTATCTCCAGGGGCATATTTCCCCTTTGCGGCCAGGTATTCGTACTGCCCCATGCTCAGCGGATCGAGCATCGTCTGCAATTGCTTCTGGATATAGGCGTTGTCCATCGTGGTCGAGATCACAAAAAGACCCACGAAGCCGGCGGCGATCGCCGGTACCATAGCAGCGAGCCTTCCGCGTGTCAGAAGCGCAGCGGTCAGAAAGAGATAAATCAAAAAAGCCTTGCGCTCTCCAGATAGCACGAGCAGGGGAAGTAGCCCTGCCCATGCAAACCAAAGGTGGCGCCGCTTGGCCCGGCCGGCGAAGAGCAGCAGCCCCGCGAGCGTGATTGGAAGGAAGGTGAACACGAGCCTTGGATCGAACAGATGTTTCCAACCGACCGGGTAGCCATGAGCCACATGCCAGGCGATCGTATAGGCGAGGATCAGCACCATGCCGAAAAGCAAGATGTTCACTGTCTGGTGCGTATCGAGCCGTCTGGCCTCCTGTGTGAGGACGAACGCAAAGGCGCCCACTGCGGACATCTGCAACAGCTCGCGCAGGCCGTTCTCTATGTCCACGCTAAAGGCCGAGATCATGTCCCAGCCCAAGAAGGGCAGGAGGAGTAGAAAACTGGCTGGAAAAACCAAACCTCGCCAACGGCCCGTCGTTAGGCCAATGATGAGCGATAGCAATGTGATCAGCTCGAACGGACGCAGCAATACAAGACCCGTCTCGAGCCTGATTGGCAGGAAAAGGCTTAGTATCGCGAATGTGAGGAGATAACGCATCATAGCCCCACGCGGCGCGATATCCTTTTAACATGTTCTCTTTCCCGGAGACAGAATCTTGTTGGTATCCCGGCGTGCAGAGAAGATTTTGCGCCGGTTCATCGGCGTATCGACGACGAAAGGGGCGGTGACCCAGGCAGAGCAGTCCAGCGATGAGGGTCTGCGTCTTCCAATGTCCAACGGTGCCTCGAGTGGGTAGAGGTCATCAGCCAGTCGATGGAGAGTGATGGCGCATCGTTACATCGTTACGGTCCGCAGTCGCTGCGGCCTAGCCTACGGTCTCGCTTTCCTGAGTCCAGGCTTCTGGCTGGTCGAGCACAGAGACCGCGCGAACATGGCAGCGAATTTTATGCCCCATATCCTGCGAGCCGATCTGATAGCCTGTGCCGGTTTCGCCCACGATCGGAACGCCGTCACGATACCACAGACACTCTATTTGCGACGCAACCACGTTCGGTACGACGGTCAGCGCTTGGCTTGGTGAAGCCCGGCCCGACAAGGTCGGCAGTGCGCTGAAACCCGGCGGAACCCTAGCCAGATCCGTTTCCGTTTGCCGGACCCTTATATAGTCAATGACCATGTCATATGTCTGCGATGGGTCCGGTTGAACACGCCCCTTGTTTTGATCGTAAGCGAAATCCACCATGATGTATTTTTTCGCTGCGAGTTCCGGGCTCGTCGGAACGCGCGCCACTTCCCAGCCATCGATCACGAAATAACTGTAATCATCCTCGATCTGGGCGTACCAAGTATGAAATTCGCCATCATATATGTCGATTGTCGCCGGAAAGCCATTTGATGGATCGACCTGATAGCCGGCTATTTTCCGGTGCACGCTACCTGTCGCGATATGTGGATCTGCATAACCGAGTTTGGGTTTGTGAACGTGCTGACTTATGTTGATGTAGGCCCCATTGAGACCATCATATTCCCAAAAGTCAGTCTCAAGACGATTGCGCGTCCTCCAGAACAGATGCTCTTTGCCATACGCCCAAAAAGCAGGAAAAAATCCGGGGCGGGGCGCTGCGATCTTTGGAAGTCTGGCGCGGACCTCAAAGATGCCCTTTCCCCAACACCGCCCTTGGCCATTGTTGTTCACTGAAGAGAACGCGCCTGTTCTCCAGCGGCCCTTATGCAAGAGCCGGAGCACCAGCGTGTGGCTGGCGGCGTCGTGCACATATGAGGAAGGCGACCCCGAGATCCGCTGGGTATTGGCGTCAACGCCAACATTCGCCAGAGAGGTCGGCGCATACCAGATGCTGGCTTGGGCACCTTTGGAATCATCGACAACCGTGTTGGAATCGAAATCATCAAAAAAAACCGTTGTGTAACCGCGGATCGGTGGCGCCGCTTCTCCACGATGAGCATATCGCTCATTCCCGATGGCTGCCCAGGACTCCCACGAGGCTGAGTCGAATGCGTAACGTGCCGGTTTGTTGTTCGCATCCACGGATGAAGGAGGGCGCTGGCGATAGGGATGATCGCTGGGCAGGTCGGATTGCCGGCCGACGCGCCACATGCCCCATCCCATCAGTATGTCGATCAGCGAGTCATCTAGTTCGCTTTGCCCGATGATGACGCAGTCGATCGCGACATCCGCCCTCATCGGATTGTTCACATCGCCCATGAAGCTCTCCGATTTCATCCGGTTGGGTGCCAATGCATAGATCGTCTGGCCAGCCGTCTTGACCCCATTCACCACAACCTGCATCACGAACCCCCGGCGGTACCCGACCATGACATTCCAGCCGCCAAAATCCGTCGAGCATTTCCCTTCCTCGCTCTTGATCTTGCCGTCATCAACCTGTGAAACGAATGTGCCTGTCGATGGCCTGAAGCAGACCCGCGGCTGCCGGTGCACCGAACCACCCTCGGCGCCATTGACGCACAAAACAGAAACGTTGTTCGCATCGGAGTTGGCTGCTGAATCGCAGCGGGCGATCACGAGCCACCAGCGGTGAAGGTATGGGGCGTCGTTATCGGCAGGCCAAGTCAATGCCTGTTTCGTACCCTTCTTAAAGATGACGCCGTTTTTTCCAAGCTTTGTCGGGCACAGAGAAGGCTCGGCCTGCACCGCAGCCACAGGCTTCACGCCGCCGGATTGCCACGAGGAGACTTCGCCTTCGGCCAAATCCTCCTGATACCAGGATTTTACGATCATCTCCGGGAACAGATCTGGATGCCAGAGTTGTCCCTCCTGCTGCGAGCCCTGTTCCGGACCGGCGGCGAGAGCATCCCGTCCTGGGCGACCGGATGCCGTCAGCAGAAGGGCCGCGCATGCGCCCCGCGCCAAATCTCGGCGGGAAATGCGGTTGGTCATTATCGTGTGCCAATAATCTCTGGTTTCAGACACACCATGGACACCGGTTACCCATTATCGCGCTTCTCATCGTAAGCTCCGCAGATTGCAACATCAGCCATGAGACGCCTCATCTCTGGCGAGAAAAGTGCGCTAGAGGCTCAACAAGTGCCACCGCCTTTCAACTGGGCGTCCACTTAATCCACGCCGCTTTCGTCGACGTCAAACTCTGCAAAACCTTCACGCCATACTTTCCAAAGAGAAGCGAGGCCTTCACATAGATCGCCGCAGCCGATAGGCCGCCAATGATCATAGAGCCCGCCAAGAGCACTAATGGATCGGGCAAACCATCGAGCAGGATCTTCACGATCGTGCCAGTTACAAAGACTGCGATGGCAAAGATGGCCGGTGGGACATGAACCAGGACAAAGTCCAGAAGCGACAATTCGGTCAAGCGGCAGCTCATGAGTGCGTAGATTACGAAGCTCAATGCGATAGCCCCTGAAACCGCCACCGCTACCGCATTTATTCCGTATGGTGCCGAGAGCGACGCGAGGCAGGCGATTAGCATCAAATTGACGATCTGCATCGTCGCGGTTCGGTAACTATGGCCCGTAGAAAGTAAAACAACGCCGCACACCTTAAAGGCAACGCGAAAATAAATCGCCACAGAAAATGTCGCAATGGGAACAATAGCGTCGGTCCACTGATCGCCGAAAATCGTTAGTACAAGCTCCTTTGCGAAACAGCAAATAAACGCACTGGCTGGAAAGGTGAGAGCCGCCGTAAGCGCATAACCTTTGAGCTGACCGGAACGCAGCCTAGCTTTGTCATGCTGAACCTTCGACATCAACGGGAAAACCACGGTCCTGGTAAGATTTCCGAGCAGATTTGATGGGTTTGCAACCAGATTATAGGCTCTCGAGTAGATGCCCAGCTCTGTTGTTCCGACTATCCGTGCGACCAGGATATTGTCTATATATCTGGAGATGAAGCTCGAGAACCCGGCCACTGAAAGGCCAAGGCTCTGGCTTCGGATATCCCGATAGGATTGCAAGTCGAAGCTTGGCCTGACAAGGTATTGTCCAGCCGTAGAGAGATAAATCCCTGCAAGGATGAATGCTTCGGCCATGTAAGCGATCACCAACGCCCAATAGCTCAATCCAAGATAGGCGAGCGGAATAGCCAAGCCGACGTTGGCGAGGGTCCATGCCGTCAAGCTCGCCGTCGAGGATATTTTGAACTTCAAGTTCCGCGAGAGAGCTGCCTCAGCCACAAGATTGAATGCGTTTGCGAACATGCTGAAGGCGAGCACCCGGGAAACAATGTTGAGCTCCGGCACACGAAGGAAATCGGCGATCGCTCCTGAGAACACCCATTGAAGAACGGCCATGCCCGCGGCGATCAGCAGGGACATGAATGCCACGGTTCCCATATGGCGCCTTTCAAGATCTCGCCGCTGGACCACGACTTGCGACATCCCGAGATTGGCAATGTTATTGCCGATGGCTACGACGATCAGCGCAGCGCCGGCAACGCCGTACTCTCGGGGGGAAAGCAGGCGCGCGAGAACGGCCGTGATCAGGACTTGTAATAAGGTTCGAACCAACAGCATGGCGCCCGACCAGGAAAGTCCCCGGGCGGCCTGGTGTGTCAAATTCCGGCTTTCATTCACGTGCTTCGAACTCGTGACTGGGAAAAATGCACTCGACTACGTGAGACGGCTTAATGCAACGAGAAGCATCCTTCGCATAATGGCGATCGTCTGCGCGCTATGGACGCGATCCGTTGGAAAACGCGCTCCAGCCGGAAGGCCATCAGCGCCTGGGCGAGTGGGCATTCGATTTCCTGCCTTCTTTCGATTGAGGGGCCCGGGACAGGGCCGCCAAGCCGCCTTGGTGGCTTCATAGCCAAAACCGTGGAAAGGCTTGCAAAGCAAGCTCCGCTCGGCGCACTTGGCCTTTGGCCATACCGGCGCGCAACCAGTATAGCATGGATATACCGAATGATTTTCTCGCCCAAGCTTCTCGGGTAACTCTCGCCATTCTGTTCGGCTCTAGCTCCTGTGATCTCGTTCCATTTGTCGACGCCTCTGCAGCCGACGGATTGAAACCCGCTGCCACGCCTTGACGACTTCAACGGCGTTTGCCGCTTTGCTAGGCAAGGGATGCGCATGGACAGTTTCAAATTACTCATTCCTTGGGCGCCCAGTCACCGTTTCTCATTATGCTGGGGACTGGCATCCCAGCACAAGCATCGCTTCACTGAAACCGGCTTGTTGCCTCCAGCAGCAATCTGCGTATTCCGCTGCCGCGCGCAAAATCGAGAAGCCATGAGAGAAATGGCAGCCGCCTGCGCGTCAAGGACGCCGCCCGCATGAGAAGGCGTTCCAGACGGAAGCCGATCTGGCGTTGAACGGCATTGTAGTGGAATTCGATCTCTCGCCTCGTTTCGAGCGAAAGTCCCGGATAAGGTTGCCAGGACGCCCTGGTCGCTTCGAGGTTGAACCGCGGAAAGGGCGGCACAGTGAATACTGTTCGCAGCCGCTCCATGGAGGTTTCCAGACTCGAAAGAAGAGCGGCCCTTTCATCAGGCGAGAGATATTCGTGATTATTGTTAGGTCTTGTTATTCTCTTGTCTACCAATGCATATATCTTGCGCTCCATTTTGCTCTCGGAAAGAAGAATATGCTCATTTCTAATGCGCTTATATTCCAGAACATCTCGACTTAGCCGCTCGTTTGCACGAAGATGCGGCAGCGTGAAAGCGGAGAGATCCTCAATACCAAGAATATGTCTCACGAAATCATCGATCAGATTTGGCAGAGCCGCTTCGTATGTGCGTACCGAGCAGGCGCTACTCCCAAAGACATCGCGCCAGATGGATAGGTAGCGATGATAGTCTAGAATATCATTAATTGTGTTAAAAAAGTCGACAACATCGCCTGTAAGCAGATCGCCGCGCTTCACATTTTGATTGTACAGAGATTCGAGATAATGATCCGGCCTTCTTACGTAGCATAGTACTTGGCATTCTACATGACTAGGAATTGTGGCGCGCAAGCGCTCGATGATACTGCGCTCTCGTGCAAGAACCTCGGTGTTCGATTCCGCACCTTTGAAGCGCGTTAGATACCGCACCATAGCATAAAGATTCTCGGAGCTTGCGATGATTGTGTGAGCTCCATATCGCTCTGCCTTTCTAAAATTCTCAAGAAGTAAATCTCGAAACTTCTCTTGTCCGTCAAGTAAAAATGTATTGGCAATGCTGTTGAAATTAAACTCATGGACCGGCGAGGCGTAGCATATTCCATATTCGCGCAGCCCTTTTCCGTTTGCTGACAGGAATTGCTGTAACGCCGTGCTTCCCGTTTTATGCGTGCCAATATGAAGGATGAGCCTCATGTGATCTTTTTACCCGAAGATTTAAGCCAAACGAAGCGAGCAATGCCGGCATAAGCCGCGAGATTCCGCCACGTGGGTCCTGCAAGCCAACTTCAGCGCGCGCATGGCAAGGCTTTCTGCATAAGCGTGGCGTAGAGACTCACTTGCTCTCGGGCAACCCTCTCCATGCTGAAGCGCATAGTGATGGTGTTCACCGCTTGCTCTCCCATCGCATAGCGCTCGGCTTCCGATAGACCAAGCGCGCGAAGCAGGAGCCCGCCATACTCCACATGCGAGCGAGCCAAAAAGCCGCTGCGCTCATGCTCCACAATATCGGACGCACCGCTGACATCGGTGATGATCGGGACCACACCGCAACTCATGGCCTCGAGCAGGGCGTTTGACATGCCTTCCGACACCGAGGTGGAAAGATAGAAGTCAGCCTTCCACAGGAATGGAAAGACATCTTCGACCGCGCCGGCGAATTTGACCCTGCCGGAAAGGCCCAACCGCACCGACTGTTTCTCGATCGCGGCGCGACACTGGCCATCGCCCAAGACGGTCAGTTGCGCCTGCGCCTCGGCGGGAAGGGCCGCGAACGCATCGATCATGTGCTCGAGGCATTTCTCCGGCTCGATGCGGCCAAGGCAAATGAAGCGTCGGGTGCCATCTGTGCTCTGCTGTCGGCGCGGCTTTTGAGGCAGATCAATCCCGTTTGGAATCATGTGAATGCGATCCGCTTCGATGCCGTGTCTCTTCAGGTCACCTGCGATTTGGCGGCTATTGGCGATGAAGGCCGTGACGTGCCGTTTGATCACGGACGACGCCCAGCGGCCGACAATTTTCTTTTCGCGCACAACGTCGAGATCGAAACACCGTCCGCCGCGGCCCATTTTTGCGAGAACGGGCTTGCGCAGGAGGGCTCCTGCCAACGTCGCCGGAAGGGCGTGAAGTCGGGCATGAATGATATGCACAACATCGAATTCGTCGCGACGGCGCAGCATCCAGATCACAAGCTGGACACACCACGACAGGAACGACAGCATATGCCGCCCGCCCAAATTCGGCGCGGCATGCAAGCGAAGGCGCTCGATGGGCACTCCGTCGATGGCGGACCGTTTCGGCGTCGAGTGTGACAATCTGGGTGCCAAAATGGTTACGGAGACGCCCCTTTCGATCAGCGCCCGAGCAAATCGCCGCGTCTGTTGCTCGGCGCCGCCATATGACTCTGGAAAATAGGTGGAGAGCACGAGCAAAATGCGTATGCTGCGAAGGCCTTCGGCTCGCGGGGTAATCATCGGATGAGCAGAGGCAACTTCTGTTACATTCATATCAATCCACCGAATTTACCGCCAACAAATCCGGCAATCTGCCCGATCTCTGTGGGGCACTTCATCGCGGAAGCGCCAGATTTCGAACAGGAGGCCTAGTCGACGCTCCCTTGCTCGCCAGATGCTGGTTGAGAGCCTGGCGGTAAATTGCCTCGATCCGCTTGCCCATCCGCTTGGTATCCCAGTTCGAAAGATCCGTCGCTGCGGCACCTCGGGCGAGGCAAGCCAGTCTTTCGCGATCCTCCAGGAGGGCGGCCGTGGCGTCGGCCATAGCGCCCAAGTCGTCCGGAGGTGTGATCACGCTATTGGTGCCAGGACGGAGCACTTCGCGAAGACCTGGCAGATCGCAAGCGACGCAAGGCTTGCCGCCGGCGAGATATTGCATGAGCACGCGGGGCAATCCCTCCCGTATGGAACAGAGCAGGCAGAGATCCGCGAGTGCGATCAGCCGCTCGGGGTCGTCGCGATAGCCGGCAAAGACCACTCGGCGCTGGAGCCCCAGCCGGTTGACTTGCGATTCGGCGATCGAGCGAAGCGGCCCATCGCCTGCGAGCACAAGTACCGTGTCGGGTAAGCGGGCGGCGATTTTCTTGAAAATCTTTAGAAATTCCGCGTGTCGCTTGCGTGGCTCGAACGCCGCAATCATCAAGAGCACAGACGGGCGCGGCGCGTCCGGTGTCAAGCGCAACAATTCACGCCAATCGGCTGGCGGACTGGCGTTGCGAAAGCGATCGAGATCGAATCCGGAATAGACGACATGATGTTTGTCAGCATGTCCCACTCCCGCGCTCATGCATAAGTCACGGATGCCCTCACTCACACTGATGAATGCACTGGTGACTAACGCCGCCAGTTTTTCCAAGACGAGATAGGTGAGCCGTTCGGCGACGCCGACATTGACAAAAGGCACGATATGCACGCCATGAATGATCACTGGAACCCCCGCCGCCCATGCTGCGAAACGGCCGAGAACGCCTGCCTTGCTAGTATGCGTATGTACGATGTCGGCATTCAAGGCGCGGAATCTCCGGGTAAGCGCCAACAATGCCCTCATGTCGGAGGCAGGCGAAATGGACCGGGTCAAGTCGGGGATGCCAATGAGTTCCACCCGCGGGTCCACTTTAGCTAAAATTTCTGGGTGAACCGCCTCGCCGTGTAGCAGGAAAACATCATGTCCTCGTTGGGCGGCCCAATTGCAGGAATAGACGGTATTCTCATCAGCACCGCCATTGATGAGACGAGTAATGACATGAGCGATACGCAGTCGATGCACTACGTCAATTTTGCTGTCCACATCCTGTGATTTCAAATCGCCGCTACCGGGCTCAATCCACCCGATGGTGGCGCTGCCCCCCCGGCCGCGCTTTCGGTTTCCTGACCTCCCGACAGCGGTGCTACTGCGTTGGAGTGACATGTCACGTCCTCGGTGAGTGCATGCCGTATGGAGACAAAACCCTTGCTCCTGGCGCCCCCCGTCTCTCGCTCGGGGTCGCCTCTCCTCTCCATAAGGACAGGTTCCAAACGGCTTTTGGTCTAATTTGATTTATGTTTTAGACGTCACAGAGACGTGTCGCTGTTACCCCGGGCACAGCCGAGTGCCTGTTCATCATATAGTTATGCGCTGCGAACACGTTTCTCCTCACCGCGCTTGTGCGAAATCGGACCGGACTCGTTCGAAGAGGCAGTCAAGGCAACGGAATGTGCGTCCTATTTGAATTCCCTTCTGGATGTGACGACAACCGAGTTGACTGTTCATGATGTCCCCGAATGCCTGCTCGCGATGTCTCCTGAGAACTGACCCGAGAAGCATGCTGGCTTGGTTCGCCATAGCCGAAGCATGAAAGATAGGTCTTGTGGATGCGGCTTCTCTACATACATTCGGCACACGTCCCGGCGCTGGCCGCCAATGCGGTACAAGTCGCAAAGATGTGTCAGGCATTTCGTGTTGCTGGTGCGGAGGTCCTACTAGCGCTTCCGCGCGCCTCCATGAATAGACAAGATCATTATGGAAAGATCGCGCGCGAATATGGATTGGACACCGAGTTCCCATTCCGCGTTCTCCCCGTACCCTTTTGGCCTGTGCCCGGCAGGGAGCTTTTTTTTTCGATGTTGGCGCTTTTTGCTGCGGTCTGGCTGCGGCCGCATGTCATCTTTACACGCTCGGCTACTGTAGCGCTTGTTTCTGCCGGACTTTTCGGATTCACGACCGTTTTTGAGCTTCACGATCCGATTGGCAGTTTGAGCAGCCGTCAGCGTCAGCGCCTTGCCAAACTGATTGGCCTAAAGGCATTCCGAATGCTGGTCGTGACGACGCAACGTCTGCGGGACAACAGCCTCTGCCTCTTTCCTCAACATGCGGGAAAATTTTTCATCGCGCCCAATGGCGCGGATCCGGTTCCGCCGAATGTGGAGAAATACAGCCTCACCGGCACGTTCAAGGTTGGTTATGTCGGGCATCTGTATAAGGGAAAGGGCATGGAGATAATAAGCGCTATTGCGCCTCGATGCGGCTGGGCGACATTTCATATAGTTGGAGGAACACCCGGCGATATAGGGTATTGGACATCGAAGCTGGCCCAATGTCCGAACACAGTGTTTCATGGCTACGTTCCTCACGCCGCGACGTGTGCCTACTTGGCTGAAATGGACGTTGTACTCGCGCCCTATCTCAGAAATGTAGAGGGTCAGGGCGGCGGTCGAAATATCGCTGAGGGAATGTCGCCGCTCAAGCTCTTCGAATATATGGCGCACGGCAAACCCATAGTATCCTCCGACCTGCCAGCTATCCGTGAAGTCTTGAGGGATAGCGTCAACAGCGTTCTGGTGTCGCCAGACAACCCGTCTGACTGGGTCAATGCCCTTCGGCACCTGCGCGAAAACGAGGTGTTTCGGGATCAGATTGGTCTACAGGCGAAGGCGGACTTTCTGACCAAGTATAGCCGCATTGCACGCGCTACCAACATCCTAAAGGAAATTGAGAACCGGGAAGCTTATAGGCTGCACAGCTTCTCTTGTTGAAGGCTGCTGCGCCGTCAGCAGGCCTAATCCACTTCCCGCGCCATCCGGCGACTGATTCAATCGGACGTCCATGCCCGCTTCAGATGCTATGCATCAATAAACATCACGATCCGAAAGCAACAGCAAAGCGGTTGTCCAAATTATCTTAAGATCGAGCCGCACGCTCCAAGACTTTATGTACCAGAGATCATGCTCAACGCGTTTTTCCATCCGCCACAGCTCCTTCGTCTCCCCTCGGAAGCCGTTGATCTGAGCCCAGCCTGTCAAACCGGGTTTTACACGATGGCGATAAGCATAGCTCTCAATGATCTTACTATAGCTGTCGTCATGAGCGACGGCGTGGGGTCGCGGGCCTACCAGGGACATTTCCCCTCGAAGCACGTTGAACAATTGCGGCAACTCGTCGATGTTTGACCTGCGCAATATACGGCCAAGTCGGGTAACTCGCCTATCATTACGCTGAGCTTGGCGAATTTCCGTACCGTTCTCCTGCACGGTCATCGATCGGAACTTGTAAATATTGAATGGGTTACCACAAAAACCCCGCCGCGTCTGCTGGAACAGCACTGGGCGACCGTTCTCGAGCGCTATGGCACATGCGACTAGGGCCATCAACGGAAACAGGAACAGCAGTAGCAGCGATGCAAGAACGATGTCGAACAACCGCTTCAGCAAGCGTTCGGCAGGTCTCAAAGGCGCGCGCTGGACTTCGAAGGCTCGCTGCCAGCCCGTGTGCAGTGGACATCCGGCCAGAATCTTGTCCGTGTAGGCATCAGCGAAAAGATAGATTGGCAGCGGGAGGCGGGACATTTCCTCCAGGATGCGTTCGATCAACTTCCGCTGGTCCCATGCGCAAAACAGATAAACTGCCTCATATGGACCAAAGCGGAAAGCAGCCTGTGCGGCGGCGACGCTGGCATGCACCGATTGTGCTGCGATCGTGCCATCTCGGTTCTCGATGTTCGAAACACCGCAAACCGCGATACCTTGTTGCCCGAGCTTGCGGATTATCCCCTGTTCAATTCCAGGAACGCCAACGTAAAACAGATAGGCTTTGCGCAAGACGAGCTTCTCAGCGACCAGAAGCCGTTTCAGCACACGCGCTAGAGCCAAGTGGCCAGGCACCAGGATTGGGAATCCGACCGCAAACGCCAGAGTCAAAGAGCCGCGCGAGAACGTCGACGTGGTCTTCGTGAGAAAGGCGAGCCAGAGAATCGCAAAAAAAACGAACAACCACCCGGTGAAGAGTATTTTGATCACACGGTGATCGTCGAGGATGCCACTAACCGTGTAGGCGCCTCTGGCAGCCATGTATGCGACGAGCAACAGGCCGGCGGTGACGCTTAGATAAATCGTCTCCCAAATGTCTGACGGGCTCACGCCGAGGTGTCTATGATAGACCTCATTTGACGCAAGAAGTATCGTCTCTACAACGAGGAAATCAGCAGTTGCAAGAAACACGCAAACTGCTCCCACAGGAAGCCGTACCGGTTCGATGCTCCGCTTTAAGAACGCACTCGATGCCTGGGTTGGTGCATGCCGCATGGAGACAAGCTCCCCAATCCTGTTGTGTCTCTCAACGGCTTCCAGTCGATCAAATTTGAATTAAACTCTCTCAGAGAGATGTCGCTGTTACCCTGGGCACAGAGGGGTGACTAATTTTGGTGGTACCTTAATATGCTAATGTGCTAATATGTTCTGGCTAGCGCGTTTGCGCGAGAACGGTCCGGAGTCGGACTCGTTCTAGGTAGGCAAGGCAATGCTTTAGGGACCGGGGCGCTTTACCCTATCAAAGGGGGCGGGAGCCATGGCATTTAGCAGCGCTGAGGTTCGGGTCAGACAGCTCGATAAAACACGCCTATTTCGGCTATTTGGGCAAGATATCCTTAGTGAACTGGCGAAAGTAGCCATCCTACGAAGGGTTCCTAAGAATAAAATTGTAACTCACCTTGGTGACATTCCGAATTATATTTACTACATAATTCAGGGAAAAATTCGGCTTAGTGCCCCACTTTCGGACGGTCGAGAATTCATCTTTTCCGATCTCGGTCCCGGTGACACCTTCGACCTGACTAGATTGTTCATCACGCGACGCAGTAACATGAACGCTGCTTCAGTTGTGGACAGTGACTTGATGCAAATTGATGTAGCTTTCATGGCTAGGGTCTTCGACAAACACCCCGATCTCGCACTAAAGGTGATCCCGTATTTATGCGAAGCAATGCATGATGCGCAGGAGCGAGTGATCCACAGTGCGGCCAGTGCCCTATCCACTCGATTGGCGAGCACGCTCTTGCGATTGACTGAGAGGGGGCCGCCCAGCTTGGCTACCGTGGATAGAACTGGGAGCATCCACATTTCGCAGACCGACCTCGCGGCAATGGTCCCGGCTTCTCGAGCGAAAGTGAATCGTTGCCTGAGAGAATGGGAACGGCGGCACCTGACCCAATACGACCACGGCTCGCTGACGATCCTCAATCGCGCCGCATTAGAGTCTGTTGCTTTTGGCGAGATCGCCTTTGATCGTTCGATGATGCATATCCCACGTGCTCGGGCTTCCTTTTGGCAGGGGAGACAATGAACCGAAGTGGCGCCGCTCGTTCTCGCGTCCCTCGGTAGAGCCCTTTTCGTCAGCGTCGTAGGTCGCCGCACCGGACAAATGCGCCTTCTCACCGTATCGCTTCGGTGTGCGGCTCCTCGTCGACGCCGAGGAGATCTGGCCGGGGTTCCGGCCGATCCTGGCACGTCGGGCTAATCGCCGCCGCACTCATCCGCAACGCCGCGCGCCAAGGGCCGGCCGCCATTCAAGAGATGGTCGAGAACGGAGGAATCAAGCGTGCCGCAGAGCCAGGCCGGGGCCGCAGGCTGGTCGAGGCGTTGGCCAAGGAGGAGGGGCGTTGCGAATCTCAGAAAGTAGCAGAGCGGTGGCGCTAAGCCACCGCTCCTATTGGATCTCAGTTCCGACAGTCGGGGCTGAGAGGGTCGTGCTCCCTTGGGCTGACCCCGACGCACCTGGATATCGGAACGGCGCC
>NZ_RQXT01000056.1 GCF_003863365.1 Mesorhizobium tamadayense | reverse complement strand
ATCGGCTGCCATCGGGGAGCGAACAGATTGATGGGCTCGCGCGCAACATCAACAACGAGCTGCCTATCCACCTCAAGCAGCCGGGGTACTTGTTGGCCAAGGCACTCGGCGCATCGGCTCTCGTTGTAACCAGAACCTCCGTATCGCAGATGATGAGTCTGTCGGCTCCTCTTGTGAGCTGCACGAAGTCGTCGTCAAAATGACGCTTCTTAAGATAGTCGAGTTTCCCACCAGAGCAGCCGATCGTATCCTGAAACCTTATCGTCAAGGGTGAGGGCCCAGACCAAGAGAAGGCCCAAAGAAGTCCGGCCCCAGCGGTCACCGCGAGACTGATAATCGCCGCTGCTGCGTTTTGCGCGATGAACGCCAGCCCCTTCGCAAGTATCTCCCGCACCGTTACGGCACCGCTTTTCTGCCGGGCGATAATGCGTAGGCGAGCCATACATCACCGACGCGAAACTCGATCCGCAACCAGCCACTCGCTTCGCCCACTCCACATCGAAAATTTTCATTGCCGCTGAGATTCATTCCGCCTTTGCCAAAGGAAGCATCTCTAAATGCTAATACGCATTCGCCTATTTTGGCGCGATTATCAGCCAGTTGGGTTGGGACGGTCTCTTTAGCTTTCTGAATATCAAGCCGCCCGCCGCTCCTAGCTTCGGCCGAGGCTGCAAACCGAGTAAATTCTTCCTGAAACAATTTAACTAAAGTATCGACATCATCCATATTGTCAAAAATAGTCGCGACGGTCTGCGAAGTTGAAGAAGTTGGATCCTCAAGCGTCTGAACTGTAATGTCGCACCATTGGATCTCTGTGTCTATTGTCAGCCAGCAAGCCGTCGCGTTTGTAACGAAGGCCCCACTGCGGGAAGCTTGAGTACAGGTGCATTGCTCAAGAGAAGGATTTTCAGCGAACGCCGGCTGCCAGAAAACAACAAGCAAAACAGTCGCGATACGAATGCCCTTAATCATCTGTGCCCCCCAGCCGCCAGCCAGCAATCGCAATATGAGTTTTAGTCTGACCCGATTCAAGCTCTACCTTTTGTACTTTCGGCTTGGGAAGCTGCCTTTTTCGCTTTTATACAACTCGCAAATCGGCACCAAGCAAATCAATAGGTTACGGTGATGCTGCGATGCTGTAGCCCGATCGAAACGGATTGAGCGCCATAGCTCGGCGTGAGGGTGCCGCTTGCCAGCCAGACAGAGCCAACAAGTGCGCGCTGGCGTAGATCAAGCACCTGTGCAGATTCTGATCAAATCAGCGCGGTCGCGACATAGGAACGACTCGAGGTGACAAACTCATGCAATTGCGTCGGCGGCATCGCGTTCCAGCGGTGACCAAGTGCTACAGCAAAAGCAGCCGGCCCGGCGAAGTAGAGTTGGATCCCCTTGGGCCTTAGTCGCGCCATAGCAGCATCCACCGCTCGCTTGACGACCGCGACACCGGCTTGCGCTGCTTTCGCCGATACGATCGGCTCATCGAGGTGAAGCCCCAGCACTGCCTCCGTGGGGACGCCGGCAATCTGACCGAGATCGGCGGCAGGATCGCACAGAATGCCGACACAAACGACTAACTGATCACCAGTCAAGTTTGCCGGCTCAGCGATCCGCCAGTTTTGCGGGGGGTCGCTCGGGGCGGGCCGATCATCGGTCGCCCATGAACCATCACGGGTCGGGACCTCCAGTTCGAACCCGGTAGCCGAACGCAGTGACCAGCCGATGATCATCGCGGTCGTCAGTCGGTAGGAGCCCGTAAGCGCGACCCGGTTTATGGCATGGCTTCGCAGCCACCGTGCTGTCCTATCCAACGGCGCAACGAGGTCATCCGCCCACCGTGCCGGTGGCGGAAATACGCCGTCGCGACCGGAAAATGCACTTGCGTCGATCTCGAGACAGCGCTCGTCCGCCTCGTTTCGATCGGAACGGACATGGAGCGGGAAGCTTCGTGGCAGTGGGAGCGACTTGCCCAACGCATCTTCGATGGTCTTTACCAACACGTCTCCACCCAGCGGTGCGCCGATCGACCTGCGCGCAAGAGCGCTCAACGCTTCGAACGCCTCGCCCACCCGCTTCTGCGGTGCTTCCAGGGAAGGATAGGCCCGGTCGAGTTCTACTCCGAAGGTCGCCAAGGCTGCATCGCAATCCGGGAGGTTGCGCTCGCTGACATCGACCGACTGGGCGATGAAGGTCCCCAGTTGATCTCTGTAGGTCTCGACGAGCCTCGTCAGCAACTCGGCATCGCTTGCCGCCATAATATCGGCGAAAGGTGCATAGAACGGACGGGCCTTGCGGACTCGACTTGGATCCCGCGCCAGCCAGCCAACAGTTGCTGGCAAACGAGGTGTGACCAGGCTCTGGACGCGCGCGGCACGCGGATAGGCGCTTTCGAAGCGCGCAAACGTCTCAAAGACCTCCCGCACCGCGGCTGGCGCCAGTGAGCCGGCCTTCGCCTGGAAGCGCTCGAGCAATTGCCCCCTCGGCGCCTGAGGGGCGAAGAACCGTGCTTCCAGATCCTCCAGGCCTTCAAATATCATCTGCTCGAAGGCCGGGTTGGCCAGCCAAGCCGGCAGCCGCGCAAGACCATCCCAAAGTTGATAGTCGAAGCCATCCTGGGCAATCACGCCGCCTACGCCTCGGGCATCGGTCAGAGCCGGTGCCTTCTCATTGCCGCTCAAGTTCAACCTCCAGCAAAACCCGACGCTCGTTTCCTTGCGGGTCAAAGACCCAAGCGCCCGATGTGAGTGTCTCCGCATCCAGCCGTACGATCATCAGAACGGCGAAGGTCCCCGCAAACTGCGCGTCCTGGACGAGCTGCCGCATAGTCGCCGCGTCAGTACCGCTGGGGTGCACCGCGAAGCTCGGGTGGCTGTGCCACTCGCCAATATAGTTGTACCTCGTGTATCGATGCTCGGTTCGATCGAAAAAGCGAATGGAATCCTTTGCGGCCTGCAGCAGATCGACGATGAAGCGGGCGAATGTGCCGGGCCGGGACTGCACGGTCAGTTCCGTCACGCGAAAGTCCGACGGCGCAAGCTGTTCGCCAAACAACTGGCCACCGATTTCCTTGACGCCCGCTCGCTCAAGAGCCGCGAGGAGCCTTTCGGTCTGATCAGCCGCCAGTGCCACCTTCACCAAGCAACTCCTGTATCAGCGCCAACGCGAACGACTGGGCCTCCGGATCGTCGGCGACCGGAGGCCGCGGTCCGCGCTCGCCGACATTGAGTCGGATCGTATGACCGTGTCCGTCGAACAGCCAGGCCTTCCGGTATCCGAACAACAGCCAGGCGGAATCGATCGGAGCGGGATTGCTGTCGAGGATATCGAGGATCACTCGCGCCGCGTGGCCGGCAGTCATCGTGACGGCGGCGTCATCGGCAGCGACCGGGGTGCCATCCTCGGAAAGCATTTCGTAGCGCCTCGGACCGGCCTCCGGCGGTTTGACGCCCTGCTCATCGCACCAGGCCAGAAACGTCGCTCGGCCTTCCACGAAGGGAGGATCGCGGTTTGGTATAGCGGTTGCGATCAGAGCACCGAGCCCGCCTTCAAAGACCTCGACCGAGACGAACGCGCGACCATTCGCGTCCGCGATTGCGGCCAGGAACAGCGCGGTCGCCGGATCGCCGGTCGCATCCACAATGACGTCTCCCTCGGCCACAGCCTCAACCTGCCAGGCATGTGTCTTCGCCGACCGCTGCCAATTCAAGTTGACGTCGATGACCTTCACGTCGGCGCCAGGTACGATCCCGAGGAGCCGGCGCTTTAGCCCATGTACCTTGCGAAACCCGATGTCGCGCCAATCAAGCGCATGGCGCTCCAGATTCCCTGGCAGCATCACGTCGCCATCGACCAACGTCTGGCGATGAGCACCTGAACGCAGTAGCGACTCGGCGATTTTCGACCCGACCGAGCCGGCGCCGACGATCGTAACGCGCTTGACCTCGACATCCGCTGACCGCGACGAGCGCAGACCATCCTCATCTGGAAGAACAAAGACCCCGCGGCTGCTGGTTCTGCCTTCGGCGGTGAGATGAAAGACCCTAAGCTCTGCGCCCTTGAAGATGAGGACGCCGGCGGATGAGGCTTCAACCGCCGCTCCCGTCTCAGGATCGAAGCCGGCAGCCTGAACCAGTGTCGTCCGATCGAGTTCCCCCGCCGGCGGAGCCTCGTCGGAAACATAAATCGGCACTGTGAAGCGCCAACTGTCGATGTCAGGCCCAGGCACCCGGCGGGCACCGCGCCCATCCCCGTCGTCGTGGATCATGATGGGCCATACATCAGTGCTGGCCATCCACCGCAGAGCCTGAACACCGATCGCAGTGCCGGCTCGGATTCGCGTCGCACAGCCCGAGCCGATCAGCACCGGGTTGGCGCCCCAGCCATATGACTGCACCTCGCCAACGGCATGCACCGACGGCGCGCGCACCATGCCCTTCCCAAGAGGGTCCTCGATTTCAAGCAAGTTGTAGGCGCTGCGCAGGACATCGACACCGGTCGCGCCGGCAATCCAGTTGTCCGGCCGCAGTTCCAGACAGAGTGTGCCGCTGCCGTACTGATGCGTCGTCCAGCGGACCTCGTCCTGCGGTTCAACCCATGCCGGAACTTCCGGGTACTGGTCCGGATAGACCAGGCGTACCGGATAGCGCTGGCCATGCGCGATCAGGACACCTTCAGCGCTCAGGCTGCCTTCATGAAACCGCCAGCGCTCGAACTCGAACCAACTCTCGCCGCGAGCAAGTGTCTCGACCGCCGCCTTTTCGGCCGACAGCCTCGCCGAATCAGCCAGCCACCAGAACTTCAAGCGAAGCCACGCGGCTTGCTGGCCGGCGCGGCCATCGCATCGGGGAATGTGTAGCCGGCGGCCACAGGTGTTGCCGCGGCAAAGCCGCCGTAGGAAGCGGCCTTCGCCGGGTTCACGGTCGCCTTGAACCGATCGCCGAACACTCGCCGCCATTGGCGCGTCGCCTCGTCCATGTCATCGGTTTCCTGCGCGCGACGTGCAATGTCGGCGTAGACGCGAACCTTGTCGATAAAGTCCTTCCACTGCGCCAGCGTCACCTTGCCCAGAATGTCGTTCGACTGATCCGCCGGGTCGGCGATGAACGGCTTCTGGTCGAGCGAGGCGAGGAAGCCGTATGCGTTATAGATATTCGTCAGCAACT
The DNA here is from genome assembly GCF_003863365.1 of Mesorhizobium tamadayense. Lineage (GTDB taxonomy): Bacteria > Pseudomonadota > Alphaproteobacteria > Rhizobiales > Rhizobiaceae > Mesorhizobium > Mesorhizobium tamadayense. The sequence goes on along the minus strand of NZ_RQXT01000056.1, from coordinate 43,073 downwards.
GGACGAAGGCTGCGCCATAATGCGTTTCCGCTGTCGGCGCATGAAGCGAGACGAGCACTTCAAGCACGAAACCTTTCGGACGCTTGCCGCTAGGGTTAATTCGACGCCACCACTTGAACAGCTTGACGAGCGGCTTGAAGCGGTCGCCGAACCTTTTGTTCTGTTCGGCGCTCCAGGAGGTATGAACCGGCGGGTTGGTGAACTTCCAAATGCCGTTGTCCCGATCCGGAATCATGTAGCCGTTTGACGTCTGCACGACCGGAACGATGTCCATGTCGGCCTGCCATGTCTCGACTCGCACCGAGCGCTTGTTGATGCGTTCGACCTCGTAGCCGTCACCGCCATCCTCGAGTGCCCGGCACACTTCGTTCAGAACATCGTCGGGATGGTCGCTGGTTTCGAAGCTCGTGACAATGATGATGTCGACGTCTGGACGCTCGTGCCCATCAGCTGACGTGCGCGGTCGAATCGACGTGTCGCGCGCATAGCTGCCGGATAGAAAGCTTGAGATATACCTGTCCTTGAACTCTTCCTGCGTTCGAAGGTGATCCCGAATGCCATTGTGTCCGCTAGATGCGTGGGACTTCGTGGTTGGACTTGGCTCGATGTCTGCGAGAAGTTCGGTAAAACGTGCCTGCGGAACCGGCATATGCCCCTCGATGTTCGCTATTCGTTCATATATGTGGACATTGGCTCAAGCGTTCAAGTATCCGGCTCTTGCTCTGGACCGAAATGCACCGGATTTTTGCGAAGATAGAACTCCGGTCACTCCGATGGTCCTTAGTGCGGCGGCCTTGAGGGTTTGAAAGCCGGTTGGCCTCCACGCACCCTTTAAAGCTGTGTGCGATGTCGGCTATCAAAGGGTCTGCCGCCATCGCTCAACAATGGAAATTGCTTGAGTGCTGCGTCAACGACCATCGAGTTGAGCTGGCGTGCGAGACCACGATCGGTGTTCAGGGCAGATTGTGGTCTAAAGCGCCGTATCGAGCTATCCTTGTTGCCGGTATACAGGTCGTCGGATTTGCAAGTCTTGCATCGATAGCCCGTGACAAAAGAATTCAAGCAAAACGAACCCAACAAGCACCATTTCCTTCCGGTTTTCTACCTCAAGGAATGGGCTGGGGCTGACGGGAAGATCGTCCAGTTTAGCAGGCCGAATCTACGTGACGGCTTAGTAAAACCCTTGCGCCGCCACCCGAGTGCTGTCGGCTACATCGATCGCCTATATGCAGCCGAGGGACTGCCGGAAAAAGTCTCAAATCTCTTTGAAACTGAGTTCACCAGGCCCGTGGACACAGAAGCAGCGGCTGCTATGCGGCGGTTGATGAGGGGCCAGTTCGATGTCGACGCAACTCCAAAGGAAGTTGTCGCTTGGATCAAATTCATGCTGTCGCTTATGATGCGAATGCCCGCCGATATAAAGCGGCTCAAACACTATGTTAAGCACGACTGGTTTTCAGACCGCCCGAGTTTGGAGGCCATTTTCAAGCGGTCGGGAATGCAGGGTAATCCCCAAACGGTAGAAGATTACCAGAGGCTTCTAGGCCCAACATTCTATGAACGTGCTGCCATGGTGGCACTCAGCGGCATGATTCAAGCCGAGGTGGCTATCAGGGCAGTAGGGGACTTGCAGTGGACGGTGACCAACGTCTATGGCGACCGCGAGTTTCTTACCTCAGATCGTCCATTGGTCGCCTCGGTCGCGATGAATGGCCCCAAGGCACACATGATACTGCCAATCGGTCCGCATCGCGTCTTCCTTGCGACCAAGACGGAGGAGTTCAGGCGTCAACTGGTCGACCGACCGGCCTGGGACTTCGTGACGAGCGTCAACAAGCATGTCGTAAACAACGCTACCGACTACATCTATGGCAGCAACGGCGCGGCCCTGCGGTTCGTGCAAAAACACATGGGCAAGCTTCGCGAGCAGACCTTCTTGGAAAGGATCAACGACCGCCGAATGGCAGAAATCGCGAAACCTCTGTCGGAACGCGACGATTTTAGAGCCAACTTCTAAGCAATGGAACCTTCGTCCCGTTTCATATCGGTGCAGTCTGTATTGCGCGATCGACGCGGTAGACTCAATGTTGTCGCTGCTTGATGCCGTTGTGAAGATTGTTGCACGCCGGCGCTGTACGGCGCTCCCAGACGTCGGCCGTGACAGACCTCCTTCCTGCCAGCCATCGACGATCCGTCGCGCTTCCGCCGCTTGCGATAAGTAGCGACTCGCTTTTGGGGTTGACCTCGGGGCGGCGGCAGTCAGGCTGCTCGATCGACATTTCAGAAACGGATATCGACAGGCCCGGCCGCCCATTTTTGCGGTGCGCGCTGCACGAGGCGGTGCCGGCCTGATGGTTCCCTTTATGGGCAGAGACAATTCAATACCGGCGATGAACGCCAGACACCCTCTCGCGGCAAGGACTGGTCGCGGCAGCGCACAGGCTGCCAGGGATCGTGCATCTGAACCGACCGCGCGTTCTATATTGGCGATCCAGCCGCGGTCAGGTCGTTCGCCGTGCAGCAGGCGCACAGCAAGACCGGAGGCTTTTGCGTGCGCATCGATGAGCAGTGCGAGCGCAGTTCAAATGCATGACGCCAACACGCTGATGGACGCCCGCTGAGACAAAGGAGGTCTGTTCCGGCGGATGAGAACCGATGCAGACCAGGAACGACGGAACGCACGTTATCCAGCCTGCGGCCGCGCCGATCGCGAGACGGCCGGACCGCGCCGGATTGCCTGTGATGCTGCTCCGTCACTCCGATGGAAAAGTGCGCCACGACGGTTCCCGTGCTGCAAATAAGCAGCGCTGCTACCCCGTCGCAGAGCGCGGAAGACTGCACGGCGCATCGGAACTCAACGCAAGAGTACGGGATCGTGGTGCAGAGCATAGAATAGTGTATTATCGTAGATTGGAGGAGGAACGACGATGGCAATCAAATTTCTCAAAATACGACCGATTAAGATGGCAAGATAAAGCGAGCTCGCGCTCGCGCCTCGCTTTGCTCGGCAAGGTGTTGTCTGCACATTGTTTTCGCCTGCGAAAACGGACCCGCCCTGGCATTTCGGGATGTGCGAGAAGCGCCCGGCGTGGCGCTATCGCACTTATAGTGCTCTCAAATCCGTAACGCCGTCGCAATGTGCAATTCGCCATCTCTACGCTGCAGCCTGTCTTTGCACGCTGGAGCCCGATCAGGGCTTGAAACGTGTTGCGGAGCCTGTATCCGCCGCCGATCCTGTCGAAATGGTTGATGGTGATGAGAGAGATTTCCGTGTCAGGCCGGGTCGGGTGCGAAGCGGCGGGAGGCGCGTCACTCAACGTTCGCTGCCGTTCGTCGCCCAGGTGAAGATCGCCGTCCGCAAGGCCGGCGGCAGCCATGGTCGGAGCGGTGACTCGGCGGGGAGCAAGGGCGGAGGCCGATTCAACACAAGGGGGCGCGGCGCCGGCGTCGCCGCGGGCCTGTCGCGGGATGGTGGTGGCTGGATCCGGGAAGGGGGCTCAGGCCGCTTCCGTGCGCGACGGGTGATGGTCAAGGCGAGGGTGGTGAAGTTCGCGTCCCAGCGCGGCGCGCGCGGTCCGAAATTGCGCGGCGTCTCAATCCGGGCGGTGGATGCGCACCTGCGCTATCTCCAGCGCGATGGGGTTACGCGCGACGGCGAGAAGGGAAAAGTCTATTGCGCCATCGAGGACGGTCGCGACCGCGACGAGGCGAGCGCCTTCATCGAGCGCTGCCGCGGCGACCGGCATCAGTTCCGCTTCATTGTCGCGCCCGAGGATGCGGCCGAGATGGAGGACCTGCGCTCCCTCACTCGCGACCTGATGCGGCAGATGGAAAGCGATCTCGGGACGCGGCTCGACTGGATAGCCGTCGACCATCACAACACCGGCCACCCTCACACCCATATCCTGGTGCGCGGCGTCACCGATCAGGGCAGGGTGCTCAATATCGCTGGTGACTACATCGCGCACGGCATCCGCCATCGCGCCGGCGACCTGGTGACGCTGGAGCTCGGACCACAGACCGAGATCGACATTGCCCAGAAGCTCAGGGCCGAGGTGGAGGCCGAGCGGCTGACCCGTCTCGACCGGATGCTGCTGGCCGAGCAGGAGGAGCGTGGCGTCGTCGACCTGCGCCCCGGTGCGAGCGAGAGCTACACGCTGCGCGCCAATCGCCATTTTCTGATCGACAGGGCCAAGCACCTGGAGCAATACGGCCTCGCCACCGAGACCGAGCCCGGCCGCTTCGTGCTTGCCGATGATGCGGAGCATGTCCTGCGCGACCTCGGCACGCGCAACGACATCATCAAGACCATTCATCGGGCTCTCGCCGACCACGGCATCGCCGAGGAGCGCGGCCCCAGCCAGTACGTCACCCATGGCCAAGAGATCAGCGAGCCGATCTTGGGACGGGTGCTCGACAAGGGGCTTGCCGGCGACGGGCTGGATGGCGGGCTCTATGTCGTCATCGACGGCGTTGATGGACGCACCCACTATGTCGAGACAAGCGACGACGCAAAGCTCGACGACGTTCGGCGCGGCCACATCGTCGCCCTCGAGCCTCTCCCGACAAAGGCAGAGCCTCGCAAAGCCGATCTCAACATCCGCGACATGGCGGCCGAGCACGGCGGCATCTACCGGCCGAGCGAGCATTTGGAAGCGGCTCGGTCCCAGATCGAGCGCATCGAGGGCGATCCTGACGCCTTCATCCGTTCGCATGTACGCCGGCTCGAAGCACTACGGCGGGCCGGGATCATTGAGCGCATCGATGCTGACCACTGGAAGATCCCCGACGACATCGTCGAGCAAGCGGCTGCCTATGACGCCCGCAACCGCGGCCGGCATTTTGCTGTCCGCACGCTTTCCTTCCTCGACCTGGACAGCCAGGTGACGGGCGATGGCGCGACCTGGCTCGACCGGGAACTGGCCTCGGCAAACCGGACACCGTTGGCACAGGTCGGGTTCGGCCGCGAGGTCTCAGAATCCCTGGAGCGGCGGCGACAGAGCCTCGTCGACATGGGCTACGCCAGGCGACTGCCTGATGGCGCGGTTCGTGCTCAGCGCGACCTCCTCCAGCGTCTTGAGCAGGCCGAGGTCGCCCGCGTCGGCCGTGTGATGGCGGCCGAGCGCGGGCTCAGCTTCATTCAGGCCAAGCCTGGCGAATATGTCAGCGGCGGGCTGGTCGGAGCGGCTAATCTCGCCTCAGGTCGCTTTGCCATGATCGATGATGGAACCGGCTTCCAGCTCGTGCCCTGGCAACCGATTCTTGCAAAACGCGTCGGCCAATACATCACCGGGATCGCCCGCGACAGCGGCGGCATCGAATGGAGTTTCGGCAGAAAGCGCGGGCTGGGGTTGTGATGGCTTTGCGGTCAGCTGAGGGTGACTAGTTTCTCGGCACCCTCGTCCACGTGGGTTCACTTCTGAACGCGCAAGAAGCGCCATATGGGGTCAGTTGCACGTTGGTGTCGAGCGACAGCAACGGGCCGGGAGCGGAATGGCAGCTTTGCGCGGTGATTGGCAGGATACAGGACGCACCACTTCATAGAGGAAGCGCCATAAATCCAACGACTAAGGAATCTCGACAAACTTTGCCAAGCCGGTGCCGAGCCGAGTAGTGACGCTCGCTTGAACCGCATTAGGGAAGTCGCCCCAAGAGGCTCGATATGCTGCTAAGTAATTGTCAGCTATAAATTCGCCCGTAGCCGCGCAGATAGCCAAGAAACTTGCGTCTCTCGGACTACTGACTACCGTGTTTTCAATCGTTGCGTTTAACGCAAAATTCGGATGAGCGTGAACGTATTGTGAGAGATCTGTATAGAAATACTCGTTCGGCCGAGATTTAGTTTTTTTGAGCATTTCATAGCTGGCTTCGTAGCCACCATCGACAGCTTTGAGATAGCTCTGAACCCCTTTCGGTAGGAGCATGTCGGCACGTCGCTCCTTCACGGCTTTCAGCTCCACGGGATGATCTTTGTAATACAGCCAAGCGAAAGCGTTCTCGACCGCTGCACGAAGGGATGCGGCCGCACCTCTGTTGGAACCGATCGCCCAAGCGGTGGCCGATTCAAGGAAGGACACCTTCACCCCAGTCAGAAGGAGATGCGCGGGATTGGCCTGATAGAGTTGCCAGTCGCGCTGAATCCAGTGCGTCGCTTGATCTATCGCGGCCATGAACTCTTGAAGAGCGATAGGAATTCCTGAAAGGTTCCCCTCGATGCGGTTCGCAATAATGGTGCCGTCGATCATGAGTCAGAGAGCCGCCAGCCGTCAGTGTGCGATGGACGATGCTCAGAGAACTCCGCGATCGCGGCGTTCAAAACCGCGTTGGGAGAGGCGATACGGATAACCTTCTCCAGCCAGCGGTTAAAGCCCACCTTGCTGGAGAAAGGAGGGAGTTGCAGGGTATCATCGATAAATGCGAGTCGCTTTCCGAGACGCTCGGCAGCTTCGCCGGGACTGGCTGCCCCGTCTCGCGCGAACGAAAGTACATCGTCTCGCACGCGCTTGCTCAAGTTTGCGGACGCTGGTGACGCATCGTCAGTACTCGCAGTTTCCGAAATCCGACGGACCTTCGCTCGCACCCGTGCGTAGCGTTGCTCGATGATACTCGGATCTGTACCCTGAAGATCCATTACGATTGTCCGAAACTCGGATGGGCTTACCTGCGCCGCCGCCAGGAGCGTGAGGATTCGTTCCAACTTCTCCGTCATCATGCGCCCATCCTGGTCCAAAGCTCGTAGGCCACCGCTTTCAGATCCTCCGAGATCTGCGTTTTGCCGGAGACTTTTCGGTGCTTGGCGAAGCCAGTGTGGTCGTCCCGCGCGGTTAGCACCGCAGACATATACACCCGATTGACCAATATCCGATCTTTGAAAAACGCAGCCTGCCGAATGTCCTTTTCCGTGGAGGTCAGGGCAGCGGTGCGTTTGATGCCGTTCATGACGATGTGCAGGTTCGGTTTAGGTTGCACCAACGGATGGTCGATAAGCCGTTTCACGAGGTCCAGCCCCTGTACTGAAAATTTATCCGGACGCACAGGGGCGAGTACATCGGTGGCCACCGTCAAGCCGCAGAAGGTCAGAAACGAAGAGCTGGGATTCATGTCGAGAACGACCAGATCGTACTCGTTTCGGGCGAGGCTGATAGCATGCTTGAAGTATGCCTTGGCATGATTGAGCTTATCATTGTCATTAATGAAGCTGTACTTCGTAAGCTCGAACGTGCCCGGTACTACCGATATCGCCTTGTCAGATTGATTGATGAGATAATAAAGCATCGTCGATGACGCAGATGGCGGGAGCGGAATGTTCGACGAGGTGTTCACGTCGAAGAAATCGGACACAGGCGCAGGCTCAAAAAGACGGAGTATATTTTTGTTGGCATTCTGCATCCCGTCATACTGAGATTTTGTCAGGAGTTGCTGACTCAAATTGTATTGCGGGTCCATGTCGAGAAGGAGAACCCTCTTGGCCTTGTTCTGAAAAATCTCGTATGACACGTTCGAGGCGATAGTAGTTTTACCCACGCCGCCTTTTAAATTTAAAATTGCCAAGACCGGCGCTGCCATGCTCTCCCCCCGGTTTAATCTGAGCTATAGTCCCGGATTTTCTTCTCGTGTCTAGTGGCCGCGGTTCGGCAGTGCGGCACGTCCGTTAGGCTGAGCCCCAATGAGAGGGTCGACGAGCACTCGAAAGCCCATCAGTGGCCATAACCCGCCCGTGATCGGGACACTATTTCTGCACGGCGTTCTCGTAAGCTCGGCTAGCGCCACCCGAAGGGGTGAATCGCTCTTGTTCGTGAGTTGCCGTCGGCCTCGACCTGAACCAATGTCCGGTTTCAGAGAAGCGAACGACCTTCCGCAATGGCTGATTTTGGGGCGCATTGCTGCCATTCGGTCGTGAACTCTCCGATGACCAAAGCGGGTCAAATTTGCCTGTTTGCTACTAGGTCATTTGCTTTCCAGACGCACGCCAGGCCCGCCGCCATTCTCTGGGATGAACTCGATACCGGCAGGATCTGATGCATGGGGGCGCTGCGTATTGTTCTGATGTTGGACCGGGCGCCTGCGGTAGGCCATGATACCTTCGCTGCGTCCGCCAACTCGTCTGTCTATTCTATTCCCCTTCCTTCGCGCTTACTTTGATTCCGCGCCGTTCGGCGTACTCGATCAATGCGAGTTCTATGACCGAGGTGATCGAGCGCCGTTCTGTTTCAGCAAGCTGTTGAGCCAACGCCAACACCGGCGGATCAAGGCGGGTGGTGAACGGCTTTTTTGTCATTTTCGCTCTACGGCTTGATATTTGGTTTCAAAGGGCGCATTGATATGCACGTGCGTTGCACTTGCATTGCACGCGCAAGGGCTGACTAGAGTGCGTCAACACTCAAGCCAGCCTGACCACAACCAAGCTGTTCAGGAGCTCGGATCATGGGTGATTCCGACAATACCACGACTCTGCCTCTCGTCACCCGCAGGAGGGTACTTGCGGGAACGGCAATTGCAATGGCGGGATGGCCGCCGAAGGCGTTTGCCCGCAGCGGTTTGGAAAAGAACCAGACCGCCGATCCTGCGGTGGCGGTGTGGCGCAAATGGAAGGCGGCGCACGATGAGACTGATCGGCTGTGCCGTCAGCAGCAGCGCCTGGAGCGGAAACTGGCAGAATCCGTTGGGTTTCCTTGTGCGACCGTCCTGCTGCGCGACGGCGAGGGCGTGACGCTGCATTCACTTGAGGCGCTTCACGAAGTGCTCGATCTTGGTCCGGAAGACGCGGCAACGCGCGCGCAGGCTGAAGCCGACTTCGCGGCCCATCAGGCGCGCTGGGATGCCGCCGACAGGGAAATCGGCTACTCGGCGGCGTTGCAGGCCGAACGCGAGGCTGGCGACCGGGCGGAAGACCTGGTCGAGGTATTGTCCGAAACCCCCGCCGCTTCCCTTGCCGGTGTGGCAGCCAAGCTTGATGCTGTGCTCAGGGAAGGAGAGTCTTCTGAAAACGATGTCGAGTTTCCTTGGCCGCAGATACGATCGGCACTCAATGACGTTATCCGCATCGGCCAGCGGCTTGTGCCGGAGCAGATGTTTCCAAACGACATGCTCCAGCTGACACCTCTTCGGAAACGAGGAGGGGACAGTTTGCGAGTCTTGACCGAGGCGGATGGAGGCGCAGCGTGAAAAAGCTGACCGATCGATTGCGGATAATAATTGAAGATGGTCCTTTTCGTGGCGAGATAGCGGAGCTCGACGCGATGGTGCTTCGTGATTGGTCTGTTATTAAAGTCGCCGACGCGGCAAAAGCGTTGTGGGGCGATTTGGCGGTAACGGCGATCGCTTGGGGCGCTCTGGCGGCTAATTGCGATGGCGACATGCCGGAATACCGCTTCTGGTTTCAGGTTTTTGATTGTCTTCGAGCGGAGTCGGTGCAAACCGAGGTGGAAAGGATGATGGCCCCGGTCAACCGACGTTCCGTAAATTGAGCGCCGTCATGTGCAGGTTGCCCGTGGCCAGCTTCTAGGTCGGAGCGGAATCGGTCGCCAGCCAGTCAAGGCCAAAACCGCTCTGCACTGACGCTTGTCGCGTTAACCTTGACCGGCCGATTCCGACCCGGTGCAGGTTTAGGAAGCAGACAAAGGAGCGGCGTGAGCGGGGTCAGACCATTCCAGTAGCCAGCCCCGGTCATTTGTCTCCGGTGTGCCGGCATGAGTTCTGCATTTGCGCAACTCGATTGCGGCGACCTTCGCCCGCCAATCCTGTCAGGCCGGCATCTATCCGATTTCTACGCTGCGGTGTCCCGTTTGCACGATCGATGGAGCGCGCCTCTTTCCCCGCTGCTTGTGATGGCGATGCTCGGTTTCGTGAAGCCGGCACAAGACAAACTCAATGGTTCGTCGCTCCGCGAAAGCGTCCCTGCGGAGGCGCCGGAGGAGCTACGCAGAGCCATGCTTGAGTTCGTCGAAGCCCTTGCCGTCGCCGATGCCAGGCGCGATCATCGCATCGCAATCGGTGTTTCGATCGATTCCGCGTTTGATGCAGATCACGCCTAGAAGGCTCCCGAGACATGACACGGGCCGCTATTTACGCTCGCTTTTCGACCGAGCTACAAAACGAGAAGTCCACCGAAGACCAAATTGCGCTGTGCCGTGCATACGCAGTTCGCAATGGTCTCAATGTCGTTGCCGTCTATGAGGACAAGGCTCGCTCCGGAGCGTCGGTATTCGGCCGCGACGGCCTAATGACTCTAATGGAGGCGGCACGCCAAAATGCGTTCGATGCGGTTGTCGTCGAGGCGCTTGATCGCCTGTCACGCGACATGGAGGATCTCGCAGGCCTTCACAAACGGCTCTCTTTCCTCGGCATTGAAATTCAGGCTGTTCATGACGGCATCGCCGATGCGATCCTCGTCGGTATTCGTGGACTTGTCGGTCAGATGCAGCGGGAAGACGGTGCCAAGAAGGTGCGTAGGGGCATGGCTGGAGTAGTTCGGGACGGGCGTCACGCCGGAGGACGCGCCTATGGCTATCAAGTAGTCCCAGGTCGCCCTGGCGAACTGGAGATTGTCAAAGAGGAGGTAGAGGTCGTCCGGCGCATCTTTGCCGCCTATACAGCCGGGCGCACCCCACGCGAGCTTGCTGGTGATCTCAACCGGGAAGGCATTGCACCACCGCGGGGAACGCGATGGAACGCTTCCACTATCAACGGAAATGCGCAACGCGGGGCAGGGCTGCTCTTCAACGAGCTCTATGTCGGACGCATCATCTGGAACAAGGTCCGGATGATGAAGAACCCCGATACTGGCAAGCGCGTCTCCAGGCCAAACCCGAAGGACCAGTGGCAGACAAAAGAAGTGCCGCATTTACGGATCATCGATGACGAAACGTGGCTGAAGGCACAGTCCCTCAAGGCCGAGAGGGTGAGGGTATCTTCTCAGATCAAGCGCCGGCCCGCTCACCTATTATCCGGTCTCCTTCGCTGCGGCGTCTGCGGATCGGGCCTGTCGGTTCATGATCGTGACAAGACCGGCAAGACGCGTATCCGGTGCTCGGCGGTTCGCGAAAGCGGGAGCTGCTCCAACCGGCGCATCCTTTACCTGCCCGAGATCGAGAAGGCGGTCCTCGACGGCATGCGCGAACAGCTGAGGGTTCCAGAGCTGATCGAAGCCTACATCCGCAAATACAATGAAGAGCGTCGGCAACTGGCCACACAGGCCACTGCAATGCGCACAGGACTGGAAACCAAGCGCGATCGCATTGAAGGCGAGCGGCAGCGCACCATCGACCTCGTCATCAGGAATGTCATTGCCGAAGAGGATGCCAAACAGCGCATTGCTGAACTCAAGACACAGCGGCTTCAGGTCGAAGCGCAACTTGCCAGCCTTGATGAGCCGCCGTCGACCGTTGCTCTTCACCCCACGACCGTGGGGCGCTACATCGAAACCGTCGATGCTCTTTCAAAGGCATTGGCTGACCACGCCAGTGCCGCAGACGACCGTGGGCCGCTCACTCAAAACTTTCGGGCGCTTGTTCACAGCGTCACGGTGCACCCCAAGCCTGCACGCGAAGGCTTCGAGATCGAGGTGAAAGGCAAGCTTGCCGCCCTCATCGGCAGGGGCGCATTCCCCAGCGCGCGCTATGCCGAAAACCGCGCAGCAACGGGCGGCCGCTATCGCGCACCTATTACGCACGATAGTGGGTTTGAGGTGGTAGCGGAGGAGGGACTTGAACCCCCGACCCCAGGATTATGATTCCCGTGCTCTAACCAACTGAGCTACTCCGCCAGGAGTGACGAGGCTCGAAGAAGCGCACGGATCGTGGGCAATTCGAAGCGTTCGCCAAGGTCGCGCGGATATAAGGTTGGCGGGGCAAAGCTGTCAAGCCGGACGCGCCAGCATAATCTCATCCCGGAAAAGCTTTGCCGGGCAGACGCTGAAGCGCATGCGGCGGGGTTGAGTTCGACGGGGCACGTCGCTATGTCTCGGCCATGAAATTCTAGAGTTTGAACGAATGAAGCCGCGCATCGCAGTCCTCGGTTGCGGATACTGGGGCAGCAACCACATCCGCACCCTCAAGGCGCTTGGCGCGCTCCATGCCGTTTCCGACGTCAATCGCGCCCGCGCCGAAGGGTTCGCCAGCGAGCAGGAATGCCTGGCGATAGAGCCGGACAAGCTGTTCGAGCGCGCCGATGTCGATGCCGTCGTCATGGCGCTGCCGCCGCAATATCATGCCGACACGACTGTTCGCGCCGTCGAGGGCGGCAAGGACGTGCTGGTGGAGAAGCCGATCGCGCTGACGGTCGCCGACGCCGAGCGCTCGGTGCAGGCGGCGAGGAAAAACGGCCGCGTCTTCATGGTCGGCCACGTGCTGCGCTTCCATCCCGCCTTCGAGACGCTGAAAGCGCTGATCGACAATGGCGAGCTCGGCGAGGTGCGCTACATCCACTCGCACCGGCTCGGCCTCGGCAAGTTCCACACCGAGAACGACGCGCTCTGGGACCTTGCGCCGCATGATCTGTCGATGATTCTCGCCATCACCGGCACCGAGCCGATCGAGGTCAGGGGCGAAGGGGCGGCACTGCTCGACAATCTCAGCGACTTCGCGCATCTGCACATGCGCTTTCCCAACGGCGTGCGCAGCCATCTCTTCGCCTCGCGGCTCAACCCCTATCGCGAGCGGCGGCTCACCGTGGTCGGCACCAAGGCGATGGCGGTGTTCGACGATGTCGAGCCCTGGGAGCGCAAGCTTGCCGTCTACCGGCACGCGGTCTGGCAGGACAGCGGCCAATGGGCCTTCACCGCCAACGAGCCGTCCTATGTGGCGGTCGGCGAAGGCATGCCGCTGACGCGCGAGCTGGCGCATTTCATGCAATGCATCGAGACGCGCGCCGAACCGCGCACCGATGGCGAGGAAGCGATCCGCGTGCTGCGCATCCTCACGGCGGGCACGGTGACGCATAGCGGCTCGTCCGCTTGAGTCACGCAAAGACAATCCTGAAGTGAAGCGCCGACTGAAAGGGCGGGTTACTCGGCGGGGATGTGCGCGGGCCGCTGCGCGAGCCTCGAAAGCATAGCCTCGGCCTCGGCACCGCGCTCTGAGCGCTCGATGAAGCCGCCGCCGAAGACACGCGCCTCGTTGCAGTCGTCGGAATAGAGAACGCAGGCCTGTCCGGGCGCGATGCCTGATTCGCCGTCGACCAGCTCGACCGAGGTCACGCCGTCGCGGTGATGCAGCACGGCCGGGCGCGGCGGCCTGGTCGAACGGACCTTGGCGAACAGCTCGATCCCGCCTTCCGGAACGTCGGAGAGCGGGCCGTCGCCGAGCCAGTTCATGGCGCGCAGGTAAATCTTGTGCGTCTCCAGCGCCTCGCGCGGGCCGACAATGACACGGGCGCCCTCGGCGTCGAGATGAACGACATAGAGCGGCTCGCCGGAAGCGACGCCGATGCCGCGGCGCTGGCCGATCGTGTAGCGCAGGATACCTTCATGGCGGCCGAGCACGCGGCCATCGATATGGACGATATCGCCAGGATTTGCCGCGCTTGGCTTCAGCTTGGCGATGATGTCGGAATACTTGCCCTGCGGCACGAAGCAGATGTCCTGGCTGTCCTGCTTGGCGGCGACCGTCAGCCCCATCTCCTCGGCGATCATTCGCACCTGCGGCTTGGAGAGACCGCCCAGCGGGAAGCGCAGATAGTCGATCTGCGCCTGCGTGGTGGCGAACAGGAAATAGCTCTGGTCGCGGTCCGCATCGACCGGCCGGTAGAGCGCGCGATGCGCGCCGTTGGCGCGCGAGCGGATGTAATGGCCGGTGGCCAAAGCGTCGGCGCCGAGATCCTGGGCGGTGGCCAAAAGGTCCGCGAACTTGACCGTCTGGTTGCAGGAGACGCAGGGGATAGGCGTCTCGCCGGCGACATAGCTCTCGGCGAAAGGATCGATGACCGCTTTGCGGAAGCGCTCCTCGTAGTCGAGCACGTAATGCGGGATGCCGAGCGTCTCGGAGACTCGGCGGGCATCGTCGATATCCTGGCCGGCGCAGCAGGAACCCGCCCGGTGCGTTGCCGCGCCGTGGTCGTAAAGCTGCAGGGTGACGCCGACGACGTCATAGCCTTCGCGCTTCAGGATGCCGGCAACGACCGACGAATCGACGCCGCCCGACATGGCGACGACGACGCGGGTGTTTTCTGGGCGTCCGGGAAGGTCGAGGCTGTTCATGGTTCTTTCAATCTGCGTGGCGCTGACTGCCAATGACAGGAATATAGGTCAAGCGCTCCGGGTGCGCCAGCTTGCCCGCCAAACCGATTTCTCCCGGCAAAATCAGGGCCGGGGCCGCGATTGTCTCAAATGCCGAACGAAAACCTAACGTGACGTTCACGATCCTTACCTAGTCATTAGGGTTCGCTTAGGCAATTTTTAAAGCTGTGGCGGTACCGTGGCGGGGATTGGGTCTTTGAGTTTTTAGTAGAGAGTACGATGACCGATCTGGTTAGACCTAGAGTCAAGTATGTTATCGGGCCTGACGGCAGCCCTCTCACGATAGCCGATCTGCCGCCGACGAATACACGGCGCTGGGTTATCCGGCGCAAGGCGGAGGTGGTCGCTGCCGTGCGCGGCGGACTGCTCAGCCTGGAAGAAGCCTGCCAGCGCTACAAACTCACTACCGAGGAATTTCTCTCCTGGCAGGCATCAATCGACGAATACGGTCTTGCCGGACTTCGCACGACGCGGATCCAGCAATACCGGCACTAGGCTTCTGCTGCCGGAGACAGAAGGGCGCGGATTCCGCGCCCTTTCATCTTTCCGGAGAGCCTTCCATTAGACCGTGAGCACGACCTTGCCGATCGGCCGGGTCGCAAGGAAGGCATCGGCAGCGCCCGCCTGATCGAGCGGGAAGGCCTTCGCCACGTGGGGCGACAGCTTCTTGGCGTCGACCAGCTTGGCGAGCTCGACAAGGCCTCCGCGGCCGCATGCGCAATGGCGAGCTGGCGCGCAAGCTGGAAGGTGCTCACCCAGACGCTGTGTGTGCTGGAGCGCGACGGCCTTGTCCGGCGCGAGATCTATCCGGTCTTCCCGCCGCGGGTTGAATACGAGCTGACGGAGCTTGGCCAGAACCTGACGGGATTGCTCAGCCAGATCCGGTCCTGGGCGGAAGAGCATGCGCCCGACATCAAGGATGCCCGTGCCAGAGCATCGGCGAACCATCAGGTCGATATGGCGATGCTGCCTTGAAGCGGGAGCACGGGCAGGAGCTGTCCGGACGCGGTTTCAAGGGCTGCCGGAAAATCCCGGCTATAGCGGCAAAGCGCGCAGCTCAGCCGATCATGGCGCTGCGGCCGCCCACTTCCGTATCGCGAATCTTGCTGTCGCGTGATTCCAGCATCTCGGCCTTGGAAAGCTCCGCTTCAGCTTCGCCGAGTAATGATTCGGCCATGGTTCGCTGCTGGGCGAGGTCGCTCTGCGAGTTCCTAAGGTTGTCGCGGCGCAGGCGCGCCGCCTTGGCGAAGGTCGGATAGGCAAAATGATTGATGTCGGTGATGCCGGCTTTTTTCTCTTCGGCGACGATCTGCGCCTCCAACTCGGCGGCCATGCGTTCGAACTCGGCGATCATCATGTCCAACTGCAACAGCTGGCGCCGCTTCTCATTCACCTGAAACTGCTTCAGCCGAACGAGGTTTTCACGTGACTTCATGACTCGGTACTCCCGGAAACGCACACCTGCATATCGTCTCTTCGGCCTGGAAAGGCCCACGCGTCACCCGTTTCCCCCGGCTTTCCCCATTCTATGGGAAACAAAGCCCTAAAGTTTTTTGCCGGCGGTAACCATTCGTTTACGGGCATTGTTAATCATACGGGCGAGGACTTAAGGCCGGGTAAAAATTCCGGCTGCGACGAGAAGCCGGCCTGCGAGTCTCTGGAGTCACTTAGGCTGACGAATTAATGTGGTACATGAGCGATTTGGGTCTGTGATTCGTTATTAGATTCAAGTGGGTGTAGAAAGGGGTTAAAAAATCTGATATCGTGGCTGACACGAAATTAGGATTTGTTAACCAATCGGTGGCACCTTCTGTTCAGGCAATCACTGCTCCGGTCCCGGACGGTCGTGACGCGGTCCGGCAGCAGAAAAGGGGAATGAAATGCGTGTTCTGCTGATTGAAGACGACAGTGCAACCGCACAAAGCATCGAGCTGATGCTGAAATCGGAAAGCTTCAACGTCTATACGACCGATCTCGGCGAAGAAGGGGTCGATCTCGGCAAGCTCTACGACTACGACATCATCCTTCTCGATCTCAATCTTCCCGACATGTCCGGCTACGAGGTGCTGCGCACGCTTCGCCTCTCCAAGGTCAAAACGCCGATCCTGATCCTCTCCGGCATGGCAGGCATCGAGGACAAGGTGCGCGGCCTCGGTTTCGGCGCCGACGACTACATGACCAAGCCTTTCCACAAGGACGAGCTGGTGGCGCGCATCCATGCCATCGTGCGCCGTTCCAAAGGTCATGCCCAATCGGTCATCACAACCGGCGACCTGGTGGTCAATCTCGACGCCAAGACGGTCGAGGTCGGTGGCCAGCGCGTGCACCTGACCGGCAAGGAATACCAGATGCTGGAGCTGCTCTCGCTGCGCAAGGGCACGACGCTGACCAAGGAAATGTTCCTCAATCACCTCTATGGCGGCATGGACGAGCCGGAACTGAAGATCATCGACGTCTTCATCTGCAAGCTGCGCAAGAAGCTCGACGCTGCGTCCGGCGGCCAGAACTACATCGAAACCGTATGGGGCCGCGGCTATGTGCTGCGCGAGCCGGAAGACATCCGCGTCAGCGCCTGACCCCTAAGGCCAAGCAATTCAAACGAAAAACCCGGCTCCGGCCGGGTTTTTCGTTTCGGTGTCGGAAAGCTCAAGCCGCGATTTTCAGGAAGCGGAAGCTATCGAGCAACTGCGCCCGGTTGAAGGGCTTCAGCAGATAGCCCTGGGCGCCGGCGCGTTTCGCCCGCATGATCGAGCCGACGTCGACCTCGACGAGCGAGATCAGGATCTGTGGCTTGATCGTGCTTTCGATGGCGCGGATGCGGCGAATGAGGTCGACCGCCTGCATGTCCGGCAGGCCGCCGTCGACTACGACGACGTCTGGCATGTTGCTGGAGCAGAGCTCGACGGCGTCAAGCCCGGTGGCCGCTTCGATGACCATGATGTCCGAGCCGCCAAGGATACGCTTCGCGACCTTCCTGATAACGCTCGAATCGTCCACGAACAGGCAGCGCTTCATTTCCGGGCCCTCTTTGCCATCTGCCGAACCGGCACCTCCGGTAACCAAGGGCACCATAGGGCAATCTGGTAAAGAAGCCGAAAAGCCGTTAGGTAAAGTTTTTCCAAAGAGGCGCATCGCGCGGTTTTCGCCACCGATCCAATGCAGCGGCGAGCGGCAGACAATGCTTCGCCCGCACTGCGGGCTGTAATATCAGGGGAAACAAATACTTGGTCTGCTCTTGGCCGTTGCCTCAGACCGCCGACAACACGATCTCGTCGGCCGTCGCATGGATCGAGATCGTCATGTTGGCCTCACGCGCAAGAAGCAGCGTGTAGTAGGGCTGGACCGAATGGGCGTCGATGGGCTCTTCGGGCTTGTGGCCGGAATGCAGCTCGAGGAATTTCGGCGGCACGCGCAGCATCGGGCCGGCGGCCGACAGCGAAAAACGCGGTTCGGTCTCGGGGTTCTCCAGCGTGACCACCAGCTTGCCGCCGCGCGGTATGGCGGCATTGGCGACGAGAATGAGATTGAGCAGGAGCTTGACCTTGTTCTTGGGCAGCAGCGCGCGGGCACCGTTCCAGACCAGCTCCGGCTTCTCGTTCTTCAAAAAGGCGATGGCCACGGCCTCGGCGTCGCCGGTGTCGATCATCATGCCGGCCGAGCCGGCGGCGCCGAAGGCGATGCGGGCAAACTGCAGCCGCGCCGAGGCGTTCCTGGCGCTCTGGCGAATCAGTTTCATGGCGTCTTCGTCGGCACCGCCTTCGTCGAGCAGCTCGAGACCGTTGTTTATGGCGCCGACCGGCGAAATGATGTCGTGGCATACGCGGCTGCACAGAAGCGCAGCCAGATCGGGCGCGGAGAGGGTGAAGAGCTCGGCCATCGAAGAAATCCCTGCTGGTTCACATAATCATTGCCGAGCGACCGGTTTTCGCGCCCGTCACGCGAATCACGCTCTTTTCCAAGGCCTTCTGAATACACAGCGCCCGCCCGTGCATCAACAAATCCGCTGTCTCTGACGGTGAAAATGGTGCGTTGACGTCGGGAAAACGAGGCGAGGGAAGACCGTGTCGGGCCGCCAGCCTTCGAACTGCCATCTTCCTGCGCCAGCTTAATGGTTGAAAAAGGATTGCGGCATAATTTGCCCGTGATTAGTCATCTCGAAACGGCCGCCAAGAGCCGTAGGGGTACGAGGCGTCGGCGAAAGTGCTCCCTGACGGAGATTGGAAGCATGTTTTCCCGATTCTTTGACCGGACTCTCGTCCGCGTCCTCACCGTGACGATCGCCCTCATGGGTGCTCTCATTTTCTCAACCTCCGCGTCGCGGGCCCAGGAATACACCGCGCAGGAGATCGTCGATTCCGGCCACAAATTCTTCGGCGCGACGTCGGGCGGCCTCGCCACCGTGGTCGAAAAGATCTTTGCGTCTTACGGCCTGCCAAACGGCTATCTGCTCGGCGAGGAAGGATCCGGCGCGCTGATCGGCGGCCTGACCTATGGCGAGGGCACGCTCTATACCAAGAACGCCGGCGACCATAAGGTGTTCTGGCAAGGTCCATCTCTCGGCTGGGATTTCGGCGGTGAGGGGTCGCGCGTGATGATGCTGGTCTACAATCTGGACGACATCAGCAGCCTCTACAACCGCTTCGGCGGCGTCGCCGGATCCGCCTATGTCGTGGCGGGCGTCGGCTTCAACGTTCTGCAGAGCAACAGGGTGCTGATCGTTCCGATCCGCACCGGTGTCGGCGCCCGGCTCGGCGTCAATCTCGGCTATCTGAAGCTTACGGAACGGGCGACCTGGAATCCGTTCTGACCGGACAGGATTGCCACACCGCTCGGATAAGACCGATCGCGCCGCGGCATGCTCTTGCCGCGGTGCTGGATTTGCGCCATGCCAAGGTGGCACAGTCGGGCATTGGCGGATTGCCGCCTCGCATACGGAATAGTCCACCTTGGTCCAGTCGATCCTGTTCTTCGCACTCGGCTTCCTCTGCGCCGTTTTTCTGGTGTCGCTGATTGCGCCGGCCGTCTGGCGGCGGGCCGTCGTCTTGACGCGCAGGCGCCTCGAGGCCTCGATGCCGCTGACGCCTGCCGAAATCCTGGCCGAGAAGGACCGGGTCCGCGCCGAGTTCGCCATGAACACGCGCCGGCTCGAGATGAACATCAAAAGCCTCAAGGAGAAGGTGGCCGAGCAACTGGTCGAGATCGGCCGCGGCCGTGAGGCCCTGAAGGAGCTGGCGGTCGAAACGAAGGACAAGAATCAAGTGCTTTCCGATCTGCAGGCCAAGAACGCGGAGCTCAGGCAGCGCGAGGACGAACTGCGCAAGCTGTCGGAAAAGCTGGCGCAGACGGAGCGCTCCCTGGAGAAATGCGCGCTGGAGCTGCAAAAGCTGGAGCAGATGTACGACGATGCCAGCTTCTCATCCTCGAACCGCCAGATCGAGCTCGTGGCCCGTGAATCGGAACTGGACAAGCTCGCCAACGATATTGCCGTGCTGCGCAGCCAGCGCAAGGAAGCGGACCGGCGCAATCAGGAACTCGCGGCGGAAAGCAAGGCCGCCAGAGACGCGCTCAAGGCGGAGAAGAAGCGGGCAGCCGAGCTGGACAAGAAGGTCGAACGGCTGCTTGCGACCCTTGCCGACCGCGAGGAAAAACTCGACAGGCGCGAGAAGGAGCTTGCCCGGATGCGTGAACGCCCAAGGCAGGGTCACGCGGCAAATGATGGAACGCACCAGGCCGATGCAGTCGAAGGCGTCGACAAGGCCATCGCCAGGCTCGAAGGCGATCGCGAGCGGCTGGAGGCGAGGCTGACGGCGCTTGCGAGGGAGAACAAGCGGCTCAAGACCGATCTTGCTGCGCTCGAAACGGCACAGCCCGAACAGGCAGGCGATGCGCGGCGCGCCGGAGCAGCGCTGCGCGAGCAAATCAACGAACTGGCGGCCGAGGTCGTCAACCTGACGATGAAGCTGGACGGGCCGGATTCGCCGATTGCCAAGGCCCTGGCTGCCCCCCGCGACGGGCGACAAGATGTCGGCGAGCGCGGCATCAGCCTCGCGGACCGTGTAAGGGCCCTGCAGAAGGCCGACCCAACCAATTGATTAAAGTGCGGGCAGTCAGCCAGGCGGCGCACGGCTATCGTTTCGAGAAGTGATGCAGGGCGATGGCCGAAGCGGCGGCAACGTTCAGGCTGTCGAAACCCTCTGCCATGCCGATCCGTATTGTCCGCAGACGGTTGAGCAGGGCTTCGGGCAGGCCTTCGCCTTCAGTGCCGAGATAGAGCGCCAGCCGAGAAGTTCTTTCCGCGGCGCGAATATCGGTTTCGCCGCGCGGCGAGAGCGCGAATTGGCTGAAGCCCAGGCGGTCAAGCGTTGCGGTCAGGCTCGAGGTATCGCCGAAGGAGCCGAAGGGAACCTTCAGCGCCGCGCCGACCGAAACGCGGATCGCCTTGCGGTAGAACGGATCGCAGCAGGTGGAATCGAGAAGCACGGCGTCCGCGCCAAAGGCCGCGGCGTTGCGGAAGATCGAGCCCATATTGTCGTGATTGGATATGCCGACGAGAACCACGACCAGCGCGTTTGCGGGCAAGGTTTCGAGCAAGACCTCCGCCGGTCTAGGCGCGCCCCGAACGCCGATCGCCAATATGCCGCGATGCATGTGGAAGCCGGCGATCCGGTCCATGACCTCGCCGCTGGCGACATAGACCGGGAAGTCGGCCGGCGTCTTGCGCAAGACGCCTTCGAGGCCCGCCAGCCTGTTTTCCAGAATGAGGGCCGATTCCGCGGCGAAGCGTCCGGCCGACAAGAGAAGGTCCAGCACCACCTTGCCTTCCGCAACAAAGCGCCCGTGGCGGCCGACGAGATCGCGCTCGCGGATGTCGAGATAGGCGGCGACACGCGGATCCTGCGGGTCGCCGATGGGGATGAGGTTCATGCAGGTCTCGCCGGCAAAATTGTCAGCGAGGTAAAGAGGCTTTGGAGAGCGCGGGTCAAGCCCCGGCGCGGCGCATCCTGTAGGCCATCTGGGACAGGTCGCCGTCGCCGAAAATGCCTTCCAGCATGCGAAGCAGCTCGCGTACCGCGTCGGACTTGCAGGAATAATAGATCATCTGGCGATCGCGGCGCGTCTCGACCAGATCGAGCGCTCTCAGCTTGGCCAGATGCTGCGACAGCGCGGACTGGCTCAACTGGACTTTCTCGGCGATGGCACCGACCGACATTTCGCCGTCGATCAGATAGCTGACAATCAGCAGCCGCTTTTCATTGCCCATGAGTGTCAGAAACGCGGCAGCCGATTCGGCATTGGCGACTAGCTTGCTCGAGATCATAGATGCCCCATGTTTTCTGGTTCATCCAGCCGCCATGGGGGCAATGGTGGCTGATTTCCACGATGTTCAGGTCAGGATGCGCCGCTGAATCAGCGCTGCAACAAAGGGTAGATCATTTTACCTAAATCTCAAGAGTTGCTTTCGGTCCGGGACGATTAACTTTCGCTACTGTGCCTGGCCGGCGGCGCGTCCGGTCTTTGCCATCTCGACCAGCACGGACCGCAACTCGCGGGCAGCGCCCAGAGGCTGCGGGAAGAAGACCCGGCAGGTGGTATCCGGAGAAGCCAGGTCCATGCCGTCGGCATCGAAACCCGTAGCAATCCAGTCATCGCCTTCGGCCCGGCCGAATTGGCGCGCATAGAGGCAAAGCGCATCGCGATGGTCGGCATTCATGTGATCCAGCGTCGACTGTTCGCTGGCCGCCAGTTCCTCGACGACCGGGCCGACGGTGATCAGGTCGGCGCAATCCAGAAGATAGGCCTTGCCGAAACCGCCATTGAGACTGGCGCGTTCAGGCTCGAGGCGGAATATCGAGAAGTCGCCAAGCCCGGCATAGAGCTTCGCCTTCGGATTACGGTTGAGATAGCGCCGTTCGGCGCGGGCGTGATCGGCCGACCCACGCTCCAGCCGCAGCGCTCGGCTGACAAGCGTGGTGCGCGGATGCGCGAGCGGATCGCCCTTGCCGGGTTCGCCAACGAGCAGCGAGCAGCGCGGATCGGCGAGAAGTGCGCCGGTATGCGCGGCGAGCATCGAGACCAGGATCAGCGGCGCGCCGTCGATATCGGTCGCAACGCCGACCCGGCTTGCCAGCGGCGCGCCTGTGCCGGGCTCGATCACTGCCAGCGCGCCGAAGCGGGCCGAGCGGATCAGCGTCTTCGCCAGCCTGACGGCCTCGGCGTCGGTCTCGCGGATGACATCCTTCCTGGTCTCGGTCATAGCGCTCACCGCGATAAGCTGATTTCTGCTCTCCGGTTATTTGCCAAACAGGCCGGGCCTGACAAGGGCTTCGATTTCACTTTCGTCGATGCCGAAGCGGGCCAGCGCATCGGCAGGCCGGCGGTCGGCGACGGTCGGGGCCGCGGCAAGCGTCGGCAAGGCGTTCGAGAAGCGCGGCGCCGGCGCCGGACGCTGAAGCTCGCCCGATCGCACAAAGCTTTGCCGGGCACGGCCCTGCGGGTGGTCCCTGGCTTCGGTCAGCGACAGGACCGGCGCGACGCAGGCGTCCGTCGAGGCAAAGACGTCGGCCCACTCGTCGCGCGTCTTCTGGCCGATCCTCTCGGCAATGGCCGCGCGCATCTCGGGCCACGATGTCCTGTCATATTGGCTGCGGGCAAAACGCTGGTCGAGCGGCAGCAGCCTGGCGAACTCGGCAAAGAACTGCGGCTCGAGGCAGCCGACGGCGACATGCCGTCCGTCGACGGTCTCGTAAGTGTCGTAGAAGGGCGCCCCGGAATCGAGCAGGTTCTCGCCGCGTCGCTCGCTCCAGAGGCCTGCCGCCATGAAGGCGTGGACCGGAGCGGCGAGTATCGATGCGCCTTCGACCATCGCGGCGTCGATCACCTGGCCCTTGCCGGTGCGCGAGCGCTGGAAGAGGGCCGCCAGCACGCCGGCCACCAGCATCATGGCACCGCCGCCCTGGTCGGCGATTAGGTTGAGCGGCGGCACGGGCGGCGCCCCTTGCCGGCCGATGGCGTGCAACAGGCCGGCATAGGCGAGGTAGGTGATGTCATGGCCGGCGCGGCGCGACAGCGGCCCGTCCTGGCCGAAGCCCGTCAGGCGGCCATAGATCAGCGCCGGATTGCGTTCGAGCGCAACGTCGGGTCCGAGGCCCAGCCGCTCCATGACGCCCGGGCGAAAGCCTTCGATGAGCACGTCGGCCTTTTCCGCAAGGCGCAGCAAAAGCTCCGGGGCATCCGGGCGTTTCAGGTCGAGCTCGAGGATAGAGCGGCCATGGCGGTCGAGGTCGTAGGCTTCCGGCAAGGACAGAAGCGCCCCTTTGGCGTCCGCCCGCTCGATGCGCAGGACGTCCGCGCCCATTTCCGACAGCATGAGGGCTGTTAGCGGCACCGGGCCGAGGCCCGCCATCTCGATAACCTTGAGGCCAGCCAGCGGGCCGGTCTTCCCGGTAGCGGGAACGCCGGTGCTCATTGGGCGCTATTTCGGAGCCATGCGGATCGCGCCGTCGAGGCGGATGGTCTCGCCGTTCAGCATCTGGTTCTCGATGATGTGGAGCGCGAGCGCGGCATATTCCGAGGGCTCGCCGAGGCGGGGCGGGAAGGGCACCGAAGCGCCGAGCGAATCCTGCACCTCCTGCGGCATGCCGGCCATCATCGGCGTCTTGAAGATACCTGGAGCGATGGTGCAGACGCGGATGCCGGAGCGGGCGAGGTCGCGCGCCACCGGCAATGTCATGCCGACGACGCCGCCCTTGGACGCCGAATAGGCCGCCTGGCCGATCTGGCCGTCATAGGCAGCGACCGATGCCGTATTGACGATGACGCCGCGCTCGCCGCCTGCGAGCGGGTCGAGTTTCGCCGCCCTGTCGGCGACCAGGCGGATCATGTTGAAGGTGCCGATCAGGTTGATCTCGACCACCTTGCGGTACTGGTCGAGCGGGTGCGGACCATCCTTGCCGACCGTCTTCACGCCGATGGCAATGCCGGCGCAGTTGACCAGGATGCGCGGCTCGCCGAGCTTTGCCGCGACCTCGGCAATTGCGGCGGTGCCGCTGTCGCCGCTGCTGACGTCGCATTGAACCGCGATGCCGCCGATATCGGCAGCAACCTTCGCCGCGCGCTCGACACCGACATCGAGTATCGCAACCTTGGCGCCCCTGGCCGCAAGGGCGCGTGCAGTCGCTTCGCCAAGGCCGGAGCCGCCACCCGTGACGATCGCGATCTGGCCATTCGGGTTCATGCCGGCATCCTCCCAGGATTTCGGATCATGCTACGAAGCGCGCTGCTGCGGCGCAACCTGAATGACCGAATCGATCGAGGACGGCGGATTGGCCGAGGCACGGACCGCGGCCGGAGCCAGGTCAGCAACCCGCGCCGTATCCGCATGGCAGACCTCGCCCACAAGACGGGCCACCGCGCCGGGCTTGATTTCGTGGTGGAGCAGCCGATCGAGATCGACCGGACGCGGCATGGTGATCTGCCCGCGCTGAAAGCGCTTGAAGCCGAGCGGCCCGTAATAGGGTTCGTCGCCGACCAGCATGACGGCCGGCGCGCCGGCCTTGGCCGCGGCTTCGAGCGCGATCGTGACCAGCCGGCGGCCAATGCCGAGGTTCTTGAAAGCCGGCCGTACGGCGAGTGGACCTAACATCATGGCGCGGCCGGCGCCTGCCGCGACGCGCGTCATGCGCACGGAAGCGATCACCGCATCGTCCTTGACCGCGACAAAGGACATCGAGCGATCATGTCCGCCGGATTCGCGGATCTTGTAGGCGGCAAGCACGAAACGACCTGGCCCGAAGGCCTCGTCGTTGATGGCTTCGATTTCAGGATCGTGCGCCGGGGTTTCCGGCAGATATTTCACGTCGGCAAGGCTCATGGTCTTTGCGTTCCGGTATGCGAGGAAAGGTTTGCTGCAAGCGGCAGCGTTCGCCAGTCAGCGCTTCAAGCGCGGGCGCCCTTTCGTCGTCGGTCGAACCGGATCACGGCAAAGTCGAACATGGGCGCCTCCGCTAGCACCAATTTTGTGCCGCTGCAATCGGCGCTCTTCACCTTTCTCTCCGCCGCTCGGCTCCGCCACTTGACGATCTGGTTCGTCGTTGACGAACTGTTCAGCGCCTGAGGGGCTTCGACATTCCAGCCAAACGCCTAAATGTGTTTTGGACCGCAGGGAGATTTCGCATGGGATTGCTGATTGAAGGCAGATGGCAGGACCGGCCGGTTGCCGCCGACAGCGGCGGCAGGTTCGTGCGCGCCGAAGCGCAATGGCGCGACCGGGTGACGTGCGACGGCGCGCCGACAGAGCGCGGAGGGCGCGGCTTCAAGGCCGAGCCCGGCCGCTATCACCTTTACGTCTCGCTTGCCTGCCCATGGGCGCACCGGACCTTGATCTTCCGCGCCTTGAAGAAGCTGGAAGACACCATCTCCGTCTCCGTTGTGCACCATTTCATGGGTGAGAATGGCTGGACCTTCAAAGCCGAGGACGACGCCACTGGCGACACGCTCCACGGCCTCGAATACCTCCATCAGATCTATGCCAAGGCCAATCCCGGCTATTCGGGCCGGGTGTCAGTGCCGGTGCTCTGGGACAAAAGGCAGGAGACCATCGTCAACAACGAGTCGTCCGAAATCATCCGGATGCTCAATTCCGCCTTCGACGAATGGGGCGATGCGAGCCTCGACTTCTATCCGCCGGCGCTGCGTTCAGAGATCGACAAGATCAACGCGCTGGTCTACCCGGCAATCAACAACGGCGTCTATCGCACCGGCTTCGCCACCACGCAGGAAGCCTATGAGGAGGCGTTCGGCGAACTGTTCGCGGCGCTCGACACGCTGGAAGAGCGGCTGTCGAAGCAGCGCTATCTTGTCGGCGAGCGCATCACCGAGGCCGACTGGCGATTGTTCACCACGCTGGTGCGTTTCGATCCGGTCTATGTTGGCCACTTCAAATGCAACCTGCGCCGCATCGCCGACTATCCGAACCTGTCGAACTATCTGCGCGATCTCTACCAGGTGCCCGGTGTCTCAGGCACGGTGAACCTGCACCACATCAAGGCGCATTATTACGGCAGTCACAGATCGATCAATCCGACAGGGATCGTGCCGGTGGGGCCGGAGCTCGACTACGCCGCGCCGCACGATCGCGGCCGGTTCCGGAAAGCGGCTTGACTTACCAGTAGACCGAGGCCTGCTCGCCGCCAAAAATTTCGGCAATCCGACGTCGTGTCGCCGGCGTCGTATCTTCCGGCAATCGGTCGAGCGAGAAGAAAGCCGCCTCGGCGATCTCGTGATCCGGGAGTTTCGGCGCCGTCTGGTTGAAGGCTTCGATCAGATAAAGGCCGACATGGTCGCGGCGACTGGAGCGGCGGTTGAAATGCATCGATTTCAGTGCCGGCGGAGCCGTCAACGCGATGTTGCCTTCCTCGGCCAACTCGCGCGCCAGCGCTTCGAGGAGTGTCTCGCCCACCTCGACGCCGCCGCCCGGCAATTGCCAGCCCGGCATATAGGTGTGGCGGATGAGGAAGACGGAATCGGACGCCCGGTCATAGACCAAGCCACGCACGCCAAGCGTCATCGGACGCCGCAGCAGGAAATAGAGATGGAACAGCCTTGCCCTCAGGCCCGGCCAGCCGGTCTGGCGCAACGCTTGTTCCGGGTCCGGCGCTCCAGTCATCCAGCAATCCGCAAGCGAACAGCAATCGGTGAGTGGAAAGCCCGGACGGCGTCGCTTAAGAAGGGGTTATGCTCAGGCTCGCACATATTTCCGATGTCCATCTGGGGCCGCTGCCCGATGTAACCTATCGCGATCTCGCGTCCAAGCGCGTGCTGGGCTACGTCAACTGGCAGCGCAACCGCCGCCGGCATATGCATGATGCGGTCATCGACACGATCGTGGCCGATATCAAGGCCAACGCGCCAGACCACCTCGCCGTCACCGGCGATCTCGTCAACCTGGCGCTCGACGGCGAGATCGAGATGGCGAAGCACTGGCTGGAGACGCTTGGCTCTCCGAACGACGTGTCCGTCGTGCCGGGCAATCACGATGCCTATGTGCCGGGCGCCTTCGATAAGGTCTGCCGGTCGTGGGCGCCGTGGATGACGGGGGACGGCGTCAACAGCCTAGTCGACCGCAATTCCTTTCCCTATCTGCGCGTGCGGGGCGATGTCGCGCTGATCGGCGTCACGACGGCGCGGGCCACGGCGCCCTTCATGGCCAACGGCTTCTTCATGGAAGGCCAGGCGGAGCGGCTCGGCAAGATCCTCGACGCCACGGCAAAACAAGGGCTGTTTCGCGCCATCATGATACATCATCCGCCGGTGCGCGGCGCCGTCTCGCAGCATAAGCGGCTGTTCGGCATTTCCCGCTTCCACAAGGTTATTCGCCGGCATGGCGCCGAGCTTGTCCTGCATGGTCACTCGCACCTGCCGTCGCTGTTCACCATCGGCCCGCGTGGCGCCAAGGTGCCGGTGGTCGGCGTGGCTGCCGCCGGCCAGGCGCCGGGCGGCAAGCAACCGGCGGCTCAATACAATCTCTTCGAGATAAGCGGCGAGACGGGCGACTGGCACATCCGCCTGACAAGGCGCGGCCTGACGGGACCGGCACTGCCGCCGTCGGATCTTCAAGTGATCGAGCTCGGCGCCGATACGCCGGCAGCCCGCGAGCTCGTCAGAAGCTGATCTTGATCTGGGCGATGCGGTCCCAGAACAGCACGAGCGACACCGCCAGGCCCACCAACGCGCCGGCGGTGATCAGGCCGAGGCCAGCGAAAAAGGTCGTCCAGCCGTTACGCCGCGTCTCGGATTGCAGCGGCGGCTCCGCTTCCTGGACGGTGGGGCGATGCAGGCCGTGAGCGGCGCTCTCCGCACCGCCTTCCATCATCCGCTGGCGCTCGACGACGCGCTCGGCGACATAGCGGGTCACCGCATCGGCAACCGGCTTCATCTCGGTCGATTCGGCCAACACGACGCGGCCGATGCGCGTGTCCCTGAGGAAACGATAGGTGCGGCGGTCGCGTCCCATGGCGACGTGGCTCACGGCATCGATCCACAGACGTGGCTGCAGGCCGGACGAGACGGCGAAGTCGAAATAATCCATGTCCGCCGGCACACCGTCGAAGACTGGCGCGAGATCGGCCGCCAGAAGTTCGAGCCGCATGCGGTGCGCCTCGCGCATGTCGACCACCACGTCGTCGCGGTCGGCGAAGGCGTTCTTCACGTCGCGGATGGCATCCGCCAGCTTCCGCGACGGCTCGATCGGGGTGATTTTGTCGCCTGCATCCTTCATGGCGGCTGTCTCGCTGTTGGTAAACAGGGAGTTAACACAGTCGCCGGCAAAATGCACTGCGGATGGTCCTGTGCCAGGCCGCCCGGCGGATCAGCTTGCCGCCGTCCCAAACACCGGCTGCCGGCGCATGCGGCGGCGCCGTGTGTTGCGGCGCACGATCTCGGCGATCAAATCGGGCGCCTCCTCGACCAGCATGTGGCCGGCATCCAGCACATGATGCCGATGGAAATGTGCCGGCAGGCCTTCGGCCTGGTCGACCGGCAGCACCGGATCCTGCGCTCCCCAAACCACCATCACTGGCATGTCGAGGGCTCTTAGCTGCTCCCGCGGGATGATGCCTTGCCGGTCGTCCCTAGTCATCGCGGCTGCAATATCGATAAGGCTTTGCACTTGCCCCGGCCGTCCGCGCATCTCGAAAAGCACGTCCACTACATGGTCGGGCGTCAGGCCTTGCGGCCCCGACATGGCGGCGAGGCAAGCGCGTATCTCTATCTTCTCGGCTGCGGCGGCATAACGGCGCAGCAACGGCCCGTTGATCTCCGGACCGAAGCCGCCCGGCGCCAGAAGCGTCAGCGAGGCTATTCTTCCGGGATCGGCGAGCGCCATCAATGTCGCGACCGCGCCGCCCATGGAATGACCAACGAGGTGAACCTTGTCCAGCCGGCGGGCGGCGAGGTCCGCCAGAATGGTCCGGGCCGCCGGCTTGGCGCCGCCCGTTCCCTGGGATCGCAATGAATGCCCATGGCCCGGCAGGTCATAGGCCAACGCCCTGACGCCCGGCATGAGCGCGGAGATGACGGCATGCCAGATCTCATGGCAGCTGCCGAAACCGTGCAGAAAGACGACCCTTTTCGGGCCGGCGCCTTGTTCGGCGGCATAAGGGAACGCAAGCATGAAATGGCTTTGGGCAAAGAGGGCAGGCGATTTGAAATTGTGGCTGAATTGCTCCCGGACCGGATCGATAGCCAGTAACATTTTCGCGACCGGAGAAATGCGGCCTTCTCAGCGCCGATGTGCTTGCAGCTGCCTGTGACTATTCAGCTCGGGTTGCCGATCCCCGCGGCCCGCAACGACTGCACCAGCCGATCGGTGAGATCGGCGGGGTATTTCCTGTCGACGAATGTCGCCCGCGGATCGGCGGCGAATTTCGGGAACTCGACGGTGAGTTCGTTAGCAAGCTGGCCCGCGAGCTTGTCGCGGCCGGAAATCTTGGCGCCGATCAGGCGCGCGGCCAGGTAGTGCGACTTCGACGCCGTGGTTCTCAGCGACTCGCTGGCGATCGCTGCCCTCTTGGTGTCGCCTTGCATGAAGGCTCCGACAAACAGGCCATAGTCCCACCAGGTCGGGTGGCCGCTGAACGCGTCGACTGCATGGCCCAGAATCGGCGTTCCTTCCTGGTATCTGCCGGCGAAGATCAGGCCGTAGCCATAGGCGGCGGCCATGCCGAGATCGTAGGGGTTGAGTTCATAGGCCTTGCGCATCCAGCGGATCGCTTCGTCCGTATTGCCGAGACGTGAGTTGAGGTAGCCATAGGCGCGATGCGCGTGTGGGCTCATCGGCCCCATCTGAATGGCGCGGTGGGCAAACGACATGGCCTGTTCGATCGTGGCGCCGGGCGGATAAGCGTAGTGGTTGTTGACGGCTTCCAGATGCAGGGAAGCCAGTTCCGAGTAGACGAGCGACGATTTCGTGCCTGTGCCGACAAGCTTCTCCAGGCAGCGATACGCAGCCTCATGCGTCTTGGCGCTCTGGTCGAGATAGTAGCGGTCGTTGAACACCAAACATCCGATCTGGCTGGTGCGGATGTCGCTCTGATCGATATAGTTGTAGATCGCGCCGGAAGCGGGGATGGTCGAGGTCAGGAGATTGGCGACGTTGCTTTCGACCACACCTGGCGCGCTTTCGGCGGATGTCAGGTTGCGCGACAGCAGAACCCGTCCCGTCGCGACGCTCTGCAGCTCGACCGTGACGTCGCCGGGGGCAGGTCCGGGAATAAGATCGAAAACAAAGCTGATCGGATCGGCGGAACTGTCGCGCGTAGCGTCGGGTTCGCGTCCGATGAAGTCTATGGTGTCGAAGCCGGCCAGACCGCCGCGCAGCGAGGAGGCGACACGGGTCGCCTCCGGTCCGTCGGCCCTGATGGCCATGTAGATCAAGGGCAGGCTTTCGAAAGTCTGCGAGGCAACGCTGCCGGTCGTACCTGCCGTTTCGACCGGCCCGGCCGCATCACTGTGGAAAAAGGCATTGCCCTGGCGAACGACAAGCACGCCCAGCATGGCGATGACCAGAACCATGGCGGCCCAGAAGAACCGCAATTGGCTCGTCAGCGATGCGGCGGATGCGGGCGATGCCGGGGTCGTCGTCGTCGGCGCGGCCTCGGCGGGCGCGGCCTCGGCGGGCGTGGGATTCTCGAAAGGTTTAGCCGAGGGCGGAGCGACCTGGCCGGTAGCTGCAGGCCTGGCTTCGTCGGGGAGCCGGATGGCATTCAGCTCGTAGGAAGGCACATAGCCGCCACGCGGGATTGCGATGCGCACCGGCTCGGCAATGCCCTCATTGGCAAAATATTGATCCAGAAGCTCGCGCAGCCGCCCGGCCTGGACCCTGACGACGGCGTCGGTCGACGCATCGAAATCGCCGTCCTTGCCGAAGACGTCCATGGCGATGGATACACCCTTCAGCCTGTCGCCTTCGCCGGCCTGCTCACGCTCCACCAGATAGCGCAACAGCCTGCGGGCACGCTCGGACCGTCCGAACGTTTCGCTGGCAAGCAGTCGCTCCAATGTCGCGCGCACTGCGGGGGCGGCAGGCGTGGCAGGCTCCAAGTGTCGATCCTTCCGAAGTCGGCACAGGTTAGGACATGATCATATAGCGCTCGCGCCGGCGCACAAGAACGCTTCTGTTATGCGATCGCGTAAGCCACCGCAAATTTCCCTGCCGGTTAATGGATGGCAGGGAAATTGTGTTTTTAAGGCGCGGCGCGTCCCGGCGAACGCGCCGCGCGAAGATCGAGGGTCAGCCGGCCTTGCGGCCGAGGATGCGGTTGGCGGCCGAAACCACGGCCTCCAGCGAGGCCGCGACGATGTTGGTGTTTATGCCTGCGCCGAACAGCTTGCCGCCCGGATATTCCATCTCGACATAGGAGATGGCCGAAGCATTCGAGCCGCGCTGCAAGGAGTGTTCGGAATAGTCGAGCACCGACATCTCCACGCCGACATGGCGCGAAAGCGCATCGACGAAGCCGTCGATCGGGCCGGTGCCGGTGCCGGTGATGGTCATCTCCTTGCCGTTGTCGAGGATGACCGCTTCCACCACGCGCCGTCCCTTCACCTCGGTGTCGGGGTAGGTGTGGTGGTCGAGGAATTTCAACCTGGCGCCGGGCTGGTCGACATAGGCTTCGAGAAAGCGCTCGTGGATGCGCTTGACCGGCACTTCCTTGCCTTCGGCATCGGTGATCGCCTGGATGTCCTGGCTGAACTCGATCTGCAGGTTGCGCGGCAGGTTGAGGCCGTAGTCGGCCTGCAGCACATAGGCGATGCCGCCCTTGCCGGACTGCGAGTTGATGCGGATGATCGCCTCATAGGTGCGGCCGACATCGGCCGGGTCGATCGGCAGGTAAGGCACTTCCCACAGCGGCGTGTTGGCCTTGCGCAACGCCTTCATGCCCTTGTTGATGGCATCCTGGTGCGAGCCGGAGAACGCGGTGTAGACGAGCTCGCCGACGTAAGGATGTCGCTCCGGGATCTTCAGCTGGTTCGAGTATTCGTAGACGTCCTTCATCCTGTTGATGTCGGAGCAGTCCAGCCCCGGATCGACGCCTTGCGTGTACATGTTCAGCGCCAGCGTGACGATGTCGACATTGCCGGTGCGCTCGCCATTGCCGAACAACGTGCCCTCGACGCGGTCGGCACCGGCCATCAGGCCGAGCTCGGTGGTGGCGATGCCGGTGCCGCGGTCGTTGTGCGGATGCAGCGAGACGATCAGCTTGTCGCGGTTGTCGAGATTGCGGCACATCCACTCGATGCGGTCTGCGTAGATGTTGGGCGTCGACATCTCGACCGTGGACGGCAGATTGATGATGAGCTTGTTGTCCGCCGTCGGCTTCACGATCTCGGTGACGGCGTTGCAGATCTCCAGCGCGACCTCCAGTTCGGTGCCGGTGAAGCTCTCCGGCGAATATTCGAAACGGAAGCCGCCGCCGGCCTTGGCGGCCATGTCGGTGATCATCTTGGCGGCGTCGGTGGCGATGCGCTTGATGCCGGCAACGTCCTTCTCGAAGACGACGCGGCGCTGCAGCTCGCTGGTCGAGTTGTAGAAATGCACGATAGGCCGGTGCGCGCCCTTGAGCGCCTCGAAGGTCCGCGTGATCAGCTCGGGCCGGCACTGCACCAGCACCTGCAGCGACACGTCCTTGGGCACGCCGCTTTCCTCGACGCACCAGCGGGCGAAGTCGAAGTCGGTCTGCGAGGCCGACGGGAAGCCGATCTCGATCTCCTTGAAGCCCATGTCGAGCAGCAGCGCGAACATGCGCGCCTTGCGCTCGTGGCCCATCGGATCGATCAGCGCCTGATTGCCGTCGCGCAGATCGACCGAGCACCAGATCGGCGCCTTGTCGATCACCTTCGACGGCCATGTGCGATCGGCGAGGTTGACGGTCGGGTAAGGCTGATATTTGCGGGCGGCATCCGGCATGTGCCCGCTCGCTTGCGCGGCCGTCTCGGCCTCGCCGGCGCTGATTGCTTCTCTTCTATTCATCGTCGTTTCTCCCGGCGGCTCGTATGACCGCCTTCAGGCGGGTTGGTGCCGAGCGGCGCCTTTACCAAAGTTTCGTTCGCTTGATGTGACTTGCCAATCTGGCCAAGGAGCATGCGCCTCGAGCGGCGGTTTTTCGACCGCCGGGCGCTCCTTCAGCGAACCCGGCGATCGCCGATAAGGCCGAGAAGAAGCAGGGTCGAAGCAAGCGCGCGCACGGTCTCGCCGGCAAAGCCGGGGCGAGGAGAAGCGACTGAGCGGGTGCGCGTGGTCATGCCGGCTCTCTTACAGGAGCCGCCATCAGGAGGCAAGTGCGGCGCGGAGCGTGCAGCGCGGAGCGCCGGCTCTTCCCCGCATCGGGCAAATGCGCCACACTCGCTCCCGAAGGATATGATCTCAGGGGGAGGTCGTTGCATGAATTTCGTGTTCTTCTCGCCGCATTTTCCGGCCAACGGCGCCGATTTCTGCGACCGGCTGAAGAAGGCCGGCGCCACGGTGCTCGGCATCGGCGATGCGCCCTATCAGACGCTCAGCGGCAAACTCAAGGCCGGACTGTCGGAATATTACCGCGTCGCGGACATGGAGGATTACGACGCCGTGTTCCGGGCGATGGGCCATTTCATCCACAAATGGGGCCGCATCGATCGCTTCGAATCGCTCAACGAGTACTGGCTGGAGCTCGAAGCCAACATCCGCACTGACTTCAACATCTTCGGAACCAAACTCGATTTCGTGAAGAATTTGAAGCGCAAGAGCCGCATGCGCGCCTTCTTCCGCAAGAGCGGCGTCGAGACCATTCCGCAGCGCAAATGCTCGGACCGAACTGGGGCCATGACCTTCATCCGCCGCGTCGGCTATCCGGTAGTGGTGAAGCCGGATTCGGGATCCGGCGCCTCGAACACGTTCAAGATCTCCAACGCGAAGGAACTCGACCAGTTCTTCCGGGACAAGCCCGAGGGCGTCAGCTTCGTCATGGAGCAGTTCATCGAGGGGTTGGTGGTGACATTCGACGGACTGGTCAACCGCGACGGCGAGGTGGTGCTGGCGGCGAGCCACCGCTACGACCAGAGCGTCATGGAAGTGGTCAACCGCGACCGCCACATGAGTTACACCTGCTTCCCCGAGATCACGCCGGCGGTCGAGGAGGCGGGCCGCAAGATTCTCAAAGCGTTCGACGTGCGCGAGCGCTTCTTTCACATCGAACTTTTCGAGACGAAGGACAAGCGCGTCATCGCGCTCGAGGTCAACATGCGGCCGCCCGGCGCCTGGATGACGGATGCGATCAACTACACCTTCGACATCGACGTCTATGGCGAATGGGCCAACATGGTGGTGAAGGACGCGGCCGGCGGCCCTTACAAAGGCAAGTACTTCACCGCCTATGCCAGCCGCAAACGGCACGTCGACTATTTGCACAGCCATGAGGACGTGCTAGCCGCGCACGGCGACAAGATCGTCCACCACCAAGCCATCGAAGAAGTTTTCAGCCGCGCCATGGGCAATTACGCCTACCAGATGCGTTCGAAGGACCCGACGGCGTTGCGCCAGGCGGTCGACTATATCCACGCGGAAAAGGCGTGAGGCGATGGACGTTTCCTATCACAAGGGGCATGCCCGCAACCTCGGCCGCGACATGGAATACAAGCGCTACGGCCATGCCGGGCGGCCGGTGGTGGTGTTCCCGACCTCGCAGGGGCGTTTCTATCAGTTCGAGGATTCGGGCGGTGTCGCAGCACTTGCCGAATTCATCGACACCGGCCGTATCCAGCTGTTCACGCTCGACGGCATCGATTCGGAATCCTTCTTCGACAAGCTTGGCGACCCCGCTCATCGCATCGCCCGCCACGAGGCCTATTTCCGCTATGTGCGCGAGGAGGCGCTGCCGGAGCTGCAGTCGGTTGCCGCCAAGGCCAATGGCGGACGCACTCTCAAGCCGCTGTTCTGCGGCTGCTCCATGGGCGGCTACCACTCATCGAATTTCGTGTTCCGCTTTCCGGAGCTGGCCAGCGGCGCGATCTCGCTGTCGGGCGTCTATTCGACCCGCGACTTCTTCGGCCGGGCGCTGGAGGGCAGCATCTTTTTCAACTCGCCGCTCGACTATCTGCCGGGCATCGTCGACCAGAAGCTGCTCGGGCGGCTGAAAGGGCTCAGGCTGATCTTCTGCTGCGGGCAGGGCGCCTGGGAAGAGCGCATGCTTGTCGAAACGCGCGAGCTGGAGCAAGTGCTGCGCGAGAAATCCATCCCGGCCTGGGTCGACTATTGGGGCGGCGACGTCAGCCATGACTGGCCATGGTGGCACAAGCAACTCGTCTATTTCTTCGGCCGCTGGCTGGACGACGACCTGATGCGCAGGATCGATTGATGGCCACGCCCCACCCGATCCGCCGCTTTGTCGAAGCCACCGGATCGCGAGCCTGATCATCGCCTGAGATCCGTTCATCCGCAGGCGGCCATTCTCCCAAAAATATGACTCCATTTGTCATCTTTTTATGGAAACGTCGCCGGCGCTGTGGCATGTCCGCCTGACGATGGAGTAGGCCCGCGATGGCCGTATCGCTCAATCTTTGTCGAAAGGCCTAGCGATGGTTCAGCTCAGCGCGCAAACCTTAATCCGCAACGACGCCACACGGGCGGTCATGGACAGGTTGCGCGCCGAACACAGCGACTGCGAGATCGATAGCGGCACCACGGATCAGTGGGAGCTCCGCATGCATTACGGCTCCCTGCGCGCCGCTTTCGGAGACGGCGGCATGCTGATCCGGGTCGCGGCGCAAGACGAGACCTGCCTGTCTTACATGAAGATGATCGTCGCAGGTCATATCGCAGGGCAGTTGGGGACCACCAACGGCCTGCGCTGGCAAGGCGACGGCAGGGATACCGGCACGCCCGTTTTCTTCCGCGAGATCACCCTGCAATCCTCAACGCGACTGTCGCCGCATATGCAGCGCGTGCGCTTCTCAGGACCCGACCTCGGCCGCTTCGCCCATGGCGGGCTGCATGTGCGGCTCCTATTGCCGCCGGCCGGGCGGCAGCCGGTCTGGCCCTCCATGGGCGCCGACGGCATGATCGTGTGGCCGTCGGGAGAGGATGCGCTCACCGTCCGCGTCTACACGATCCGTGCGCTGGATGTCGCCGGCGGCTGGCTCGACGCCGACTTCGTGCTGCATCCCGGCACCGAAACCCCGGCAGCGGCTTTCGCGCAAAACGCGCGGGCGGGCGACGTTATCGGCATGATCGGCCCCGGCGGCGGTGGCGTGCCGGAGGCGCAAAACCTGCTTCTGGTCGGCGACGATACGGCGCTTCCCGCCATCGGCCGGATCCTGGAAGAGGTTCCGCGGTCGGCTCGTGCAGAGGCGCTGATCGAAGTCGATGGTCCCGAGGACCGTATCGTGTTGACCGAGGGCGAGAATATCGAGATCACCTGGCTGTATCGGCATGGCCGCGAAGCCGGTTGTGCCGGTCTGTTGCCGGCGGCGCTGCGCGAGCGCGATCAACAGGCC
This sequence comes from Mesorhizobium tamadayense, assembly GCF_003863365.1. Lineage (GTDB taxonomy): Bacteria > Pseudomonadota > Alphaproteobacteria > Rhizobiales > Rhizobiaceae > Mesorhizobium > Mesorhizobium tamadayense. The sequence continues at coordinate 6,316 of NZ_RQXT01000056.1, read as the reverse complement.
CGTCCCGACGATCTCTTTGTCTGGGCCGGGTGCGAGTTCGCCGATTTTCGCGAGATCCGCAGGATCGTGCGCAAGGAGTGGGGCCTACCGCGCGACCGGCACCTGGTCACCGCCTATTGGCGACGGGGCGCGCAAGGCGGGGGCGGCGAGGAATAGGCCAATCCACGAAAGTGGATTTGTCCTCGCCGCCCGTCTTTCGGCAGTCGCGCCTCAGAAGCGGTAGCGCAGGCTGCCGAACAGTGAACGGCCTTCATCGCGGTAGCAATAGCCGGCCGAGCAGATTGCCTGCCGGTTGTCGAACAGGTTCTTGGCGTTGACCTGCAGCTTGACGCCTTCGAGCTTGGGATTGCGGTAGCCGAAATCATAGGACACAGACGCGTCGACGAAGGCGCGCGCATCGTTCTTGAAGGTGTTGGTGTCGTCGCCGTAGCTGGCGCCGGCGAAGCGCACGCCGGCGCCGAGCCCGAGCCCCGCCAGCGTGTCGTTCTCGAACTGGTAATGGCCCCAGAGCGACAGGATGTGGTTCGGCGTCGCCGACAGCTGCTTGCCGACGGTGCCTTCCGCGCCGCGTTCGATCTTCATGCGCAGATAGGTATAGGAAGCGATGACGCTGAAGCCGTTGTCGAGGGAGGCGTTGGCTTCCAATTCGACGCCGCGCGAGTTGAGGTCGAGCTGGCGCTGCTTGTTGATGCCGGTCGAGGCGTCGAAGACGACGCCGTCCTTCTGGTCTATGTCGAACAAGGCCGCGCTGACGGTCGCGTTGTGATCCGGGACCTCATATTTGACGCCGATCTCCTTCTGCGTCGCGATGGTCGGGCGAGCGACGCGGCCGACAGTGCTTGTGATGTCGTCATAGACGAAGCCGATGTTGGGCGAGAACGAGGTCGAATAGTTGATGTAGGGGATGATGCCCCATTCGGTCCAATAGGAAAGGCCGAGCCGGCCGGAGAAGGCGCTGTCCTTCTGTTTCGACTGGCTGAAATCGGCCGCCGTCGAGGTGGTGTCGACCCAGTCGTAGCGGCCGCTGGTGAACAGCGTGAAGTCGTTCCACTCCATCTGGTCGTGCAGGTAGACGCCGAGCTCGTTCATCTGCTGGCCGCCGGAATGGGGAACGGGCGCTGACTTGATGTCTTCGACCGAGACATAGGAAAGCCCGCTGCCCGCGTCGTAGCCCGACCAGGCATAGTCGATGCCGCCGACCGCGGTGTGCCGCACCGTACCCGTGTCGAACTCGAGCAGCGCCATGTTGTCGACGACGAAGTTCTTCATCTTCTCGGTATAGTGGCCCCAATAGCGCTGCAGCGGCTGCTCGGCGCCGAGCGAATAGTGGCCGCTGTATTCAATGTCGCTGTCGACGGCGTTGTACCGGAGGTTTTGCCGCACCGTCAGCCAGTCGTTGAAGCGGTGCTCGAATTCGTAGCCGATGCGGCCCTGATCCTGGCTGAAGTCATTCCAGGCAGGATCGCCTTCATAGACGTTCGACAGCGCGCCATAGGCAGAGTTGTAGAAGGCGGCGGTGCCGTCGGTGACCGACTTCGAATATTCGCCGAGGATGGTGAGCCTGGTGTCCTCGTCCGGCTTGAAGGTGACGGCCGGCGCCAGATAAAGCTTGTCGTCGGGATAGGCGGGCAGGTCGGTCTCGGTCAGAAGGCCGAGGCTGGTGAAGCGGTAAAGGATGCTGCCGTCGTCGTTGACCGGCCCGGTGGCATCGAGGGCCGCCTGGAAGCGGTTGTGCTCGCCGGCCAGCAATTCGATCTCGTGGAACGGCTCATCCTTGGGCCGCTTGGTGACGACGTTGACGATGCCGCCCGGGCCGCTGACGCCGTAAAGCGACGACGCCGGCCCCTTCAGGATGGTGACGCCCTCGATGCCGTAGGGCTCGGTCTTGAACCAGGCCGAGGGGCCGTTGTACTGGCGCAGCCCGTCGCGGAACATGCCGTTGTAGAAGGCCTGGAAGCCGCGCAGGAAGAAGGCGTCGTAACGCGTGTCGAAGCCGAAGCTGTTGGGATTGGCGCTCGCCGTGTAGCCCAGCGCATCGTTCAGCGTGCGCGGCTTCTGGTCCTCGATCTGCTTCTGTGTCACGACCGAGACGGCCTGCGGGATCTTGACGATCGGCGTGTCCACCTTGGTGCCGATGCGGTCCTTCTTGGCGACATAGCCGTCCTGCACCAGGATCTCATTGCTTTCGGCGGTCACCTCGATCTTGCCGAGAACGGTGGCGTCTCCGCTCTCCTGCGCAATCGCCGGCCAGGCCTGGCCGAGGAGCGCGGTGCCCGCCAGCAATGATATCGCTCGGCACCGTGTCCTTGGGCGCCATGTCCCTAGGCGCCATGTTTTCGGCCGCTCGCGCATAAACTCTTCTCCAATACTCATGTTTGATTGCGCTCCCGCGCTCTCAAATATGAGTAACTGAGTCAAGTATTTTTTGGAGCTCATGCAGAAGCCGAGCCTCCACCGGCCTCTGCAGCGGGGAGCGAATTGAAGCCGGCACGAAGGATCAGTAGGTGGCGCGCCCGCCGGAAAGATCGAAGGTGGCGCCGGTGGTAAAGGAATTCTCGTCCGAGAGCATGAAGGCGACCATCGCCGCTGCCTCTTCCACCTCCACGAACCTGCCCCGCGGCACCTTGCCCAGCATGTAGGTCACCTGGGCCTCGGTGAGCTGTTCGAGGATGCGGGTGCGGGCGGGCGAGGGGGTCAGCGCGTTGACGGCGATGTCATGGCCGGCGAGCTCCTTGCCGAGCGACTTGGTCAGCGCCAGCACGCCGGCCTTGGCGGCCGAATAGGCGGCGGCGTTGGGATTGCCCTCCTTGCCGGCCACAGACGCGACGTTGACGATGCGGCCGTAGTTGCGCGCGATCATGCCGGGCACCAGTCGCCTGCAGCAATAGAAGACGCCGTTCAGGTCGATGTCGACGATCTGCCGCCAGGCGGCGGGCTCGTAGTCCACCACGCTCGCGGCAGGCCCGGCGATGCCGGCATTGTTGACGAGGAGATCGACGGGCCCAAGCACCCGATCGGTCTCGGTCGCGGCGCGGTCGACCGCCTCGATCTGCGACTGGTCGCAAAGGAAGGCTTCCACGCGGCCAAGCGGCGCAAGCTCGGTCACGGCGCTCGTCATCGCGGCCTGGTCGATGTCCCAGATGGCGACGCTTGCGCCTGACGACAGCAGGCGGCGAGCAACCGCAAGGCCGATGCCTTGCGCGCCGCCCGTCACCACGGCGACACGGCCAGAGAGGTCGATGGCGTTCAAGCGGCGGCTCATTGGTATTCTCCTCCCCTTGCATTGATACTGCGGATCAGTCCCTAACGTTTCGCGCCACCAGCTTGGCTACGCTTGGCCCAATGAGCAGCACGACGAGGAAACGGGCCGATTGCAGCGCCATGACGAAGGAGATGTCGACGTTCCGCGCGGCGGCGGCGACGATGGCAACGCTGTCCATGCCGCCGGGGCTGGTCGCGAGATAGGCGGTCAGCGGGTCGATGCCGAGCACGCGGCTGATGACGAACGCCATGCCGCCGCAGAAGGCGATCAGCGCCACGATCGAGGCGATGATCTGTGGCAGCGCGCGCGCCGCGTGGCTCAGGATCGGCCGGGTGAAGTTCAGCCCGATCGACCAGCCGACCATGGCGTAGCTGACCGCCAGCAGCCAGGGCGGCAACTGCATCGGCACGCCGAAGCCCAGATGCACCACGGCACCGAAGATGAAGGTGCCGAGGAAGAAGGGCGAGGGCAGCCTGAGCAACTTTCCGAGCAGGCCACCGACGATTGCAATGCCGATGGTGGCGGCGAAGGCGAGCGGATCAATCGGCGGAAACCAGACGATGGGCGGCACCTCTACGCCCGATGTGTCGACCCACATCTTGGCGACCAGCGCCGCCGTCATCGAGACGAAGATGACGCGCAGATATTGCATGAAGGCGACGAGACGCTGATCGGCGCCGAAGGCGCCGGCCATCAGCACCATGGCGGTCGCCGCGCCCGGCGAGGAACCCCAGACGGCGGTGCTGCCGGGCAGGATGCGCCAGCGGCTGATCAGCCAGCCGAGCAGACTGGAGGCCGTGACGGTCGCCACCACGGCACCGAGAAACAGCGGCCATTCGTTGTAGAAGACAGGAAATATGTCGGCGGAGATCGAGGCGGCGACGAGGCAGCCGACAACGGCCTGCGCCGAACCGAACAGCGGGCGGGGCACGCGCACCGTGGCGCCATTAGTGCCGGCCAGGATCGCCCCCAGCATCGGGCCGATCAGCAGCGCCGCAGGCAGGGCGGCCAATTCCAGCGCGCCGGCGAAGAGCAGCGAGAACACCACCAGCACCAGCCACTGCTGCGGCTGGCGCAGCCGCGCCATGCGTTCAATGGGCGGTTGTTCCGGGGACGATCGTTCCGGCGAAGAGTCCATATCCGGCTCTTAGACCGGGCAAGGACAAATGCGAACCCATTTCCCCGCGGAAAGGTTCTATTCGTGCCGGTCTCGCCCTCAGCCGCTGTTCTCGGGGACGGAGAGGCCGAAGCCGCCGACCGGATGGGTCTCGACCTGGAATTCGAAGCCGCCGATGAACGGGCGCGCCCTGGCAATCGCCGCCTGGACTTCCGGCAATTGCAGCGATGCCTTGTGGCTTGCCTGGTCGGTCCACACCTCGGTGACCCAGATCGCGTCGGCATCGGCCGGGTCGGTGGCGATGATGTAGTTCAGGCAGCCGGGGAGCGCAGCGGTGCTTTCGCGCAGCACGTCGATCACCGCGTCGCGCTGGCCGCGTGCTGCCCGCATCTTGCCGATCAGTCCGAACATTCCCGGTCTCCCTTTCGCCGCCTGGCGTTTGACCAAACGCCAAGCGCATCAAATCTCATTTATGCGCGAAGAGTATGCCGGTCCCGGCTCACGGCATCAACTGGCCGCCATTTACCTCGATCACCTGGCCGATGATGTAGCCGCTCAAGAGGTCGGAGGACAGAAACAGATAGGCGCCGACGCAATCCTGCGCCGTTCCGGCGCGGCCCTGCGGTATGGTCGCAACCATGGCCTTCATCTGCTCCGCGCTCGAATAGCGTTCGTGGAACGGCGTCAGGATGGTGCCGGGCGCCACGGCGTTGACGCGGATGCCGAAGCCGATCAGCTCCTTTGCCATGCCGCGCGTCACGTTGGAGACGAAGGCCTTGGACGAGCCGTAGAGGCCGGCCCCGCCGCCGGCGCCATTGCGGGCGGCGATCGAGGAGGTGTTGATGATGAAACCGCCCTGGCGCTTCAGCCAAGGGATCGCCTTGCGCGAGGCGGTCAGCACCGATCGCGCGTTGAGGTCCATCACCGCATCGTAATGCGCCTCGGTCTGGTCGGCATAGGCGACGCGGCCGAGCATGCCACCGGCATTGTTGACCAGCCCGTCGAGCCGGCCGAAATGTTGCGCGCTCTCCTCGACCACACGCTCGACGTCGGCGGGAACCGAAAAATCTCCCTGGGTCAGGAATACCTCGCCGCCGCCGTCGCGGATCGACCGGGCGAGCTTGTCGGCGGCTTCCCAGCTCGAATTGTAATGCAGGGCGACGCGGCAATTCTGCCGGGCATAGGCCTGGGCGAGCGCGGCGCCGATCCCTGTCGACGCGCCGGTGACCAGCACCGCCTTGCCGGCAAGGTCGGAAATGACAAGTGTGGTCGGGTCAGCTGGCACGTCGATACCTCCGGGACTTGCGCCGGCAATTGGAAGACGCTTGCCGGCCGGGCGTTCAAGTCAAGACAAGATCAGGGCGCGAAATCAGGGCCGGAGATAGACATAGCCCTGGCGCTGCAACTCCGCGAGCTTTACGACGCCGCCCTTGTCGGCGACCTGGAAGCCGGCGAGCAGGTCGGCAAGCGTGATGTCCATGCCGTGCATGGTATTGCCGCAGGCCTGTGGAACGAGCCCCTGCTGGACGAGGCCGGCAAACCGGCTGGACGTCGCGCCGGAAGCGCTCTTCGCCTTGAAGGCCGCAAGGGCCGGACCGTGCACGACCAGCACGATTTCGACATTGCCGCCGGTGCCCTCATAATGGTTCTTGATGTTGCCGAGGACGAAATTCACCTTGTCGGCGTCGCTGAGGTGATAGGCGACCTTCAGCCTTTCCTCGCCAGTGGCGGCGCTCGCCCGGCGCAGGCTGAAAAGACCCACTGCTCCGGCAAGGCTGGCTCGGAAAATGTCACGGCGCAGCATAAGACTCCTCCATTCGGCGGCTCGCGATTTTGCGTGGCTCGGGCTTCACTAATTATTTGTTTTTACGCTATTCCGGACGGAAACCCGATGCACACTTTTCCTGGAATTGCGCCTAGCTTAGTGCCCATCCATA
>NZ_RQXT01000055.1 GCF_003863365.1 Mesorhizobium tamadayense | reverse complement strand
AGACGAAGGCTTCGGCCAATTGCGAACGTTTGTGATGGAACGGTGAAATCCTGGCTGCCGACAAACCTGCAACCTTCAAAATCATCGCTTGAGAAACTAGTTGACGCCCTTCGGCACGTTCTCGGGGGGCACCACGGTTTCCACCAATTTCTGACGGTGGAAGATGAAGATGCCGGCGAGCACGACGATCGCCGAGCCGACCAGGATGCGCGGGCTCGGTACATCGCCGAAGAAAACCAGGCCAAAAACGACAGCCCACAGAAGCAGGCTGTAATGCAGCGGCGCCAGCGTCGAGGCCGGTGCCAGCTTCAGCGCCCTGGTGATCATCAGATGGGCGGCGCAGGAGACGACGCCGAGCAAAAGCATGGCGCCGAAATCGAGCGCGGAGGGTGTGCGCCAGGCGCCGATGGTCAGCGCGCCGCCGACGACCAGCGTGCCGATGGTCTGCCAGGTGACTAAAGTGGTGTCGCTGGTGCCGCGTAGCCGCCGGCCGAGAATGATGGCGAAGCCGAAGGCGATGCTGCCGATCAGTGCATAAGTCGACGACAGCGAGAACGCCGCCGAGGAGGGCTTCAGGATGATCAGCACGCCGCAGAAGCCGACCAGGATCGCCAGCCAGCGCCGCCAGCCGACCTTCTCGCCGAGCAGAAGATGCGAGAGCGCCGCGACATAGATCGGGCCGGCCATGTAGAAGCTCATCACGTCGGCAAGCGGCAGATAGACGACGGCGGCGTAAAACAGTCCGGTATCGGCCGTGGTTGCCACCACGCGCAGCAACTGCAGAACCGGCCTTTCCATCTGGAACAGCTTGCCCGCGCCCTGGTTGGCGATCATCGGGCCGAGCACGAAGAAGGCGCCGATGGAACGGATCATCACCACCTGGCCGACGGAGAAACTGGTGACCAGCCATTTGCCCATGGCGTCGTTGAGCGCGAACATGAAATCGCCGGCCAGCATCAGGAGGATGCCGGCGAGCAGGGCATTCCTGATCGTGAAATTGCGGGCGACGGTCTGAACCATGCGGCTCCCTAGCCGCAAGCAACCGGTTTGACGAGGGAAATTCGAGGTATCGGTAAGACCAGCGGCGGAAATCGGCTGGCGCTAGTGGCGCGCGGGGGTTGAGGGCGTGTTGGCAGCCAGGACTTCAGCGTTGGTTTCAGTGGACCATGGCGAACCCAATTGATCGAAGCCGACCCGAACTTCGTCATCCTTGGGCGTAGCGACGCGAAGCGGAGTGAAGACCCAAGGATCCATGCCGTGACCCCAGCCGAAGAACGCAGCGGAGCAGAATTCTGCATCGCCGCGGCGCTCTCAAGTCACGGCGTGGATCCTCGGGTCTACGCCGCGTCGCTTCGCTCCTTGCTCCGCCCGAGGATGACGAAGCTGCAGGCGCTTCGGCTAATCGCCAAGGCATACGGTCCGTCAGCGCGCGACCGGCCGACAAACTAAGCCGATTTGTGCCGCCGGTTCACCTTGTCCGGCCGTCCGGCAATCGAAAGCTTGGTCTCCTGCTTGGTCCGTTCCGCAATCACCTTGCCCCTGGCGATGACGCAGAGACGCTCGGGGCGCAGGCGTACCGCCTCGACCGGGTTGCCGGCGTCGAGCACCACGAGGCTCGCCCGCTTGCCGACCGCGAGCCCGAGGTGGTCGAGGCCCATGATGGCGGCGTTGACGTTGGTGACCATGTCGAAGCAGCGCGCCATGTCGGCCGGGCTCGACATCTGCGCAACATGCAGGCCCATGAAGGCGACGTCGAGCATGTCGGCGGTGCCCAGCGAATACCAAGGATCGAGCACGCAATCCTGGCCCCAGCCGACGCGGATGCCGAGCGCCAGCATCTCCTTCACCCGGGTCAGGCCGCGCCGCTTCGGGAAGGTGTCGTGGCGCCCCTGCAGCATGATGTTGATCAGCGGATTGGGGATCGCCGAGACACCGGCCTCGGCAATCAGCGGCAGAAGCTTCGAGACGTAGTAATTGTCCATGGAATGCATGGAGGTGAGGTGCGAGCCGGCCACCCTGCCCTGCAGGCCGAGGCGCTGCGTTTCATAGGCAAGCTGCTCGATGTGGCGCGACAGCGGATCGTCGGTCTCGTCGCAATGGATGTCGACCATCAGGCCGCGTTTGGCGGCGATCTCGCAGAGTTCCGTCACCGAGCGCGTGCCGTCGGCCATGGTGCGCTCGAAATGCGGAATGCCGCCGACGATGTCGACGCCCATATCCAGCGCCCGGATGGTGTTTTCACGCGCCGTCGGCGAGCGATAAAGCCCGTCCTGCGGGAAGGCGACCAATTGCAGGTCGAGATAGGGAGCGACCGTTTTCTTGACGTCGAGCAGCGCCTCGACCGCGAGCAGCCGGTCGTCGCAGACATCGACATGGCTCCGGATGGCAAGCAGGCCCATCGACACCGCCCAGTCGCAATAGGCGAGGGCGCGGTCGCGCACGGCCTCGTGGGTCAGGAGCGGCTTCAGTTCGCCCCAGAGCGCGATGCCTTCGAGCAGCGTTCCGGAGGCGTTGATGCGCGGAATGCCGTAGGACAGCGTGGCGTCCATATGGAAGTGCGGATCGACGAAAGGCGGCGAGACGAGATTGCCGCGCGCGTCGACTTCGGTGCGAGCGGCGCCTTGCAGCTGAGGCTCGATCGCCCGGATGATTTCGCCGGTGACCCCGATGTCGGCAATCCTGCCGTCCGGCAGCGTGCCGCCGCGCACGATGAGATCGAAATCCATCTGTCGTCATCCCTCTGTAGACATCCCGCCGCAGCCGTTTGCTTGTCTTGACGGCGAACGGTTCCATCCGGCGGCAACTCGCTCTATAAGCCGCCACTCGCCTTCGTGGCGAATCCGAAATTCGCATGGGATCAGCCGTTTGTTTCGCTTCTTCCGCTCGACGGAGAACCAGCGCCTCATCATAAGGCTGCTCAAGGAATCCTTCCGAGAGCATAAATTCGGCTATGGCGCCGCCATAGTGTCGATGCTGGTGGTGGCCGCCACGACGGGCGCCAGCGCCTGGATCCTGCGCGAGATCACCAACGAATTCGTGATCTACAAGAGGATCGACCGCGTCAACCTGATTGCCGCGGCCGTCGCCGTGATCTTCCTGCTCAAGGGCCTCGCCAATTTCGTCCAGGCCTATTTCATGAGCCGGGTGGGCAACGCCATCATCGCCGACCGGCAGCGCAAGATCTATGACCGTATCCTCGCCCAGGGCATCGAGTTCTATCATGCGACCTCGTCGTCCGAGCTTATCGCCCGCATGACCAACAATGCCCAGGCCGCGCGCAGCGTGCTCGACCTCGTCGTGACATCTTACGTGCGCGATCTGGTGACGTTGATTGTTCTGGTCGCGGTCATGGTCTGGCAACAGCCGGCGTTGTCGCTGATCTGCTTCGTCGTCGGTCCGGTGGCCATCTATGGCGTCAACCGCATCCTCAAGCGCGTCCGCAAGATCGCCAAGATGGAATTCCGCTCGCTCGGCCAGATCGTGCATGTGATGCAGGAGACGGCGATCGGCGTGCGTGTCGTCAAATCCTTCAACCTCGAAGGCGCGATGCGCAAGCGCATGTACAAGGCCGTGTCGGACGTGCAGAACCGCGCCAACAACATCGCGACGCTGGAGGCCGCCACCAGCCCGGTGATGGAAACGCTGGCCGGACTGGCGATCGCCGGCGCCGTGCTGGTCAGCGGCTTCCTGGTGCTGGAAGGCGGCCAGATGCCGGGCAACATCATGGCCTTCATCGCGGCGCTGCTGCTCGCTTATGAGCCGGCAAAGCGCCTGGCGCGCGTGCGCATCTCGCTGGAAACCGGCATCGTCGGCGTGCGCATGATGTTCCAGCTTGCCGACCGGCCGCTGACGCTGGCCGAAAAGCCCGACGCCAAGCCTCTGCAGCCGGGCCCGGGCAAGATCCGCTTCGACAATGTCAGCTTCGCCTATCCCGAGAGTCCGCCGGTGTTCGAAGGTTTCAACCTGACGCTGGCGGCCGGCAAGATGACGGCGCTGGTCGGGCCCTCGGGCAGCGGCAAGTCGACGATCCTGAACCTGATCATGCGCATGTATGACCCGCAGAGCGGCAAAGTGGAGTTCGACGGCCAGGACATATCCTTCGCAACGCTCGATTCGCTCAGGCAGAAGATCGCCTATGTCAGCCAGGACACGTTCCTGTTTGCCGGCACGATCATGCACAACATACGCCTCGGCCGTGAGAGCGCGACCGACGAAGAGGTGATCGCCGCCGCCAAGGCAGCGAACGCGCACGACTTCATCAGCGCCACGGCCAAGGGTTACGACACCGAAGTGGGCGAGAACGGCTCGCTGCTCTCAGGCGGCCAGCGCCAGCGCATCTCGATCGCGCGCGCCATGCTGCGCGACGCCGAGATCCTGCTTCTGGACGAGGCGACCAGCGCGCTGGACGCCGAGTCGGAAGCGCTGTTCCGCGACGCGCTGCAGCAGCTCACCGTCGGGCGCACGACGATCGTCATCGCGCACCGGCTGTCGACCGTGCATCAGGCCGACACCATCGTTGTGCTGGAGAACGGCAAGGTACGGGAAAGCGGCCCGCACAAGACCCTGCTCAAGCAGGGCGGGCTCTATCAGAAGCTTTATGAATACCAGCTGATGCCGTAGCGCGGGCTTTACCCTCGCCCTTGTGGCGGAGGGTCGCTGCGAAGCAGCGGGGCGGGGTGCGACGCCGACTCCCCACCCGGACCTTCGGTCCGACCTCCCTCAAGCGGGAGGTAGGGGGCCTGGTGCAAACCTCACTCCGGCACGCGCCGCACCGCCCCTTTATCGGCGCTGGTGGCGAAGGCGGCATAGGCGCGCAGAGCGGTCGTCACCTTGCGCTTGCGCTTTTCCGCCGGCTTCCAGGCATCCGCGCCCTTCGCCGCCATGGCGGCGCGGCGGGCATCGAGCTCGGCCTCGCTGACGGCGAGATGGATCTTGCGGTTCGGGATATCGATCTCGATCGTATCGCCCTCCTCAACCAGCCCGATCAACCCGCCTTCCGCAGCCTCCGGCGAGACGTGGCCGATCGACAGACCCGACGTGCCGCCGGAGAAGCGGCCGTCGGTGATCAGCGCGCAGGCCTTGCCCAAGCCCTTCGACTTCAGATAGCTGGTCGGGTAGAGCATTTCCTGCATGCCCGGGCCGCCGCGCGGTCCCTCATAGCGGATGACCACGATGTCGCCAGCCTTGATCTCGTTGCCGAGGATCGCCTTGACCGAGGCGTCCTGGCTCTCGAACACGCGGGCCGGGCCGGTGAACTTCAGGATCGACTCGTCGACGCCGGCCGTCTTCACGATGCAGCCGTCGAGCGCCAGGTTGCCCTTCAGCACCGCAAGGCCGCCATCTTTCGAGAACGGCGTCTTGGCCGAGCGGATGACGCCCGTCTCGCGGTTCGTGTCGAGATCGTCCCAGCGGCGGTCCTGGCTGAAGGCGACCTGGGTGGGCACGCCGCCGGGCGCCGCGCGGAAGAACTCGCGCACATTCTCGGCGGAGGTGCGGGCTATATCCCAATGGTCGAGCGCTTCGCCGAGCGTCGCTGTATGGACTGTCGGCAGCTCGCGGTTGATCAGCCCGGCTTCGTCGAGCTGGCCGAGGATGGCAAAAATGCCGCCGGCGCGATGGACGTCCTCCATGTGCACGTCGGACTTGGCCGGCGCCACCTTGCAGAGCACCGGCACTTTGCGCGACAGCCGGTCGATGTCTTCCATGGTGAAGTCGACCTCGCCCTCGTGCGCGGTGGCCAGGATGTGCAGCACCGTGTTGGTCGAGCCGCCCATGGCTATGTCGAGCGCCATGGCGTTCTCGAAGGCGCCCTTGGAGGCGATGCTGCGCGGCAGCGCGCTCTCGTCCTCCTGCTCGTAATAGCGCTGGGCGAGATCGACGATCAGATGGCCGGCCTCGACGAACAGCCGCTTGCGGTCGGCATGGGTGGCTAAAGTCGAGCCGTTGCCGGGCAGCGAGAGACCCAGCGCCTCGGTCAGGCAATTCATCGAATTGGCGGTGAACATGCCGGAGCAGGAGCCGCAGGTCGGGCAGGCCGAGCGCTCGATGAGCTTGACGTCCTCGTCGGAAATCTTGTCGTCGGCGGCGGCGACCATGGCGTCGACCAGGTCGAGCGCCTGCGCTTTGCCGGCCAGCACCACCTTGCCGGCCTCCATCGGACCGCCGGACACAAAGACGGTCGGGATGTTGAGGCGCAGCGAGGCCATCAGCATGCCGGGCGTGATCTTGTCGCAGTTGGAGATGCAGACCATGGCGTCGGCGCAATGCGCGTTGACCATGTATTCGACCGAGTCGGCGATCAGTTCGCGCGACGGCAGCGAATAGAGCATGCCGTCATGGCCCATGGCGATGCCGTCATCGACGGCGATGGTGTTGAACTCCTTGGCGACGCCGCCGGCGTTCTCGATCTCGCGCGCGACCAACTGGCCGAGATCCTTCAGATGCACATGGCCGGGCACGAACTGGGTGAAGGAGTTGACCACCGCGATGATCGGCTTGCCGAAATCCGAATCCTTCATGCCGGTGGCGCGCCACAGGCCGCGGGCGCCGGCCATGTTGCGGCCATGGGTGGTGGTGCGGGAACGATAGGCAGGCATCGAATTGTCCTTGCTGGCTTGCCGCGCCGATGCGGGGCGTGGCGGCGCTGAATTCTAGTCGGCAGCGGTTATAGCGGCCATGGTCCGGCCTTGCCATAGTTTTGCGCTGCGCCACAAATCTTCAGGAAATTTTGGAGCTGCTGTCGGATCGCGCCCCGCCGATACGTCCTTGCGGCAACGGTCCGTGGCACATCGCCGGCGCGCCGTTTGAGACGGAACCAACGTGAACAAGCCCAAGGAGCGGACATGCAAAAGATCACCACCTTCCTGTGGTTCGACGGCCAGGCCGAGGAGGCCATGAACCACTACGTCTCCATCTTCAAGAATTCGAAGGTGCTGAGCGTGACGCGCTGGCCCAAGGGCCACGCCCTCGAAGGCCAGGTGCTGGTGGCCTCGTTCGAGCTCGACGGCGTGACCTTCCAGGCGCTCAACGGCGGGCCGCAATACAAATTCACCGAGGCGATCTCGCTGTCGATCGACTGCAAGACGCAAGGCGAGGTGGATCATTTCTGGGAAAGGCTGACCGAGGGCGGTGGCCAGCCCGGGCCCTGCGGCTGGCTGAAGGACAAGTTCGGCGTTTCCTGGCAGGTCGTGCCGGAGCAGTTGCCGCGCCTGCTGCAGGACCCCGACCAGGCCAAGGCCGGCCGTGTCATGCAGGCGATGATGCAGATGGGCAAGATCGAGATCGACAAGCTCGAAGCGGTGGCGGGAGGGTAAGCGAAACCTTCAACCCCGGCGCCGCCCCTCATCCGCCCTTTGGGCACCTTCTCCCCGTAAACGGGGAGAAGGCCAGGTTGCGTCTCACGCCGCCTTGTCGCGGACCTGATAATCCTTGACCGCCGCAAAGCGGATCGCTTTCCAGCGCTCGGCCTCGTAGTTCAGCGAGAAGGCGTGCTGGGCGAGGAAGACCGGATCGTTGTCGAGGTCGCGGGCGATGTCGCCGCGATGCGTCTCGATGAAGCGCAGCACGTCCGCCTTGTCGTCGGCCGAGATCCAGCGGCAGACCGAGAAGCGCGACATCTCGAAATCCACGGGCAGCGTGTATTCGATGTTCAGCCTCTCCTTCAGCACATCGAGCTGCAGCGCGCCGACAACGCCGACGATCGCCGGCGAGCCGTCTTCTGGCGAAAACAGCTGCACGACGCCCTCCTCGGCCATCTGATGCAGCGCTTCCTTGAGCTTCTTGGCCTTCATGGCGTCGCCGAGGCGGACGCGGCGCAGGATTTCCGGCGCGAAGTTCGGCACGCCGCGGAACAGTATCTCCTCGCCTTCGGTCAGTGTGTCGCCGATGCGCAGCGTGCCGTGGTTGGGGATGCCGACGACGTCGCCGGCGAAGGCCTCGTCGGCGGTGACGCGGGTGCGGGCGAAGAAGAACTGCGGCGCAGACAGGCTCATCGGCTTGCCGGTCCGCACCAGCTTGGCCTTCATGCCGCGTTCGAGCTTGCCCGAGCAGACGCGGACGAAGGCGATGCGGTCGCGGTGGTTGGGGTCCATGTTGGCCTGGATCTTGAAGACGAACGAGGTCATCTTCTCCTCGGTGGCCTCCACCGTTCGCTCATCGGCTTCCTGGGCGCGCGGCGGCGGCCCGTAGGCGCCGAGCGCCTCGATCAGGTCGCGCACGCCGTAATTGCGCAGCGCCGAGCCGAAATAGACCGGCGTGAGGTGCCCCTCACGGAAGGCGTCGACATCAAGCGGACGGCAGGCTTCGCGCGCCAGCTCCAGCTCCTCGATGAAGTCGTTGCGCTCGTTTTCCGGCAAAAGCCCGGCGACGCGATTGGAGTCCGGACCGTGGACCGGCGTGCGCTCCTTCTCGTCGTCACTCTTGCGCACAGCGTTCAGCGCCAGGTGATAGGTGCCGCAAAAAGTCTTGCCTCGGCCGATCGGCCAGGTGACCGGGGCTGTGTCCAGCGCCAGCTTCTGCTCGATCTCATCCAAAATCTCGAAGGGATCGCGGCTCTCGCGGTCCATCTTGTTGACGAAGGTGATGATCGGGATGTCGCGCAGGCGGCAGACCTCGAACAGCTTCAGCGTGCGCGGCTCGATGCCCTTGGCGGCATCGATGACCATGACGGCGGAGTCGACAGCCGAGAGCGTGCGATAAGTGTCGTCGGCGAAATCCTCGTGGCCGGGCGTGTCGAGCAGGTTGAAGACATTGTCGTCATACTCGAAGGTCATAACCGAGGTGACGACCGAGATGCCGCGCTCGCGCTCAATCTTCATCCAGTCGGACCGGGTCTGGATACGGTCCTTCTTGGCCTTGACCTCGCCGGCAAGCTGGATGGCGCCGCCGAACAGCAGCAGCTTTTCAGTGAGCGTGGTCTTGCCGGCGTCGGGATGGGCGATGATCGCGAAGGTGCGTCGGCGCGATACCGCTTCTGTGATGGCTTCGGGCATTGCTTCCAGGAGTTCCGTGTGACAGGCGGCGCTTCTACCAGCGCCGCGCCGGCCTGTCGACATGCGCGGGAGATGCCTCGTGCCCGCTGCCCCCGGTTCAGGCCAGTTCGGCCAGGCTTTGTGCCCGAGCAATCTCCGGCAGCCAGTCAGCGATAGCCTTGCCGATCGGATCAGGGTGATCTTCCTGTAAATAATGGGCCCCCGCCCCCAGATTGATAAATCGGCAGTTCCTCAGCCCGGCTGCAAATTCCTGTGCCGCTTGCGGCGAGATCAAAGCACCGGGATCGCCCGCGAAAAGCAGCTTCGGATAAGTGGAAAGCCGCAGCGCCCGGTGATCGTGCTCGCTGATGGCCGCGACGTCTGCGGGCTGGCCCTCGATCGGCAGTTCCCTTGGCAGGCGCAGCACCGGTTTGCGAGATTGCGGCGTCGGGAACGGGTCCCGATAGGCCGCCATCTCCTCATCGCTCATCGGCCGCAAGACTGAAGCGGGCAGGATTTTTTCGACGAAGATATTATCCTCCAGCACCAGCTTCTCGCCGACGCCTGGCGTGCGCAACGCCTTGAACAGCTCGCGTGCCTGCGGGCGCTGGTGAAAATCGTCCCAGCGCTCGCAGGGCCGGATGAATTCCATGAAGGCAAGTCCCAGAATGCGCTGTGGCCGCCTTGCCGCGAGATGGAACGCAAGCGCGGTGCCCCAGTCCTGCGCGACGATCGCCAGATCCTCGATGTCGAGCGCCTCGAGGAAGGCATCGAGGTAACGGACGTGATCGAAGAAGCGGTAGTCGATGTCGGGCTTGCCCGACTGACCATAGCCGATCAGGTCGGGCGCGATGCAGCGACCGGCCGGCGCGACATGCGGAATGATGTTGCGCCAGATGTAGGAGGAGGTTGGATTGCCATGCAGGAACAGCACCGTCGGGCCGGACGCGCCGGCCTCCAGATAGGACATGGTGGAATCGAGCACGGCCACTTGTGAACGCCGCAACGCGGTAGCGCCGGTGTGTTGTCCGTCGGTCTTTGAATTCATCGCAACGTCTCCTTCCCAAACACGGTGCTGAAGATGATGTTCTTGAACCGCTCGAGCGGCTCCGGGCTGCGCTCGACCTTCATGCGCAGCATGGCACCCTGCCACGACGACAACAGGAAATCGGCAAGGTCCTCGGCATTGAACGCCTTGCTGATCTCGCCGCTCGCCTGGCCTTCGGCGATGCAGGCCGCGAATGGCTTACGCCATCGTTCGAAGATGGCGACGAGTTGCAGCCGCAGCGGTTCGCTGTGAACGGCTATCTCGAGGCTGAGATTGCCGATCATGCAGCCGCGCGCCCAGTCATGCGCTTCGAGCTTGGAAGTGATGACGTCGAGATAGCGGCGCAGCCTGCCGGCGGGCCGCGTGCCGTCATGCGCCAAGGCATCCTCGACCAGCCCGCTGACATAGGCGAAGTAGCGTTCCAGCACCTCACCGACAAACTCCTCCTTGGAAGCAAAATGGTTGGTGAAGGAGCCCGGCCGGGCGCCGGCCGCGGCGACGATGTCGCGCACGCCTGCGGCTGCGTAGCCGGAACCCCAGATAATCTGGAAACCGGCATTGAGAAGGCTTTCGCGAAGTGATTGTCTAGCCATAAGCAAATAATACGTACGTACGTATTTATGTCAAGCGCACAAGTTTGCGTTGGCAAAGGCCGCCGCAAATGGCAGGTGGGAGCTCACCGGGAACAGGATGGAGAACAATGTGACAAAACAAGTCATCGTCATCGGTGCCGGCATCATCGGCGCATCGATCGCCTGGCATCTGACGAAGGCCGGTGCGCGGGTGACAGTGGTTTCCGAGAGCGGCGCCGGCGGTGTCGCGACGCCCAATTCCTTCGCCTGGATCAATGCCAGCTGGGGCAATCCCGAGACCTATTTCCGGCTGCGCATCCGCGCCATGGCCGAATGGAAACGCCTCGCGAATGAGCTGCCGGGCCTGCCGCTCGCCTGGTGCGGCGGCCTGTGCTGGGACCTGCCGGCCGACAGGCTCGAAGCCTATGCCGCCGAGCATTCGTCCTGGGGCTACGGCATCGAACGCGTCGGCCGTGAGCAGGCGGCGCGGATCGAGCCCAATCTGGCCGAGCTTCCCGATTCTACCCTTTACGTTGCCGAGGAAGGCGTGGCCGAGCCTGTGGCGGCGATAAAGGCGCTGCTGGCGGATGCCGAACGACGCGGGGCGCGGATCGTCACGGGGAACGTCGAGACCCTGGCGCTGTCCAGTGGCAAAGTCACCGGCATCGTCGTTGCGGGCGAAACCATCGCCGCCGACGAAGTGGTAATAGCCGCCGGCGCCGGCGCTCCGGCGATTGCCGAGACGGCCGGGGTCAACCTGCCGATCGAGACGCCGCCGGGCTTGATCGTGCATTCGCGACCGTACAAGAAACTGCTCAACGGGCTGGTGCTGGCCGAGAAGCTGCATGTGCGCCAGACAGCCGAGGGCCGCGTCATCGCCGGCTCGGATTTCGGCGGCGGCGATCCGGGTGAGAAGCCGGAGGCCACCGCGCGCGAGCAGTTCGCGGCGATGAAAGCGATGCTGCATGGCGCGGACGGGCTGGAATTCGACTTCCACACAGTCGGCTACCGGCCGACCCCGGTCGACGGCTTTCCGATCGTCGGCCGCGCCGACAGCGTCGGCGGCCTCTATATCGCCGTCACCCATTCCGGCATCACGCTGGCGCCCGCCATCGGCCTGTTTGCGGCCAACGAAATCCTCGACGGCGAGCGCGATCCGCTCTTAGGCCCCTACGCGCTGTCGCGTTTCGCTCAGTAGCCCCGGGGGCCGGCGGAAGCCCCCGGTGAGCGGCGCGATCGCCGCGGCGATGCCGAGCAGCCGCGCCTCCGACCAGTGCCGGCCGACGAGTTGCAAGCCGATCGGCAGGCCATCATTGTCCCGCCCGCAGGGGAATGCGAGCGCCGGATGGCCGGAATAGTTGAAGACCGCGCCATAGGCCGGCAGCATCCAATAGCTCTCGTCCTTGCCGTTGACCGTGAGCGCGCTCCCCGGCTTGCAGTGCGGAAAGGCCGTGGTCATGGCGACCGGGCAGAGCAAAGCGTCGCAGCTTTCGAAGAAGCGCTCCCAGGCAAGGATCGAGCGGTCGCGGCGGGCGAGCGCCGCGAACCAGCGCGACACCGGCGTCGGCTGTGCCGGCGGTTCCGGTTGCGCCGCTTCCAGCATCATGCCGATCAACTTGCCGCCCTCGGCGAGGTCGTCATGCAGATCGAGCTTCGGCAGACTCGCTTCCTCGACGCGCGCACCGGCGGAGGCGAGCCCAGCAGCAAATCTTTCGACCGCGGCACTGATTTCGGCCGCCACCGGAAGGGCGGGAAAGGTGCCAGCAAAAGCGATGCGGATTGATTTCAGCTCGAGCTTCGGCATCGGGTCACCCGGCACCGGCGCCAGATCGGTATCCGCTCCATCCGGCCCGGCAATGATTTGGTAGATCAGCGCCAGGTCCTCCGGATTGCGAGCAATCGGCCCAACACAAGACATCAAGCGCACACTGCGCGGAATGCTGCCCGGATCGGGAAAGGCACCGGCCAGCGAGACGCGATGCTCGGTCGGTTTCAAGCCGTAGACGCCGCAAAAGGCGGCCGGCAGGCGGATGGAGTCCTGCATGTCGGTGCCGATGTCGAAGGGAGTCAGGCCTGCCGCAACGGCGGCGGCTGCACCGCCGCTGGAGCCGCCCGCGGTGCGCGACAGATCCCAGGGATTGCCGGTGCGGCCGAACAGCGGATTGTCCGACTGCCAGTCGCTGAGCATGGTGGCGACATTGGTCTTGCCGACCAGGACAGCGTCGGCAGCCTTCAGCCGGGCAACAACCGGGCTGTCTTGCCTCGGCACATAATCGGCGAAGGGCGGGAACCCGACCGTTGTCTTCATGCCGGCCGTCTCGTGCGCGTCCTTCAAGGTGAAGGGCACGCCATGCAGCGGGCCGAGCCTGTCGCCGCGCGCCAGTGCCGCGTCTGCTTGCTTCGCGCGTTCGCGAGCCCCTTCCCGGTCGAGGATGACGACTGCATTGATGGCCTCGTTATGCCTGTCGATCTGCGCCAGATGCGCGTCGAGCGCCTCCAGGGCGGAGATTTTTCGCGTGGCGATCGCGGCGGCGAGTTCGATGGTGGAGGAGAAGGCGAGATCCATGATGAATGCTCCGGCTTGGCCGCGCCCAGCATGAAATGGCGGATTGGCGCGTGGCTTCAAGCCAAGTTCAGCATTCAAGATCGAGTGGCGCTTGATCGAAATTGCGCCGTCACTTCGGTTGAGGCGCGATCGCCAGCGTGCGAAGGGGCTACACCGCCAGCGCCAGCTTCGCGACCTCGGGAGCGAAAGCTCGGATCGCCATGCCATCTGCCGTCATGGTGACGAAGCTCGATGGCGGGATCGCCTGCCACTCACCGCCGTCACGGTCGAACGGCTCGGAGACGATGCAGCGGCCGCCGTTGCGGACAGAAGTGTGGAGCGTCGGCGCATGATCGTCGGTGGCGTAACGCACGGCGTGCAGCGCCTGGCCGTCCGAAAAGGCCGCGGTCAGCTTCAGGGAAGGCTCGAGACCGGCCCGGCGCGAAGTCTCGTTCACGCGGCTGGTCGCCCGCGACACCGCGCCTTGCGGATCGGCGGACAGGCCTTCGTCGATCATCAGTAGGAAGAACAATTCGGAATCGGTGGTGCCTTCGCGCTGGTCGAAGACTTCGTGGAGAGCGAGTTCTCCAAGGCGCGGCGGATCTTCTCGAAGCCGCCGATCTGGCCGTTGCGCATGAACGACCAGCGGCCGGAGATGAAGGGATGGCAGTTCATGCGGCTGGTGGCGCCGCCGGTGGACGCCCGCACATGGGCGAGGAACAGGCCGGATTTGATCTGGCGGCAGAGGCTTTTCAGGTTTGGGTCCGACCAGGCCGGCAAGATATCGCGGTAGAGGCCCGGCTCGGGCCGGTCGCCATACCAGGCAAGGCCGAAGCCGTCGCCATTGGTGGGCGACTTGGCCTCCTGGGCGCAATGGCTCTGGGCGATCAGCGAATGGCAGGGCGCGGTGATGATGTCCTCGAGGAAGACTGCTTCACCAAGATAGGCCGCCCACCGGCACATCGCATTCCACCATCCGTCAGGCGCGATCCATCAGAGCCTGAGGCTCCTGGGTCGCGTGTGAGCCTCTGTTGTGCGTGCGCTCGTAGAGCTCGCGAACGATTCGGCTGGCCGTAGTCTCGAACAGAAACGGCAAGAAAGCGTGAACGAGGGCCGCGCCCGCGGCCATCGACAGGCGCGAGCAGAACCATGCGGCAAAGGCCATATGGCCGAAATAGGTCTCGCCGACCTTGGCCGGGTGAGCGGTGAAAAGCGCCGAAAATCGTGTCGTCATGGATCCCTCCTGCCGGGATGAGTCCCCGATGCTGGGTATCCTGCCATGGTCTGAAGGTTCATCGGTCTCAAATTGTCCTTGTGTTTAACCATTTTTTGGGACATTTATCCCAAGAATGGCATTCGACATCGACGAAATTGATCGAAGATTGCTGGCTGAGTTGCAGCGCGACGGCACGCTTTCCGTCGACCAGTTGTCGGAGCGCGTGGCGCTTTCGCGCAATGCCTGCTGGCGGCGCGTCAAGCGGCTGGAGGAGGACGGCGTAATCACCGGGCGCGTGGCGCTGGTCGATGCCGACAAGCTCGGGCTCGGGCTTTCGGTGTTCATCCTCATCCGCACCTCGAACCACGACCCGGACTGGCTGCAAAAATTCCGCGCGGCGGTGACCGGCTTTGCCGAGATCACCGGCGTCTACCGGATGTCGGGCGACCTCGACTATGTGCTGCGGGCCCGCGTCGCCGACGTCAAAGCCTATGACAGGCTCTACCAGAGGCTGATCGCCAAGGTGCCGCTGTCGGACGTCTCCGCTTCCTTCGTGATGGAAGAGATCAAGGAGACGACGATTGTTCCGGTAGAGTTGCGCTAGGTCAAACTCAATAGCGCTGCGCGACCGAGTTCGACCCTAGAGAGACGTTGTGACCTGAGCGGTGGAGTGCACTCCTCGGCTTGTGTTCACGCTCGGCCTGCGAAAAGCCCATATATAGAAGCTATTGTCGGAGACGGTTCGAAGCAGGACGGCAATCGTCGCTGTGGCCGCAACGGCGAAAACGAGCCTCCCGAGCAGGACTGCCGCGAGATCGGCGCCAAGCGCCACAACAAGCAACGTGTCCTCAATCACGCTGTGGGCGAAACCCATGAAGATGCAGGACAGAAAGATCTGACGTGGAGATATCGCGCCGCGCCGCGCCTCGCGAATTAGCAGCCCGCCGCCATAAGAAATTCCCAAGAAAAGGCCGACTGCCGTGAAGTGTCCGGCTTCTCCTTGTATTCCAGCAAGACGCAGCACCGGCGAGAGCGCCCTCATCATCAAATCGAGCAGGCCGGTCAGCCTCAGAATCTCAAGTCCCCAGGATAAGACGACAAGGATGATAAGCATTGTGATCATCGTCTCTGCCAGTCCCAGGAAGAACGTGATCCAATCGGGAGTCGCGCTTACCGGAATCCACGCGGGGTTCACGGGCGAGGACAGCCAACCCGTGGCGGCGAACAGGCGGTGAAGAAGAAAGGCGTAGATCAGGCCGCCAACAATGCGCAAGAGCGTTGTCGCGACCATCCCCGGGCCAGCCTTTTGGATGATTTTTTGCTCGATTGGCAATCCATGCGCATAAAGAATCAGCGCTGAGAAAATGGTGACATCCGCCGCGCTGAGCGTGGATGCCGGAACGAGCGCAAAGATCAACGGAACGGCACCCCAAATTCCAATCAACATTGCGGTTAGCCATGCCAATCCCAGTTCCGGGGGCAGCCCGATAAATCCCATAACGGGATCGAATACAGGTGTTACCGCTTTGATCACCCCCGTGCGCGACAGTATCTCGGCAACAACCGCGATCGGTGCCATGATCCGAACAAGCGCCCAGTAAATATCAAGCGTTTCCTTGGTGTTACGCATAGCGGCTTTGATAACGGCCATCGAAAGGCTCCTCCCGCGGTCTTCAATAGGGAGGTAGCCCGATGCCGCTGGAATTTGCGGTCAAATATTGCATTGATGTGCAATTTTATTGCATGCTTGTATTGCGGAAGACGAGGCGAATGGACCAGATCGACAAGAAGCTTCTGAATCTTCTCCAGCGTGACGCGTCGAAAACGAACGTGGAGATGGCCGACGAGGTGGCGCTATCTCCATCCAGTTGCCTGCGCCGGGTTCGTCGATTGCGAAAGACAGGCGTGATCGACCGCATTGTCGCTATCCTCAATCCTGCAGGAACCGGACGCGTGCTGAAGGCATTGGTCACAGTGGAGCTGAAACTCCACGGAGAGCAACACACGCGGCGTTTTCTGGACCTTGCAAGCGCGGAGGTTGCCGTCTCGCAAGCGTATTCCGTTACGGGCGAAGCCGACATCGCCCTGTTCCTTCACTTGCGCGACATGGCAGAGTATGAAGCGCTGTGCGACAGGCTGTTTAGAGAGCAGACCAATGTCGCGCGTTTCGTCACCATGATGGTGATCCGGACCGCGAAAGAGGAAACGGCGATTGCGCTTTGATCGGCGTAGTCCGGTCAACCAGTTCCGCAACTCCCGCTATCCACCCATCTCGGCCATTGCCAGTTGATTGAGTTTCGACCGTCGTGCATGTCGCCCAAAACTGCGTAGCGATTTTGGGACAGCGAGATGCGTGAAACAAAAGCTGAAAGAAAACCGTTGATAGCACTGCAGTCGAGTTGACCGAATCGCCATTCGCGTCGATAGGAATGGGCTCATGCGCACCGCTGTCTATCCTTCCTCCGTCATCGGCCCCACCGTCGGTTTCGTCAGGCTTCCGCATGGCGAGGGCTTGCCGTTGCCTGCTTATGAGAGCGCGGGCGCCGCCGGCATGGACCTGCGTGCCGCGGTGCCGGAAGACCGGCCGCTGCTCATTCTGCCTGGAAAGCGCGCGCTGGTGCCGACAGGGCTGATCCTGGAAATCCCTCAAGGCATGGAAGGCCAGGTCCGGCCGCGTTCCGGCCTCGCCTTCAAGCATGGGCTGACCGTCCTCAACACGCCCGGCACCATCGACAGCGACTATCGCGGCGAGGTGAAGGTGCTGCTGATCAATCTCGGTGACGAAGACTTCGCCGTGACGCGCGGCATGCGCATCGCGCAGATCGTGTTTGCCGCGGTGACGCAGGTGGCCAGCGAGGAACGTCCGCTCGCCGGCGGCACGGCGCGGGGCGCCGGCGGTTTCGGGTCGACCGGCACGGCTTGAATGGCAATACCCAAACTCGTCATCTTCGACTGCGACGGGGTCCTGGTCGACACCGAGAACCTTGCCAACAAACGCCTCGCGGAATGGCTTTCCGAGGCCGGTTTTCAAACCACATTCGAATATTGCCGCAAGAACTTCTCCGGCCGCAGCATGGCCTCGGTGCAGAAAGAGATCGAGGAGACGACCGACGTCAGGCTCGGCGCCGACTTCGTCGAACGCTGGAATGCCGACCTGCCGGACCTGTTCGCGCATGGCGTCGAGGCAATCCCTCACGTGCGCGATTTCATCGAGAAGGTGCGCGCGGCCGGCATTGCCTATTGCGTTGCTTCCTCGGCCCGGGTCTCGAAGATGCATATCACGCTCGGGCAGACCGGCCTGTTGCCGCTGTTCGAGCATGCCATGTTCTCCTCGACTATGGTCAGGCGCGGCAAGCCGTTCCCGGACCTCTTCCTTCATGCCGCAAAGACGATGGGCTTCGCGCCCGCCGACTGCATCGTCATCGAGGACAGCGTCGCCGGCACCCAGGCCGGCATTGCCGCCGGCATGCGGGTGTTTTCCTATCATGCAGACCCCTATTCCGACCCCCATGGTCTGGAAGAGGCCGGCGGCATCCTGTTCGACGATATGCGCGAGTTGGCAGAACTGGTGCCGATACCCTGATCGCGTCCCGGCTGCGCGCCGCAAAACGCCGTGTTAGCGTAGACACATGCGAGGGGCGCTTTCCATGATTTCCGTCTTATCCCGTCTCGTGCTTGCATGCCTGCTACTGCTGTGGCAGTGGGCGGCGGCGGACGCGCAAGCCGTCAGCTTTCCGGAGCTGAACAGCGCCGTTCCCGGACATCAGGACGTTACCTATCTCGACCTCGCCAGGATGGTCGTCCCTGATCTCGCCGCAGGCGATGACAGTTTCTACAAGAGCAGCGCGCCGATCGAGATGCGCCATATCCTCGGCGGCGACGAAGGCGGCCCGCCGCCCGAGACCGTCAACCTGCCCAACGCCGCCGTTCCTGCTATAAAGGTTGGCGGCAAGGACCGGCTGACCATGCTTTTCGACCTTGGACGGGCGCAAGACAGCGCCGAGGGGTTTGCGGCGCTGGCGCTCTACGAGCTCGCGGGCAAGCCGAAGCTGCTCGACTCGGTCAATGTCGGCACCGACCAGAACAGCTATTTTCGCGATCCCGGCAAGCTCGCGCTTGGCCCCGGCGACGACGCGCTCATCACCATGAGCGCGCATTTCAATTCGAACCAGGGTTATGTCAGCACCATACTGATCCTGGTTCGCGACGACCGTTTCGAACCGATCGACCAGATCAACACGTTCGATGAGAATGTCTGCGCCTATAAGCGCACGCAGGACCTGTCCTTCCAAACGCCCGGCGACGAAAAACCCTATGCGGCGATCAAGGTGACGGTGACCGATACCACCAGGCCGAGCGGCGAAAGCTGCGAGGAACCGGCGCCCGAAGCCGCCTCGCGCGACATTTCGGTCACCTATCATTGGGACGACGCCAGGTCGCGCTATGTGAGGGACTCCGACGCCTTCGAGAAATTGTCAGCAGAGAACGCCAAACGCTTCTAAGCCGAACGCATTCGATTTGCCCGACCCGGGCGGCCGCGATAGATTTCCCCTCACAACCCCGATCACGATTGAGGATCCGCCATGGACAAGGGCAAGATTTTTCGCGACCTGCATGCCTCGACTTTCGTCATGCCCAACCCCTGGGATGTCGGCACGACCAAGCTTCTCGCCTCCTTCGGCTTCAAGGCCCTGGCCACGACCAGCGCCGGCTTTGCCTTCTCGCGCGGCCTGCCCGACGGCGCCGTGACGTTCGATGCCATGATCCACCATTGCCGCGAGGTGACGGCGGCAACCGACCTGCCGGTCTCGGCCGACCTCGAACGCGGCAAGGGCGACAGTGCCGAGCAGGCCGCCGAAACCGTCTTCGCGGCCGAAGCCGCCGGCCTTGCCGGCTGCTCGATCGAGGACCATACGGGCGATCCCGACAATCCGATCTACGATTTCTCGCATGCGGTCGAACGGGTCGCCGCGGCCGCCGAGGCTGCTCGGGCGCTCAAGCACGATTTCGTCTTCACCGCGCGGGCCGAAAACTTCCTGTGGGGCAAGACCGATCTCGACGACACGATCAAGCGGCTGCAGGCCTTCGAGAAAGCCGGCGCGGACGTGCTTTATGCACCTGGGATCAGCGATGCCGACATGGTGCGGACGATCTGCGCATCGGTGGGCAAGCCGGTCAATGTCATGGCGCGGCCGGGCTTCACAGTCGCCGACCTTGCCATGGCCGGCGCCAAGCGCATCTCGCTCGGACCGTGGCTGACGAATTTCGCCTACGGCATGCTGGAAACGGCGGCACGCGAGATCCAGCAGGACGGCACCTTCGGCTTCACCCGCGCGGCCATGCCGTTCGGCAAGCTGCAGGCGCTGTTCCGCGAGACCGACGCATGACGCTCACCGTCGTCGACATGCATACCGGCGGCGAGCCGCTGAGGATCGTCACCGGCGGCTACCCGGATATCCCCAAGGGCACGATCCTGGAGAAGCGCGCCTACGTGCGCGACCATCTCGACCACCTGCGCAAGCTGCTGATCTTCGAGCCGCGCGGCCATTACGACATGTATGGCGCGCTGCTGGTCGAGCCTGACCTTCCCGGCGCCGACCTCGCGGTGCTGTTCATGCACAATGAGGGCTATTCGACGATGTGCGGCCACGCCATCATCGCACTTGGCCGCTACGCCGTCGACGAAGGGCTGGTGGAAAAACAAGAGCCGGTGACGACGGTGAAGATCGAGGCGCCGTGCGGGCTGGTCGTCGCCTCCGTCGAAGTCAAAGGCGGCAAGGCGGGCGCCGTTTCGTTCGAGAGCGTGCCTGCTTTCTTGTTTGCCCGCGACCGGCGGATCGAGCTGCAGGGCTTCGGGCCGATTGGCTTCGATGTCGCCTATGGCGGCGCTTTCTATGCGCTCGCCGATTGCGGGCAGTTCGGGCTGGAATTCTGCCGCAGCCGGGTGCGCGATTTCGTCGATGCGGCGACAGCGCTGACCGAGAGGCTGAAGGCCGACTTCCGGCTGACGCATCCCGACCATCCCGACCTCGCCTTCCTCTACGGCGCGATCCTGACCGACGGCCGGGAAGCGTTTTCCGGCGAGCCGACGAAAAATATCTGCGTCTTCGCCGAAGCCGAGGTCGACCGCTCGCCGACCGGCTCGGGCGTCACCGCGAGGCTTGCGGCCATGCACGCCAAGGGCGAGATCGGCATCGGCCAGACGAGGACCTTCGAGAGCATCGCCGGATCGCGCTTCTCCGGCTCCGTGGCACGGACGGCGCAGGCCGGACCGCATGCGGCGATCATCGCCCGCGTCGGCGGCCGCGCCTACTATTGCGGCCGCGCCGAATTCATCGTCGAGCCGGACGACGAGCTGGGCCGCGGTTTCCTGCTCCGCTAGGCGTCAGGCTATTCGGCCCGCGTCGCGCGCGGAAACCGCCTTGTGCAGATGCACCATCATGGCGGCGGCGAAAAGCGGCGTCAAAAGGTTGAGCAGCGGCACGGCGAGGAACAGGGCGATGACCAGCCCGGCCAGAAATACCGCGCCGGCATATTTCCTGCGCAACGCCTTGGCTTCGGCCTCGGGGCGGAAGCGCATGGCGGCGAACTCGAAGAACTCGCGGCCGAGCAGGTAGCCGTTGACGATGAAGAAGGCGGCGATGTTGACGCCCGGCACCAGGAGCAACAGCAGGGCGACGATGTTGCCGAGGATGACGACGCCGAAGAATTTGATCGCCAGCAGCAGCGAGCGCAGCGCCGGCAGGGCGCGGCCGGGCGGGTCACCGGGATAGTCGGTGCGCTCGACCACCTCGGCAACGTCGTCGAGGAACAGGCCGGCGATGATTGCCGTCACGGGTGCCACGAGCAGAGCCATCCCAACGGCCAGAATGATGCCGGCGATGATGGCACTGATCCAACCGGCCCAGGCAGGCAGGCCGGGCACAAATGTCTGCAGCCACGGCCAGGCCAGCCATTCGACCATGCTCTCGATGCCGAACCACAACGCGACCAGCGCCAGCAGCGTCAGGCCCAGCGTCTTCAGGAAGACGAAGCGGAATTCAGGCGAGAACAGGCGGCTGGCGGCGGCGCGGGCGGCGTCGAGGATCACGGCAGGTCCAAGCCCCTCATCGAGAAAGGCGCTTCCGAAATAGGCGGGGTCGTCGCCCGGTGCAACTACCGCGCAAGCCTGGCCTGCCGGGCCGGGATGGTCATGGCAGCGACGCCGACGACGACAAAGGCCATGCCGAGCCAGGCGCTCGGCCCGAGGCTTTCACCAAGGAAGATGGCGCCGATGCCGACGCCGATCGGCACGCGCAGATAGGCCTGCGAGGTGGTGCCCACCGAGCCCAGCGTGTGGATGAGCCGGAAGAAGATCGAGAAGGCGAGCGCGGTGGAGAAGACCGAAAGCCCGAAGAGAGCCAGGATCGATGCCGTCGACGGCGTCAATGTCCAAGGCCGGTCGAAGACGAGGCTTAACGGTATCAGGATCGCGGCGCCGCAGATCATCGAGCCGGCGGCCGGCACCATGGGATCCAGCCCTCTGAAGTTTCGGCCGAAGATGGCGGCGCCCGCGTAGCAGACGGTGGCGGCGACGACCGCAAGCTGCGCCCAGAGCTGATGGCCGATACCGCCGAGGGCCTCGGTGCCGACGATGAGGCAAATGCCGGCAATGCCGGCGCCAACGCCGACCAGCTTGCGCATCGTCACCGGCTCGTGGCGGGTGATCAGCGCCGTCAGCAGGAAGGTGAAGATCGGCGACGTCGCGTTCAAGATCGTCGCAAGGCCGGCGTCGATCGAACGTTCGGCGGCGGCGATCAGCGTGAACGGGATGACGCTGTTCAGGCAGGCCTGGAACATGAAGCGACGCCAGTTGACCAGATCCCGCGGCATGGCAAGGCCGCGCCAGCGGATGAGGCCAAGCAGGATGCCGCCCGCGATCAGCGTGCGTCCGGCGATGAAAGTCACCGGCGGGATCGTCTCGACGCCGATCTTGATGAAGGTGTAGGAGGCGCCCCACAGCACCGCCAGCACGCCAAGCAGCGCCAGTTCGGTCGTCATCCCGGTCTTTTCGGACATGGTGGTTTCGCGCCTTCAGCCTGTTTTCGACGGTCCGCTTCTAGCTCATGCTGCGGCGGCGATGTTTCGATCGCGATCCAACCATAGCCGCCGTCGCCACGACCGGTATGGTCCAGTTCGGCGCGATGGCTGCCGCAGCAGCCAATCATCATCGATCGGAAGTCGGCGGCGCGGAAACCGGCGCCGATTTTCGGGGTAGGCAAAGCGGCTGCGAGCCGCTAGACCCGCGCCCGTCCGGCATGGCAGAAAGCCGGTGGGTCGTTGGCGGAGACATTGATGCCGGAATATGACGTGCTTTGCATCGGCAATGCCATTGTCGACATCATCGCCCAGTGCGACGAGGCTTTTCTCGAAACCAACGGCATCATCAAGGGCGCGATGAACCTCATCGACACCCGGCGCGCGGAGCTGCTCTACAGCCGCATGGGACCGGCGATCGAGGCGTCAGGCGGCAGCGCCGGCAACACGGCGGCGGGCGTGGCGAGCTTCGGCGGCCGCGCCGCCTTCTTCGGCAAGGTCTCGAACGACGCGCTCGGCGAGATCTATGCCCACGACATCCACGCCCAGGGCGTGGCCTTCGACACCAGGCCGCTCCAGGGCGAGCCGCCGACGGCACGCTCGATGATCTTCGTCACGCCCGACGGCGAGCGTTCGATGAACACTTATCTCGGCGCCTGCATCGAGCTCGGGCCGGAGGATGTCGAGGCCGACAAGGCCGCCGGCGCCAAGGTCACCTATTTCGAGGGTTACCTGTGGGACCCGCCGCGCGCCAAGGAAGCCATCCGGCAGGCGGCGAGGCTGGCGCATGCCGCCGGCCGCGAAGTGTCGATGACGCTGTCGGATTCCTTCTGTGTGGACCGCTACCGCGACGAGTTCCTCGAGTTGATGCGCTCGGGCACGGTCGATATCGTCTTCGCCAACAGCCACGAGATCAAGTCGCTCTACCAGACCGCTTCGTTCGAGGACGCGCTGGCGGCGATACGCAAGGACTGCAAGATCGCCGCCGTCACCCGCTCGGAAAAAGGCTCGGTGATCGTGCGCGGCGACGAGACCGTCGCCATCACGGCGACGACGATCAAGGAACTGGTCGACACGACCGGCGCCGGCGACCTCTACGCGGCCGGCTTCCTCTATGGCTACACAACCGGGCGCAGCCTGAAGGATTGCGGCGATCTCGGCTCGCTGGCGGCCGGGCTGGTGATCCAGCAGATCGGCCCGCGCCCGCGCCAGAATCTGCGCCGTGAGGCCGAGCAGGCGGGGTTGATTTAGCGCTTCTTACCTCTCCCCCTGTGGGAGAGGTCGGATTGCCCCGATTTGTCCTTCACAAATCGGTTGGCAATCCAAGTGAGGGGTAAGCTGGCGCCAAGGCTGTCGCGCGCCTGTCACAGAGCGCTCCTACAGGCAGTGTGGGCGTTTCCGCGACTGAAATTTCGCGACGCCCGCAGCAGTTGGGGGTGTCAAAAATGCAAGACAGCAACCTTCACGGTCGCTGGGTCTGTCGCCGTTGCGATTGCCGCTTTCGGCTGTAGCCGTTTAACAACCGGCCGCAGCTTGGGCGGAGCGCGGCGCGCAAGACAGATGCATGACCAGATTTCAGAATCCGCCTGAAGGAATTTCGCAAGAGGCCTTGGCCGGCCTGGTGGCCGAGGCGGTGCGACAGGCTTTGATGCAGCATGGCGTCCTGCTGGACGCGGGGGCCCTGGCTTCCGCCGGCGCGATCGCCGGCAGCGTTGCCGCCGCGTTTCCCTATCTGCCGCAGGCGCAGCGGCTTGCGATCACCGCCTTCAAAGGCGGCTGGACCGAGCTGACGTCCGAGTTTTTCCGCGCGATGGCGGAAAAGATCGCGCGCGCCGGCCAAGCAGGTGCTGACAGCGTGGACGAAAGCACGACAATCGGGCCTGCCAAGCCTGCCTCCCGGCCCTTGGCCGAGCGAGCCTCCGAGCTCCAGTCGATGCTCATCGAGGATTGGGCCGGCGAGGTTGCCGGGTCGACCTATCTGGAAGAAAGGTACCGCATACCGCGCTCGACGCTGCATCGCTGGCAAAGGCGCGGCGAGGTTGTCGCGCTGCGCAAGGGCGGTCGCAAGCACGTCTTCCCGCTCGCCCAGTTCGTCGACGGCAGGCCGGCTCCGGGAATAAGCGATGTGTTGGCGGCGATCACCAATCCGAGGCTGGCCTGGTTCTGGCTGACCCGCCCCTCCCCCGAACTGGAGGGACGCATCCCCATCGAAATGCTGCGCGAGGACATGATCGAGGATGTGGTTCGCGTCGCGCGCGCCTTGTCCTGACCCCGATTTCCCGACGTGCCTTCGCGCCCTCTGGCGCACTTTGTTCAAAACATTAGCCGGTTATCTTTCCGTCATATAAATGTAATATTGGCACATTTGGCAACAACTATCAGCTAAAATGTCCGTGTAGAATGTGTATATTGTACAATATGTGCCATTCTTTCAAATATGTGACGTGATATTTGCGCAACAAGACTTCCATAAGATTCCAATAGCCGCTTTTCAGATACAATCTCTGTTGTGCACGACCGCCAGTTAGGCCATGTCGAGAGCGAAGAAGCGGCGCCGGTGCGCGACTTTTTCTACGATGGGGACAGGGGGGCGGCGGAGCCTACGGGGCGATGCACAGACCTGTCTTGAACCTTTGACTGGAGATTCAAGAAAATGAACATCAAGAGCCTTCTTCTCGGCTCCGCTGCGGCGCTGATCGCAGTTTCGGGCGCCCGCGCCGCCGACGCGGTCACCGTGGCCGAGCCGGAACCGGCCGAATACGTCAAGATCTGCGACGTCTACGGCGCCGGCTATTTCTACATCCCCGGTACCGAGACCTGCCTGCGCATCGGCGGTTATGTCCGCTATGACATTGGTATGGGCGACGTCGGCTCGTTCGACGGGGCGAAGTCCTTCGACCACCGGGACGGTGACCAGCAGGACACATGGAAGAAGAACGCCCGCTTCACCTTCAAGACCTGGACCGGCCAGGAAACAGAACTCGGCACCTTGAAGACCTACACCGAAATGCGCTTCAACTTCGGCAACAGCAACGGCTATGGCACCGTCGTCTCCGGCAATCCCGCCGTCGACAAGGGCGTCTCGGTGAAATTCGCCTGGATTCAGCTCGGCGGTCTCCGCGTCGGTAAGGACGAATCGGCTTTCGACACCTTCATCGGCTACGCCGGCAGCGTGATCCAGGACACGATCGTCCCCTACGGCGACTTTGACACCAATGTCGTCCAGTACTACTTCGATGCAGGCAACGGCTTCTCGGCCGTGGTCTCGCTCGAAGAAGGCTCAGGCGTTGTCGGTACGATCGACAGCTATGTCCCGCATGTCGTCGGCGGCGTGAAGTACACGCAGGGCTGGGGCGCCATCACCGGCGTCGTCGCTTACGACAGCAACTACGAAGAAGTGGCCGGCAAGGTACGCCTGGACATCAAGCCGATGGACGACCTGTCGCTGTTCATCATGGGCGGCTACGGCTCCGATGACAACCTCAACGACGACGCGGGCAATGTCATCGACGCACATGGTCGCGGCTTCTACAAGCAGTGGAGCGGCAACTGGGCCGTCTGGGGCGGCGGTACCTACACCATCAACGAGAAGACCTCGTTCAACGCCCAGCTCTCCTATGACGAAGGCAAGAATTTCGGCGTTGCCGCGAACATCGCCTATGAGATCGTCAAGGGTCTCAAGATCACCGCCGAAGTCGACTACCTGCATCTCGGCGAAGACACCGTCACCAACTTCACCAAAGCCGACAAGGAAAACAGCATCGGCGGTATCCTGCGCTTCCAGCGTTCGTTCTGATCGATCTTACGATCCCGAAAGAAAGGCCCGCAGCACGTCGCTGCGGGCCTTTTTATTGAAACCACAAGCTCGCTCGTCAATTCCCCGCCGTATAGGCCGCGATCGCCGCCATGTTGACGATGTCTGAATCCTTGGCGTTGAGCGAGACGATCTGGACGGGCTTGTTCAAACCGACCAGCAGCGGGCCGATGACGGTCGAGCCGCCGAGTTCCTGCAGCATCTTGGTCGAGATCGAGGCCGAGTGGAACGCCGGCATCACCAGCACGTTGGCCGGGCCGGTGAGCCGGATGAACGGGTACTGCGCCATGGCGCGGGGGTTCAGCGCGACGTCGGCGGCCATCTCGCCGTCATATTCGAAATCGACGCGGCGCCTGTCGAGGATGCGCACCGCCTCCTGTATGCGTTCGGAACGCTCGCCGTGCGGATGGCCGAAGGTGGAATAGGCGAGCATCGCCAGCCTCGGCTCGTAGCCCATGCGGCGGGCGAAGCCGGCCGCTTCCTCGGCGATATCGGCGATCTGCTCGGCGTTCGGCATGTCGTGCACTGCGGTGTCGGCGACCAGCACGGTTCGGCCACGAGCCAGCACGATCGAGACGCCGATGACGCGGTGGCCCGGCTTGGCGTCGATGATGCGGCGCACGTCGTCGAGCGCGGTGGAATAGTTGCGGGTCACGCCGGTGACGATGCCGTCGGCATCGCCCAGCGCCACCATGCAGGCGGCGAAATGGTTGCGGTCGTTGTTGATCAGGCGCTGGCAGTCGCGGAACAGGAAACCCTTTCGCTGCATGCGCTCGTAGAGATAGTCGGTGTAGATGCCGTTGCGGCGCGACAGCCTGGCGTTGATGATCTCGAGACCCTGCTTGTTGAGATCGATGCCGGCGTTGCGGGCATTCTCCTTGATGACGTCGTCGCGGCCGAGAAGGATCGCCGTGCCCAGCTTCTGGTTCACATAGGAGACGGCCGCGCGCATCACCTGCTCCTCCTCGCCCTCGGCGAAGACGACGCGCTTGGGCTGGCGGCGGACGCGGTCGTAGATGCGCTGCAGCGTGGAGGCGATCGGGTCGCGGCGGGCGGACAGCTCGTGCGCGTAGCGGTCGAGGTCGAGGATCGGCTTGCGGGCGACACCGGACTCCATCGCAGCCTTCGCCACCGCCAGAGGGATGGCCGAGATCAGGCGCGGATCGAACGGCACGGGAATGATGTAGTTGGGGCCGAATTTCGGCCGGTTGCCCTGATAGGCTGCCGCGACATCGTCGGGCACGTCCTGCCGCGCCAGCTCGGCCAGCGCCCGTGCGGCGGCGATCTTCATCTCTTCATTGATGGTGGTGGCCCGGACATCCAGCGCGCCGCGGAAGATGTAGGGGAAGCCCAAAACGTTGTTGACCTGGTTCGGGTAGTCCGAACGGCCGGTGGCCATGATGGCGTCGGTGCGGATATCGCCCACTTCCTCTGGCGTGATCTCCGGGTCGGGATTGGCCATGGCGAAGATGATCGGGTCCTTCGCCATCGATTGCACCATGGCGGGGGTCAGCGTGCCCTTGGCGGAAAGGCCGAGGAAGATGTCGGCGCCGTCCAGCGCCTCGGCCAGGCTGCGCGCTTCGGTCTTGACCGCATGCGCCGACTTCCACTGGTTCATGCCTTCGGTGCGGCCCTGGAAGACCACGCCCTTGGTGTCGCACAGGATGATGTTTTCCGGCGAAAAACCCATCGCCTTCATCAATTCGATGCAGGCTATGCCGGCCGCGCCCGCGCCGTTGCAGACCATCTTCGTGGTCTTCATGTCGCGGCCGGTGATCTCCAGCGCGTTAATCAGCCCGGCGGCCGAGATGATGGCGGTGCCGTGCTGATCGTCGTGGAAGACGGGAATATCCATCAGCTCGCGCAGGCGCTGCTCGATGATGAAGCATTCCGGCGCCTTGATGTCCTCGAGGTTGATGCCGCCGAAGGAAGGCCCGAGGAAGCGCACGCAGTTGATGAACTCGTCGGCATCCTCGGTCGCCACTTCGAGATCGATGGAATCGACATCGGCGAAGCGCTTGAACAGCACCGCCTTGCCTTCCATCACTGGCTTGGAGGCGAGCGCGCCGAGATTGCCGAGGCCGAGGATGGCGGTGCCGTTAGAGATGACGGCGACCATGTTGCCGCGCGTCGTATAGTCGAAGGCGCGGCTCGGGTCCTCCGCGATGGCGAGCACCGGAACGGCGACGCCCGGCGAATAGGCGAGGCTGAGATCGCGCTGCGTGGCCATCGGCTTGGTGGCGACGATCTCCAGCTTGCCGGGCCGGCCCTGAGCGTGGAATTCCAGCGCCTCCTGCGCGCTGACGGAGGGCCCGCTGCTTTCGGTTTTCCTGGCCATGATGCTTTTGATTTCCTCGCCTGTGCGGCACCGCTTGGGACGGGTGCTTGCTTATGGTTCTCACGGATTAAGGCTACACGCGGCCGCTGTAAACCGACAAGCCGGGCAAAGCTGCTTCAAGGTGGGAGACCCAGGCAATGCGGCGAGCTGATTGGCAGCGAGCCGGCAGCACGGCTCACGCTTTCCCCTGCTTTTCGAGCGTGCGGCATTAAACGGCGCTGTCACATCTGCTAGCGTTCCGGCATGAACATGCACATGCCGACTGACCCCGACCAGGAAGCGACCACGCCGGCGCCCGCTATGGGCGGCGTCACGCCGATGATGGAGCAGTATATCGAGATCAAGGCGGCGAACCCGGATTCGCTGCTGTTCTACCGCATGGGCGATTTCTACGAGCTGTTCTTCGACGACGCCGAAAAGGCAAGCCGGGCGCTCGGCATCGTGCTCACTCGGCGCGGCAAGCACCAGGGCCACGACATTCCGATGTGCGGCGTGCCGGTGCACGCGGCGGACGACTATCTGCAGAAATTGATCGCGCAAGGCTTTCGCGTTGCGGTCTGCGAACAGATCGAGGATCCGGCGGAAGCCAAGAAGCGCGGCTCGAAATCGGTGGTGCGGCGCGACGTGGTGCGGCTGGTCACGCCCGGCACCATCACCGAGGACAAGCTGCTCGCGCCCTCGGAATCGAGCTTCCTGATGGCGCTGGGGCGGGTGAAGGGCGGCAACGCAGCCAGCCAAGGCAGTTTCGCTCTTGCCTGGATCGACATCTCGACCGGCGCGTTCCGCGTAGCTGAAACCACGGCCGAGCGGCTGCTTGCCGACATCTTCCGCGTCGACCCGCGCGAGCTGATCGTCGCCGAACCGGTGTTCCACGACCCGGAATTGCGGCAGGTCTTCGATGTGCTTGGCCGGGTCGCCAGCCCGCAGCCGCCGTCGCTGTTCGATTCGGCGTCGGCCACCGGCCGCATCGCCCGCTTCTTCGAGGTGGCGACGCCTGACAGTTTCGGCACGTTCTCGCGCGCCGAGCTGTCTGCGATCTCGGGCGCCATCGCCTATGTCGAGAAGACGCAGAAGGCCGAGCGGCCGCCGCTGTCGCGGCCCGAGCGCGAGGAGAGCGGCTCGACGCTGTTCATCGACCCGGCGACGCGCGCCAACCTGGAACTGTTGCGCACGCTGTCCGGCAGCCGCGACGGCTCGCTGTTCAAGGCGATCGACCGCACGGTGACCGGCGGCGGAGCGAGATTGCTCGCCGACCGGCTGATGGCGCCGCTGACCGACCCGGCGGCGATTGCCGCAAGGCTGGATTCGGTCTCGTTCTTCCGCGCCGAGACGCGGCTTTGCCAAGGGCTTCGGACAAGCCTGAAAAGCGTCGCGGACATGCCGCGAGCGCTGTCCAGGCTGGCGCTCAACCGTGGCGGCCCGCGCGACCTCGGCGCGCTGCGCGCCGGCTTCGAGGCGGCGGGCGCGATCGCCGCGCTGTTCGCGGCGACGACCCTGCCCGCCGAGCTCGCCGCTGCGCTCGCGGCGATCCATGCCTTGCCCGAGGCGCTCGCCCGCCATCTCAGCGAGGCGCTCGACGACGAGTTGCCGCTGATCAAGCGCGATGGCGGCTTCGTGCGCAGCGGCTATCATGCCGAGCTCGACGAGATGCGGGCATTGCGCGACGAGTCGCGAAAAGTGATCGCCGGGCTGGAGCGCTCGCTGGTCGAGGAGACCGGCATCCGCTCGCTGAAGATCCGGCACAACAATGTGCTGGGCTACTATATCGAGGTGACGGCCAACCATCACTCGATCATGACCGGCGGCGACGCAGCGAAGGCGCGCTTCATCCACCGCCAGACCATGGCCAACGCCATGCGCTTCACCACGACGGAGCTGGCGGAGCTGGAATCGAAGATCGCCAATGCCGCCGACCGTGCGCTCAGCATCGAGCTTGCAGCGTTCGACCGGCTGACGGCGGAAGTGGTGAGCGAGGCCGACAGCATCCGCGCCGGCGCCGACGCGCTCGCCGTGCTCGACGTGTCGTCGGCGCTGGCGCTGCTTTCCGAAAGCGAGGGCTGGTGCCGGCCGCTGATCGATGCCAGCCTCGCCTTCGATATTGCCGGCGGGCGTCATCCGGTCGTCGAACAGGCTCTGCGGCGTTCCGGCGAAGGCCCCTTCGTCGCCAATGATTGCAACCTCTCGCCGGAAGGCGACGCCAAGGCCGGCGCCATCTGGCTGCTGACCGGTCCGAACATGGGCGGCAAGTCGACTTTCCTGCGGCAGAACGCGCTGATCGCCATCCTTGCCCAGACCGGCTCCTTCGTGCCGGCTGAAAGCGCCCATATCGGCGTCGTCGACCGGCTGTTCTCGCGTGTCGGCGCCTCGGACGATCTGGCGCGCGGCCGCTCGACCTTCATGGTCGAGATGGTCGAGACGGCGACGATCCTCAACCAGGCGGGCGAGCGCGCGCTCGTCATTCTCGACGAGATCGGCCGCGGCACCGCGACCTTCGACGGCCTGTCGATCGCGTGGGCGGCGGTCGAGTATCTGTATGAGAAGAACCGCTGCCGGGCAATCTTCGCCACGCATTTCCACGAAATGACGGCGCTGGCCGGCAAGCTGTCGCGGCTCTCCAACGTCACCATGCGGGTCAAGGAATGGGAAGGCGACGTCGTCTTCCTGCACGAGGTCGGCAAGGGTGCGGCCGACCGCTCCTACGGCGTTCAGGTGGCGCGGCTCGCCGGCTTGCCGGAAGCGGTGGTGGCGCGTGCCAAGGAAGTGCTGCACCAGTTGGAAGAAGGCGAGGTCTCGGGCAAGACCAACCGGCTGGTCGACGACCTGCCGCTGTTTTCCGTGGCCGTGAAGCGGGAGGCGCCGAAGCCGGCAAAGAACGACGCGCTGGGCGCAGCGCTCGGCGCCATCAATCCCGACGAGATGACGCCAAGGGAAGCGCTGGAGGCGCTGTATAGGCTGAAGGGGATGGCGACTAAACAATAACGTCCTGGCTCACAGTTGACTCATTGTACCGTCCGGTACAATATCCGGTCGATGATCGACAGGAGATCCGAATGAGCCGTCCGCCATTGCCGCCTTTCACGGCGGAAACAGCAGCGCAGAAGGTAAGGCTCGCCGAGGATGCCTGGAACAGCCGCGATCCGGAGCGGGTCTCGCTTGCCTATACCGAGGACAGCGTCTGGCGGAACCGGGCCGAGTTTATTTCCGGACGCGACGACATTGTCGCCTTCCTAACACGCAAATGGGCACGCGAGCTCGACTATCGCCTGATCAAGGAAGTCTGGACGTGGAACGACAACCGCATCGCCGTGCGCTTCGCCTATGAATGGCACGACGACAGCGGTCACTGGTTTCGCTCCTACGGCAATGAGAATTGGGAATTCGACGAAGCCGGCCTGATGCGGCGGCGCGTGGCGAGCATCAACGACCTGCCGATCGCCGAGAGCGAGCGAAAATACCACTGGCCGCTCGGCCGCCGGCCGGACGACCATCCTGGCCTGTCGGCGTTGGGACTCTAGAAGCGCATGCGGCGCATCGCGCCCGAGCGCGATCAATTGCTGGCGATTGTGGCCGAGGTTTTTCGCGAGCATGGCTATGAGGGCGCAAGCCTGACCTTGATCGGCGAGGCTACGGGACTTGGCAAGGGAAGTCTCTACCATTTCTTTCCCGGCGGAAAGGAAGAGATGGCTCGAGCCGTCATCGACAACATCGACGGCTGGTTCGAGGAGAATGTCTTTGCGCCCTTGCGCGACAGCGCCGATCCAGGGGCAGGGATCGAACAGATGCTCGGAGCGACCGACAGCTACTTCCGCTCAGGGCGGCGGGTTTGCCTCGTCGGCGCCTTCGCGCTGGATGAATCCCGCGATCTCTTCGCCGGTCAGATCAGAGATTATTTCGGCCGCTGGGTCACGCACCTTGCCGACGCGCTGGTCCGGTCCGGGCATGGACTGGCCGAGGCGACCGAGCTTGCCGAGGAAACCATCGCTGCCATCCAGGGCGCGCTCACGCTTGCCAGGGCATCCGACGACACTGGTGTGTTTTCGCGCGCGCTGCGAAGGACTCGAACACGCTTGGGGATTCCGCCGAGCGATTAAATCATCTCCAATCCGCGCTTGCGCGTCGGCGGCGGGAAGGCGCGGTCGAGGTCTGCGAAGTCTTCCGCCGTCAGAGCGATGTCGAGCGCGGCGGCATTCTGGCGGACATGTTCCTGCCGGCTGGCCTTCGGGATGGCGATGACGCCCGGCTGCGCCATCACCCAGGCAAGGGCGATCTGCGCGGAGGTCGCGTTGTGACGGGCGGCGACGGCATCAAGCCTGGCGTTGCGCGCCAGCGCGCCCTGCTCGACAGGCGAATAGGCCATCAGCGGGATACCGCGCTTCAGGCTCCAGGGCGCGAGGTCGAATTCCGGGCCGCGCCGCGAGAGATTGTAGAGGATCTGATTGGTTTGGACGTTGCCGCCTGAAGGCAGGCCGACCAGTTCCTCCATCTCGTCGGTGTCGAAATTGCTGACGCCCCAGTGGCGGATCTTGCCGGCATTCTTCAAGGCCTCGAAGGCTTCGACGGTTTCAGCCAAGGGCACGGTGCCCGGCCAGTGCAGCAGATAGAGATCGATGCGGTCGGTGGCGAGCCGTTTTAGGCTGTTCTCGCAGGCCCGCTTGACGCCGGCCTGCGAGGCGTTGGTCGGCAGCACCTTGGAAACCAGGAAGGTCTCGTCGCGGCGCCCGGTAATGGCTTCCGCCACCACTTCCTCGGCGCCGCCGCCGGCATACATCTCCGCCGTGTCGATCAGCGTGATGCCGAGGTCCAGTCCAAGCCTCAGCGCCGCGACCTCATCGGCGCGGCGGCCGCGATCCTCACCCGTCTTCCAGGTGCCTTGACCCAGCACCAGAACGGCTTCGCCGGACGGCAGAGTGGTGGTTCTGATTTCAGAAGACATGGGCTTGGAAGACATGGGGCTTGCTCCGCGTGGAGCACGATCGCAGCACAGCCATTTCAGGAAATCCAGAAAGTCCTTGGCCTTCGTCCAGATTGCGCTGGCGATTATTTCACCGGATGCTTGGCAAGCCAGTCCTGCATCTCAGCGATCTCGGCTTCCTGCGCCTTGACGACGTTCTCGGCGAGCTTGCGGATTTCCGGGTCCTTGCCATTAGCGATCACCACCTTGGCCATATCGATCGCACCCTGGTGGTGCGGGATCATGCCGCGGACGAAGTCGACATCGGCATTGCCGGTGTAGTTGACCATCATGTCCTTGTGCATCTTGTCCATGGCCGCCTTGTAGCCAACGGTGGCGGGGCTGTCCGCGCCCATCGCCATGCCGGACATGTCATGCTTCATCTCCTCGGACTGCGCCGGAACGCTTTCGAGGAACACCGCCAGCAGCATTCCCGTCGCCATCAGCAGCAACACAATCTTCTTGGCCAAGGTCATCCAATATCCTCCTGTCGAACGGAATGTCGTATTTGGGAGCTTCGGTCAGAGTTTCAACGTCCTCAGCCGCAATGCGTTGCCGATGACCGAGACCGACGACAGGCTCATCGCCGCCGCCGCAATCATCGGCGAAAGCAACGTGCCGGTGAGCGGATAGAGCACGCCGGCGGCGACCGGCACGCCGAGCACGTTGTAAAGGAAAGCGAAGAACAGGTTCTGGCGGATGTTGCGGATCGTCGCCTGGGCGAGCGTGCGAGCCCTGACGATGCCGTTGAGGTCGCCCTTGACCAGAGTGATGCCCGCACTTTCGACCGCGACATCGGCGCCGGTGCCCATGGCGATGCCGACATCGGCGCCGGCCAGCGCCGGCGCGTCGTTGATGCCGTCGCCGGCCATGGCGACGCCGGCACCCTTCGCTCGCAGTTCCTCGACCAGCGTGCTCTTCTGTTCAGGCAGCAGGCCGGCACGGACCTCGTCGATGCCGAGCCTGCCGGCGATCGCTTTGGCGGTGCGCTCGTTGTCGCCGGTCGCCATGATGATCCGCAGACCCTTGTCGTGCAGCGCCTTGATCGCTTCGGCTGTGGTTGCCTTGACGGGATCGGCGACGGCGACGAGGCCGGCGAGCTTGCCGCCGACCGCAACGAACATCGCCGTCTTGCCTTCGGCCTGAAGCGTCTCCGCCTTGGCGGAAACCGGTGCGGTGTCGACGCCAAGGTCGGCCATCATCGCCGCATTGCCGAGCGCGACCTTCTTGCCGGACACCGTTCCGGCAACGCCCTTGCCGGTGGCCGCCTCAAAGTTCTCGGCATCGGCAAGCTTGACGCCGCGTTCGGCGGCGCCCTCGACGATCGCCTCGGCCAATGGGTGCTCCGACCCTTTTTCAAGCGCGGCGGCGAGCGCCAGCAATTCATTCTCCTCGATGCCCTCGGCGGCGACGACATCGGTCAGCCGCGGCCTGCCTTCGGTCAAGGTGCCGGTCTTGTCGACGATCAGCGTGTCGACGGAAGCGAAGCGCTCAAGGGCGGCGGC
This sequence comes from Mesorhizobium tamadayense, assembly GCF_003863365.1. Lineage (GTDB taxonomy): Bacteria > Pseudomonadota > Alphaproteobacteria > Rhizobiales > Rhizobiaceae > Mesorhizobium > Mesorhizobium tamadayense. The sequence goes on along the minus strand of NZ_RQXT01000055.1, from coordinate 13,406 downwards.
TTCCTTGATCAGCACGCCGGCATGCGCGCCGCGCCCGGTCGCGGTCATGATCGACATCGGCGTCGCAAGCCCCAGCGCGCAGGGGCAAGCGATGATCAGCACGGACACCGCCGACACGATGGCGAATGCCAGGCTGGGCTCGGGGCCGAAAGCCGCCCAGGCAATGAAGGCAATGACGGCCACCAGCACGACGGCGGGAACGAAATAGAAGGAGACGCGGTCGGCCAGCCCCTGGATCGGGGCGCGCGAACGCTGCGCCTTGGCGACCAGCTCGACGATGCGCGAGAGGGTGGTCTCGGCACCGACCTTTTCGGCGCGCATGATCAGCGAACCGTTCTTGTTCAGCGTGCCGCCGGTAAGATTGTCGCCTTCCGTCTTTTCGACGGGGAGCGGTTCGCCGGTGATCATGGATTCGTCGATCGACGAGCGACCTTCCAGCACGATGCCGTCGACCGGGACTGCGTCACCGGGGCGGATGCGAAGCCGGTCTCCGGTCTTGACGCTGTCGAGCGGCACGTCCTTCTCGGAGCCATCGGCGCCGATCAGGCGCGCCGTCTTCGGCGCAAGGTCGAGCAGGGCGCGGATGGCGGACCCCGTGCGCTCGCGGGCTCTGAGTTCCAGCACCTGGCCGAGGAACACCAGCGCGACGATAACCGCGGCCGCCTCGAAATAAACCGGCACGGTGCCGTCATGGCCGCGAAACTGATGCGGGAAGACATCCGGAAACAGCGTCGCGACAAGGCTGAACAGATAGGCGGCGCCGACGCCCAGCGAGATCAGCGTCCACATATTGGGGCTGCGGTTGAGCACCGAGTCCCAGCCGCGATGGAAGAACGGAAACGCCGCCCACAGCACCACCGGGCTCGCCAGCGCCAGCTCTGCCCATGTCTTCGTGCGGCCGTCGATGAAGCTTTCGAGGCTCAGGCCCAGCATCGGCGCCATGGCGATGACGAGAAGCGGCAGCGAGAGCGCGGCGCTGACCCAGAGGCGGCGCGTGAAATCGACGAGCTCGGGGTTCGGGCCCTCGTCGGCGGAAGGCACGCCCATCGGCTCCAGCGCCATGCCACAGATCGGGCAGGAGCCGGGCTTGTCGCGAATAATCTCGGGATGCATCGGGCAGGTGTATTGCGTGCCCTTCGGCATCGGCTCCGATTCGGGCCGGCCGGCGAGATATTTTGCCGGCTCGGCTTCGAACTTGCCTTGGCAGCCGGCCGAACAGAAATAGAAGCCCTGTCCTTCGTGGCGGATGAAATGTTTCGCGCTCGCGCGGTCGACATTCATGCCGCAGACGGGATCGGTGGCCGTCAGGTAGGTTTCCGGCCCAGCCTGGAACTTCGTCAGGCAGCGGTCACTGCAGAAATGAAAGGTCCGGCCGCCATGCTCGGCCGTCGGCTTGCCGGCGGCCGGATCGACCGTCATGCCGCAGACCGGATCGCGAATCACTGCTTCGGCAGCCGGCGCGGCATTCTTTGCGGAACAGCAGGATGCGCCGTGTCCATGATGGTGGCTATGGTCCGAATTGCTCATGATCAAATGCCTCGAAATTCTCGAATTGAGGCGGAGGTAGTCCTTCCAGTAACTGGAAGGTCAAGGGGCAGTTCCTATTTTTGGAGATTTTGGCCGTCCGTCCGTAAATCGCGCTCTCGGCACGCCTATGAAGGCGTTCGTCCGCCCCCATACACAGCGCCGCGAAAACACGCTATAGACGCCGCCGCATGGCCAAGATCTCCTTGAAACTCGACGAAATCATCGACGGCGACGCCTTGCGCCGCGACATGACGGCGCTGACGGCGGCGAGCGCCGGCGACGGCTCGAGCAAGGCCACGCGCACGGCCGTCCTCCAGCTGCTCAAGGGCAGGCTTGGCGAGGGGCGAAAGATCGCCGAGGCCATGCTGAAGGAGGATGGCGGCGGCAATGCCTGCGCCGAGCGGCTGTCGCATCTGATGGACGAGCTGATCCGGGCGCTTTACGATTTCGCCGCCACCCATGTCTACCGGGTCAAGAACCGCTCCGCGGCCGAGCGCATGGCGGTCGTGGCGGTGGGCGGCTATGGCAGGGGCACATTGGCGCCCGGCTCCGACATCGACCTGTTGTTCCTGCTTCCCTACAAGCAGACGCCGTGGGGCGAGCAGATCGTCGAATACATGCTCTACATGCTGTGGGACATGGGGCTGAAGGTCGGCCATGCCACCCGCAACATCGAAGAGTGTCTCAGGCTCTCGCGCACAGACATCACCATCCGCACCTCGATCCTGGAGGCGCGCTTCCTGTGGGGCGAACGCAAGCTCTATGACGAATTGCTGACCCGCTTCGACCACGAGGTGGTGCGCACCACCGGACCCGAATATGTCCAGGCCAAGCTCGCCGAACGCGACGAGCGCCATGCCAAGGCGGGCGAAAGCCGTTACCTTGTCGAGCCCAACGTCAAGGACGGCAAAGGCGGCCTGCGCGACCTGCAGACGCTGTTCTGGATCGGCAAGTACTTCTACCGCGTCCGCACCGGCGAGGAGCTGGTCGAGAAAGGCGTCTTCACCGACGCCGAATATCGCGAATTCCAGAAGACCGAGGATTTCCTGTGGGCGGTGCGCTGCCACATGCACTTCCTCACCGGCAAGGCGGAGGAGCGGCTGCATTTCGACATCCAGCGCGAGATCGCCGAGCGGCTGGGCTACACCACGCATCCCGGCCTGTCGGCGGTCGAACGCTTCATGAAGCACTACTTCCTGGTCGCCAAGGATGTCGGCGATCTCACCCGCATCTTCTGCGCGGCGCTCGAGGAAGAGCAAGCCAAGCATGTGCCCGGCTTCAACCGCATCTTCCTCACCTTCTCGCGGCGCAAGCGCAAGCTTGCCGGCACGTCTGACTTCATCGTCGACAACCATCGCATCAACATTGCCGACGACAGCGTGTTCGAGCGCGATCCGGTCAACCTGCTCAGGCTTTTCTGGTTCGCCGACAAGCATGGGCTGGAGTTCCATCCCGATGCGCTGAAGCTGCTCACCCGCTCGCTCGGCCTGGTCAACAAGTCGCTGCGGCGCGACAAGGAGGCCAACCGGCTCTTCCTCGACATCCTGACGTCGGACCGCAACGCCGAGCTGAACCTCAGGCGCATGAACGAGGCGGGACTGCTCGGCAGGCTGATCCCCGACTTCGGCAAGATCGTCGCCATGATGCAGTTCTCGATGTACCACCATTATACGGTGGACGAGCATCTCATCCGCTGCATCGGCGTCTTGGCCGAGATCGAGCGCGGCGACGGCCAGAAAGTGCATCCGCTGGCGCACTCGCTGATGCCGGGGCTGAAGAAAAGCCGCGAGGCGCTCTACGTCGCTGTGCTGTTGCACGACATCGCTAAGGGGCGGCCGGAGGATCATTCGGAAGCCGGCGCCAGGATCGCGAGGCGCATCTGCCCGCATATGGGGCTATCGGCCGCCGACACCGAGACCGTGGCCTGGCTGGTCGAGAACCATCTCGTCATGTCGATGACGGCGCAGACGCGCGACCTCAACGACCGCAAGACGATCGAGGACTTTGCCTCGATCGTGCAGTCGGTCGAGCGGCTGAAGCTGCTGCTGATCCTCACCGTCTGCGACATCAGGGGCGTCGGGCCCGGTGTGTGGAACGGCTGGAAAGGGCAGTTGTTGCGCACGCTCTATTTCGAGACCGAGCTGCTGCTCACCGGCGGCTTCTCGGAAGTCTCGCGCGCCGAGCGCACGGCGGCGGCGCGCGAGCGGCTGGCCGAGGCGTTGGCCTCCTGGCCGGCGAAAGAGCGCAAGCGCTATGTCGCCCAGCACTACGAGAACTATCTGCTCACCGTCGACCTGCCCGACCAGCTGCGCCATGCCGAATTCATCCGCGAGGCGGACGCGGCCGGCAAGAAGCTCGCCACCATGGTCAAGACGCATGAGTTCGAGGCGGTGACGGAGATCACGGTGCTGGCGCAGGACCATCCGCGCCTGCTCTCGGTGATTGCCGGCGCGTGCGCTGGGGCCGGCGGCAACATCGTCGACGCGCAGATCTTCACCACGTCGGACGGGCGGGCGCTGGACACCATCCTGATCAGCAGGGAATTCGACCGCGACGAGGACGAACGGCGGCGGGCCGAACGCGTCGGCCGGCTGATCGAGGACGTGCTGTCCGGCAAGAGCTGGCTGCCCGAGATGATCGAGAAGCGCACCAAGCCGAAGCGCGGCGCCAAGGCCTTCCGCATTCCGCCGCGCGCCGAGATCCGCAACACGCTGTCGAACCGTTTTTCCGTGATCGAGATCGAGGGGTTGGACCGGCCCGGCCTGCTCTCCGAGATTACCGGCGCGCTGTCGGACCTTTCGCTCGATATCGCCTCGGCCCACATCACCACTTTCGGCGAGAAGGTGATCGACACTTTCTATGTCACCGACCTCACCGGCCAGAAGATCGACAGCCCGACCCGCACCGCCACCATCCACAAGCGGCTGATCGACACGCTGGAAGGCAACGCGCCCGAACGCAACGGCAAGGCCAAGGCGGCGGCCGAGTGACATCCATTTGACGCAATTGCGCAGGCAGTCATCCCAAGCATGAGCCTTGTCAAGAAATTCGCCACCGTCGCCTCCGGCACGCTGATGAGCCGCGCGCTGGGTTTCGGCCGTGAGATGCTGATGGCGGCGGCGCTGGGCACCGGGCCGGTCGCCGACGCCTTCAACGCCGCCTTCCAGTTCCCCAACACCTTCCGCCGGCTGTTCGCCGAGGGCGCCTTCAACGCCGCCTTCGTGCCGCTGTTCGCCAAGGAGATCGAGACGCACGGCACCGATGGCGCCAAGCGCTTTTCGGAGGAAGTGTTCGGCGTGCTGTTCTCGGCGCTGCTGGCGCTCACCATCGCCATGGAACTGGCGATGCCGCTGATCGTGCGCTACCTGGTGGCGCCGGGCTTCGCCGGCATTCCGGGCAAGTTCGAGACCACCGTCCGGCTCGCGACGATCATGTTCCCGTATCTGATCTGCATGTCGCTCGGCGCCATGATGGCGGGCATGCTGAACTCGCTGCGCCGTTATTTCGCGGCGGCAATCGCACCCGCCTTCCTCAACATCATCCTGATCAGCGTGCTTGGCTATGCCTGGTACCGCGGAGCGGACGCACATGATGTCGGCTTCGGGCTCTCCTGGGGCGTGCTGGCGGCGGGTATCGTGCAGCTCGCCATCGTCTGGGTGGCGGTGCGCCATGCCGGTATCTCGATCGGCTTCCGCCGTCCGAAGATGACGCCGAACGTCAAGCGGCTGCTGATCCTGGCGCTGCCGGCGGCGATCACCGGCGGCATCACGCAGATCAACCAGCTGATCGGCACGGCGATCGCTTCGGCGCAGAACAGCGCCGTGTCGTCGCTCGCCTATGCCGACCGTATCTACCAGCTGCCGCTCGGAGTCGTCGGCGTGGCGGTGGCGATCGTGCTGTTGCCGGAACTGTCGCGGGCGCTGAAATCGGGCAATCTGATCGAGGCCGCCAACCTGCAGAACCGCTCGGTCGAGTTCACGCTGTTCATGACCTTGCCGGCGGCGGCGGCGCTGTGGGTGATGTCGGAACCGATCGTGCGGCTGGTCTATGAGCGCGGCGCGTTTGCCGCCAACCATTCGACGCCGATCGTCGCCTCGATCCTGGCGATCTTCGGCCTCGGCCTGCCCGCCTTCGTGCTGATCAAGGCCTTCACGCCCGGCTATTTCGCGCGCGAGGACACGCGCACGCCGATGATCTTCGCCGCCATCTCGGTCGGCGTGAACGTCGCCACGGCGCTTACCCTGTTCCCCTCGATGGGTGCACCGGGCATCGCTGTCGCTTCAGCGGTTGCCGGCTGGGTCAACGCGCTGATGCTGCTCGGCATGCTGATCCGGCGCGGCCACTGGGGCCGCGACATACCGCTCTTGAAACGCATTCCCCGGCTGGTGCTGTCGGCGGTGGTGATGGCCGTCGCGCTTTACTTCGCCGAGTACTACCTCGCCGCAAGGCTTGGACCCGGCTCGCCGTTGGTGGTCAAGACGGCGACACTGCTCGCGCTCGTCGGCGGCGGTGCGGCGCTCTACTTCATCACCGCTTTCGGCACCGGCGGCGCCGATTTCGCCATGCTCCGGAGGAACGTCAAGCGCGGTTCGAAGGCGGCGCCACCTGTTACGGAGCAGTCTCCAGATCCGTGAACCTGAATTCGTCGGCCGTGGAGAGCATCGGAACGGCGTAGTAGCGCGCGCAAGCGTAGTGGAAACAGTCCGCCATGTTCAGACGGATCGCGTTGTTGCGAAACCGCGATGCGGCCTCGATGGATAGCGATGCTGCTTCGGGCGCGGGCGGAAGCTCGCGCAAGGCAATTGCCCGCTCTTCGAGAAAGCGGCTCACGATCTCTGCGCTCCTCGCAACCGGTATGGCCAGCTTTTCCGGTCGCGCGAGCGCCATTGCGGCTTCCCATACGACGATCGCCGAAGTGAACGGAGCCGAAGCATCCATAACCGCCCTCGCACAGCGCTCGGCCTCGGCCTCATTACTCAGCATCGCTACTATGGCGGCGGCGTCGACGAACATTATTCGTCGCCGGAAAGCTCGTCATAGACCGAGCGCGGCAACGGGTTGCGCGCCCGTTCGCTGAGCTTGATCCCGTATTCAGCGCGCAGCCTTGCTGCCGTTTCCAGCGGCGTCTCGCGATTGCGGCGCCGCTCCAAGGCTTCGCGCATGGCGATCACAATAGCCTCGGTGATGCCAACGCCTTCGACCTTGGCGAAGGCGCGCGTCAGAGTGTCCGCTTCTTTGTTGCTGATGTTGATGGTCATCGCGGCTGCCCACATTCAACTATGTAGCTCATTTAATGTAGCAAGCTACAAAGGGAAATCAACACGTAGCGACGCCGACCTCGCCTTGCCTCACCCGCGCTCCAGAGCCAGCCTTGCCCCGAACAGGACGAGCAGGCCGCCGGCGCCCTCAATCGGCTGGCCTCTTGATCCCGCAATCGCCTTCGTCCATAAGCGCGCCGTCGCAAGACTTTCGCCGCGCGCGAAACGGCCCTCCACAAGCCACGAGGAACCTATGTCAGCCTTCAAGCCACTCGTCTTTTCGGGCGTCCAGCCGACCGGCAATCTGCATCTCGGCAATTATCTCGGCGCCATCAAGAAATTCGTCGCCCTCCAGGAACAGTCCGACTGCATCTATTGCGTCGTCGACCTGCATTCGCTGACGGCGCAACTCGTGCATCAGGATCTCGGCGACCAGACGCGCTCGATCACCGCAGCGTTCCTCGCCTCCGGCATCGACCCCAAGAAGCACATCGTCTTCAACCAGTCGCGGGTCAAGCAGCACGCCGAGCTTGCGTGGATCCTCAACTGCGTGGCGCGCATCGGCTGGATGTACCGGATGACGCAGTTCAAGGACAAAGCCGGCAAGGACCGAGAGAACGCCTCGCTCGGCCTGCTCGCCTATCCGAGCCTGATGGCCGCCGACATCCTGCTCTACCGCGCCACCCATGTGCCGGTGGGCGAGGACCAGAAACAGCACCTGGAACTCACCCGCGACATCGCGCAGAAGTTCAACAACGACTTCTCCGAGAAGATCGCGGCGCTCGGTGTCGGCGTCGAGATGCAGATCGGCGAGGAGACGGTGAACGGCTATTTCCCGATCACCGAACCGGTGATCGGCGGGCCTGCGGCGCGCATCATGAGCCTGCGCGACGGCTCGAAGAAGATGTCGAAGTCCGACCCGTCGGACCTGTCGCGCATCAACCTGACGGACGATGCCGACACCATCTCGAAGAAGATCCGCAAAGCCAAGACCGATCCGGAGGCCTTGCCGAGCGAAGTCGACGGGCTGGGAAACCGGCCGGAAGCCGAAAACCTGGTCGGCATCTATGCCGGCCTCGCCGAAATCTCGAAAGCCGATGTGCTCAAGGAATATGGCGGCCAGCAGTTCTCCGTATTCAAGCCGGCGCTTGCCGACCTTGCCGTGGAGAAGCTTGCCCCGATCGCCTCGGAAATGCGCCGCATCGAGGGCGACCGCGCCTATGTCGATGCCGTGCTCAGGGACGGCGGCGACCGCGCCCGCGCGATCGCCGAAGGCACGATGAAGACGGTGCGCGACATCATCGGCCTGCTGCAGGACTGACCGCGCGATCGCACTAACTTCCGTCGCCATGCCGGCCGGCGGCTTGCCGCCGGTTCGTGGCGGTGGCAGATTGCGGCCGAATTGATACCGAGCAGATACACATGGTTTCCAAACGCCTCAGCCGTGAAGCCGGCCATCGCCGCAAGTTCCTGGCCATCATCGATGACACGCCGGAATGCGAGCGCGCCGTCGCCTACGCGTCCAAGCGGGCGCAAAGCACCAGCGGCGTGCTGGTGCTGCTCTATGTGATCGAGCCGGACGATTTCCAGCATTGGCTGGGCGTCGAGAAGATCATGCGCGAGGAAGCGAACGCCACCGCGCGCGCGGCGCTCGACACCTACGCCAACAAGGTGCGCCAGAAGCTCGGCATCGAGCCGGAGCTGGTGGTGCGCGAAGGCAAGCCGACCGAAGAGATCCACAAGCTGATCGAGGAAGACCAGGACATCGCCATCCTGGTGCTGGCGGCCGGCGCCGGCAAGGAAGGTCCGGGGCCGCTAGTGAGCGCCGTGGCCGGCCGGGGCGCCGCCTTCCCCATCCCGGTCACGGTGGTGCCGCAGAACCTCTCCGACGAGGAAATCGAGAGCCTGGCCTGACCGGCCAAGGCCTCCGCGAAAACCGGCAGGCGCATCGCGCGGACGGCGCCTCTGGGTTATTTCGGCGTAACCGTTCAACCACAGCCTGCGATATCCCCTTGGCCCGCGCTTGCGGTGCGCCATTTGGAATCGTCACGGGAGGCGACAGTTCCAAACGGAGCGCTGATGGCCGAATCAAACCGGGAGACGAACCGGAATAGCACGTCGAGGCCGCAACACAGAGCGGCCGAACCCGCCGCGACGCCACCCCGCCCGCAGTGTGCACGAACCCAGCAGGAAGCCCGGCAGCCGCCCCCTGCGCAGCGAGGACGCAGGCACCGCGTGCTCGCCAAGCGCCATCCGGCCATGGTCGACAGCATCGCGGGCGCGGTAACCGTCAAGAGCCTCGATCTCTACTACGTCGTCGCCTCCGACGCGCAGATCCCTTTGAAAGGCGAGCACGGCTTTGGGCTTTATTTCCACGACTGCCGCTTCCTCGGCGGCTATCGGATGGCGCTGGCCGGCGTGGCGCCGATCGTGCTGGCCTCGACCGCGCAAAAAGGCTACGCGGCGCTTTTTGAACTGACCAATCCCGACCTGCATTTCGAGCGGGAAGAACCGATCCCCAAGGATGAGCTCGGCATCCGCTGGGAGCGCATCCTGGATGCGGGGCAAACATGCGTGCGGGAGGTCCTGACCATCCAGAATTTCGGTCACAGGGCGCATGGCTTTCCGCTGACCTTGCAATTCCGTGCCGGATTCGAGGACATCTTCGATGTGCGCGGGTTGGTACGGCAGGACCTCGGCAGGGCCGAGCGGCCCGCCTGGCGGGACGGCAGGCTGCATTTTGTCTATCACGGCGCCGACCGGCTGCGCCGGACAGCGACGATCGCCTTCTCGCCTCAACCCGATGCCACGCACGAGACCACGGCCGAGTTCCGGATCAATGTGCCGGCAGGCGAAGCGCGGACCATAGCGGTCACTATAGAGTTGAGGGAAGTTTCCGAAGAGGCCGAAGCCGATCATTTGAACCAGCGGCCGGTAATCATCCTCAATAACCTCGCGGAGAACCTCCAGGCAGGCTCGCAAGAATGGCTGGAGCGGCACGCGAAGTTCGACAGCGACAGCCTGCTGCTCAACGGCATCATGGACCGCTCGCTGCGCGATCTCGCGATGCTCAGATCCGATTGGGCCAACAGGGAGTATTTTGCCGCCGGCGTACCGTGGTTCGTCGCCCTTTTCGGGCGCGATAGCCTGATCGTCGCGCTTGAGATGCTCGCCTTTCAGCCGGAGATCGCCGCCCAGACGCTGCGCCTTCTCGCCGGCTACCAGGGCCGTCACGTGGACCGATGGCGGGAGGAGCAGCCCGGAAAGATCCCGCACGAGTTTCGCGTCGGCGAACTCGCCCGCGCGGGCGATGTCCCGCATGCCAGGTTCTACGGCACGGTGGACGCGACCCCGCTCTTCCTGCTGCTTCTGGGCCGCCATGCGGCGTGGACAGGCGATCTCGGGCTCTTTCGCGAGCTGCGGGAGCCTGTGGAAAGAGCCCTGGGCTGGATTGCCAGGGCCGGAGACAGGCACGGCGAGGGCTATCTCAAATATCGGAGCACATCGGAGAGCGGCCTCATCAATCAGGGCTGGAAGGACTCGGCCGATGCGATCGTCAGGGCCGACGGCAGCCTCGCCAAGCCGCCGATCGCGCTCGTCGAGGTGCAAGGTTATGTCTTTGCCGCCAAGCACGCCATCGCCGAGCTCTACGAGCGCACGGGGGACCGCAATCGCGCCAAGCAGCTTCGCGGCGAAGCCGAAAGGCTTCGGACACGGTTCAACCGCGATTTCTGGTGCGAGGACCGGGGCGCCTTCGCCCTCGCGCTCGAAGCGCGGGGCCGGCAGGTCGCGGTCGTTTCCTCAAATCCCGGACACGCGTTGTGGACCGGTATCGCGGACCGGGACAAGGGCCGCCGGTCCGTGCAGCGGCTGATGCAGGACGACATGTTCAGCGGCTGGGGCGTGCGCACGCTTTCGGCCGCGGAGCGGCGCTACAATCCCGTCGGATACCATCTCGGTACCGTCTGGCCGCACGACAATGCGTTGCTGGCGGCCGGTTTCCGGCGATATGGCGAGGACGACGCGGCGCTGCGGATCTTCACCGCCATCGCCGAGGCGGCGATGCACTTCCGCCACCATCGGCTGCCCGAAGCGATGGCGGGCTTTCCGCGCAAGGATTTCCAGGTGCCGGTACACTATCCCGTGGCCTGCCACCCGCAAGCCTGGGCGGCCGGAGCGGTACCTTTCCTGGTGACAACTTGCCTCGGCCTGGAGCCAGATGCTTTCGCAGGCAAGCTTCGGATCGTGCGGCCGCGGCTGCCCGATCTCGTCACCCGCATCGCGCTTCACGGGCTGCGGGTCGGGGAGGCAAGCGCCGATCTCGAATTCAGGCGGACGGCCGACGGGGTCGAGGTGAACATCCAGCAGACGAGTGGACAACTCAGCGTGGAAGTCGGAGGATAGACCTGCCGCGGCCGGAGCGCTTTGCCAGGGCAAAAGATTCCGCCAGCCAGCCGTTCGGGCGACGCGTTTCGCTTGAATGTCCAGCCGATAGAGCCTATTTAGAATTATTCCAAACTATCGGCCCGGGAAGGGCCTGGAGATACCCATGTTCATCCAGACCGAATCGACGCCGAACCCGGCGACGTTGAAGTTCCTGCCCGGCAAGGAAGTGCTGCGCGAAGGCACCGCCGATTTCCGCGACGCCGAAGGCGCCGCACAGGCTTCGCCGCTGGCCGGCCGGCTGTTCGAGATTCCGGGCGTCACCGGCGTCTTCTTCGGCTACGACTTCATCACCGTGACCAAGGACGGTCCCGACTGGCAGCACCTGAAGCCGGCGATACTCGGCGCGATCATGGAGCACTTCATGTCCGGCGCGCCGGTCATGGCGTCGGCCAACCCCGCCACCGAGACCAGCCAGACCGGCGAGTTCTACGACAAGGCCGACGAGGAGTTGGTGCTGACCATCAAGGAACTGCTCGACACCAGGGTGCGCCCGGCGGTCGCGCAGGACGGCGGCGACATCACCTTCCGCGGCTTCGAGAACGGCACCGTGTTCCTGCACATGAAGGGCGCCTGTGCCGGCTGCCCGTCTTCGACGGCGACGTTGAAGCACGGCATCCAGAACCTGCTTCGTCACTTCGTTCCGGAAGTTCAACAGGTCGAACAAGTGGCCTGATAATCTAATCCGCTGACCGCTTGGCGCGGTTTCGGCGGAGCGAATTCTCCAACGCACCTGAGACAACAAAAAACCGGGCCCCAACAGCCCGGTTTTCTGTCTGTGGACGTCTTGTTGTTGCCTAGACGGTCCGCGCACGAAAGCTTTTGGCCGCGGCCGCCGTGATCACATCACGACGACCTTGGCGCCGACCGAGGTGCGGTCGTAGAGATCGATAATGTCCTGGTTCATCAGTCGGATGCAGCCCGACGACATGGCCTTGCCGATCGAGAACCACTCCGGGCTGCCATGCAGGCGGTAGCCCATGTCGCCGCCCTTGTTGAAGAGATACATGGCACGCGCGCCGAGCGGGTTCTTCAGGCCGGGCTCCATGCCGCCGGCAAATTTGGCGAGCTCGGGCTGGCGCTTGATCATTGGCGCCGGCGGCGTCCAGGTCGGCCATTCGCGCTTCAGCGCGATATGGGCGGACCCGTGCCACTCGAAGCCTTCGCGGCCGACACCGATGCCGTAGCGGATCGCCCGGCCGTCACCCTCGACGAAGTAGAGGAATTTGTTCTGGGTATCGACGATGATGGTGCCCGGCTTTTCCGAAGTATCGTAGTTCACTTCCTGGCGGTGATACCTGGCGGGAACCTTCTCGATCGGGATGCGCGGCAGCTGATAGCCGGCATCGGTCATCGCGCCATAGTTGTTGGTGAAGAGTTGCCCGCCGATCGTGCTGCAGCCGCTGACGACGGTCGAGAGCGCAAGAGCGGCGAGGATTGCAAGTGACTTCCAGCGCATGGATAGGTTCGACGCCCCGCCTCAATATCAGCGGCACGAGTCGGCCGCTTTCTCGCCATCATTCATGCTGGCATTTCTTTTGCTTGCCAAGCGCGCACTGCCTATATGCAAGACCTTCCCTGCTGGTAAGTGCCGAACTGCGGCATTTCGGCAACAGGGCTCACAGGATTATGAAGCAAAATCAACGGGGCAGCTGGAATAGCCGCCAGAGATCGGGGAGAGCGCCATGAATGTCGGTGATGCCGCCGAGCGTTCCGGCCTGCCGGCCAAGACCATCCGCTATTATGAAGAGATCGGCCTGATCCGGCCGGCCCGAGCCGATAACGGCTACCGCGACTACTCGCGCGACGACGTCCACCGGCTGGCTTTCCTGCGCCGGGCGCGCAACCTCGGCTTTTCAATCGACGATTGCAGGCAGCTGATGGCGCTCTATCAAGACCGCGACCGCGCCAGTCACGACGTGCGCGAAATCGCCAGCGCCCATGTCAGGGCGATCGAGGAGAAGGTGCGCGAATTGCAGTCGATGCGCGCGACGCTGCAGAAGCTGATCCACGCCTGCCATGGCGATGACAGGCCGGACTGCCCGATTTTGGATGACATGGCGGGGGCGGCGGAAGGCAATAGGGCTTTGCGCGCGTAAACCGGCAACAAGCGCCTCCAGAAAACTGGTGCCAGGAAGGCGGAGGGCCGCGCTGTTCGCCTGCTACGTGTTTGAGTTA
>NZ_RQXT01000054.1 GCF_003863365.1 Mesorhizobium tamadayense | reverse complement strand
CAAGTAGCCGGTCGGTGCAGCCTTGTGTAAAACGGTCTCCTTGGCGGGGCCGTTTTCGCGCACCTTGAATTGCTCTAAGCAACGAGACTGTCGCTGGTCGCTTGTTCAGCAGCGTTGCCGAAATTCGCTTTGAGCCAGGCAATTGCGCCGGCGACGTCTGCGATTGCGAAATGCGCCGCGGTCTCGCCCTGCGGCTTCACGCGGATAGATATCCCGCCCGCGGCATTGACGGTGTCGAAGCCGTTCTCATCCGAGGTGTCGTCGCCGAGGAATACCGCGCGGCGGCCGGTGAAGGGATCGAACTGCATGAAGCGCCGGATCGCCGCGCCCTTGGCAGCCTCCAGCGGCATCAGCTCGACGCCGGCGTTGCCGGCGATCACGCGGTATCCTTCGGGCAGGCGGGCGAGTGCCGCCTCGACCAGTTCCGTCGCGCGGGCCAGCAAATGCGGCGCCGCCCGCGTGTGGATGGCGAGCACCGGGCCCTTGCGCTCGACATAGACAGCCTTGCTTGCGAGCTCCAGCTCGATCTCGTCGGCAAGCGCAGCCATATCGGCCGGCGCGTCAGCGGCCTCGATTTGCCCGTCCGGCGTGAGCCTGTGCTCCAGCCCGTAGAGGCCGGCAATGCGCAATTTCAGTGGCTCGAAAAGCCGGTCGACGTCGGCGATCGATCGGCCGGTGATGAAGGCCAGCGCTCCATCCAGACGGCGTTCGATCGTCTGCAGCAGAAACAGCAGTTCCTCGCTGACCGACACGCTGTCCGGGTGCGCTGCGTGCTCCAGCAGCGTGCCGTCAATGTCGAGGAACAGCGCCCATCGGCCTTCGGGAAGGCGTGGCGTCAGGTCTGTCTGGGTATTCATCGGTAACCGGCTGCCTGTCTGCGTTCGAACATGGGGACGACATTGTCGCCATTGAGGCTCACCTGCCGGTCGGATAGGGCCGTGACCCGGTCGAGCTCGCCGCGCTTCCTCAACCGCGCCGCGTCGAGCAGCATGCTGCCGGCCCAGCGATAGACATTGTTGTCGCGCACAATCTCGCGCATGCGCCGCATGCGCTCGCGCTGTTCGTCCGGCCCCATGGTGAGCGCCTGCAGCATGGTTTCGCTCATCATAGCCGCGTCGTAAGGATTGACGATCAGCGCCTCCAGCAGCTCGCGCGCGGCGCCGGCGAATGTGCTGAGCAGGAGCACGCCCTGCTCGTCGTCGCGCGAGGCGACGAACTCCTTGGCGACCAGGTTCATGCCGTCATGCAGGCTGGTGACCAGGCAGATGTCGGCCGCGCGATAGATCTCGTAGACGTTCTTCTGGGAGTGATGCTCGGCCACCAGGACGACGGGGCGGTAAGTCTCGCTGCCGTAGCGCTCATTGAGCTCCTCGGCGAAGCGTAGGCATTCCTCATGCAGGTGCTTATAGGCAGGCAGCGTGCCTCGGCTGGGCGCGGCGATCTGCAGGAACACCACCTGCCCGATCGTTTCAGGGTGGCGGATGAACAGCTCCTCCAGCGCGTGGAAACGATCGAGGATGCCTTTGGTGTAGTCGAGGCGTTCGACGCCGACGCAGAGCTTGGCGTCCGCCAGAATGCCGAACCGCTCGCGGACGCGTGCCTGGGATTCCGCGACCGATGGCAAGGTCTTCAGGAGCTCGACGGGCCATTCGATCGAGATCGGATAGGCATGCACCAGCGTCGTCTGGCCGCCATAGGACACGGCGGCATCCGCGCGCTCGATCCGGCTCTCCATGAAGCGATCGACGCTCTCGGTGAAGTTGTTGGCGTGGAACTGGGTGTGGAAGCCGATGATCGAGCTGCCGAGCAGTCCGTCGAGGATGCGTTCGCGCCACGGGCAGATGCTGAACACCTCCGAGTTCGGCCACGGAATGTGCCAGAAGGTGATGATGATCGCCTCCGGCAGGCGCTCGCGGATCATGCGCGGCAGAAGCGCGAAGTGATAATCCTGGACCAGCACGATCGGCCGCTCGTTGCGCGCCTCGGCGACCACAGTATCGGCAAACTTGCGGTTGACGGCCTCGTAAGCCTCCCAGTCGGAATCGCGGAAGGTCGGACGGGTGAAGGCGATATGGCAAAGCGGCCATAAGCCTTCATTGGCGAAACCCAGATAGTAGCCCTGATATTGCTCATCGGTCAGCCAGACCCGGCGCAGCGTATAGGACGGATTGCCGGGCGGCACCTGCACCCGGTCGTCGCCGTCGACCACCACGCGGTCGGCGCTGCCGCCGCCATAGGCAATCCATGTGCCGGCGCAGACGCGCGTGATCGGCTCGAGCGCCGAGACCAGTCCGCTCGCCGGCACGACCAGTTCGACCTCGCCGTTCTTTTCATTGTGGATGTAAGGCTCGCGGTTGGAGACGACGATCACCTGCGCATCCGGCAGGTCCTCTGCGAGGATCTTGCGCAGCGTCTCCGGCGACCACGTGACCAGGGCGGCGTCGACGGACTGCCCGTTCTTCTCGAATTCGCGCAACACCTTGCGCGCGGCTTCCGAAGCGACGTCATCGCTTGAGTTGGGCATGCTCGCCGCCCTCGAATGGTAACGACGATGGCGGGATACTGAGATGAAGATCGCTAAAGCGGAAAGTCCGAGGCTCGCGAGGATGAGGACCCATAAAAATTCGGCGCCATACTGTGTCATTGAAGTGTCAGGTTGCCTCCGGCTGTCCGCTATTTTGTTTTTTGGGTATTCCGGCTGCGGACCGGCAGGCCGGTATGGGTTGGCAACGCACAAAGCGGTCGTCGGTTCCGACATTTTTTGATTGTTGAACGCGTACTTGCAGAAATCTCTTCTAGGTCCGCACGATCAGCGGGACCAGGCCTTCGTACCGGTCGGCGAGAAAGGCGACGACACGGTCGCCGACGCGCTGGAAGGTGAGATCCACGGACTTGTCGCCGACCGTCAGATGCCGGATCGTGAGCATATCGATGCCGATCGGCAGCCTTGGGCGCGTGACGCGCAATTCGCCTTCCCAGCCGTCGACTTCCAGGCCGAGGCAGGCCTGCATCAGCATGAAGGCGGAGCCGGCCGACCATGCTTGCGGCAGGCAGGCGACCGGATAAGCGATCGGCGCTTCGCCGGGCGCGCGGATGAAGCCGCAGAACAATTCCGGCAACCGCATGTTGAAATGCACGGCGGACTCGAAAGTGCCGCTCATCAGCCGCACCACGCCGTCGCGTTCGCCATAGCGCGCCAGGCCAACGCCGCAGATCGCGGTGTCATGCGGCCAGATCGAGCCGTTGTGGTAGGACATCGGGTTGAAGAACACTTCGTCGTCGGCGAGCGTCCTCAGCCCCCAGCCGGAATGGAAAGAGGCCGAAAGCAGCTGGTCAGCGACCATCTTCACCCGCTCCGGCTGCGGCAGCCCGACATAGAGGAGATGCCCGACATTGGAGGTTCGCACCTTGCAGGGCTCGCCGTCGCCGTCGATGGCAAGGGCGTAGAAGTTGAGATCGTCCATCCAGAAGTCACGCTCGACGGCGACCCGCATTTCCTCGGCGCGGTTTTCCCAGTGCTCTGCGTCGGCGAACTCGCCGCGACGACGGGCGAGAGCGGCAAGACCCCGGTAGGCGGCAAAGACATAGCCCTGCACCTCGACCAGGGCGATCGGCCCTTTGGGCATGCGCCCGTCGGCGTGGAAGACCGAATCGAAACTGTCCTTCCAGCCCTGGTTGGCCAGACCGGACTCGGCCGCGCGCTGGTAGGTGACGAAGCCTGTCTCCCGGCTGGCCTCTTCCGTCCATTCGGCAGCCGCCTTGAGCGATGGCCAGAGCTTGTCGATGAAAGCCATGTCGCCGGTGCGGTCCGCATAGGCGCAGGCGAGATGGATGTAGAGAGGCGTGGTGTCGACGCCGCCATAGTAGCGGCCGAAAGGAAGCTCGCGCAGCGCCGTCATCTCACCCTTACGCGTCTCGTGCATGATCTTGCCCGGCTGAGAATCGCTGAAAGGCAATGTTTCCGTCGCCTGATGCTCGGCGAGGAATGCCAGCACGCCGCGCGCAAGCCCGGGATTGAGCCAAAGCATCTGCAGTCCGGAGATCACGCCGTCGCGGCCGAAGGCGGTCGAGAACCACGGGATGCCGGCATAGGGATAAGGCCCGGTAGGAAGTTCGGTGGTGAGCAGAGCCACGTCGGCGCGAGCGCGCTCGACCCAGTCGTTGAAGACGCGGCCGGAACTCCACACCGTGGCGCCGTGACGACGCTTGGCGCGCATGCCGAAACGCGCGCGGGCCGCTGCTGCACGGAAGCGGTCGCGGCTAGGCGTCTCCTCTGCTCCGGGGCCGACCTCGACGTAAAGCACCCTGCTGCTGCGCTTGGTCACTGCGATCAGGAAGTCGGCGCGATTGTCGCTCAACCGGTCGGGCGCCAGTGAGAACGAGATCGCCGATAGGCGCGGCAGACCGTCCAGCCCGTCATAGCCAAGCAGCACCGAGGCCTTGTCGGTCTTGGCGACATGCACCGTTCCACGCTTCGGACGCGTCGAGCCGCGCACCTCGAACATGTCGCGGAAGTCGGCGGCGAAATGCAGCGAGATTGTGATGGTCGAATGCTCGCGGCTGTAATTGGAAAGCGTGATGCGCTCGAACAGCCTGTCCTGCCAGATCAGCCTGACGCGTTCTATGTGTATGGCGCCTTGCGGAATATCGCGGCCGGCGGCGCTCTGGATCGGCAGATTGGTCAGGTTGCTGGTGAACAGCACATTGTCCTGGCTGAGCGATGCGCCGAGCAGCGACATCTGCCGGCCGCCGACGGTCAGGCGGAATTCGGACAGAACGCGCGTATCGTCACGGAAGAAACCGTCGCCCGCGCCCCTGATGTCGCCGTAGGCGTCAGTGACGGCAAAACAGTCGCCCTGTTTGAGAGCGAACAGGCGGTGCGGTTCCCGCGGCGCCATTTCGTCGAGCAAGGCAAGAGCCGCGGCGGGATCGAGCTTGCGCTCGTCGAGCTCCGTCATTCGTCACCTCTTCGTTTGTCGCCTCGAAAGCGATGCCCCCAAAGGCAATGAAGATCAGGAGGCCTTCGCCTCCGGGGCGCTGATCAGGCGCATATAGGCGGCGAGATAGTCGCGCGCCATCCTGGTGGCTGAAAACCGCTTTTCGAAGACCGCCCTCACCTGCCGCCGGTCGAGCTGGAGAAGGGCGGGCACCGCAGCGACGGCTTCTTCTACTGAGTCTATCACGAAACCTGTCAAGTCCGGGTCGATGATCTCAGGCAAGGCGCCGCAATTCCAGGCGATCACCGGTGTGCCGCAGGCCATGGCCTCGATCGGGGCAAGGCCGAACGGCTCCGGCCAGTCTATGGGGAACAACAGCCCAGCGGCGTTGCCGAGGAACTCCGCCTTCTCGTCTTCCGCGATCTCGCCGACATAGTCGACGCGGTCGCCGTCGATCAGGGCTTCGATGTTGTCGTGAAAATAGGCGCGGTCGTCATCGCCGATCTTGGCCGCCAGCTTCAGCTTCAATCCGGACCGACGCGCGATCTCGATCGCGCGGTCGGGCCGCTTGTCGCGCGAAAGGCGCCCGAGGAAGGCCAGATAAGGTTCTGCGGCGGGCTTCTCATAGGCCGGCGGATAGGCGTCGACCGGAATCCCGTGGTGGATCGTCGCCAGCCAGTTGGCATCGGGCAATCCCCGCTTCTGGCTGTGCGAGATGGAGATCATCGGAAAGCGCGGGAAGCGCGTGTAGGCCGGCGCCAGGTCGACATAGTCGAGCCTGCCATGCGGCGTCGTCACCGTTCGTCCTGCAATGTGCTCGAAGAACGGAAAATGCACGAAATGGCTGAGATGGAAGTGGATGACGTCGAACTCGCCGGCCCGTTCGCGCACATCGCAGAGCATCGCCAGATGCGCCGCGATCTCGGACTTCTTCGGCCGCGGATCGAGACGGATCGCCTGGTCGCGGCCGGGCACCAGCCGTGCGGAGGTCTCGCTGTCACCGCTCGCGAACAGCGTTACATCGTGCCCCAGATCCACCAGCGCTTCGGTGAGATAGAAAACGATCCGCTCGGTGCCGCCATAAAATCTCGGGGGGACGGATTCGTAGAGCGGCGCGACATGGGCAATGCGCATGGATTCCCTCAAACTGCTGATGGGAAGCAAAATGCGCCAGCCGCGAGATCGTTCCTCTCAATCGACCCTTGCCGGTAGCGGAATGCGCGCCGGCAAGGTCCCGATTTGCCAACGCGCGTCGCAAATACTTGGCTTCTTTGCCTTGAGCTTCGCCTCCATTTTCCACGAATGTTAGCCGCTTCACAGTCAGCGCCCGGATCACAGGACAAATTGCCGAAGACTGTTTGATTTCAATTTAAAATACTTTGCCCACACCGGCTGGCCGGCATCGAGGCCGCTTCGACTGCTGGGTCGCGAGGGCAATGGTGCGTTGCCGATGAGGATCTACGAGGCAATCGTCAAAGGACTGGAAGGGATCGGCGTCGGCGCCGCATTCGGCGGCGCGGGCGAGAATGCCGCCGGACTGATGCTGGCGCTGAAGCATTCCAAGGCGATACGGCCGGTGATCACCCGGCATGAGCAGGCGGCATCCTTCATGGCCTGCAGCTACGCCATGTTCTCGGGCCGCCTCGGCGTCTGCTTCGCCACCGCCGGCCCCGGCGCCTTCAACCTGTTCTCCGGCCTCGCGGTCGCGATGTCGGATTCCTATCCGGTGCTTGCCATCTCCGGCTTCGCCTCGCGCCGGTGGACCGGCAAGGGCGCGCTGAACGAGACGTCGGGCGTGAGCCGCACGCCGGACTCGCAGGCGATGTTTGCCGCGACGACGAAGAAATCCTTCCTGCTCATCGATGCCTCGAAAACCTGCGATGTGCTGGAAGAAGCCGTCAACACAGCCTTCGAAGGCAGGCCGGGTCCCGTCCACATCCACGTGCCGGAAGACCTTACCGATCATGATGTCTCGGTCGACAATTTCCGTCCGATCGATCTTCGGGTGAAGCCTGTCCTGCCGGACCCGGCGCGAGTGCGGGACGTCGCCGAAACACTTGTGGAGGCGCTGGAGAAGGGCAAGAAGGTGCTGGCGCTGATCGGCTTCGGCGCGGTGAAGAGCGGCGCCGGCCACGAGCTGAAGCAGCTCGTCGAGCGCTATCAGATACCCTTCGCAACCACGCTCGACGGCAAAGGCATCATTACCGAGCGCCATCCGCGGTGCGTCGGCGTCTTCTGCGACAGCGGCCATAGCGCCGCCTGGCGAGCCTTCCTCGATGCCGACCTCGTCCTCGCCGTCGGCAATTCCTTTGCCCAGCATGCGACCTTCGGCTTCCGCGACGACCTGTTCGCCGACCGCAAGCTCCTTCACATCAACATCGACATCGGCGAGATCGACAAGGTCTATAAGGCCGACGGCGCCATCGTCGCCGATGCGAAACTGGCGGTTGGCGCCCTGCTCAACAAGATGTCGGACATGCTTGAGCCGGGCGAGCCGGTTGCGCGAGAGGCGGTCGACTACAGCGACGAGCACATCCTTCACCTCACCGGCAAGATCCATCCCGGCCAGATGGCGCAGGCGCTGTCGAAACGGCTGCCCGACAATGCCGTCGTGCTTGCCGACGCCGGGGCGCATCTCGCCTGGCTCGGCTACTATCTGCAGATCGCGCCGGGCCAGAATTTCCGCAAGCCCGGCGGCTTCGGCCCGATGGCGGGCAACGTCAACGGCGCGCTCGGCGTCAAGCTCGCCCATCCCGAGCGGACTGTTATCGTCGGCTGCGGCGACGGCTGCTATTTGCTCTCGGGCTTCGAGCTGCTCACCGCCGTCCAGTACGACATTCCTGTGATCTGGATCGTCTTCAACAACGCCGAGTTCCAGCTGATCAAGCTCTACCAGCTGCAATCCTATCACGAGTACGGGCTGGTCGATTTCAACAATCCCGACTACGTCGCCTACGCCGAGGCCTGCGGCGCGAAAGGCTATCGCGTCGAGACGCTGGAAGAATTCGAAGCCGCGCTCGAAGAAGCGCTGGCGCTCGGCAAGCCCGCGATCATCGACGCCCACATCACGCGGCTGGCGCTGCCGCATTACAGCGCCTCGCCCGAGGGTGTGGTCGCGGGCGTCGCCGAAATGATCGCGGAGCGTATCCGCCCGGACTGACGAGGAGGCACATCGTGTTGATGCAAGCAGGCAGGCAGGCAACAGCGATTTGGCGCGAGGTACCGCAGGGCTCCGCGGAGGATGAGCGCCGGCTGTTCGAGAAGCTGGCGCAGGACATGATGCATGTCCAGCTCAGGACCAGGCAGCGCTGCAAGGCGGCAGGCATCCAGCGCGCCTTCCATGCCAAGCCGATCTTCGCCTCGATCGACGCGACGCTGCGCTTCAATGACGACCTCCCGGCCGACTTTCGCGCCGGCTTCGCCCAGCCGGGAAAATCCTATCCGGCGATCGTGCGCTTTTCCAACGCGAGCGGCTCGGGCCAGGCCGACTACAAGCCCGACCTGCGCGGCGCTGCGCTGCGCATCAAGGTTTCGGACAAGGAGCAGCACGATCTGCTCGCCACCAACTTCCCCGTTTCGCATGCCCGCGATGCCAGGCAGTTCATCGCCTTCGCCAAGGCGACCGCCGGCGGCACGATCGGCAAGATAATCGGCCTTGTCGGCCTCGCCTTCCGCTTCGGTCCGGTTGAAGTGATCCGCATGCTGAGGAACGTCTCCGCGGGGCGCAATCGCAAGGTGCGCAGCGTCGCGCTGGAAACCTTCTGGAGCCGCGGCGCCATACGCTGGGGCGAGACAACAGCGGTGCGCTATCTGCTGCGGCCGGTGCCGAGTGCAGCCCCCGCGCCCGACCCGTCGGACACGGATGCGAGCTATCTGTCGAACGAGTTCGCCGCACGGCTCGCGGCGGGCGACGTCCGTTTCGAGCTTTGCGTCCAGCCCTTCATCGACGAGCGCTCGACGCCGATCGAGGATACCGCGGTCGAGTGGAGCGAAACCGTCTCGCCGCCGGTGAAGGTGGCGGAGCTCACCATCACCCAGCCTTCGGCCGGCACCGCCGAAGCCTTCACCAACTCGAGGATCATCGACGAGCTCGCCTTCAACCCGTGGAACACGACGGACGAATTCCGTCCGCTCGGCAATCTCAACCGGGCGCGCAAGGTCGTCTATGACGCGAGCGCCGCGCATCGCCTCGCCTATCGCTGGCGCACGGAAGCGCCGCTGCGCAACCGGGTACTTGGCGCCATCGCGCGCCAGTCCTTCGTCGCCATCAATCGCTTCGTCGAATGGCACAAGCTGCCGCTTCGCCTCAGCCTGCTCAATCTCGACGCCTTCCGCTACGTGCTGAGGCAGAAGAACCTGATTGGTACGGAAGCGGTCGAGGCGCCGCCCGAGGCGCGGCCGGAGCCGCAACCGCCGATCGCCGAGCAGGTTCGGCAGACGCGCACCTATGACGGCACCTACAATGACCTGTCGGCGCCGAAGATGGGCGCGGTCGGCGCCACCTTCGGCCGCAACCTGAAACCGGCCTACGCGCCCGACCTGTTCGACACGCCTAACCCGGTCGTCGTCGCCGAGAAGCTGCTGCATCGCGAGACCTTCATCCCGGCACGCTCGCTCAACATCCTTGCCGCGGCCTGGATCCAGTTCCAGGTGCACGACTGGGTGAACCATGCCCGCAATCCCCTCGGCACCAACGACATCGTGGTGCCGCTTCCTCCCGGCATGAAGTGGACGAATTCGGTCGGCGGCAAGCCGGAGCAGGTCATGCGCATTGCCGGCAACCAGGAACTGGACCGCGGCCCCGGCTGGCCGCCGGTCTATTTCAGTAACGCCGCCTCGCATTGGTGGGACGGTTCGGAGGTCTATGGTCCGAGCAGCGCCAAGGCGATGATGCTGCGCGAAGGCGCCAAGATCAGGCTGGTCGACAACCACCTGCCGCTCGACATCAAAGGCTTCGAGGTCACCGGCTTCAACGAGAGCTGGTGGCTCGGCCTCAGCGCCATGCACACGCTGTTCGCGCGCGAGCACAACCTGCTCTGCGACGAATTGCGGTCGCGCTACAAGAATTGGGACGACGAGCGCATCTATCAGACGGCGCGGCTGATCGTGTCGGCGCTCATTGCCAAGATCCATACCGTGGAGTGGACGCCGGCGGTCCTCGCCACCAGGGCGATCGAGGTCGGCTTGTCCAGCAACTGGAACGGCCCGCCGGCCAGTGACTGGGTGACCAAATTCGGTCTGTGGCTGCTCGACGAGCATGCATCGACCGGCATCCCGAAGACGATGCCGGACCACCACACCGCGCCCTATTCGCTGACCGAGGATTTCACCACCGTCTACCGCATGCATCCGCTCTTGCCGGACGACTATTGCTTCTACCACCACCGTTCAGGCGAAAAGATCGCCGAGAAGGGCTTCCTCGACATACAGGGCGCCAACGCCGACGACATCATGCGCTCCTTCGGCCTGCGCAACACGCTCTACTCCTTCGGCGTCGCCCATCCCGGCGCGATCGCGCTGCACAACTTCCCGAAATCGCTGCTCAAGCTCGAACGCGACAATGAGATCATCGACCTCTCGGTCGTCGACATCGTGCGCACGAGGCGGCGTGGCGTGCCGCGCTACAATGATTTTCGCGCCGGCCTGCACCGGCCACGCATCAGGAGCTTCGAGGAGGTCACGGCAAGCCCCGAGGACGCGCGGCTGCTCAAGCAGATCTATGGCGACGTCGACAAGATCGATACCGTGGTCGGCCTGCTCTCCGAGCCGGCGCCGGCAGGCTTCGGCTTCAGCGACACCGCCTTCCGCATCTTCATCCTGATGGCGTCGCGGCGGCTCCAGAGCGACCGCTTCCTCACCGTCGACTACCGGCCGGAGATCTATTCGCCCTTCGGCATCGACTGGATCGCCAACAACGGCATGACCAGCCTGATCCTGCGCCACTGCCCCGACCTCGCCTCGGTGCTGCCGAGGACGCAGAGCGCCTTCGCGCCGTGGCGGCCGATCGTGCCGGCCAGCACCGATCCGGCGATGGGCGGAGCAAAGCCATGACGGCGCCGCTCAAGCCGACCCCTGCCGCGAATGGCAGCTTCACCTCGGGGCTCGACATGCTTTTGAAGCGGCCGCTGGTCGAGACGATCTTCCGCCGCCGCACGCACCGCGTCAGCCAGGGCAGCTCGGTGCTCGCCGGCAGCATGAGTTATGTGTCCGACCAGCCGCGCGAGCCGCTGTCGGAACTCGAGGAAGCGGTGCTGATCGCCGTGACCGGCTGCACCGGCCTCACCATGCCCGACCGGCCCTTCGAGGATCCGGCGACGAAGAAGCCGGTCATGGCCAAGCCCAATCTCATCATGGCCGGTCGCACCGCGGGCAGCCCCGACAACGCGCAAGGCACGCACTTCTTCCTGATCAACGACAGCGGCACCTATTTCCTGCGCAAGCTGCCGCCGCCGGCCGACGGCAACACGGCCTTCACGCCCGAGCGGCTGATCGAAAGGGCGCGCGAGGCAAAGCTGCGCATTCTCGACAGGCGGCTCGATGTCGCCGAAGGCCAGCGCGACTTTCCCGCCTATCTCGATTCCAACCGCTTCCTGTCGAACCTGCCGGGCACGACCATCCTGCTGCCGGTGGTCGATCTCTCGCGCCAATACATCAACGGCATGATGTACCTGCTCACCCAGCCTGACGGGGCGCGGCCTGACATCGTCGACGACCGCAACTTCTATCGCTCGGCCGGCGTCAAGCGCTGGGTGAAGAACGGCTTCCTCAACAAGGACCTGAAGATCCCGCTCGGCGCCATCGGCTCGCTGCGCACGCAGATCGAGGCGGACCTGCTCTTGCAGAACATCTTCCTTGTCGCCGACGCCATGGGGCTTGGCGCCTGGATCCACGGTTCGATCAGCCCGCCTGTCCTGCTCGGCGATCCGAAATTCTCAAAGACCTACGGCGCGATGCTCGGCTTCGACGTGGCGGTGCCGCGGTGGCGCCTCATGGACCTCTTGCGCTGGCACGTGCCGTTGCCGAAGTACTCCAACCTGCGCAGCAACCCGATCGGCCTGCGCTTCAAGGGCGAGCACCTGATCAAGGGCATGTCGCCGCCCTATTACGATTCGATGGCCGACGCCGTCGCCGAAGTGGTCGAGGAGAAGTTCGGCAAGGGCGGCCTCTACTCAGACGAGAAGCTGTTCTCGGAAATCTATAAGGGCGACTACGGACACCGCTATCTCAGCGAGGCCGCCGTCTACACGCAGGACGTCGTCGATTGCGTGCGCGACATCTGCACCTACATCTTCGAGACGCACGGCCGCTTCCCGGCGCACTGCGACGCTATCCACGTGCCCGGCATCTGGCTGCAGGTGCATCACGTCGATGTCGGCTACTATCAGCACTTCTTCCGCAACGGCCTGACCGACGCGCATCTCAACCACGCGCGCGACTGGCACTGATCCGGGTGACAGCGCCGTAGCGCTCGCCAGCGGTCTCTCGGGCGACCGCGCTGCGAGCGTCAATCAGCTCATCCAGTTGCCGCCGTCGACATTGAGCGTCTGCGCCACGACATAGTCGGCATCGCTCGACGCCAGGAAAACGGCGGCGCCCCGGTAGTCGTCGGGTTCGCCCATGCGTCCCGCCGGCACCGCCAGCCCGACCTGCCGCTTCTTCTCGCCGACCGGCAGGTTCTCGTAGCGTGCGAACAGCGCGTCGACCTGGTCCCACATCGGCGTGTCGACCACGCCCGGCGCGATGCCGTTGACGTTGATGCCGTGCTTGATGAGCGCAAGGCCCGCCGATTGCGTGATGCTGATCACGGCGGCCTTGGTCGCGCAGTAGACGGCGACCAGCGCCTCGCCGCGCCGGCCCGCCTGCGAGGCCATGTTGATGATCTTGCCGTGGCGTCCTTGCGCGACCATGCGCTTGGCCACCGCTTGCAGCGTGAACAGCAGCCCTTTCACATTGACCGAGAATTGAAGGTCGAAGCTCTTTTCCGAAATCTCCAGAAGCGGCCCCATGTCGAAGACGGCGGCGTTGTTGATCAGGATGTCGATGCCGCCATGGGTCCTTGTCACCGAATCGACCATCGCCTCGATCGAGGCGAGATCGCGCACGTCGAGCCCCAGGGCGGAAACCCCGCTTCCCACCTCGTGTGCCAGCGCTTCCGCCTTGTCTACGCCCAAGTCGGCGATGACGACTTGGGCGCCTTCAGCGGCGAAGCCGCGCACGATAGCCGCCCCGATCCCTTGCGCGCCGCCGGTCACGACGGCGACCTTGTCCTTCAGTTTCATGCCGGTTCTCCTGTCTCAGCGCCCCAGTCTCAGCGCGTGGTATAGCCGCCATCGATGACCAGCACCTCGCCGGTGACGTAGCTCGAGGCGGGAGAGCACAGGAAAAGTGCAGCCGCCGCAACCTCCTCGGGCTGGCCGACGCCATCGGCGTCACGCCGCGCCAGATCGGGAACCATTCGGGATTTTCGATGCCGCCGCGCGAAAGGCCCCGTTTCGATATCGCCGGGCGCGACGGCGTTGACGCGGATGTTCTCCCCCGAGACCTCGCTGGCGAGGCTCTTGGTCATCATGGCTGCGGTTCCGTTTCAGCGAAAGCCGGTCGGCCAGGCGCTCAGATGTCCACGCTCTGCGGCAGGATGACGAGGTCGCGGATGGTGACGTTGCGCGGCCGCGTCAGCATGAAGAGCACGGCGTCGGCCACTTCCTTCGGTTCCATCAGGCTGCCGGCGGCCAGCGCTTCTTCCATCTTGGCCCTAGGCCAGTCGCTCAGCAGCGCCGTCACCACCGGACCGGGAGCGACGGCGCCGACGCGGATGCCGTGCTTCAGCACCTGGCGGCGAAGCGTATGGACGAAGGCCTGCACGGCGAATTTCGAAGCCGTGTAGATCGGCTCCCAGACCACGGGAACGAAGCCGGCGACGGAACTGGTGACGATGATGTCGCCGCTCTTCTTCTCGATCATGTGCGGCAGCACCGCATGGACCGTGCGGAAGACGGCGTTGACGTTGAGGTTGAGCATCCGGTCCCACTGGTCGGGGTCGCCCGACGCCACCTCGCCGCCGACATAGGTGCCGGCATTGGCATGGAAGATGTCCAGCGTGCCGGCCTTCTCCAGTATCTCGGGCATCATGCGGTTGACGCTCGCCGGGTCGAGCAGGTCGGTGACCACGACGCAAGCATTGTCGCCGAGCTCGGCGACGAGCGCCTTCAGCCGATCCTCGGCCCGGTCGACCAGGACGACCTTGGCGCCGGCGGCGAGCATGGCTCGGGCGCATTCCAGCCCGATGCCGGAGGCAGCACCAGTGATTGCGGCAACCTTGCCGGAGAGACTTTCAGACATTGCGATCCTCTTCGATGAGCCGTCAGGCGCGGCCATGTGAGACGCGCGAGCGGCGGGCGAGAGAATCGACGATGACCGCGATCGCCAGCACGCAGCCGGTGATCATGTACCGGAGCGAGGATGACAGATCGAGCAGCGTCAGGCCGCTTGCGATGGATTGGATGACGATGATGCCGAGCAGCGCCGAATAGGCGCTGCCGCGGCCGCCGAACAGGCTGGTGCCGCCGATGACGGCCGCCGCGATGGCGTTGAGGTTGACGTCGCCGGTGCCGGCCTGTTGGCTGGCGGTTGCCAGGCGTGCTGCCGACAGCAGGCCGCCTGTCGCCGCCAGCGTGGCGCAGAGCGCGAAGGCGCTGGTGTAGATCAGGCGCACGTTGATGCCGGCGCGGCGCGCCGCCTCGCGGTTGCCGCCGACGGCGGTCATTGAGCGGCCCCATTGGGTCCGCTTCAGCGCATAGTTCATGGCCACGACCAGGCCGACGAACAACGCGAACATCCAGGGCACGCCGCGCGACTGGTTGAGGTAATAAGTCACCAGCTCGAGCACGAGCGTCATCGCTACGGCCTGGAGCAGAAGCCCGCCGAGAGAACGCGAGGACAGCCCGGCGGCCCGGCGGCGCTGTGCCTTGCGATAGCCGAGGAACAATCCGAGCACGCCCGGCACCACAGCCAGCGTGTGCGACACCCAATACGGCATGACCAGCAACTGGCCGAAATCCACCATCGGGGAATCGTAAGGCAGGTTGATGGAACCGGTCGGGCCGAGGATGTAGAGCTGCAGTCCCAGGAAGGCGAGCAACCCGGAAAGCGTCGAGACGAAGCTCGGCATGCCGAGCCTGTTGAGCAGCAGCGCGTAGACGCAGCCGGTCACGAACCCGACCGCCATGGCAGCTACGATGGCAAGCGCGACCGGCCAGCCCCACTGGACCCACAGCACGCCGAGCAGCGCCGAAGCCAGTCCGCTGACGGAGCCGACGGACAGGTCGATCTCGCCGACCATCAGAACGCAGACGATGCCGAGCGAGATGATGCCGACAGTCGAGCAGTCGAACAAAAGGTTCACCAGGTTGTTCGGCGACAGGAACACCGGGTTGAGCGTCTGGAAGATGGTGCAGATCAAAACCAGCCCGACAACCACCGGCAGCGAGCCGAGATCGCCGGACCGGACGCGGTCGAGAAAGCCCTGGATGGCGCCCTTCGCGCCGCTGCGATCCTTCAGCCGCTCGTCGCCGCGATCGAGCAGCGCGCCGGGATTGCGGTCGGAGACGGTCATGGCTGTTCTCCCCCGGCCCTCGCCTCGGCCGTACGCCTGCCGCGTCGCGAGACCGCATTGTCGTCGGCGCCGGTTATCGCGGTCACCAGTTCCTGATTGGAGGCGCCGGGCAGGAAGATGCCGTTGTTGCGGCCGAGCCTCAGCACCACGATGCGGTCGGCCACGGCGCGCACGTCCTCCATGTTGTGGCTGATCATGACGACGCCGAGCCCGCGATCCCGCACGCGTTCGATAAGGTTCAGCACCTCGGCTGTCTGGGCGACACCGAGCGCGGCGGTCGGCTCGTCGAGAAGGATGACCCTAGGCTCCATGAGCAGCGAGCGGGCGATCGCGACCGTCTGGCGCTGTCCGCCAGACAGCGATGCCACCGGCTCGCGCACACTGGGAATCCGCGCCGACAATTCGTTGAGCAGCTTCCAGGCGCGAACCTCCATCGAGACCTCGTCGAGGCGAAGGGGATGGAGCTCGCGGCCGAGGAAGATGTTGGCCACGACATCGAGGTTCTCGCAGAGCGCCAGGTCCTGGAAAACGGTGGCGATGCCGAGCTTCAGCGCCGCGGCAGGGTTCGCCAGCGTCACCGGCTGGCCGTCGAAGGTGATCGAGCCGGAGCTGGGCATGTGCGCGCCGGCGAGTATCTTCACCAGCGTCGACTTGCCGGCGCCGTTGTCGCCGACGAGCGCCACGATCTCGCCGGCATTGATGTCGAGATCGACATCGGTCAGGGCCGACACCGCGCCGAAATTCTTCGAGATGCCGCGCAGGCTGAGCACCGGCTGGCGGCTTGTCGTGGATGGGGCGTCGGGTATTGCCATGGCCTGTCTCTCTTCCGCGTTTGGTCGGTATGTCCGGCCGCCAGGAGGTAGCGGCCGGACAGGCCCGGCTGTCAGCCCCGATGGGCCTGCCGAGCATATCGCAGGCGACGCGGTTTGTGGCGCGCCGCTCTTGGAAGACGATGCCGCCTGGGCGACATCGCTTCTAGAAGACGATACGGCTGCGCCGCATCGCTTCTTATTCGATGCCGAGCTTCTTGCAGCCTTCGGCGTAGCGGTCGGTGCAGAGCTGCGCGGCGGTCTGGATCTTCTTGTCGATGATCTCGGCCTTGAGATTCTCCTGCGTCACCACCGCCGGCACGAACAACTGCGAGGGCGTGTCGTAAAGCGTCGTCTCGGCTTTCGGAGTCTCGCCCTTGAGAAGCTGCACCGCGACGTTTGCCGCAGCCGCTGCAACGATTTCACTGGGCTTGGAGATAGTGTTGTACTGGTCGCCGGCAATGACAAGCTGCAGAGCCGCGATGGTGGCGTCGTTGCCGGTCACCGGCGGCACCGGATCGACGCCGGCGGCCTTGAACGCGGCAATGGCGCCGCCGCCCGTGCCGTCATTGGCGGCGACCACGCCGACGATCTTGTTGCCGAAGCGCGAGATCTGCCCCGCCGCCCATTGCTGGGCATTCGACGGCGCCCAGTTCGGCGTGTCGAACTCGGCGAGCGTCTTGTAGCTGCCGGTCTTGAGGCCTTCATGGATGCCGTCCTTGATCAGGCCCGCCGCGGCGTCGGTTGGCGAGCCGTTGATCTGCAGCACGCCGACATCGCCGTCGCTCGACACGCCCTTGGCCTTGAGATGCTCCACCAGCGAGGCGGCGATCGCCTTGCCGATGGCCTTGTTGTCGAACGACACGTAGAAATCGGCCTTGGTGTCGGGGATCGGACGGTCATAGGCGATGACCTTGACGCCCTGGGCCTGCGCGTTGTGCACCAGCGACGCCGCCGCCGCGGAATCCACCGGATCGAGCACGACCACCTTGGCGCCCTGGGTGATGACCGAATTGAACTGCTGCTGCTGCTTGGTGACGTCGGCGTCGGCGTTAAGGTAGAGCACCTTGCAGCTGTCGCAGAGTTTCTTCATTTCGGCGACGAAACCCGGATGGTCGTGCTCCTCGTAACGCGTCGAGCCCTGGTCGGGCATCAGGAACGCGACCGTGGAGCCGGCGATATCCTGCGCGTTGGCAAACGTCGCGCCGAAGGCGAGGCCCGAGACGGTCAAAGCGGCCGCGGTCAGTCTGGACATGTATCTGGACATAAGGTCTTCTCCATTCCCGTTGTTTGTTGTAACGGACCCCGATGCCGGCCGCGGATGTCTGCCCGCGCTGCCCGATCGGAAGTCCAGCGAGCTCGTGCAGCAGCCTAACGGCTTCCTCCCGATGGCATGACACGAGGCAATACTCATCCGTCGCTGGTTCGCTTGCGCGACCCATCGCTTCGTCTTGGTTCTTGTTTAAGGCTTGTTTCTCCTCCCAAACTCCTTTCTATGCGGCGCGTGCGGCCGCGAAATTGTCCGCAACCAGTCGTCTGAACTGCGAAGGCGGCATGCCCTTCTCGGCCAGGAACTGGCGATTGAAGTTCGACAAATTGTTGAAGCCGACCTCGAAGCAGACGTCCGAAATCTGCGCCTGCTCGTCGCTCATCAGGATCTGACAGGCGAGGTTGATGCGCAGGCGCTTGATGTATTGCAGCAGCGACATGCCGGTGTGCTTGCGAAACGACCGCGAGAACGCGCTCGGCGTCTGGCCCGCGATTGCCGCAAGGTCGCCTTCATTGAACGGATGGGTCAGGTTCTCGCGGATATAGGCCAGCGCCTGGTTCATGCCGGCCGACATGTATCCCGACGGGTCCGGCAGATAGTTTTCGCTGGCCAGCACGCGCGGCGCGCTCTCGCGGCTCAGCGCTTCCATGATCGACATGAACAGGCTGATCCGGTGCACGCCATAGGCATGCGTGATCTCCGCCATCAACGGCATGACCTGTTGGCTCACCCCCTTGCCGAACAGGACGCCGCGCCGCGACAGGTCGAGCAGCGGGGAGATGGCGCCAAGCTCGGGAAAGGTCGAGATCGCGCCGCCGATGAATTCCTCGCTGAACTGGATCAGCCTGCAGCGCAGGGGGACGGACTCGGGAACCTCGCTGATCCAGTTGTGCGGCAGGTTCGGGCCGGTGAGCACGAGATTGCCGATCTCGAACTCGCCGATGAAATCGCCGACGAAATAGCGGCCGGTGGTCGCGACGATCTGGTGCAACTCGTATTCGGGATGAAAATGCCAGCGCACCGTATGGTACGGATAACCGTGCCACCTCACCGCGAATGACTCGCCAGGCCTTATCTGTATGACTTCCAGATCGGGTCCCATGCTTCCTCCCGGAGGCTGTCGGGTATTTTCAGCCTTCGAACCGCGGCCATTTGTTTGGCTCATCTAGGGTCACGATAACGGCGGCCAAGGGCCTCCGCCACCTCGCCACGCCGCGCCAACTGATACGTTTTTGACCATTTTGGGCCAGCGAAGGAGCTATCTTCGAAAATCCGCCAGACCCAGCCTGAGGATATCGAAGATCGACCAGTCGCGCCAAAGTTCGCTTTCGGTCACACTACCGCATTGCACAATTCCGGCCCGACTGCACAATAGGCGCATGTCCGCCGGTTCGTTGACCATCCTTGTTATCGACGAGAACCGCATCCGCGCCTCGATCATCGAGGCCGGATTGCGGGACGCCGGCCATATTCACGTCACGGTGGTCCATGACGTGGCCGGTATCGCCAGGCGCATCACCGAGATCGAGCCTGATGTCATCGTCATCGATCTCCAAAATCCCAACCGTGACATGCTGGAGAACATGTTCCAGCTTTCGCGCGCGGTAAAACGGCCGATCGCCATGTTCGTCGACCGCTCCGACCAGGCCTCGATCGAGGCGGCAGTCGATGCCGGTGTGTCCGCTTATGTGGTCGACGGGCTGAAGAAGGAGCGCATCAAGCCGATCCTCGACATGGCGATCAGCCGCTTCAACGCCTTTTCGCGCATGGCGCGCGAGTTGGAGGAGGCGCGCAGCGAGCTCGAGAACCGCAAGGTCATCGATCGCGCCAAGGGCATATTGATGAAGTCGCGCGGCTTGAGCGAAGAGGCAGCCTACGCGCTTCTGCGCAAGACCGCCATGAACCAGAACCGCAAGATCGCCGAGATCGCCCAAAGCCTGGTGACGGCGGCGGGATTGCTGGGTCCACTGGAGGGCGAATGAGCATGACTGCCGCGCATCAGATCACCGCCGGCTTCATGCCGCTCTTCGACAGCGCCGTCCTGGTCGTGGCCGGCGAGATGGGCTTTGCCGCCCGCGAGGGCATCGAGCTCAAGCTGCATCGCGAGACCTCCTGGGCCAACATCCGCGACCGCATCGCCATCGGCCATTTCGATGTTGCCCATATGCTTGGCCCGATGCCGCTCGCCTGCAGCCTCGGCCTCACGCCGCTTGCCTCCGAGACCATCGTGCCCTTCTCGCTCGGGCTCGGCGGCAACTGCGTCACCGTCTCCAATGCGGTGTGGGAAGGCATGGCGGCGCACGGGGCCGCGCCCGACCTCGAGCCCGCGCGGGCCGGCACCGCCCTTGGCGTATTTATCCGTGAGCGGGCGGCGGCCGGCCGTGAGCCGCTGCGCTTCGCCGTCGTGCACCCGCATTCCGGGCACAATTACGAGCTGCGCTATTGGCTCGCCGCCTGCGGCATCGATCCCGACCGCGACATCGAGATCGTCATCGTGCCACCGCCCTTCATGGCCGATGCGCTCTCCGCCGGCCGCATCGACGGCTATTGCGTCGGCGAGCCCTGGAACAGCGCCGCGGCCGCCGCCGGCACCGGCCGCATCGTCACCGTCAAGGCGCTGCTCTGGCGCAACAGCCCGGAAAAGGTGATTGGCGTCCGCAGAAGCTGGGCCGAGGAAAACCCGGAGGCGCTGGCCGCGCTTTTGAGAGCGCTGCATCATTCGGCCCGCTGGTGCCAGGATCCGGCAAACCGCGGCGCGCTGGCGGCGCTGATGGCCAGGCCCGCCTTCCTCGGCCAGCCGGAGGCGATCCAGATGCCGGTCCTCACCGGACGCCTGCTGCTCGGCGGCGGCGCCGAACGCAGCGTCGAGGATTTCTTCCTGCCCTTCGACAAGGCGGCGAACTTTCCCTGGAAGAGCCATGCGCTGTGGTTCTACACTCAGATGGTGCGCTGGGGACAGCTGGCGCACACGCCGCAAAACCTGGCCATCGCCCGCGACTGCTATCGGCCCGACCTCTACCGCTCGGCGCTGAAGCCGCTCGGCGTGGCCTTGCCTGGCGCCAATGCGAAGGTCGAGGGCGCGCTTAAGGTCGCGACGCCGGTCGGTTCGGCAGGCGCAAGCCTGGTCCTTGGCCCTGATGGCTTCTTCGACGGCGAGATCTTCGATCCCGACCGGATCGACGCCTACATCGCCGGCCAG
This sequence comes from Mesorhizobium tamadayense, assembly GCF_003863365.1. Classification (GTDB taxonomy): domain Bacteria; phylum Pseudomonadota; class Alphaproteobacteria; order Rhizobiales; family Rhizobiaceae; genus Mesorhizobium; species Mesorhizobium tamadayense. The sequence continues at coordinate 28,238 of NZ_RQXT01000054.1, read as the reverse complement.
AAACGCGCCTGATCATTTGCGCGCCATTCTTGTGCATTGCACAAAAAATATGCGTGCGCTTGCGCTAATGAACAATCTTTGTCCTGCTCGCCTTGCGGGCCGGCGCGCAGGCCATTGCAGCATATAATTGAATTGATTTATTTTTTTCATCCAGCCCGAAACTGGCACAGTTCCTGCTTTGCAATAGGCAGGCTCCCCAGGAGTCACGGAATAGGCGTCCAATGGCGGGCGCCACAGGCAAAGCTGCCGCTCAGGTCGATACGCGATCCCGGATGGACGGACGCGCACGGCCTGGCCGGTAGCTTTTTTGTTTTGACCGACCACGCAATCGACTCGCCGGTCCCAAGCGGCGCCCAATGGAGATGACGATGACGAAACGGATCGGAACTGGAACGATGCTGAAGGACCTGACGCGGCGCGATTTCCTCGCCAGCAGCGCTGTGACGGCAGGGCTGCTCGTGGCGGCACGCAAGCTGTTTCCCTCCGGCGCCTATGCGGCGACCACCGCGCCCGAGGTGACCGGCGCCAAGCTGGGCTTCATCGCCCTGACCGATGCAGCACCCCTGATGATCGCCAAGGAGAAGGGGCTGTTCGCCAAATACGGCATGCCCGATGTCGAGGTGCTGAAGCAGGCCTCCTGGGGCGCGACGCGCGACAATCTGGTGCTCGGCGGCGAGGCCAACGGCATCGATGGCGCCCACATCCTGACGCCGATGCCTTACCTCATGCACACCGGCAAGGTGACGCAGAACAAACAGCCGCTGCCGATGGCGATCGTGGCGCGGCTAAACTACGACTGCCAGGGCATTTCCGTCGCCCAGGAATATGCCGCCACGGGCGTCGGCCTCGACGCCTCGAAGCTGAAGGAGGCCTTCGCCGCCAAGAAGGCGGCCGGCAAGGAAGTCAAGGCCGCGATGACCTTCCCGGGCGGCACGCATGACCTCTGGCTGCGCTACTGGCTGGCCGCCGGCGGCATCGACCCCGACAAGGACGTCTCGACGATCGTCGTGCCGCCGCCGCAGATGGTGGCCAACATGAAGGTCGGCAACATGGATGTATTCTGCGTCGGCGAGCCGTGGAACGAGCAACTCGTCCACCAGGGCATCGGCTTCACCGCCGCGACCACGGGCGAGCTCTGGAAGGGCCATCCGGAAAAGGCGCTCGGCCTGCGCGCCGCCTTCATCGAGAAATACCCCAACGCCACCAAGGCGATCCTGATGGCCGTGATGGAGGCCCAGCAATGGTGCGAGGCCATGGAGAACAAAGAGGAGATGGCCTCGATCATCGGCAAACGACAATGGATGAACGTGCCCGTCGCCGACATCATCGGTCGCCTCAAGGGCGATATCAACTACGGCAACGACCGCGTCGCCAAGGGCACCGACCTTTACATGAAGTTCTGGAAGGGTGGGGTTTCCTATCCCTTCAAGAGCCACGATGCCTGGTTCCTCGCCGAGAACATCCGCTGGGGCAAGTTCGCGCCGACCACCGACATCAAGGCGCTGGTCGACCAGGTGAACCGCGAGGATCTGTGGCGCGAGGCGGCGAAGGATCTGGGCGTCGCCGCAAGCGAGATCCCGGCATCGCCCTCGCGCGGCGTCGAGACCTTCTTCGACGGCAAGACCTTCGATCCGGCCAACCCGTCCGCCTATCTCAACAGCCTGAAGATCAAGGCTTCGGCCTAAGCGCAAACGGCGCTGGCGCCGTTTGTCGCCATCAGCGCAAGCGCAGCAAAGCGCGACGGCGCCCTTCGCGCCGTCGTCGCCAACACCGCCCAAGGAGTTTGCCAGGACATGTCCATCCAATCCGTCGAGGACACCAAGGTGAAGGCGTTTCCGGTAAAGCCCGCCGAGGTCATCGCCTTCACCGCCAAGGCGAGGCGCCGCATCAGCCCGCTCGCCATTGCCCGCCGGTTGGCGACGGCGCTGGTGCCGCCGGCCGTCGTCATCCTCATCCTGCTCGTCGTCTGGCAGCTGGCTTGCTCGTCGCCGACGGCCAGCCTGCCGCCGCCAAGCCAGGTGTGGAACGAGGCCTATGACCTGATCGCCCATCCGTTCTTCGACAACGGACCGCAGGATATCGGTCTTGCCTGGCGCGTGTTGATCTCGCTGCAGCGCGTCGCCATCGGCTTCGGCATGGCGGCGGCGGTCGGCGTGGCGCTGGGCGCGCTCGTCGGCCAGTCGGTCTGGGCGATGCGCGGCCTCGACCCGGTGTTCCAGATCCTGCGCACCGTGCCGCCGCTCGCCTGGCTGCCTCTGTCGCTCGCCGCCTTCCGCGACTCCAACCCGTCGGCGCTGTTCGTGATCTTCATCACCTCGATCTGGCCGGTGATCATCAACACCGCCGTCGGTGTCCGCAACATCCCCGAGGACTACCGCAACGTCGCCCGCATCCTGCGGCTCAACCAGCTCGAATTCTTCATCAAGATCATGGTGCCGGCCGCCGCGCCTTACATCTTCACGGGTCTCAGGATCGGCATCGGGCTGTCCTGGCTCGCCATCGTGGCCGCCGAGATGCTCACAGGCGGCGTCGGCGTGGGCTTCTTCATCTGGGACGCTTGGAACTCGTCGCGGCTGCCCGACATCATCGTCGCCCTCGTCTATATCGGCGTCACCGGCTTCTGCCTCGACCGGCTGGTCGCAGCGGCCGGCGCCTTCGTCACCCGCGGCACAACGGCAAAGTGAGGAGGGCGCCATGACCGCCTATCTGAAGCTCGACCATATCGACAAATCCTTCGTCCGTGGCGGCCAGGTCAGCGAGGTGCTGAGGGACATCAGGCTCACCATCGACGCCGGCGAGTTCGTCTCCATCATCGGTCATTCCGGCTGCGGGAAGTCGACCTTGCTCAACCTGATCGCCGGGCTGACCAAGGTTTCCAAAGGTGCCGTGCTGCTCGAGGACAAGGAGGTCGACAGCCCCGGCCCGGAGCGCGCCGTGGTGTTCCAGAACCACTCGCTGCTGCCCTGGCTCACCGTCTACGAGAACATCAACCTTGCCGTGTCCAAGGTCTTTGGCCGGACAAAAAGCCGGGCAGAGCGGCACGGCTGGATCATGCGCAACCTCGACCTCGTGCAAATGGCGCATGCCAAGGACAAGCGTCCGGCCGAGATTTCCGGCGGCATGAAGCAGCGCGTCGGCATCGCCCGCGCTCTCGCCATGGAACCGAAGATCCTTCTGCTCGACGAGCCGTTCGGCGCGCTCGACGCGCTGACCCGCGCTCACCTCCAGGATGCGGTGATGGACATCCATGCCAGACTGGGCTCGACCATGATCATGATCACCCACGACGTCGATGAGGCGGTGCTTCTGTCCGATCGCATCGTGATGATGACCAACGGTCCGGCGGCCACCATCGGCGAGGTGCTTTCAGTGCCGCTCGCCCGCCCGCGCCGGCGCATCGAGCTTGCATCTGACCGCACCTTTCTGCGCTGCCGCGAGGCCGTGCTGAAGTTCCTCTATGAACGCCATCGCTTCGTCGAAGCTGCGCAGTAGCGCCACGACCAAAACTCGTCATCATCGGCAATGGGACAATCTGCAACGACAATGGGCAATCTGCCGCACTGCACAAATAATATGCTGCTATGCGAGCATTCTGACTAATCTTTGATCCGCCGCCGGGCTCGATCAACAATCGCGCGGCCACGGTTTCGCATTGATTTTATTTGATTATTTCGATGTCTGCCAAATTGGCACGCTTCTTGATTGTCAGAAATGTAGGCCCGCAAGGGCCAAGAGACACGGCGTCCAATGGCGGGCGCCACAGGCAAAGCTGCCGCTCAGGTCATCACGCGATCCCGGATGCACGGACGCAGGAAGGCCTGGACGGCAGCTTTTTTGTTTTGAACCCGAACACGAAAATCGATGGCGCCGATCCCAGACGGCGCCAACCGGAGACGACGATGACGAAACGGATCGGAACTGGCGCTGCGCCGAAGGATTTCACCCGCCGCGATGTCCTGGCGAGCAGCGCCCTGACGGCGGCGCTGTTCACCGCCGCGCTCCTGCTCTTCCCCACCAGCCACGAAGCAGAGGGCAAAGGTCCGCAAGCGACCGCGCAAGTCCCGGTCTCGCCGCGCTGACCGATGCCGCGCCTCTGATCACCCCAACAAGCGGTGCCTCCCACACCGCAAACCGGAGCCAACCATGACCGCAAACCTCCCAGCCGCGCCCAGCCAGGACAGTGCTTCCCGGCAGGCGCTCGTCGTGTCCACCATCGCCTTCACCGTCTGCTTCGCGGTGTGGACCATCTTTTCCATCATCGGCGTGCGCATCAAGCAGGAGCTCGGCCTGAACGAGACCGAGTTCGGCCTGCTGGTCGGCACGCCGATCCTCACGGGCTCGCTCGTGCGCATCGTGCTCGGCGTCTGGACCGACCGCTACGGCGGCCGCCTGGTCTACACCGTGACCATGCTAGCGGCGGCGGGCGCAACCTTCCTGCTCGCTTTCGCGCACAGCTATGGGCAGATGCTGGTCGCGGCCCTTGGCGTCGGCCTCGCCGGCGGCTCCTTCGCCGTCGGTGTCGCCTATGTCTCGCGCTTCTTCCCCGCCGGAAAACAGGGCACCGCGCTCGGCATTTTCGGCGTCGGCAATGTCGGCGCCGCGGTCACCAAGTTCCTGGCGCCGTTCGTGCTCCTGTCCTGGGGCTGGCAGTCGGTCGCGCTGATCTGGGCCGCGGCATTGGTGGTCATGGCCGCCGTGTTCTGGTTCATGACCGACGATGATCCGGTCATCCGCGAGCGCCGCGCCGGCAAGGCAACGCCCGCGAGAAGCTTCTGGCAGGAATTCGCGCCGCTGAAGAACCTGCAGGTCTGGCGCTTCGCCTTCTACTACTTCTTCTCCTTCGGCGCGTTCGTGGCGCTATCGCTCTGGCTGCCGCGCTACCTGATCGGCGTCTACGGCTTCGGCATCGCCACCGCCGGCATGATCGGCGCCGCCTATTCGATCCCTGCGAGCATCTTCCGCGCCTATGGCGGCGTGCTTTCCGACCGCATCGGCGCGCGTACCGTGCTCTACTGGACTTTCACCGTCTGTGCCGTCGCGACCCTGGTTCTGTCTCTCCCCTCGGCAGACTACGTCGTGCGCGGCATCAGCGGGCCGATCCCCTTCCATTTCGAGATCGGCCCGCTCGCCTTCATCGCCGTCGCCTGCGTGCTCGGCTTCTTCATGAGCCTCGGCAAGGCCGCCGTCTACAAGCACATCCCCGTCTATTATCCGCAGAGTGTCGGCGCGGTCGGCGGCGTGGTCGGCATGATCGGCGGCCTCGGCGGCTTCATCCTGCCGATCGCCTTCGGCGCGCTGAACGACTTCACCGGCGTCTGGTCGAGCTGCTTCATGCTGCTGTTCCTGATCGTCGTCTCCTGCCTGGTCTGGATGCATCTCACCGTCCGCCGGATGGAGCGCGCGGCCGAGGTCGACACCCCGTCCCTTTCCTATGCCGCCGAATAGACCGGAGACCGACATGACCGAGAAACTCGTCATCATCGGCAACGGCATGGCGCCCGGCAGGATGCTCGAGCACCTGCTGGAAGCCGCGCCCGATCGCTACAGCGTCACCATCTTCAACGCCGAGCCGCGCGTGAACTATGATCGCATCATGCTCTCGCCGGTGCTTTCGGGCGAGAAGGCGTTCGAGGAAATCGTCATCCATGGCGACGGCTGGTACATCAAGCACGGCATCACCCTCTACAAGGGCCACAGGATCGTCGCCGTCGACCGGGAAGCCAAGACCGTCACCTCGGACCACGGCGTGACCGAAAGCTACGACAGGCTCGTCATCGCCACCGGCTCGGTCCCCTTCATCATTCCGGTGCCCGGCAAGGATCTGCCCGGCGTGCTCACCTATCGCGACCTCGACGACGTCGAGGCCATGCTGCTTGCCGCGCAGTCGCGCGCCAAGGCGGTCGTCATCGGCGGCGGCCTGCTCGGCCTCGAAGCCGCGGCCGGGCTCAAGGAGCGCGGCATGGACGTCACCGTGCTGCACGTCATGCCGACGCTTATGGAGCGCCAGCTCGACCCGGCTGCCGGCTATCTGTTGCAGAAAGCCGTCGAGGCGCGCGGCATCAAGGTCATGACCAAGGCCAACACCAAGGCCATTTTCGGCAACGGCAAGGTCGAGGGCATCGAGCTCATGGACGGCACGATCATCCCCGCGACGCTCGTGGTGATGGCGGTCGGCATTCGCCCCAGCATCGTCTTGGCGAAGGAAGCCGGGCTGGAGGTCAATCGCGGCATCGTCGTCAACGACCGCATGGAAACCTCGGATCCGGCGATCATGGCGCTCGGCGAGTGCGCGGAGGTTGGCGGCCATGTCTACGGACTTGTCGCGCCCCTCTACGAGATGGCGCGGGTGGCGGCAGCCAGGCTGACGGACGGCGAGGACAAGCGCTTCGCCCACTCCGACACGCCGACCAAGCTCAAGGTCACCGGCATCGACCTCTACTCGCTGGGCGACTTCGCCGACGGCGACGATCGCGAGGAGATCATCCTGCGCGATGCATCAGCAGGCATCTACAAGCGCGTCGTGCTGCAGGACAATCGCATCATCGGCACTGTGCTGTTCGGCGAGACAGCCGACGGCGCCTGGTTCAACGACCTCAAGAAGAAGGCGACCGACATCTCGGAGATGCGCGACACGCTGATCTTCGGTCAGGCGTTCCAGGGGGGCGCTTCCTCGGACCCTTTGGCGGCCGTTGCGGCACTGGCGGATGATGCGGAAATCTGCGGCTGCAACGGCGTCTGCAAGAGTAAGATCACCGGCGCGATCACGAGCAAGGGGCTGACCGGGCTCGACGACGTGCGCGCCCACACCAAGGCCTCCGCCTCGTGTGGCTCGTGCACGGGCCTCGTCGAGCAGCTCCTGAAGCTCACGCTGGGCGAGGCCTACAATCCGGCCGCGGTGCAGCCCATGTGCTCCTGCACGAGCCTCGGCCACGACGACGTGCGCCGTCTGATCAAGGCGAAGGGATTGAAGTCGATTCCTGCTGTCATGCAGGAGCTCGAATGGAAGACCTCCTGCGGCTGCGCCAAGTGCCGGCCGGCGCTCAACTACTATCTCGTCTGCGACTGGCCCGACCAATATGCCGACGACTATCAGTCGCGCTTCATCAACGAGCGCGTGCACGCCAACATCCAGAAGGACGGCACCTATTCGGTCGTGCCGCGCATGTGGGGCGGGGTCACCAATTCCAACGAGTTGCGCGCCATCGCCGACGTGGTCGACAAGTTCCGCATCCCGGCCGTGAAGGTGACCGGCGGCCAGCGCATCGACATGCTGGGCATCCGCAAGGAGGACCTGCCTGCGGTGTGGGCCGATCTCGGCAAGGCCGGCTTCGTCTCCGGCCATGCCTATGCCAAGGGCTTACGCACGGTGAAGACCTGCGTCGGCTCCGACTGGTGCCGTTTCGGCACGCAGGATTCGACGGGCCTCGGCATCCGCATCGAGAAATTCATGTGGGGCTCCTGGACGCCGGCCAAGGTGAAGATGGCGGTGTCGGGATGCCCGCGCAACTGCGCGGAAGCGACCTGCAAGGATGTCGGTGTGGTGTGCGTCGACAGCGGCTTCGAGATCCACTTCGCGGGCGCCGCCGGCCTCGACATCAAGGGCACCGAAGTGCTCGGCCTGGTGAAGACCGAGGACGAGGCGCTGGAGGTGGTCGTGGCGCTCGTCCAGATGTATCGCGAGCAGGCCCGCTATCTGGAGCGCATCTACAAATGGGCCAAGCGCATCGGCACCGCTGAGATCAAACGCCAGATCCTGGACGATGTCGAAAAGCGCAAGGCCTATTTTGATCGCTTCGTCTTCAGCCAGAAATTCGCGCAGGTCGATCCCTGGTCCGAACGCGTCTCCGGCAAGGATAAGCATGAGTTCCGGCCGATGGCGTCGGTGGGGTTCGCGGAGGCGGCGGAATGATGGAGATGGTTGCGCGATCCACCTGGGCGCGTTCAGATCAAGCAAAGGCAGCAAAATGAACTGGATCGCCATCGGCTCCCTTTCCGACATCCCCCGCCGCGGCGCACGCTGCGTGGCCACCCCGCAAGGCAAGATCGCGGTCTTCCGCACGGCGGACGATCAGGTCTTCGCCATCGATGACCATTGCCCGCACAAGGGCGGGCCGCTCAGCCAGGGCATCGTCCATGGCGCGGCGGTGACCTGCCCGCTGCACAACTGGGTGATCTCGCTGGAGACGGGCAAGGCGCTGGGCGCCGACGAAGGCTCGGTGAGGACGATCCCGGTCAAGGTCGAGGGCGAGCAGCTCTTCATCGCGCTTGAAGCGCTGGCCTCGAAAGCGGCCTGAGGCATGGAAGAAGCACGCGAGGTGAGGACCACCTGCCCCTATTGCGGGGTGGGATGCGGCGTGCTGGCCGCGATCGCCGCGGACGGCAAGACAACCGTCCGCGGCGATCCCGAGCACCCGGCCAATTTCGGCCGGCTCTGCTCGAAGGGCTCGGCCCTCGGCGAGACGCTCGGCCTGGACGGCCGTCTGCTCCACCCGAAAATCGGCGGCAGGCAGGCAAGCTGGGACGAAGCGCTCGACCTGGTGGCCGCGAAGTTCTCGCAGGCGATTGCCGAGCATGGGCCGGACTCGGTCGCCTTCTACGTTTCCGGCCAGTTGCTCACCGAGGACTATTACGTCGCCAACAAGCTGATGAAGGGCTTCATCGGCTCGGCCAACATCGACACCAATTCGCGGCTCTGCATGGCCTCGTCCGTCGCTGGTCACCGCCGTGCCTTCGGCGAGGACATCGTTCCCGGCGTCTATGAGGATTTCGACTGCGCCGACCTCATCGTGCTCACCGGTTCCAACACCGCATGGTGCCACCCGGTGCTCTATCAGCGAATGCTCGCAGCTCGCAGGGAGCGCGGCACCAGGATCGTCGTCATCGATCCTCGCCGCACCGCCACCGCCGACGAGTGCGACCTGCACCTGGCGCTCGATCCCGGCACGGACGTGCTTCTGTTCAACGGGCTGCTGGCGCATCTCGTCCAGGGTGGAAAGATCGATGCCGATTTCATCCGCGAGAGCACCACGGGCTTCGACGCCGCAGCCGCGCTGGCCACCGCCGATGCGCCTTCGATCGCGCGCGTCGCGAAAGGTTGCGGACTGACGGTCGCCGATGTCCAGGCCTTCTACGATCTCTTCGCCGGCACAGAGCGGACGGTCACCGTCTACAGCCAGGGCGTCAACCAGTCGGCGCATGGAACCGACAAGGTCAACGCGATCATCAACTGCCATCTCGCCACCGGCCGCATCGGCAAGCCCGGCATGGGACCGTTCTCGGTCACCGGCCAGCCGAACGCCATGGGCGGCCGCGAGGTGGGAGGCTTGGCCAACCAGCTTGCCGCGCATATGGATTTCGCGGATCAGTCCGCCATCGACCGTGTCGCCCGCTTCTGGAACGCGCCCGACACCGCCCGGCGCGCCGGCCTGAAGGCCGTGGACATGTTCCAGGCGGTTGCCGACGGCCGCATCAAGGCGCTGTGGATCATGGGCACCAATCCCGCGGTCTCCATGCCGGACGCTTCGCGCGTTCGCGCCGCCATGTCCAAATGCGATTTCGTCGTGGTCTCGGATGTGGCCCGCACGGATACCACGCGCTACGCCGACGTGCTGCTGCCGGCCGCGGCCTGGGGCGAGAAGGACGGCACGGTCACCAATTCGGAGCGGCGCATCTCGCGTCAGACGCCATTCCTGCCGCTGCCGGGCGAGGCGAAGGCCGACTGGCGCATCATTTGCGAGGTGGCCGCGCGCATGGGCTTCGGCGATGCCTTCGCCCACCGTACGCCAGCCGAGATCTTCCGCGAGCATGCCGCGCTCTCCGCCTTCGAAAACGACGGCGGCCGCCTGTTCGACCTCGGCGGCGTTGCCGATCTCAGCGATGCGGACTACGCCGGCTTCGCGCCACGCCACTGGCCCGCGCCGAACCGCGACGAGCAGCAGATAAGGCTGTTTGCCGACGGCCGCTTCCCGACACCCGACGGCCGCGCGCGTTTCGTGCCCGTGCGGCAAGAGGCGACGGCCTTCACGGTCGATGCGGACTATCCGCTTGCCCTGAACACGGGCCGGCTCCGCGACCAGTGGCACACCATGACGCGCACCGGAAACGTGCCGCGCCTGATGGCGAACGCGCCGGAGCCCGCGGTCGACCTCAATCCGGCGGATGCGGCCGCCCATCATCTCAAGGATGGCGACCTCGCCCATCTTTCGACACGCTTCGGTTTCGTCCGCGCCAGGGTGCGGGTGTCGGAGGCGCAGCGGCGCGGCCAGGCTTTCATGCCCATGCATTGGAGCGGCCAGTTCGCCGCCAGGGCAGCGGCCGGCCTGTTGTCCTCGCCGGTGACCGATCCGCATTCCGGCCAGCCGGAACTCAAGCACGTCCCGGCAAGGATCGTGCGGGAGAACACCGGCTGGGCCGGCGTGCTCATCACGCGGCGCGATCTCAGGCCGACAGGCTTCGTCCATTGGAGCAGGCTGGCGGTCGAGGGGGGCTGGGTCTACGAACTGACCGGAACCGAGCCGCCGGACCAGGGCATTCTCCTGGCGCGCAAGCTGCTCGGTGTCCAACGGCAGGATCAGCTCCTGGAATACGTCGATCGCCGCGGGCTCGCCTATCGCGCCGCGGCGATCGACGAAAGCGGCGCCATGGCCGAGGCCTTGCTGGTCGCCGCTCCGGACCAACTGCCGATGCGGGATTGGCTGGTGTCGCTCTTGGCGACGCGTGAGCCGCTGTCGGCAGCCGACCGCCGCGCGCTTTTGTCGGGGCGCTCGCCTGTGCCCATGCCCGCCATCGGGCGGGTCGTGTGCTCGTGCTTCCATGTCGGCGCCAACCAGATCGCTTCCGCGGTCGCGGCCGGATGCGACAGCCTGGAAGCGATCGGCTCGACATTGCGCGCCGGCACCAACTGCGGCTCCTGCCGTTCCGAGATAAGGGCGATCATCGACGCGCGCCACGTTCAGGCGGCCGAGTGAAATCCGCCGGTGAAATATCTCGACGGCTGGTTCTGCGAGCTTGGGCACCCGGGCGACAACCCTGAATAACCTTCCTTGCGGGCAGGTCAGTTGGAAATTGCCGACCTGACCTTGCTGGGCGGCAGGCCGAACGTCTCGCGAAACGCCCTGGAGAAATGCGAGGCGTTCTCGAAGCCGACCTCAATGGCGATCTCGACCATCGGAACGCTGGTCTCGAGCAGCAGCTGCTTCGCCCGCTCGAGACGCACTCTCTTGTACACGAGTGCCGGCGAGCTCTGCGTCTTCTCCATGAACAAGCGCTCCAGTTGCCTCCGCGACAATCCGACCGATGCCGCGAGCTCCGGAATCGAGATCGTGTTCTCGATGTGGCTCTCCATCATGATGAGCGCCGCCTGGAGTCGCGGATCGTCGGATTCGATGGCAAGCGGCCTGCGCGGCTGGATGTGCAAAGCCGAGCGTGCCTTGTCGATCTGCAGCACTTCGAGCGCGTTTCGCTCCGCCCGTTCGCTGATGTGGCGCCTCACGATCGACGCTGCCATGTCAGCGGCGCTGCTGCCGCCGGCGCATGATCCCCTGCTCCGGTCGAGATTGAAAATGCGGTCGGCCCTGACTTGGTGGTCCGGGAAACGCTGGCGGAACGCCTGATAATGCAGCCAGCTCACGCAGGTCCGGTGGTGCTTCATCAGGCCGGCCTCCGCCAGGATGAAAGTACCCGTGCAAACCCCGATCAACGGAACCTTGGCTGCCGCGGCTCGCTTAAGGTAGCGGACGGTTTCGTCGTCGACCGGGAACTCGCTGTTCAACAGTCCGCCGACGACGACGATGTAGTCGAACAGGCCGGAATCGACGAAATCCGACGTCGGCGCGACCTGCACGCCGCAGCTGGCGGTGATCAGGTGTCTGGTGCTCGCCAGAACCTGCCAGTCCGCAAAGATCCTGCCGGACCTGTCCGCTTCGTCGCTGGCCAGGCGCAGTGTGTCGACGAACAGCGCAAACGCCGAAAGCGTGAAGGAGCGGGCGAGAATGAAGCCGATCTTCAGCCGGCTGGTCTCCGGAACCGCTGGTTTCATGCTTGCCTCACGCTCTATTGGCGTACGGTGCTCGCGCTCTGAAGCGCTGCTTCCGAACTGGCGTTGATCTCGTCAAAGCCTCTTCGCGCTTGGCAACATGCCAGCCGCCGCTGTCCCACGATAGCCCATGGGCGACTTGATGAGGCGAGATAGGCTTTCACCTGACAAGGGCGCGTCGGCGGTGATGGATCAATTCAGCGCTGCGGCCGGACCTGCGGCAGGGCCGCGTCGAGCGACCGCTCGAACGCATCCATCAGGGCATCGACCTGCGCCTGGGTGATGATCAGCGGCGGACAAAAGGCGATCGCGTCGCCCATGTTGCGCGAGATCACGCCGTTCTGCTGCAGCAAGCCGTTGACCAGCGCGCCAAGCGCGGCTGGCTTGCCCCATGGCGCCCTGCTCGCCTTGTCGGCGACCAGCTCGACGGCGGCGATCAGGCCGACGCCGCGCACCTCGCCCACCAGAGGATGGGAATCCAGCTTGCGCAGCCGCGCCTGCAAATGCACGCCGACCTTGCGCGCATTGCCGACGAGGTCGCGCTCCTCGATCAGCTTGATGTTTTCCAGCGCGACGGCCGCGGCGACCGGATGGCCGCCGCCGGTGAAGCCGTGGCCGAAGGTGCCGATGCGGTCGCTCTCGTCGGCGATCGGCTCGAACACCTTGTCGTTGATGAGCAGCGCCGAGATCGGCAGGTAGGACGACGAGATCTGCTTGGACAACACCATGATGTCGGGCCTGATACCGAAGGTCTGCGAGCCGAACATCTCGCCAGTCCGGCCGAAGCCGCAGATCACCTCGTCGGCCACCAGCAGGATGTCGTGTTTCGACAGCACCGCCTGGATCTTTTCCCAGTAGCCGGCGGGCGGAACGATGACGCCGCCGGCGCCCATGATCGGCTCGCCGATGAAGGCGGCGATGGTCTCCGGCCCCTCGGCGAGGATCAGCTTCTCGAGATCGTCGGCTAGTCGGCTTGAGAACTGTTCCTCGCTTTCGTCGGGCTCGGCGTCGCGCCAATGATGCGGCGTCGACGTGTGCAGGATATTGGCGATCGGCAGGTCGAAGGAGAGATGATTGTTCGGCAGCCCGGTCAGGCTGGCCGCGGCGATGGTGACGCCGTGATAGCCGCGCTTGCGGCTGATGATCTTCTTGCGCGCCGGCTGGCCGAGCGCGTTCGACCGGTACCAGATCATCTTGATCGCCGTGTCGTTGGCCTCGGAGCCCGAGTTGGTGAAATAGGCCTTGCTCATCGGCACCGGCGCCATCTGCACCAGCTTCTCCGCCAGGTCGATCAGCGGCGAATGCGCCTTCGAGCCGAAGTCGTGATAGAAGGGCAGCTTCGACATCTGTCTTGTGGCGGCCTCGACCAGCCGCTTTTCCGAAAAGCCGACGGCGACGCTCCACAGGCCGGCCATCGCCTCGATGTAGCGGTTGCCGGCGATGTCCTCGACATAGACGCCGTCGCCCTTCTCGATCACCAGCGGACCGGTCTCCTGATGCTTGCGGGCATTGGTGTAGGCATGCAGATGGTAGCGGATATCGCGGGCTTCAGGGGAATTCGGTCTGGCGTCCATGATGGCTCCTGTCTGCGGCGGGTAAGAAAGATAGGACCGCCTCCCTTGTTGAGAAGTCCAAAAACCCGCCTCGCATCTGTGCCGATTGATGCATCATGGCAGGGATGCGGCCGCAAGAGCCGCCGTGTCACAATCGATAGCGCCATGAGATTTTTGGGCGCACAGAGACAGTACAGTCCTGCAAGAACTAAGCGCAGCGCATGCGCAACCGGGTGGAGCTGGCATGGAACAGGTCGACTGCGTGATTGCCGGCGCCGGCGTCATCGGACTTGCGGTTGCGCGACACCTGGCCGCGAAAGGCCTCGATACGCTGATCGTCGAAGCGGCGGACGCGATCGGTACCGAAACGAGCTCACGCAATTCGGAAGTCATCCATGCCGGCATCTATTATCCGCAAGGATCGCTGAAAGCCCGGTTCTGCGTTGCCGGGCGCGAGATGCTCTATCGCTACTCAACGGAGCGCTCGCTACCGCACCGGCGCTGCGGCAAGCTGATCGTCGCGACCGACGAGGCCCAGGAGCCAGCGCTTGCCACCATTCGCGCCAATGCCGTTGCCTGCGGTGTCGGCGACCTGCGCGTACTTTCCGCCGCCGAGGCGCAGGCGCTGGAGCCGGCGCTGCATTGCACGAAAGCGCTGCTCTCGCCTTCCACCGGCATCATCGACAGCCACGCGCTCATGCTCACGCTGCTTGGAGACGCCGAGGAGAACGGCGCGATGCTGTCGCTCAACACCCGCATCGTTTCCGGCCGGATCGAGGCCGGCCGCATCGTGCTCCAGACGATGGACACGACGAGCGACGAAGGTTTCGAGATCGCCACATCGCGGCTCGTCAACGCGGCCGGCCTCGGCGCGGTCGCGCTGGCCGGCTCGCTCGATGGCTTCGACCGGAGGTTCCTGCCGACGCTTCGCTACGCCAAAGGCAATTACTTCTCGGTGGCAGGCCGCGCGCCCTTCTCGCGGCTTATTTACCCCGTGCCGGAGCCCGGCGGACTCGGCGTCCATCTGACGCTCGACCTCGGCGGAATTGCCCGTTTCGGACCGGATGTCGAATGGACGGACACACTCGACTACCGCGTCGATCCCGCGCGCGGCGAACGCTTCTATGCGCAGATCCGCAAATACTGGCCGGAGTTGCCGGACGGCAGCCTGCAGCCGGCCTATAGCGGCATCCGGCCAAAGCTCTCCGGCCCGGGCGAAGCCAACAGCGATTTCGTCATCCAGCATGCCGCGACCCATGGCATCGCCGGTCTGGTCAACTTTTTCGGCATCGAAAGTCCCGGGCTGACCTCCAGCCTGGCGATCGCCGAACATGTGGCGCGCATCCTCGCGCCGGAGCGTAGCATCACCACCGGCACCAGACGCTAGACAACAATGCCGAGGGGAACTTTGCCGCGCGAACGCCCCTGCAGTCGCGCAAAACCCAGTCGCCGCCATCGCCTCGATCGCATCCAGGTCCGAATGCCTGCAGCGCCTCTTGCCGCTTCTATCCGGCCAACCGGGATGGACCCGTGCTGTTTACACCTTCGAGCGCGGCAATCACGGCAGCGGTGACCTCGGCGGTATGCGCCGCGCCGCCGAGGTCGGGACTGAGATGTTCTCCTCGGCCGGTGACGGTTTCAATCGCCGACATAAGGCGACGCGCTGCGGCCTGCTCGCCGAGATGGTCAAGCATCAGGCTTGCGGTCCAGAACGATCCAAGCGGATTGGCGACGCCCTTGCCGGTGATGTCGAAGGCCGAACCGTGGATGGGTTCGAACATGGACGGACGGCGGCTCGACGGATCGACGTTCGCGGTCGAGCCGATGCCCAGCGAGCCACCAAGCGCTGCAGCCAGATCGGACAGGATGTCGGCATGGAGATTGGTTGCCAGCACCGTATCGATGCTGCCGGGCTTGTTGACCATGCGCTGGGTCATGGCGTCGACCAGCATCCAGTCGACGGTCAGGCCGGGATAGTCTCGAGTCACTTCGCGCACGACTTCGTCCCAAAGTACCATGCCGTGGCGCTGCGCGTTCGACTTGGTAACTACGGTCAGCAGCTTGCGCGGGCGCGACAGCGCGAGGTCGCAGGCAAAGCGGGCGATCCGCTCGACGCCGGTGCGCGTGAAGACAGCGACATCCATGCCCACCTCGATCGGCAGGCCGCGATGAGCGCGCCCGCCGACGCCCGCATATTCGCCTTCGCTGTTCTCGCGCACGATCACCCAGTCTATCTGCCGGCCAAGCTCTGGCCGCAGCGGGCTGGTCAGGCCGGGCAGAAGGCGCGTCGGCCGCACATTGGCGTACTGGTCGAACCGCTGGCAGATGGCCAGGCGCAAGCCCCAAAGCGTGATGTCGTCGGGGAGTTCCGGGTCGCCGACCGAGCCGAAATAGATCGCGTCGAAGCTCTCCAGCTGAGCCAGGCCATCCTGCGGCATCATGCGGCCGTTGCGGCGGTAGTAGTCCGAGCCCCAATCGAAGCGCCTGAACTCGAGGGCAAGACCCGGCTCGACGGCAGCCAGGGCTTCCAGCACCTGGACGCCGGCCTCCACGACCTCCGGGCCTATGCCGTCACCGCCGATGACGGCGATCCTATGCGAGGACATTTTCTGCTTCCCTCTCGATGGCAGCGACGATGGCGCTGGTCTTCCTTCGGTGTTCGTGGCTCCGCGTGTCGGGCCGCGCGAGCGCGGCTGCAGTCGCTCTTGCCATGATCGACGAAGCGGCGAGCGCCCCGGCGATACCGTGGTTGGCCACTCCAGCTTCATGCAGGTGGATTCGCTCATTGCACAAGCATTGACGACGCCGTTGCCGGCGGTCGTATTCGCCTGATCTTCGATGAAGGCGGTCTTGCCGGCATGCGGGCCAATGCCGGGCGGCGACGACGCCGAGCCTGTTCCACGCCTTCGGCAAGACGAAAGATGGATCGAGAAACCCGCTATTCGACCAGGCCTTCCGCCGACCTGACCGGATCCTCGCCATGCAAGGCTTCGCCCTTGTCATTTCGATGCAGCATCATGCGCCGGAAGCTCATCGAGATATGCGCCCGCCTGATGTGTCCGATCGAAGCCCAGTCGCCGATCTCGGCCGCCGCGAGCACCTCCGCGATCTCCCGGCGGAACGCGGTGAACTCCTCGGCCAGCCCAAGCCGCGGCATCATTTTCAGCACGACCCGTGCGACCTGAAGGTAGAGTCGCTCGCTGATGTCGCGCAACGGCTGGTTTCCGGTCATCGCGCTCAGTTCGTAGAAGAAATCCATGTTCAGGCGCAGGAAGGCGCGCTGATCCGGATTGAGGATGTGGGCGTCGCAGCGCTCCATCAGTGCGCGTATGCGGTCGAGATCGGCGGCCGTGCGCGGGATCGGCGACAGCTTGCCGATCAACTCCGCCAATTCCATGCGCAGATGATAGACTTGCTGCAGTTCCTCGATGTCGACGTCGGTGACGATCGTGCCGACGCCGTGGACGGATTGAACCAGGCCTTCGGATTCGAGGCGCGCCAGCACGCGCCGCACCGGCGTGCGGCTGATCTCGAATTCCTGGGCAAGTTCCTCCTCGGAGAGATGGCTTCCTGGCGGGTAGTCGAGCAGGCAAATGCGGTCGAGCAGGATCCTGTAGATGCGTTCCGACCTCTCTCGTGCCGAAAGCGGGCGGGTTTGACCGGTCATGGCCTGGCCTGTCACCACATCGTCGTCGCGGATCATCCAGCCTCCAGGACCGCGTGCAGGAACTGCCGCGTCCGCTCGTTCTTTGGCGCGCCGAACAATTCGTTCGGCGGCCCCTGCTCGCAGATCTTGCCCGCGTGGAAGAAGCAGACGCGATCGGAGAACTCCTTGGCAAACCCCATCTGATGGGTGACCATCAGCATGGTCAGGTCATGTTCCCTACCGAGTTTTCGGATGACTTCAAGCACTTCGCCGACGAGTTCGGGGTCGAGCGCGGACGTCACCTCGTCGAACAGCATGATCTTGGGCCGCATCGCGCATGCCCGCGCGATGGCGACGCGTTGCTGCTGCCCGCCGGAAAGCTGTGACGGATAATGGTCTTTCTTCTGCGACAGCCCGACCATGTCGAGAAGCTCGGCTGCCCGCGCCTCGGCATCGGTCCGCTTCATTCCGAGCACCGTGATCGGCGCCTCGATGCAGTTCTGCATCGCCGTCATGTGCGGAAACAGGTTGAACGACTGGAACACCATGCCGATCTTGGCGCGAATCTTGCGGATATGGGCGAGGTCGGCCGGAACGAGCGTGCCGTTCTTCTTCATGTGGGTCAGCGGCTCGCCTTCGACCCAGATGACGCCGTCATTGATCGTCTCCAGCGTCATCAGCATGCGCAGCACCGTCGTCTTGCCCGAGCCGGACGGACCGATGATGGAGACCTTCTCGCCGCGGGCGATGTCGAGGTTGAGCCCGTCGAGCACGGTCAGCGCGCCGTAGCGTTTGGAAACATTCTCGAAGCGGACCATCGGTTGTTCCGTCATCGCATGGTTCTCCGGTTGAGCAGGCGTTCGAGGGAGCGGATGAGCGCGGCCGAAACCAGGCTCATGGCAAGGAAGAACAGGCCGACCAGCGTCATCGGCTCGGTGTAGCGGAAGGTTTCGGAACCGATGATCTTGGCCGCCTGCATCAGTTCCATCACGGCGATTGCCGAAAGCAGCGGCGTCTCCTTGAATAAGGCGACCAGGTAGTTGCCGAGCGCCGGAACGATCGGCGGGATCGCCTGTGGGATGATGATATCGCGAAACGTTGTCCAGGCCGACAGGTTGAGCGCGATCGAGGCTTCCCACTGGCCGCGATGGATGTTGTCGAACCCGGCGCGGTAGACCTCCGAGCAATAGGCGGCGTAGTGGATGCCGATGGCAAGCACGCCTGCGGTGAAGGCGTCGAGCACGACGCCGAATTTCGGAAAGACGAAATAGAGGAAGAAGATCTGGATCAGCAGCGGGGTCGAACGGATCAGTTCGACCAGCACCGAAATCGTCCAGGCGGTCCGCGGCACGGCGATGCGCACGACCGCCAGCACAAGTCCCAGCGTGGCGGCAAGAACGAAGCCGATCAGCGTCGCCTCGATGGAGAGGATGGCGGCGTTGGCAAGCACCGGCAGGATCTCCCAGGTAAAGGCCCAATCCCACATCAGCCTGCCCTCCCCCGCGCCAGCCCGAGCGAAGCCCGTCTTTCGAGCAGCCGCATGCCGATGGTGAGGACCAGCGACATTGCCAGGTACATCAAAAGGACGAGGGTGAAGATCGGGATGGTCTTGAACGTGTTCTGGTTCATCTGCTGCGCCTTGAAGGCAAGGTCCGAAAGCGTGATCAGCGAAACCAGCGCCGTCGATTTCAAAAGCTCGATGAAGAGGTTGCCCCAGGGCGGGATCATGGCGACGAAAGCCTGCGGCAGGATGATCCGGCGCAGCATCTGGGCGCGGCTCATGTTCAACGCCGTGCACGCCTCCCACTGCCCGCGGGCGACCGACAGGATCGCGCCGCGCACGACCTCCGACCCGTAGGCGCCGACATTCAGCCCCAATGCCACGACGGCAACCAGAAAGGCGTCGAGCGACACGCCGAATTGCGGCAGCACGAAAAACAGCCAGAACAATTGCACCAGCGCCGAGGTGCCGCGGAAGATCTCGACATAGACCGTGGCCAGCCATCGGACCGGCGCCGGACCATAGAGCCGGGCAAGGGCTGCGAACACGCCCATGACGATCGCGAGCAGGCTGCCGAGGATGGCGATCTCGATCGTCAGCACCGCGCCTTGCAACAGCCCGGGCAGAAACAGCCGATAGGCTTCCTGCGTGGCCATGGCGGCAATCACCGCGACGGCGGCGACCAGCATGCCTATTAGCGTGCGGATTCCCATGCGCTTCCCCTAAGAATGCGCTTCCCTAAGAAAAGGTGGCCTAAGAAAAAAGGGCGGCGCTTTCGCGCCGCCAGCAGTTGGGAACTTATTCGCCCTTGCAGAGCTGCGCAGTGGTCTTGTTGGGCAGATAATCCTTGCCGAAGCCGAGCGGCTCGACCAGGGCGATATGCTCGGGCGAACCGATGAACTTCTTCAGTTCAGCGTTGAATGCCTCCAGCAGATCGGTATCTTCCTTGCGGAAGCCAAAGCCGCCATGGCCCTTCACCGACTTGCCGTTAACCTCTCCGAACGGCTTGGTCGATTCGACGCCGTCCGCCTTCTTGGCCATGTCGGCGATCGAAAGCGCCGTCAACGCGGCAGCGTCGGCGCGGCCCGACTGGACGGCCGCGACCAGGCTGGACTGGTCAGGCAGGGCCACGATCTGCCCGGCGCCCACGCCCGCATCCTTGGCGAAGCCGCCTTCGACGGCGCCTGCCATCACGGCAAGCTTGAGATCCGGATTGTCCTTGATGCTCGAAAAATCCTTCACGCCTTTCGGGTTGCCTTTTGCCACCAGCATGGCCTCGCCGATGCCGTAGGAAGGCTCGGAGTAATTGATCTCGGCGCAGCGCTTCGGAGTGATGAACATGCCGGCGGCGATGATGTCGAAGCGGCCGGCCTTGAGGCCCGGGATGAGCGAGCCGAATTCGGTCAGCACGCCGTCGACCTGCTTGATGCCCAACTTGGCCAGCACCGCCTTGGCGACTTCCGGCGCCTCGCCGGTCAGCTTGCCGTCGGGCGTGGCGTATCCGAAGGGCGCCTCGTTGGCGAAGCCGACGCGGATATAGCCGTCCTTCTTGGCGCGCTCCAGCGTCGACTCGGCATGCGCGATTCCAGCGCCGGACAACATGACTAGCCCGGCACCGAGCCCAACCACAGTGCGGCGCGAAATTCTGATCGTCATCATCTTGCTCCCATTGTTGCGAAACCGCCGCCTGATCCGACCCCTTTTTTCGGCATTGAGCAGCTTGAACGTATGGTTGCAGATTTTTCTCTGCATTTCAATAGATGTGCACATCAAT
The DNA here is from genome assembly GCF_003863365.1 of Mesorhizobium tamadayense. GTDB lineage: Bacteria > Pseudomonadota > Alphaproteobacteria > Rhizobiales > Rhizobiaceae > Mesorhizobium > Mesorhizobium tamadayense. Next base: position 7,730 of record NZ_RQXT01000054.1, on the reverse strand, counting down.
GCTCGGTCAAAAACGAAAGATCCTTGACATGATCGAAATTCAAGACCGATATTCGCGATAGTTGTACACAACATGCCTCAAGCGAAGGCGAAAAACTGAAGCTGCGGAGCATCGGCTCCGGAGGGGGAGATGTGCTGGACAAAAGCAGCGGCGAATCTATCGCGCCCTATTTCGAGAGTGAGGAGTTCGATCGGCGCCGCGATGCCGTCCGGCATGCCATGGCCGGGCGCGGTATCGACACCCTTCTGGTCTCCGCGCCGGAGAACATCTTCTATCTGACCGGGCTCGATCACTGGGGCTACTTCGCGCCGCATGTTCTGGTCGTCCCGGCCGACGGCGAGATGATCCTTCTGACGCGCGCAATGGAAAAGGTGACCATTGCCAACCAGGTCAGGAATGCGCGCTTCGAAGGACACCATGACGGCGAGACGGTGGCCGATCTGCTGGGGCGCGTGCTTTCGGGCAGGCTTGGCTCTGTCGGCATCGAGTCATGGTCGTCCGGTCTGCCGCACGGGCTCGCCGAGGCGCTGAAGCAGCGCCTGACCGCCTCGCGCTGGGTCGACGCCTCGGGCGTCATCGACGACATCCGTATGGTCAAGAGCCCGGCCGAGCAGGCCCTGATGCGGGCCACGGCGAAGGTGTCCGACGCCGGCGCGCGGGCGGCGATCGAAGCGATCGCGGAAGGTGCCAGCGAGCGCCATGTCGCGGCGGAAGCCGAGCGTGCCATGATCGAGGCGGGCGGCACGTTTCCCGGCTTCGGTCCGTTCATCCGTTCCACCCGCAGGCTCGGCGAAGAGCATACGACCTGGACGAGCGACCGGTTCGGCGCGGGCGAAGCGGTCTTCCTCGAGTTGACCGGCTGCGTCGCCCGCTACCATGCGCCTCTCGGCCGCCTGATCCATGTCGGCCACGCCGCGAAGGAGACCTATGAGATGGCCGCGCTCACGGCCGACGCCTTTGCCGCTGTCGTCGGCGCGATGCGCGACGGCGTCCTGTTCCGCGACGTCTACGCGGCCTGGCAGGGCGTGGTCGACCGTGCCGGCCTCTCGCATTACCGCCGGCATCATTGCGGCTATGTGGTCGGCATCGGCGTGCCGCCGAGCTGGACGGGCGGCAACAAGGTGACCGGGCTGCGCCGCGACAGCGACATCGTGCTCAAGACCGGCATGAGCTTCCACGTGCTCTCTTGGCTGATGGGCACCGGACGCGGCGATTTCTTCATGTCCAACGCGGTCCTGCTGGGTCCCTCGGGCGCCGAGGTGCTCACCAGGACGCCGTCGGGCGTGACCGTTCGCTGAGGAAATCGGCGATGCGGTTCGGCAGCAACAACACCCCGTTCGAGCGCGAGGAATTCGCCGCCAGGCTGGCCAAGACCAAAGAGCGCATGGCGCAAGCCGGGCTCGACGCGCTCTATGTGTCCGAGCCCGCCAACCTCAACTACCTCACCGGCTATGACGGCTGGTCCTTCTATGTCCACCAAGGCGTGCTTGTCGGACTGGACACGGCGGTTCCGATCTGGATCGGGCGCGGCCAGGACGTCAACGGGGCGCGGCTGACGACGATCCTGCCGGAGGAAAACATCGTCGGCTATTCCGACGACCATGTGCAGTCGCAGGCGAAGCACCCGCTGCAGGCCGTGGCGCGAGTTATGCGCGAGCGCGGCCTCGAGCGCGCAAGGATCGGCGTGGAGGCAGATTCCTTCTATTTCACCGCGAAGTCGCTCGAGATCCTGAAGGCGGAACTGCCCAACGCGCGCTTCGTCGATGCCGGCACGCTAGTCAACTGGGTCCGCGCGGTGAAGTCGGCGGCCGAGATCGGGCTGATGCGGCAGGCGGCCCGCATCGCCGAAAAGACGATGGCGCGGGCGATCGAGGTGATCGGGCCCGGCGTTCGCCAATGCGATGCCGCCGCCGAAATTCTCGCGACCGCCACGCACGGAACCGAAGCCTTTGGCGGCGACTACGCGGCGATCGCGCCGCTGATGCCGACCGGCGTCGGCACCTCCTGCCCGCACCTGACTTGGCGCGATGATCCGTTCGCCTCGCCGGCAGGCACGACGGTCGAGATCGCCGGCGTGCGGCACCACTACCATGTGCCGCTGACGCGCACGATCTATCTCGGCACGCCGCCGGAGAAGATGTGCAAGGCCGCGGACGTGGTTGTCGAGGGGCTCGAAGCAGCGCTTGCCGTGGCCAGGCCCGGCGCCGGTTCTCGCGACGTGCACGCGGCATGGACGAAGGCCATCGAGCGGCACGGCTTCTTCAAGGATTCGCGCTGCGGCTATTCCATCGGCCTAGGCTATCCGCCCGACTGGGGCGAGCGGACCATCTCGCTGCGCTCGATCGACGAGACGGTTCTGGAGCCGAACATGACGATCCACTTCATGCCGGGTCTCTGGCTGGAAGACTGGGGCATCGCCATTTCGGAATCGATCCGCATCACTGAGACCGGCGTCGAAGCCTTCTGCGATTTCCCGCGCCGCCTCTTCGTCAAATAGAACCAAGAAGCCTCCGATGCGCCACTATTCGGCCCTCTCCATTTTGCGTAACGGGCTCGCCGGCCACAGGCACTGGCAGCGCGCGTGGCGCGCGCCGGAGCCGAAACGCTCCTATGACGTCATCATCGTCGGCGGCGGCGGCCATGGGCTGGCGACGGCATTCTATCTCGCCGAGAACCACGGCATCCGCAACGTCGCGGTGCTCGAGAAAGGCTATGTCGGCGGCGGCAATGTCGGCCGCAACACGACCATCGTGCGCTCCAATTACCTGCTCGACGGCAACACCCAGTTCTACGAATTCTCGATGAAACTGTGGGAAGGCCTGACGCATGCGCTGAACTTCAACGTCATGTTCTCGCAGCGGGGCCAGATCGTCACCGCGCACTCGGCCGACCAGCTCGACTCTTTCAGCCACCGCGCCAACGTCATGCGGCTGAACGGCATCGACGCCGATATCCTGAGCCGCGACGACGTGCGGCACCTGGTGCCCTATCTGGACTATTCCGAAACCGCGCGCTTCCCGATCCATGGCGCGATCCTGCAGGGCCGCGCCGGCACAGCCCGCCACGATGCGGTCGCCTGGGGTTACGCCCGTGCCGCGGACGGCCACGGCGTCGATATCATCCAGAATTGCGAGGTGACGGGCTTCCTGCACGAGGGCGAAAGAATCGTCGGCGTCGAGACGGCCAAGGGCCTGATCGCCGCCGGCAAGGTCGGCCTGGCCGTCGCGGGACATACCTCGGTGCTTGGCCACAAAGCGGGCCTGGAACTACCGATCGAGAGCCACGTGTTGCAGGCCTTCGTGACCGAGCCGCTCAAACCGATGGTCGACCAGGTCGTCGCCTACGGGGCCGATCATTTCTACGTCAGCCAGTCCGACAAGGGCGGGCTGGTCTTCGGCGGCAATCTCGACGGCTACAATTCCTATGCCCAGCGCGGCAATCTCGGCGTCGTGCGCGAGGTCGCCGAAGCGGCGATCGCGCTGATGCCTTGCATCTCTCGGGTCAGGCTGCTGCGCCATTGGGGCGGCGTGATGGATATGACGCCCGACGCGAGCCCGATCATCTGCCCAACCCCGGTCGACGGGCTCTATCTCAACGGCGGCTGGTGCTACGGCGGCTTCAAGGCAACGCCGGCGTCCGGCTGGTGCTTCGCGCATACGATCGCTACCGGCAGGCCGCATCCGCTCAACGCCGCCTTCAGCCTCGACCGCTTCCGCACGGGCCGCACGCTCGACGAGGCCGGCGTCGGCCCGTTCGCGTGGCTACAATAGGGAGCGCCGAGACATGCTGCGCATCGACTGTCCGTGCTGCGGTCCGCGCGACCATGACGAGTTCCGTTATGGCGGCGACGCCTCAATTATCCGCCCCGCCCACGACGATCCGGATTTCGAAGCCTGGTACCGCTACGTCTTCGTCCGAAGGAACCCGGCTGGATCGCACAGGGAACATTGGCAGCACGTCCTCGGCTGCCGGCAGTGGCTGATCGTGGAGCGCGACACACGTACCCATTCAATCGCCTCGGTCGCTCTCGCCAGGAAACCGGCTCCCAGGAAATCGGCGCAATGAATTCCAACTCCAAACGGCTGGCCAAGGGCGGCCGCATCGATCGGGGCCGGCCGCTCGAATTCAGCTTCGACGGCAGCAAGCTGGCCGGTTTCCAGGGCGACACGCTCGCTTCCGCGCTGCTTGCCAACGGCGTGTCGCTCGTCGGCCGCAGCTTCAAATACCACAGGCCGCGCGGCATCTTCTCGGCCGGAGCCGAGGAGCCCAATGCGCTGGTGACACTTGGGACCGGCGGGCGGCGCGAGCCGAACCTGCCTGCGACGATGCTGGAACTCGGCGACGGCATGATCGCCGAGAGCCAGAACCGCTGGCCTTCGCTCGCCTTCGACCTGCAGAGCGTCAACGGCCTGTTCGCGCCGTTCCTTTCCGCGGGCTTCTACTACAAGACCTTCATGGGGCCGACCCGCCGCGCCTGGATGTTCTACGAGCATTTCATCCGCAGGGCGGCGGGGCTCGGCAAGGCCGGCATGGAACCGGACCCCGACCGTTACGAGCTTCGCCACGCCTTCGCGGACGTCGCCATTGTCGGCGGCGGACCGGCGGGTCTGTCCGCCGCGCGCGCCGCGGCGAACGCCGGCGCCAGGGTGGCGCTGATCGAGCAGGATTTTCGCTTCGGCGGACAGCTTCTGTCCGAACGTCCCGGTTCGGAGGCCAACGCCTGGCTCGAGGCATTGGGGATCGAACTGAGGGGTTTGGGGAACGTCGACCTCATGGCGCGGACAACCGCCGTCGGCATTTACGATGGCCAGGTGCTGGGCCTTGTCGAGCGGCGAGACCATGCGCAAGCCTCCGGCCGGGTCCGCCAGGCGTTCACGATCCTGCGCGCCGGCGCGATCGTCTTTGCCCCTGGCGCCATCGAGCGGCCTTTGGTGTTCTCGAACAACGATCGGCCCGGCGTGATGCTCGCGTCGGCGGTCAGGACCTATGTCAACCGCTTCGCCGTCCTGCCCGGAAGAAGGGCCGTGGTCACCACGACGAATGACGGTGCCTGGCGCACGGCCTTCGATCTCGCTGCGGCGGGGGCGCAGGTCACGGTCGCGGATCTGCGGGCGACGCTTGCGCCTGCCCTGCAGGCGGAAGCCTTGCGCTTAGGGATTGCCGTTCGCCCCGGCACGCACATTGCCGATCTGCGTGGCGGCCGGGCGCTCAACGCGGCCAGGCTTGCCGGATCGGGCGCGGAGACCGAGGTCGACTGCGACCTGGTCTGTGTTTCCGGCGGCTGGTCGCCGACTGTCCATCTCACCTCCCATCTTGGCGTCAAGCCGGTGTATCGCGAGGATATCGACGGCTTCGCTCCCGGTCCCTTGGCAGGCGGTCAGTTCGGCGCCGGTTCCGTGGTCGGCGGCTACACCACGGCGGAAGCGATCGAGACCGGCCATCGCGCCGGCATCGAGGCGGCCGCATATTGTGGAAAGACGAAGCCGGTCCCGGCCGCTCTCCAATTCCAATCCACGGATCTGCCCGCGGCCGCGTTCCGTGGTGTCCCGCCGGCGCGTGGCAAGGCCTTCGTCGACTTCCAGATGGACGTCACCACCGGCGACATCGCGCTCGCCCATCGCGAGGGCTACCAATCGGTCGAGCATCTGAAGCGCTACACCACGCTCGGCATGGGGACGGACCAGGGCAAGACCAGCAATTTTCCGGCGCTCTCGGCCATGGCGGCGCTGCGCGGCGCAACCATTCCCGAGACGGGTACGACCACTTTCCGGCCGCCTTATACGCCGGTGGCGATCGGCGCGCTCGCCGGGCGCGCAGTCGGCCATCATCTCAAGCCGACCCGCCGCACGCCGATGCATGACTGGCACATCGCCAACGGCGCCGACATGCTGGAAGTCGGCCTCTGGATGCGGCCGTATTTCTACCGCGGCGCCGGCCGGGACGTGAACGAGGCCTATGTCGCGGAGATGCGTTTCGTGCGCGAGGCCGCCGGGCTGATGGACATCTCGACCCTGGGCAAGATCGACGTTCAGGGCCCCGATGCCGCGACGCTGTTCGACCGGGTCTACGCGAACGGCTTCGTCAAGCTGCCGGTCGGCCGCGCCCGCTACGGCGTCATGCTGCGTGACGACGGCGTCGTCCTCGACGACGGCACCACAACGAGGCTTGGCGAGCACCGTTTCTTCATGACCACGTCGACCGCCAAGGCGGCCAACGTGCTGTCGCGGCTGGAATTCCTGCTCGACACGGCCTGGCCGGACTTGCGTGTCGCCGTGACCTCCGTGACGGACGAATGGGCGGCGATGTCGGTCGCCGGGCCGAGGAGCCGGGAGGTTCTCGCCGCCGCTTTCCCGACCTTGGACGTATCCAACGAGGCTCTACCGCATATGGGCCTCATTGGAGGAGAGTTCGACGGCCGCGCGCTGCGTGTCATCCGGCTGAGCTATTCCGGCGAGCGGGCCTACGAGGTCTATGTCGGCGCGAGCGCCGGCGAAGCCGCCTGGCGCAGGCTGATCGAGGCCGGGCAGCCGTTCGGGCTCAGGCCTTACGGGGTCGAGGCGCTCGGCGCGCTGCGTGTCGAGAAGGGCCATGTTGCCGGCCCGGAAATCGACGGCCGCACGACGCTCGACGATCTCGGGCTTGGCCGCATGGTTGGAAAGCGCTCCGGTTTCGTCGGCGACGTGCTTCGCCGCCGCCCTGCTCTCGCCGAGCAGGACCGGCAGCGCCTGGTCGGGCTGACATGCGTGGAGGCGGACGCGCGCCTGAGCGGCGGCGCCGTTCTTTTCAAGCAAGGCGAAACCTTGAAGGGGCATGGCTGCGGCCGCATCACCTCGGTCACCTACAGCCCGACGCTGGGAGCCTATGTCGGCCTTGCGCTGCTTGCCGGCGATGTCGCGATGGGGGACGAAGTGGTGGCGGTCCACATGATGAAGAACGAGGCTGTCCGCGCCCGCGTCGTCTCGCCGGTCTTTCTCGATCCGCAGGGAGAGCGGCTCCATGGCTGAATGCGGCTTTGCGGTATCCGTCGAGACTTGCACGATCGTCCAGGTCGAGGGTTGGCCCGAGACGCAAGCGGCTTGCGAGGCCGAGCTGTCGCGCCAATTGGGTGCCGCCCTGCCATCGGCCTTCGGCGAGGCCGTGCCCGTCGGCGGATGGCTTGCGGTTCGTGTCGCGCCGCGCCGGTTCTGGCTGATCACGGAGGACGGACCGAAGCCGAGCTGGTCGATCGATCCCGCCCTTGGCTGTTCGCTGTCGCTCGGCGAAGGCAGGATGCGGCTCAAGCTGAGCGGGCCGCACACCTTCGACGTTCTGAAGGCCTGTGTGGCGATCGACTGGGATTCACCGCAGGCGAGGCCGGGGAGCGCGTTGCAGACCGGTTTCCATCACGTGCCGGTGCTCGTCTTGCGTACCGGGACCGAAGCCTGCGATATTTTTGCGCCGCGCAGCTTTGCGCAAAGCCTGGTCGATTGGCTGGCGGATATTGCCGTGTCACGCGATATTCAGATCAAATGATCGGCCGTCCCACCTGAGCGTTGTCTCGCTTCGAAGCCTGGCCGAGTGCCGCCGCAAAAGCGGAGGAGACGTCCCCGTCCATGCCGGCACGGCTGTCGAGCGAGACGACCCGGAACGTCCTCGCAGACACCTATGGTCTCATCTTCGGATTCCCAGTGGCTCACCGCAAGTCAACAAAGCAGCCGCCCCCCGCAAGGCTTTATGCCGCCAAGGCTCCC
>NZ_RQXT01000053.1 GCF_003863365.1 Mesorhizobium tamadayense | reverse complement strand
GCTCGGTCTGGAGGATCGGCCTTTGTCGCTATTCCTGCCGTTGGCCTCTTTCGAGGCCGCGCTTCGTCTCGGCGGGAGGCTTCGATCATGACGGCCGCCGACCGGTCCAAGGGTGCCCGGCTAGGACGACGATCTACCGGACGTCATCGAGATCGTCCGTGCCATGTTGGGGTGGACGGCTCCCAACGGCATCGCAATGTGCCAGAATGAGTTCGTTGATAGCTCAATCGAGGGAGACCGTCCGTGGAAGAGATTATCCGAATTGGTGTGGATACCCTCCCCTTCCCGTTTGAATCGAACAACGAGTGCTTTTCCGTCAAGAGCCCCGGCATGATCAGTCTCAATATCGGCCGATATTCGCGGGCTGCGCGAGGCGAAACGGCTTGCCCAGAGCTTGACGCTGCAAGCCTCGAGGAGTGTTTTGGCGCGAACGCAATACCGATCGCGCGCCCTGACCCCTAGCCCGAGTTGGCCAACAAATCGTAAACGCAGGAGCGCGCATCGATGGAAAGCAGGATCATCGACAGCCGTAACGATTTTGCGCAATGGGCAATTGATAGGTCCAATGCGATCCTGAAATCAGGGTTCGGAACTCGCCACCGCGGCCCGCAAGGGAAACGAAGCCCAGATCGCTGAGACAGCACAGGCGCTCGGCTAGGCGACGTCGATGCGCTGATGGAGGCGTTCGACGGCCTCGCCGGCGACGATTGAGCGACCGCTTGGCCGGCACGACTGGCAGCGCCAACGGAAACGACGGCCGGTACGCGCGCTCCCAATCCATCCAACCATCATGATTTCAGACTGCGCTGAATCCGCCTCGGCGGCATCGCGAGAGCCCCGCTCGTCCTGCGCATCTTCAAAGGCAAAAAGACCGTCGACGTCGAGCGGCTATCCGACAGGCATGTCGCTCGCCCGAGGCAGCCGCGCTTTGCCCTCCTCACCAAGGCGTCCTTTGAACAAGTGAACAAGCTCCCCCGCGTGAGGGCGGTCGACTTTGCCAGCTGTCGACTTTGCCAGCTTGCCGGCTGATGATGACAACGTATATACTTCATGAGTATCTTGCCCGCAGGAGGCCGAGCATGCCGAAAGAGGCGGTTTTCACGATGAAGCTCGAACAGGTGGTTCGCGAGCTGATGCGTGATTACATTGAGCGTCGGCGCGAAGAGCGGGAGTATGACGAGTTCCTCCGCCGCAAGGTCGAGGTCGCGCGGTCCTCGATGCGGGCCGGCCGAGGCCGGACGAATGATGAGATCGAGGCTGACTTCGCCGCCCGGCGTGCCAAGACGGCAAGCCAGGCGTGAGGGTCGTATGGACGCCAGAGGCCGAACAGGACCGAGCCGACATTTGGGACTACATTGCGGCCGACAGCCTGTCAGCGGCCGCTCGGATGGACCACCTTTTCAGCGACGCAGCGGCGAGGCTGGCGGATTTCCCCAAGCTCGGCCGCACCGGAAAAATCCCCGGCACGCGCGAGATGATTCCACACGAGAGCTACCGTCTGGTTTACGAAGTCGAAGGCAAATCTCGTGCTGGCCCTGGTGCATATAGTTCGCCGGTGGCCGCCGACGAAAGAGTAAGGCCGGGCTAAAGTCAAAGACACGAATTCGCGCCTCTTCCGTGAATGCCCCCGTAAGGACCGAAATTTGGCTTGGAATTGCAGCTTACCGCTTCAATTGAAATCGGAAACCAAAGGCTACAGCGTTTTATCACAATCTCTCTTGTCGACAGTGATTGGTTTCGCCGCCCAGATCCGCGAAAATTCTGACCTTGGATCGTTGGGCGGCCCTGGAAACGCAGGGCTTTGTGGCTTTTTCCTTGACCTATCGCTCGCCCTGCTTGAGTGGACCACCTGGATGTGAGGAGCGCCGGAATGACAATAGAGCCGATCCGCTTGCCCGATGCCGCCACCGTCGAGGCCGAGCTCGCATCTCCGGAGGGGTAGTCGGCCTACTGCAGCATCTGCAAACCGTGCTTTTCGACCACCGACGGCCTACTGCAGCATCTGCAAACCGTGCTTTTCGACCACCGACAGCAGCTTCAACGCTAGCCCGCTCGGCCGCTTGGTGCCGGTCTCCCACTTCTGCACCGTCGAGTCCGACGTGTTGAGATAGCGCGCGAACACCGGCTGGCTGACGTGATTGCGCTCGCGCAGCGCCTTGATCTTCTTTGCGTCGAATAGCGTCGGCCGGGACAGGCAGGCTTCGTCGAAGGAGCGCAGGGTCTGTTTGTCGACCGTGCCGGCGAGCACCATGCCTTCCACCGCGCTGTGGATCGCCTCGAAGGCGTCGCTCTTGAATTTTCGTCTAATCGTCATCGCCAATCTCCATCAAAACTCCAGCATTCAATTCCGCGTCCAAATCCACGATGGATTTGCGCCGGTAGAGCGCCACCAGATCGCGAAACGCAATTCGTCATCATCGATGTTCGCCCTGTCCTGTTTGGCGATAGACGTAAACCCAGAACTCGCCGCTCCTGGCGAGCAGGATCGATTGAAAGCGGTTGTCGCCGAGCCGTTTCTTGAACACGCCTCCGCCCAGATCATCCGCTTTGCCCTGCTCAGCCTCCCTGCGTAAGCGCTGCGTTGGAAAGCCGTGCCTTGCGCGCCGCCTTGGCGAACCATGCTGTCTTGAATATTCGATCGGGCACGATGAAAGATAGCACTTGGTGCTATGGTGCTCAATGGGTGTCGCAACCGTGCTAAGTTGGCTGGACAAGAGCCCACCAAGCCGAATGCTCTCGCGGTCGGGAATCAGCGAGCGGAATCAGTGATGGCGTACGAAGCCGACGAGGGAATTGCCCGACATCGTAGAGATCACCCTCGCCATGGGCAGGGTGGAGCCCTCCCCTCCCCTGCCGTGGTCGGCGCGGTCGGCATGCCTGGCTTCATGGGGACAGCGCCGGCCAGCTTCATTGATCCAGAGGCTGTCAGAGATGGCCCGCGACCCGCAAATCCGCCGCGAACGTCGCCAGATGGATCACCAGCCGAAGCGGCTGACCTTGGCGGTGGCTCTGCAGGGGCTCGGCGCCGAAGGAGGCGTACCAATCGGCCGCGCGTTCGTTCTTGGCGTCGATGATCAAAACGATGCCGCCGCCCTCCGTCACCAGCCGAAGACAGCGCCTCGCGGCGGCGGCCAGCAGCTGACCGCCCAGCCCCTGCCCCGCTATCGATCTGTCGGTGGCGATGCGCGCCAGGAGAAAGCCCGGGACATCGTGACGCGCGAGCCCCTTGGTCATGCGCGCCGGCACGGCCGCATGACCAAGGGCCGACGGCGCGATCGAATAAAATCCAAGAATCCGACCGGGCCGCGCCGTTTCTATCGCGCAATATGTTTTGGTGGCGTTCTGCTCATGGCTCTGGCGCGCATAACGGGCCAGGAAGACGTTCGTGTCGGCGTCGCCGCAATCGAAGTCGCTGCGATCCTGCGCCTTCGAGATCGGCTCCTCGTGCCAGGCCGGAAGGCTCATCGATCACGCGGCAAGGCGGCAATCGCGGCGCGCAGTTTTTCGTTCGGCGGTGGCGGGTTGTCCAAAAGCTCCAGAATGCGCAGGAAATCCCGTTCCGAGACCTCTATCCTCTCGGCGCTCTTGATCACTGCTTCGGCCTCGCGCAGGGCCGCACGGGTGACGAACTCCGTCAAATCCGCATGCACAAGCGCGGCTGCCCGCATCAGCGTCGCCTTCTGCTGCGCCGCCACGCGCAGGTTCATCCGTTCATTCGCTTCAATCGCTGCCCGAGGCATAATAACCTTCTCCACTCCTGCTATTTTGGAGTTGACGGGTCGCAATGTAGCTGGATCACGCCGCCCTTGTCAAGTATATATGTCTTAAAGGCGTACATGTTCCCGCGTTAACAGATAGCGCTCCAAGCGGCAGCCGACTGTCAGAAGGCATTCAATCCAGCCACGGATGTCGCCATCGGCTCTCGCCATCGCCTCTCGCGTTGTAGGGCGCGTTCACGATCGTCAAGACGGATGCCAAATGCTTGCTCATAATGGCCGTCAGGTAATCGTTTCGGGTCGGAGACACAAGTTGCCGCCTCCTTCGCCGTAGAGTGGCCCGATAGCCCCACTATCGATAATGACCTCAAATTGATCTCGCGGTCCAATCGGCCATCGTCCTTCAGTATCTCGGCAACGCAGCAGTTGAAGCAGTCCGGACGTTAAGCTACGACCACGGCAGGCAATTCATCACCTCTGATGGTACGAAACCGCTTCAGTTTTGTCCTCAATATCTTGCGAAGCACCTGCGCCGCGAGAATGAACATCCTTGTCAGCGCCTGGGCGCGTAGAGTTGGTGCGGATTTGCTTGAAGCCGTGCGCGACGTCACTGCGCTCTGCCTCGCCGCAAAGGCTTTGACCTGCCCCGAAGGATGTAGTGCAGGAAGATGTTGGCAAGGAGCGGGCTAATTACTCCCTGAACGCAAAAGGTAACTTCGGTCGGAGGACGGCACATTACCATTGGAGGACGGCGGTTCGCTGCAGGCAGCGGTAATAGTGGATTTTGCGGGCCGAGCTACGGGTCGACGTATGGTAGAGCGCGTAGCCGCATTTCTTGCCTGACACCAGGCCCTGCACGAGGCTGGGCTCAATGGTGCGGCGCGGCGCGAAGCGCTTGTTGTCGGCCAGGCGTTCCGCCGCCAACGCGAAGGTCTCTTCGCTGACAAGGTCGGGGACCGGGTATCTCGATCCATTCCTCCCGCGGCCGCTCGTGCGCACAGGTCTTTTCGCCATGAACCGCCCGACCCGACAGGCGGAATGGCTTCGTCACCTTTTGCCGTGGCCCGACTTTCGTCTCGTTGAAGCAGGCGGTGCCTTTGTAGGCGGGATTGCGCAACATGCCCCACACGACCGAACGTTCCCATCGGTTCACGCGCTTGCGTGTCGGCGGGGCCATTTCCCGCAGCAGCCGGGCGATGGCGCCAATGCTCAGGCCCTCGACCGTGTATTTGTCGAATATCAGCCGCACCACTGCCGCCTCGGCGGCGTTAATCTCGTAACGCCGGCATTTCGGGCGTCTTGCGGATGTAGCGATAGCCGCAGGGCGCCCCGCCGAGCACGGAGACCTCGCCGGCTTTGGCGCGGTGACGCTTGCCGCGGCGGGAGCGTTCCAGAATCTGGGCCCGTTCGTACTCGGCGATCATGCCCTGGAACTGCAGCATCAGCTGATCTTCCGGCGTGCCGGCATGCGGCGCTTTGATGAAAATGGTCTCGATACCATGGCGGGCGAACTCATCGGTCAGAAGGACCTGATCCGGCGCGTGGATGAGGACCGCTTGGATTTGGCCCTCGGCCGCGAGGTCGCGCAGCCGCTCCAAGCCGGGCCGCAGCAGGCTGGCGCCGCTGAATCCTTCGTCCTCGATCACCCATTCATCGGGGACGCTGAACCCCTGCTCGCGGGCGAACTCGACCAGCGCCGCTGTCTGACTGGCGATCGTGTTCTCCTCCTTCTGCTGGTCGGAGGACACCCGGGCATAAATCACGGCGATCTTCATCGCTCCCCTCTCTTATCCGCGGTCCAATGCCGACGACACGGACCCGCTCCGGGACCCGAATCCCGTAGACCTGCTCCAGCTTGATGGTGAGGAGACGGTCAAACGCATGCTCGAGGTGGACGCTGCGGCCCTTGACGCCGCAAGGGGTCAGCCATTGCCGCCGACTTCGCCGAGGAAGGCGCGCAATGCCCGGCTGACCAAGTCGCTGATTGTCGTCGTCTCGGCCGCCGCCCGCGCCCGCACCGCGTCGACCAAACTGGGCGGAAGCTTGAACGTCACCGCCGTCGTCGGCTCGGCCACCGGCACCGGTCGTTCGAGCGTCTGGGCCGCCTCGATGTACCGATGGGCTTGACGTCGGGACAGGGTGAATTGGCGCGACAACAACAAGGCAGCCTCCGCCACGCTCAGCCCACGCGCGAGCAACCCATGGGCCGCATTGAGACGCTCCCCTTTCGATCGAGCGGGATTGTCCGATCGAACTCGAAGTTACCTTTTCCGTTCAGGGAGTACTGCCCGCCCCTTGCGGGGTGCCCCTGTCCGTCTCTTGCTCTTAAGGGGCGGCTGTTGCCACGGAACGTCCGTTAGCTCAGCGGCTCGATCCGCAACCGACGTTCTCGCTCGATTCTTTGATATCGCGAAACTGGAGAAATTCCCCCTCGCATTGGCGACCGGCAAGACCCGAAAAGTTCAGAACCACGGCCTTGGCCGACCAGTAGGGCGCAGCCTGAATTCATTGGTACATCTTCAGACGCCTTCGTCAGCCTGTCGTCAACTAAGCGGCCTAACTAAACCTGCCGCGCTTAGCCAGCCTGAAGTCAATTGCGAAACAAAGGAATACGAATTTCATGTATGGTCGAATTGATGGCTCGTCAGATATCCACTACCAGGGTGGTGTCGCCGAGCAAACGGAAACAGATGCAGGAAGCGAGGGATTCGCGAATATGTTTGCCAGAATGCGCTTAGCTGGATTGGATTCCAGCGGCAGCTCTTCTTCAGCCGCAACACAAGCGTATTCTCTCTGCTCCGAGCCTCCTGTTGTGGAGATCGACAGGTCTTCTTTTAGGAGGGAGGTGAGGCAATTTCATGGCGATAATATTATGCACATCGCCGACAATCCACAAGAGTATTCGGACTTCGTATCCTCACGGGCCAGTCGCACCGCGGATGTTGCTAAGCAATACGGCATGCGTCGAGATACGGAGCACGCACGATATTTCAGCTATCAATTGGGAAATCAGAGTGCTGGACTGCTGAGAACGGAAGGCGGATTCAGAATGACTGAGTTCGAGTCCGAAAATTGGCGGCAACAATTTCCTGGTCGAACTGAGATCACCTCCATAGTGGATCTACAGGTCGCTCATCCGCTCGTTGAGAATGCAGGCGATATTCTGCTGGAGCATCAACTTCGGATGGACGGCGAGCGACCATTGCTGAATTGGCGTGCGGCTAATCCAGAAGCACGAGCCCGCGCAGCGCAATTGGGGTTTGTTGAAGTGGATGATGGCGACATGGTCCTTGACCCTACCCAGCATCCCGAAAAGTGGACAAAGAACAGTGTGGGTGAATGGCAGCGTGCAGACAAACCACCGCTATATCTCTGCAAAACTGGGTATAGCGAGAGCAGTGATACCGAGAGCGCGCCAAGTTCACCCAGATACTCGTACGAGGATGACTTTATGTGACCGCATCCTGCGGAATTTGAGCGCGGTTGGGGAGCCGCATCTGATGACGGCGTCAGAGCACCTTGACGCCGTCTTCCCCGACCGCATCACAGGTCAAACTCCAGCCAATCAAGATGCGCAGGGGAACGACGTCGAGCCATTCGGCTGCGTGGCCGACGTACTCGTCAGCATCACCAACAGTCACCTGAACAGCCCGGGCAACCTCCTGCCTGCGAGCGGATCATCGAAGTCGACAACGCAGCGTGTCGGCGGGAGTGCGTCATCAGCCTTATCCGTACGTCATTGCCGGATCGCAACGCCGCCTTTCCGGTCTTGCACCTGGATCGGCCTCGGTTTGACTATGGGTATCAGCGCGTCGGGTTGCGAGCTGCTGGGTGCTTGGTTGCCGAGCCAGGGTTTGCATTAGAGCCAGGAGCCGGCGCTTCGCCTTCCGAGCTGCGAGAAACACATACCGCGGCCCACTGATTGCATGTAGCGAAGCCGCAAGGGCTTGATGGACGGACGAACCGGCGGGACCGGTCGCGAAGGACATCAATCGCGCGGGTGCGATGTGAGCTGAGGAGAGCCCTTCTCTTCCGGTAGCTAATCAAGTTTGGCCATTGTTAGCACATCAATTGCCCGCCTTGCGTTGAAGCGGTTCACGCGGCTTGCCCTGTGCGGCAGGTCTCTTGGATTGCGTCGATGGCGACGCACTCCAACTCCATTTCGGCGCTGCAGCTTCAGCCTAAGCTGGGTGTATCCTGCAAACCGCCTGGCTCAAGCTCCACAAGCTCAAGCGCGCCATGGTCAACCCTAACCGGACACCGCTTTCCGGAACTGTTGACGTGGACGAGTCTGCCACCGACGGACTCCTTGCCTCTTACGACTACGTGCCCGGCCGTCGCTTCAGGAAGGTCAATGAGCAATAGGACGATGTCCGCACACATCGTGTTCAAGTGGATTCTGGCATTTTTGCGAAACCGAATTGCTGGGCGCTGGGCACATTCCATAGCTTCCGGGAGAACCATCTTGACGCCTACTCGACGAGTTCGCCTTCCGCTGGAACCGGCGGCGTCATTTTCACAGCGCAATGGACACGATGCTTGGCATCGGCGGGCGCATCGCTCCTTCGCATCGCGGCATCGCCGGCGATACGACGCAGTGGAAAAAAGATCACGTCGGCGAAATCCTCAAGAGGTGCCACCCGAACAAAGGGCAAATCGTAGAGGATCTCGCGCACTACCGCGTCTACAGGGTCATGGTGCTGGAGGAGCTCGTCTCATAAGCGATCTCCCAATTGGCGCGTGCTGGCAACACCCAAATCATGCCAGCTTGGCCGCGGTCTACGCCGATTGTCGACGCGCAGCACCAGTATTGTGGCAACCTGAGCGAACGGGACAAGCGGTCTATTTTGCGATAGCGCCGTTGTTTTTTGGGACTCGTCAGCTTCTCGAAAGCTCGCGCTCATAGCTTGATGATATCGATCTTCTACAAGGTCGCCGCCAATGGAAAACAGATGCGGGAGTAACTGATGGTCGCAGCAATTGGCAGTGGAATTGGCAACGTTTCCTTGGCCCGTGAGGGGCATGGAACTTCGAATGGACACCAGCAGCACGCATCGGGTCATTCTGGTCATAACAGGCCAGTTGGCGATAGCGATCGAGCGGAAGGTCCGACCAGTTCTGGGGATGATTCGCAAGCTGCAGCTGAACGCGAAGCCTTCGACACGGCTCTCCGTTCCGTTGCGCTAACTATTCTGAACTCTGCCATGGCAAGCTCTCAGGACGCTCTGGCAGAAACTGAAGAAGATGCCTGACGCCGGATGGTCCGCGTCAGGAGGCCCGTGCCGTCGGTGACGGCACACTCTTAAGAAAGGAAAACGATATGGGTGGTAAAGTAGGTACTGCTACTAGTGCGGCTGGCGCCGGCGTTGCGGGTGCTGCAGACGTGGCTACCAAAGCCACGGGCGCTGCCGCTTTCCAGGCGCAAATCGCGGAGCTGACGGCGGTTAGCATGGAGGCAACGGCAAGGGATATAGAGCTGCGCACGGTTACGACCAATCTACAGACAATCAAGAAGGCGGCCGACGAACGCGTTCAGTAATGTCGGAAGCGGGGCTCTAGAACTGCCCCGACCGCGTCGCCCGGGGAGCGCGATGTGGAAGCAAAATGAGCCGCATGGCAATTGCCGTGCGGCTTCTTTCCTTATTCGGGAGATCCTCCGTGGATAACTCCGTTTCCCTCCATTTCGAAGTGCTGTCGGGACTCTATTCCGGATTGACCGGTAAGGCGGCTCTAGAAACGAGCCTAATCGGCGGCGGCCTCGATGCCGATATTATCTTCGTCGAGCAAGGACTGGCGCCGCATCATCTTCGTATCACTCTTCTTGGCAACTCGATCGAGATCGAGGCCCTTGCAATAGGAGTCAGCATGGAGGGCAGCCGGAATATTGCCGCAGGCGAGTGCGTTGTGGTGCCCCTTCCTGTTGTCATTCACGCGGGCGCGATGTCCATTCGCTGGTCAGCGCAGTATGCAGCGCCAGCTGGTTCGATCGGCATACCGCGTCTCTCGATCTCTGTGCTCGCCTTAGTGCTACTCGGCTCTCTCGGGATCGGCGCGCTTTCGGCCATTTTCTCCTACTACGGCAACGCTGGTGCATTGAGCGCCAATTCACCTAGTGCCGAACTTGAGTCCAAGCCGACCAATAAACGCGCTGATGATCAAACTGCCGTGGCAGCGGCCAAAGATTTGCAAGAAGAAGTCGATAAAGCGGGCCTGCTTGATATCAAGATCGGCTCCGCAAAGGGTGTCGTGACCGCTGAGGGCACCGTCACGTCTGCATCAGTCATCGGTTGGCAGAAGGCTCAGCAGTGGTTCGATCATCGCACGAATGGGGCTCTAACATTGGTGAATGGAGTGGTTATCAAAGAGGAGAAGGCGCCATCCGCAATCGCCGTTGAAGCCGTTTGGCGTGGGTCCCCTCCGTATCTCGTAATCGATGGCGAAAAGTATTTTGTCGGCGCCCTTTTGGATGATGGATGGATGGTCGATCGGATCGAAGACGGTCGTGTGCTGCTGAGCCGAAATGGCCGACTTGCTGCTCTGCCGTATTAATGGTTTCCAGGGACGCAGGCCGTATCAAGGAGAACTCCTCGGTCAGCTATCTACCATGCGCGGTACTGACGATCCCGAACAGACTGGATGACCGGCCATCTTCGCGTCTGGCTCTGGCTCTTATGCGTGGCCAGCGCGCCTCGAGAGACAGCTTGGACGAAGCCGCCCGCGGGCTACGATTCGCGCCCGTAGCAGCAGAATAATTCTCAACGATCAAAAAGGGGCCTCGATGGCCAACCTCCTGCGTAACTTCATCGAGCGTGCGCCGGCCAACCCGGACTTGATGGTGGCCTTGCTGCTGCTTCTGGCGATCAGTATGATGGTCATGCCGATCCCGGTCGTGGCGGTCGACGCGCTGATAGGATTCAATATAGGGCTGGCCATACTGCTGCTGATGGTTGCCCTATATGTCAGCACGCCGGTTGATTTTTCCTCTTTGCCCGGCATCATTTTGATTTCCACGGTATTCCGTCTGGCGCTTACCGTGGCAACGACGCGATTGATCCTGGCCGAGGGCGAGGCAGGCAGCATCATCCACACGTTCGGCGATTTCGTAATCTCAGGCAACATCGTTGTAGGTTTTGTCATATTTCTGGTGGTGACCATGGTGCAATTCATGGTTCTCGCCAAGGGCGCCGAACGCGTAGCGGAAGTGGCGGCGCGATTCACACTCGACGCTCTGCCGGGCAAGCAAATGGCGATCGACGCAGAGTTACGGAACGGCCACATCGATGCCAACGAATCTCGCAGGCGCCGGGCCGCATTGGAGAAGGAGAGCCAACTTTATGGCGCGATGGATGGCGCCATGAAGTTTGTTAAGGGCGATTCCATCGCCGGGCTGGTGGTTATCTGCATCAACATGCTGGGCGGAATTTCGATCGGCCTGCTCTCGAAGGGCATGTCCTTTGGGGAGGTGCTGCATCATTATACTCTGCTGACCATAGGTGATGCGTTAATCTCGCAGATACCGGCACTGCTGCTCTCGATAACAGCGGCGACCATGGTCACTCGTGTAACTGGTTCGGCGAGGCTCAACCTTGGTACCGACATAGTCAATCAACTCACGGCCAGTACCCGAGCATTGCGGCTGGCGGCCTGCGTCTTGGTTGCTATGGGGTTCGTTCCTGGTTTCCCAATGCCCGTCTTCCTTATACTGGCCGCAGCCTTCGCAGCTGCAAGCTTTGTCAAGGGCGATGTGCTAGACGACGCCAATGTCAACGCTACAACCGCAGCTCCAGCAGAGCCTCAAAAGCAAACCGTGCCTGCAGAAGCACGTCCGATCGCCTTCTTCCTTGCGCCGAGCCTTACGCATGTGATCGACCAAGTCGAATTGCAACAGCATATTGCACGCGTATCGCAACTAGTTTCAGCCGATCTCGGCATTATCGTTCCCGGCATTCCAGTTGCGGTCGACCAGCATCTACCCGGGTCGCAATTCAGGATAGATGTCGAGGGCGTGCCAGTCGAACAGGATTTGATTGATCCGACACAACTAACGCTTACAGACGATACGGCAACCATCGAATCGAGCGGCATCCCCTTTCGGCATGATCCAGAAACGGGCAGAATCTGGGTCGAACAAAGCCATGCACCGGCACTAGCCGCCGCCGGCATCGGACATCGCCGCCCCAGCGAACTACTCGCGTTGCGTGTCCATGCAACGTTGGCCCGCTATGCACCGCGCTTGGTCGGAATCCAAGAGACCCGTCAATTGCTGGGCCGAATGGAACAAGAGTATGCTGATCTGGTGAAGGAGGTGCTGCGCACGACCCCGATCCCTCGGATTGCCGATGTGCTGCGTCGTCTGCTGGGTGAGGGCATCCCGATCCGCAATACCCGCCTCGTCCTGGAGGCCTTGGCCGAATGGAGCGAACGTGAGCAAAACGTAGCCCTGCTTACGGAATACGTTCGTTCCGGTATGAAACGGCAGATCTGTCACCGCTATGCCGATCGAGACGGTATCGTGCGCGCCTTGATCATCGAACGTGAGACCGAGGAGGTGGTGCGCAGTGCGGTTCGAGATTCGGCTGCAGGCCCTTACCTCGTTTTAGAGGATCGGCAAAGCGAAGCGCTGCTGTCACAGATGCGTCAGATCGTTTCGAGCACAGCTCCGGATCAGCCCCACCCTATCGTATTAACTTCATTGGATGTCCGACGCTTCGTCCGCGGTTTTCTCACCCGCAACGATATCGACCTGGCTGTGCTGTCTTATCAGGACCTCGCCTCCGACTTCACGATTCAGCCCGCCGGATCCGTCAAGCTCCCGCCCGGAACGAACAGTGGAAGGCCAGGGGAACCTAGCAATATCCACTTTGCCCCCAACTGAAAGGCACGCCACTCCATGATAGCCGAGAACGAAGCATGAATTCACATGAATATACAGTCGCTCCGCCGTTATTCTCATTTGGCCTGAACTCACTTCTCTTCACAGTACTCGCCATTTTGCCTCTCGGCGGTTGCGCTAGCTGGAATAAGCCAGTTCTTTCAGTGAAGGAGACGTCGCCCCCAGAATTGTTGGGCGCCAATCAAATCGATCCGGCTATGCGCGAACGCATTTTGCACGCTGTCGGTCAGGATGCTCAAGAGCGGGCCTTGCGGGATGATCTGAAGCAGCATCCGGACAATGTCGATGCGGCGATCCGTCTTACGAAGACCTTGGTATCAAGGAAACGCCCGCATGAAGCGCTTCAGGTACTCGACAGCGTCTTAGTTGCTGTCCCGGGCGATTTGCGTGCATTGAATGCGAAGGCGGTTATCCTGGACATTGAGGGGCGGCATGACGCGGCACGAGTGCTATATCGGCAAGCTCTCGAAACAGAGCCAGGAAATCAGATGTTGCGCCACAATCTAAACCTGTCGCTTGCGTTTGACGCGACGTCCGAACGGAGTGCGTTGGCACGATCGCGATAGCTGTGCACAGACTGGCATGCGCATGCCAGAACGGAATCGCAAATCTCCGGCAGCCGCGAAGAGCCAAGGTGGCAAGAGCGCGGTTAGCAACTGATGAATTGGCAGCGCGGTGAAGCCCAGCAGACGCACAGTCTCCCTTGCCCCCGCTTGCAACAGGATCCCGGAGAGCAAGGACGGCTGAGTAAGCCGGCTCCATGCTAGAGATCGAATTCATGGATGGTGGATGTGGCGACGTCGACATCGTCAAGTTCGCGGCTCGGCCGGCCCCCGAATTGGCCATCGAGCCCCGAGAGGCATGACGGGGACCATCAGCGTGCGGGAAGTTGGAACGCGTCGCTCGGCGTGAAATCTCGACACATTGCCCGCCTCGGCGCAGCCAACGCCAGCCAGCGTCGCCGACGCTTAGATTTGTACTTTTCCGGTGCCGGACTTGCAGGCAGCAAGCCACTGCATCGCGGAGGTTGCATCCTCCAAAATGGCGGCCCGTTTTGCAAAGCCGGAAAAAGCGTTATGCGCTGCACTTACAGGTTTTCGCCCATCGTATACATCGTAACACGCCTTGAGGGCGGCTTCGTGGATCAGGTCTCGGCGATCTTGTGGCCATTGATTGAGGAAATCGATAGCGTCCGCAAGACTGGCAATCTCTTGCACGATGTACGCTGCACGTCTCACGAAAAGCGGGCTGCTGAAAACCTCAGAGTTCATTCTATTCTCCCGACCTGCTGAACAGCTAGACTATAGACTAGTGCCTCAACGACACCCGCCGACCGTTGCAAAATGTGTTGTCAGGGCGATGACGCTTTCAAGAGAAATGTAGCCGCGTCATCCCCGGCAGCCACAGGCCGAACCCTAAAATACTGCTGCAAGAACAGGCTCACCGGGTGATGCATCTACAACGTTCCGGCCATTGCGAACGAAAGGTTTGATACATTTTCCCGGCATTATGTAGCAAAGACCACTAAAAGGGACTTATCCGACTGATTCTTCAGCCTAATATTCGCTCAGGACAGCACTTGACGCTGCCAAGATGATCCTGAACACTTGATGGCAACTCGGCTCGTGAGCCATGATGGCAATCCGACGGGCACGAATGTCTTCGTGGCTATCCTAACCGCGGTGTAAACGCGCGATCCATCCGGCAGAGCCGAGTGACTTTCTTCCGACAGCGGCGGTATTAACCATCGAACGAATACTCGATCGACTCCCTGGCACCTTCCAGGTATGAGCCCGCCCATGATGTTCGGGACCGCGCACATACAGAATTGATCTCTCGGTGGCCCAGTAGCCGCCGCGGAGCCTGTATGCCTGCAACCCGGAGCCTGACATGACCAATCTCTTCGCCATCGCCATGACCGCCGCGCAGCCTGCTGCCGCGGTGCTGCACGTCCCGACTCCGTCCGGAGGCTTGGAAATACGCGGCCCAGCCGCCTTCCAAGCCGAGGAGGGACTGAGCCGTGGCGAAGTCCAGACAACAACCGAAAGGGCAGCATTTCCTGCTGTCGCCAGAATGCCGGACGCTGACCGTCATAGACCTCGCCAAGGTCCGCGAGGAGACCGCCCATGGCTGGTTCAGGAAGATGCGCTGGCCCGAGACCGACGGAGAACCGTACTGTCCGAAGTGTGGCACGCTGCGCTGCCACGCGATGAGCCGCGGCCGCTTCAAGTGCTATGACAGAGTCTGCAAGGCGGTCTTCACCGTCACCTCCGGAACGGTCTTCGCATCACGGAAGCTGAGCTTCAGAAAGATGCTGATGGCCATCTGGTTCTCGGTGAACTCGGTCAAGGGCAAGGCGGCGCTTCACCTCTCCCGCGAGATCGGCGTGCACTACAAGACCGCCTGGGTGCTCCTCATGAAGCTGCGCGAGGCCATCGCCTGGCGCCGGGATGACATGGTGCTCGAGGGCGAGGTCGAGATCGACGGCAAGTACGCCGGCGGCCACATCCGTCCCGAGAACAAGGCGGAAGACCGGGTCGACCGCCGCCTGAAGAAATTCCAGAACATGAAGCGGCTGTGTGCGCTGGCGATCAGGGAGCGCGGCCTCGGCGGCCGGACTTTCACGCGCGTGATCCGCGACGAGGACGGCGACGCGGCGTGGGCGGCCGTGCGCGACCACGTCTCGCGCTCGGCTACGGTGATCGCCGACGAGCATGCCAGCTACAACGACATCGTCGGCCTCAACAGGATGCAGCGGGTCAACCACTCCAAGGCCTACCAGACCGAGGATGGGACCAACACCAACCAGATCGAAAGCTTCTTCTCGCGCGTGCAGCGAGCCTATGTCGGCATCCACCACCGCTTCTCGCTCAAGTACTTCGACTGGTACGTCGCCGAGCTCGCCTGGCGCGAGGACACGCGGTACCATGGCAACCGAAGCCAGACGTTCAGCGTCCTGCGCACCGCGCTGTCGCGGCCGACCTCGCGCTTCCTCTGTGGCTACTGGCAGGGTAACAAGCCTCCAGATATAATTTGGGAAGCGTAACTCGATTGCGTCAGCTCAAGGCTTAATCGACCTCGCAGGACGATCCGCCAGATCTGGCGTTGGCGCAGATGTCAGATCCTCGGGTCCGATGATGTGGACGGAAGCGTCGGTCCTGGCAAGTTCGGCGACTTTAGGCTTGCAGCCGTTGCGGCTGAATAGCAGGTACTGCTTTCCTGGCTTGTCCCTTCCGTAGGAAGTCGTCTCCGATCTCTTTCTCAACAGATCCAGCATTCCTATATCGATCTTCACCGAGCGCCACTTGCATTCGCCATAGAAGAACGTCTCGTCGAGGAGGCGGCCTGCGACATCTATGTCGAAGTCGGCATGGCCCCAGATGCTGCCGACTTCGCGGGCCGGACTGCCCAAGACCTCGGCGAGATGAAGGCGGGCGTAGTCGAGGCAGATGCCCTCGAAAGCGCCTCCCATATATTCGGGGAAACGTCTCTGGATGTACTGGTCGTAGGTTTCCGCGCCGTAACCGCCGTTGATCGCCGTCAGGTTTGGCCTCACGAACCTGTGCCAGAAGCCCATAAGCCGATCAGTCAAGACGACGCGTTTGTTCCGCGTCTTCTCCGCCGCGTCGAGCGACCGGACGCCACTCACGAGGTGGAGCCGCTCGAGCCTGTCGAGATACTGGCCGACAGCGGTGGTTGGCATCTGCAACCGCGTCGCGATGTCTCCGGCGGAATGAAGTCCTTCCGAGATCGCGGCCACGATGCTTGCATAGATTCCCGGTTCCCGAAGCTCGCTCTGTAGGAGGGTGTTAGGCTCGTCGATCAGGGTCCCGGTCTCTGTAAGAAGCAGGTTGATGACGTTGTCACGCAGGCTTGCATGCGGGTCGCAGAGCGTCAGGTAATGCGGCACGCCGCCGAAGATGGCGTAGGTCTCGATGAGTTGCTCCGCGCCGTACTCCGGAAAGAATCCAGCGAGGTCCCGCAGCGGCAGCTGCCGCACCTCGAGCCGCAAGGTCATGCGGCCGTACAGTGGATTCTTTTCCGCCAGCAGATCCTCCATCTGAGCGACGGCAGAACCGCACAGGATGACCTTGAGGTTTCCCGCGCGTGCTACCTCGGAGTCCCAGAACCGCTGGATGACCGACGGCAACGCACTGTCCTGGTCGACAAGGTACGGGAACTCGTCGATCGTGACCACAGTCCCGGGTTTGGCCTTGGCTACGTCGGCCACGAAGTGGAAAATTCCTTCCCAGCTGTCGAGCGACGCCAGGACGGGTGATGGACCGAGAACCCGGGCTACCTCGAGCTTGAACTGTTCCATGTTCAGGACGGAGGAAACACGCGTTGCCTGGAAATAGATTTCGTTCCGGTTGGCGGCTGCCTGGCGCAGGAGCCTTGACTTGCCGATCCGGCGGCGGCCATAGGCGATAACGAGCGACGCGGAACGCTTGTCGAGTTCGCGTTCGAGCAGCCGTAGCTCCCTTTCCCTCCCAATAAAATGGTCCATGGCAGCAAGCTCCACTTTATAATCACGATTATTATAATCTGGATTATAAAGATGTCCAGCCGTGCAATCGACCATCTCTGCGGCGCTTTGTGTTGAGGGCTGCCAGCAGGCCAATGTGCCCGACCCTGGGATAGCCCCCCAAACTTGGCCAGACAACTCGCAGCGTCTAGGCGGCAATTTCCCAGAGGAATTGCCTGTTCGCTGTCTTGCCGACGTGCCTCACGCGCCCGGCTTTCGTGAGCTGCGTCAAGACAGCCGACAGCTTGCGCGACACCTGGTCAACGATACCCGCCTCGTTGCCCAAGCCGACCGCCCGTGAGAACTGCGCGGCGCATTCGGATGTTGAAACCGGGCTTGCCGCGTCATGGAGAATCCGAAGCACGACCTGGCGCTGGTTCACGCCCCCATCGAAGCCTTTACCTCATCTGAAATCCCGGCGGTTCGGCCTGGACGGCGCGCCCTGGCTGCCGTCGGCTCGTAACCGGGTTCGTAGATGGCAATTACCTTGTCAATGCAACTGACCTGCTCGCGGACCTCGGCTCGCAGCTTCGCCAGTTCCTCGAGCCTGTTGGTCAATTCGGCTCGTTTCAGTTTCAACTCATACGCGACGCTCATGCCCGCCCTGTCTCATATTCCGACTTGAGACAGGGTAGATCAGCTCGCTCAGGAGATCTGGTGGTTTTTGCTAACCTAATGCCGCATTTTCCGGCCTTCTCGGGACGCGACTCCGCTTGGCTGCGGCGGCCAAGCCAGGCCGGTGCTGACCTCCACGCCGTGCGTTATCGGTACGGCAAAAGTTTCGCTGTCTGCACGAGGAGCAGGTTTGGCGATGTTTCGCACAGGTCGCGGATCGACGCATCGTCAAACGAAAGCCACTAGCCGGATATCTCACACTGTCTTTCGGCGTGGGTCTGTTGCGGCGCTTTTGTGAGCGGGTGCGTTGCAGGCAAGAGCCATGGCCGCGCGGAGCGGTTGTTGTGGTTGGGCGATGTCGTTGCTGTTGAGGGGAAGGGTGGATGGGGCGCTCAGGCGGCTGCCGCGAGCCTGGCATATGTGAGAGCCCATTCGCGCTGGAACGGGCAGGCGGAGTTCATGGCCAGCTTGATGCGGCGCACCGAGATGCTGACGAGCGCGCCGATCTTGAACAGCTTGAGGCGGATGGTGGCGCAGCTCGCTCTGGCGAGCCTTGTGTTGGCCAGGCCGATGCGGCGCAGCGCGCAGATCAGCACATAGGCCATTGAGGCGAACCAGATCCTGAGCTGGTTGGCGCGCATGGTGGCCGCCGAGGTGCGGTCGGCGAACAGGTCGAGCTGGCATTCCTTAATGCGGTTCTCCATCTCGCCGCGGGCACAGTAGAAGTCCTCATAGAGGCTGCGGGCCGGCCAGGCTTTGGCGTCAAGCGAGGTGACGACGAAGCGCGGATTGGCCTCGCCTTGCGTCCACTCCGCCTTGGCCACGACCCGGCGCCGGCAGCTCCAGCTCTTGCGGGTGGTCCACAGGAAGTCCTTGAAGCGGCGCGCCGGCCGGCTGGTGAGGGAACTCTCGCCTCTGGCCTGCTCCAGTTCGGCCCCGATGTGCCGGACCAGCCGCACATTGCGGGCCAGGCCGAACAGATAGTCCACGGCGTTGGTCTCGCACCAAGCCATCAGGTCCTCACGGGCGAAGCCGGAATCGGCGCGCAGCACGATGCGGACCTTTGGCCAGCGGCCGCGCAGTTGGCGCACGATGCGCTCGATCTCCTGAACCGAGCCGGCGGCGGCGTCGATATTGGCAGGCCGCAGCTTGGCGCATAACAAGTGATTGCCGCAGAAGACGTAGAGCGGCAGGTAGCAGTAGTGGCCGTAATAGCCGTGGAAGAATCGTCCCTCCTGATTGCCGTGCAGGGGATCGTCGGTGGCGTCCAGATCCAGCACCACTTCTTCGGGCGGTACCGCGTGCGCTCCAAGGAACAAGTCGACCAACAGCCTCTCGATCGCCGCCGGATCATGGCTGATCCTGTGATAGCGCGAGGGCTGCGGCCGGCTCAGTTCCAGCCGGTTGAGCGTCGACTTGCCGGCGACGGCGGCACATTTCTTGTGACGCCGTGCCTTGAGCTTGCCGGCCAGCAGAGACAGCACCGGATCGTGGCGCAGTTCATCGTGGTCGTTGATATCCTCATAGCCGAGCGCAAGAGCGAAGACCCGCTGCGCAACCAACGTCTTCACCGCATGCTCGATCAGGCCCGGATTGCGGGCATCCACGAAGCAGCGGGCAAAGCGGTCGACCAGTCCGATCGCCCGGTCCGTCAGCCCCAGCAATTGCCCGCCGGGCATCCGACGTGATCGTCCCGCCGTCGAAACCGGCCACAACGGCGCGCTTTTCAACAGCTCCAAAATCAAACCGTTCTGCGCTACACTCTGTTTGCATCGGGGAACACCTCTGCCTCCTCTGCCTAGGGTAAGTCTTTGTCGCAGAAGCATTTTCCCTGATTCGGAGCCCCGATGCACCTCAACTATGTGAGATATTCGGGCTAGCGGCGGGATGATTTGCTGCTCGTGTGCTTGCGGAGGCCTGCACAGGAGAATTCATCTCCATCGATTGGTGCCGTTCGCTTCTGCAGTGGTATCAGCCCGGGGCCGCTGCGAAGGAAGTAGCTGTCTCTGGTGCCAGCGCCAAATGGTCGGTCCACGCTGGTGGCCACAATAATGCTGCGGTATGAAATGCACCGCGCGGAGGAAGAAAATGGCCCTGATTCCGGTCAAGAGCCTTCTCGACCGGGCAAGGCGAAACGGCTTGTTCATCAGCCTCGCTGCAAGGAAGCGAGAAGTGTTATCGCGCTGACGCGCATCCCTGCTGCGCAATGCGCCATCGATCCACGCGGACGCGATCGGGTTGACCATGCCGTTCCAGGGCTTCGCTAAGGAAGGCCCATTAAACAACGTGTCGGGCCCATGCTCAGCTTCGAGTGTTCGCCAGCGCATGAAGTCGGCTGCAGGTTTGTCGACCATGGCTGCGTTGAAGAACTTGGCGCCGGCCATGGTCGCGCCCCCCCGCATCGGCTTCAATCTTCACCCAGAAGCACCCGAGAACGAGGAGGCTACCACCTATAGATGCTCTCTCTATTGCGACTCTATGTCAGCCTATCCTCGGTCTAAATTAAGACGTTCGAAATACCAAGATGGGTCATCGTCGGACGAGTCTGTCTCAAAGCTTTCTTCACTGGAATTCTCTTGAATACTTGCTTCGCTATCGGTATCGCGGCCCTCGGCTTTGGAGAGATATAGAGCAGGTTTGTCTGCCCGCTGCCATTCACCGTCACTATTCTTCGTCCACTTTTCGGGATGCTGGGCAGGGTCAAGCACCCACCGATTGTCACCCACATGAGCAAAGCCCATCTGATCTAGGCGGGCCTCCATTTCAGGCAGAGCAGGTCGTGACATGACCAACGGCCGATCGCCGTCGAGCCGAAGTTGATGTTCAAGTAGAATATCGCCTGCGTTCTCCACGAGTGGATGAGTAACACGAAGGTCAACGACGGATGTAACGTGTTTTTGCTCGGGAAACTGTTGCCGCCACGGTTGTCTTTTGATGCTAAAGCCGCTTTCTGTTCTTAAGAGCCCAACGCTTGTATCGCCTAGTTGATAACTGAAATATCGCGCCTCATCCGTATCACCATGGGTGCCACCGTAGAGCCTTGCAACCGTTGCCGTGCGCTCGGCCTTTGAGGACACGAAATCCGAGTACTCTTGCGGATTGTCGGCAATGTGTTTGATTTCACCGCCGTAAAAATTCCTCATTTCCCTACCGAACGAAGACCTGTCGATCTCGACGATAGGAGGCTGGGAAACTAACGCGTACGGCCCTGTTGGGGCTGAAGACGAACTAGCCTGAGCATCGGGCGGTTCCAAACTCGGGGCCACACGTTCAAGTGTTTGCCCAAAGCGATGGCTGTCAATTGGCTGCATCGTTTCGTCAGCTTGGCTCGTGCTTGTGGATGAGTCACTGATTCGACTGTACATGGCGATTCCTTTCTCTTTTCAACGTCAGTCTTTTCGACAATGAGTTTAAAGCTGGTCAGGTCGCTCTCGAAGAGATACTCGACCACGCTGACGGTAAGCTGACCTCAGGTAAAATCGTTGCGGTGGGCGACGTGCAGCTTGACCTGCGCGTCCTCTAGGACCGGTCCAATTCCTAAGCCGCCAGAATCTTACACACCGCATCGCGAATAGGAATCAGCTTGCGGACGATGCGGGCGCGCTGGTCGGGAAATGTCGGCGGCGCCGCGGCCCTTACGCACTGTGATGGCTACGGCGCCGCTTCGACCATCTTCATCAACGCCACGGGCGTTGCCGATCAAGTAGCTGTCCCCATGGAATACCGGCGCTTTCAGAAAGGCCCTCGCCCACGCTGTCATCATCGTGCTCGGCAGCGAGATGGATCGTATAGGTTCACCGTCATAGATAGCTTCCGGAAGCAGGCGTCACCTCGCAAAGCGCGTGCCGTGGTCGACTCGCGGTTTGCCATGTAGATATAGACTTCGCCCAACGGTCCTGACGTGGTTGCACGCCTGCCGAGCAAGAGGCCAGGATGATGCAGGAACCGGCGGTTCACACACGATCGCGCCATCGCCAACGGTGGAGCGAAACGCGTCGATGTCGAGCCAGGTTACGTCTCGTTCTGGCCGGACGTTCTCTTGCGAAGAAGAGAATGTCGGCCATGACGTCGGTACCGGCATCAGTCCCGGAAGCTGCATTCGGACAGTCGAATGGCGGGGTGACGAGATCGGCCGAACTGGCGATATGCTCGCGCGCTCGGCTGTCGATCTTGTCCATGGTGCAGGAACACGTCACGAAAGCCGCGAGCACGCCCGGTTTCAAGAGATCGATCGAGCGCGCGACCGTGAAGACGCAACCCCGTCGAGCGATACGCGCGATCCCGACAGTATGGCGAGATCGAATTCGCCGGCAGCTCGTTGCGGGCGAGTCGCCGGCGAGGTGCGGGCGTGCGGCTACAGCAGCCGGGTGCGTGCGATCACCGGATCGAGGGTGATCCTGGCGACGGGGGCGACCTCACGCATCCCCTTTGACATCCGCGCCGGAAACAGCCCCGTGCCGATTCCATCACCCTACCCCCGCGTCAGCCGAGCCGCAGCAATCCAGCCCCTCCCACCCAAGCTCGGATCCTTAGCGAGTACCGATGCGCCGAAGCCTATAAAGCAGATCAGTTGCGCCTGCTCGGCGTTCTTGCCCGACGATCTTCATCGATCTCGGCGGCGGGCGAATGGGGGCGAGCGCACTCAACTGACTGATGCCCCCCACTACATCCCGTATCGAGCAGCCTGCGTCGACCGGTGCGCCGCTTCGGCAAGGGGATGGCGTGAGTGACCGCCAAGCACTGTGGTCAACAAGGACTTACAGAAAGCAGGGGTAAGCTTGCCGCGGTGGATCACGACGTTCTCTTGACCGATCGCAGCCCGGGCGTCCTGCCACTGCCGGTTATGGCCGCGTTGATCATTGGACTTCACGTGGCAAGCGGCGAAGTGGGCATCATCCAGCGTCGCCAACTGCCCCGCAAGTACCGGCCGCTTCGTATGGATGTGCACCCACATCGGACTCGGCATTGCACCATTGCGAAGCGCCTTGGGCTGCAGCCTAATCTCGAACAGCGTCCCTGGCTCGCCCTTCAACGCGCGCGGTAGATCCGCAGGCGTCAACTCCTTGGCCTCCCGCAAGTGTTCAAGGTACTTCTGCGACGGAAAGGCGTAGGTCTTCATGCACTCGATCGTAGTAGTGGCCCTTCCCTCGTTCAAAGCCTTGGCCAGTCCCCGCGCCTCGGACAACATGACCTTGAGCCGGACTGTTTTGTCATGCACTTCGATCAGTTGCGCAGGCTTGAATAGGCCGCGTCGACGAGGCTCCTCCAACGCGGCCAGACAGGCCTGTATCTCGGCAGTCTGCGTCTGCAGGCGCTCGACCACGGTGTTCACGGCGTGGTCGGCGTCCTCGGGTTTCATCTGGCGCGCTTGCGAGACGGTCCTCTGCTGATCGGCCAGATCGAACTGCAAAAGTTGGTCCAGCCGCGTGAGTCCTCGCATCAGGGCCTCCGTCGACGCCGGGGCCTGCCAGATCGCCAAGTGTGCCGCCGCCGACGATGCACTCGCATGCGCCTCCTTCGCGCTCACGAGCTTCTTCGTACCTAGATCCGAGCGCACGAGAACTTTGGCTGCTGGCGCTGTTTCGCTGTCGCCCGCTACGACTTGCGGCTCCGGCCGCCCGGCGGCCGAACTCCCGGCGCCAGCGGGCGGCTTGCGGTTGCCCTTCCCATTCATGCGTCCTTCGGCCACCACAGTCTTGCCGGCAATGTGGGCCGGTATCGCAGCGCCAGCATCGACCGGCGATGCGATGATGGCGGGCGTATTCGACTGCAATGCCAGGAGGTGCATGACCTCGTGCGCAGTGATCCACGCGTCGTCCACGATCTGGCCCAACAGTTCCAACGGGTGGTCGGCACCTGTTCGGTCATCGCTTAGCTTGGCAAGCATGTCGTGCGACCCCAACGCAAATTCCGAAAGCCGTTCCATGACTCCTTCGAGAACGGCGCAGTGCTGTGCGTCGAGTGGGCGCCCTTTGCTGCGCAGAACAGCGTCTGACGTCGAGAGGAATGCCGGAAAAATGTCGCCGACGAAGGTCCCCAGCAGACGCGCCCGCCCGTTCTCACCCATAAGGATTTCCCTCACGGCTGGTTCGAACGTGCTCGCCTGCGGCTCAATCTTGACCTGCGCGAGAGCGACCCGCGATTCCAGATGGATGACCTTCGTATTGAGTGCCCAGCCCGTGTGCAGCCGCAGTGCGGCCTCTTCGTCCTGCCGCATCTCGGCCGTTGTACTTGGTAAGTTAGCAGTGGCAGCGCAGACGGACCGCATCCGTTCGCAGCGCCTTGCCTTCTTTTCCCACCATTCCATGCAGGCCACATGGTGCTCCGCCACAGCGGAAACCACTCGGCTGAGCTGGACGGGGGTAGCGTTGGACTTGAGCGTTCGGTCGAGCACGGTGGCCGCACTCTTCCTGCGCTGTTCCAAGTGGGAGATAGTCGCGTAGCCTAATGCGTTGCATTCATCCGCCGCCATGAGCGCATCGTCGCGGAGTCGACGCGCCTGATCGTCGGACAGCATACTACGCGCCACAGCCGGAGGCAGGCTCGCGCGGCAGTCCAGAACTGTTGAGCTTGCATTGACGACCCGATCGATCAGCTCCTGCGCCTCCTCAGAGTTCCGAGCTCGCTTGGCCGCATTACGGCAAGCATCAAGTTCCTCAAGCAGGCCGTCCATTCGTCGCTTTGCTGCGTTGATTTCCTCGTCTGTCAAGGAAATGGGGATTGCCACAGCCGAAGTTGACGGCTGGCTGTCGACCGGGCCGGCGGCTCTATCTTCTGGCACCGAGGGAAAACCGCGCCGCCGCGCAGTGACTGCACGTGGTGCAGCGCGCAGGATTCGATGCCCGCCAACGGGGGCACCGGAAGACCTGTCGCCAAGGTCATCATCGTCACCGCGCGCAGTGCGAGCGGAGGACGTCCCTCTATCGTGAGGCCCAGAGCGCATCTGTTCCACGACCGAATCGAACGACTGACTGCCTTCCCCGGGGGCAAGACTTGATTCCGAGCGCGAACTGCTTGCTCCCCTCGCGCTGTCGGCTCCAGCACCCCCTGTGCGCGATCTCCCTGGTCGGCCAATGCCCGTCATATTCCATCTCCGATATAGGCGACAATGCGCTGCCTATGATGTTGTGGGTTGATGTCGCTCATCTGTCGTCCCTAGGCCTTTGGCGTATAAGCGCAATCGCCGTCTGGTCACATAAAGTCATCGTCGTACGAGTATCTGCGGGAACATGGTGCGCTCTGGCATCACTGCTCTCGCTGTCCTCAGTTTTGCAGAGGCAGATTTGAGGTTTGGTCTTCACCGGAACTGCTCTTCGTCCCCTTACGCGAAGATGAGCGGCGGCTGGAAAACCTGACCCGGCTAAGTGCATCCGAGCAGATATGTCCGCAAACTTTTGGCTTCCTGCACCCGTTTGCTCGGCGGCAGCGGACGGAAACGTTTCGTCAGCTTCGCCAGGCGGGCAGTGCATATCGGACGAGCCGCCAAGTCCACCATACATGGCGATTCGGACTTCCATGTTTCGCATTGAGTTCAGGCGCGTTAGGCGCGGCAGGTCTCGGATAGACGGCCTGGCTGACGATTGGCTGACGAAGGCCTTCTCCCGGATGCACAAAAGAAAATCCGACCTAGCTTAAGCGTTGGCCATTTATGAATTCAGGCTGTGGCCTACAGCGGCCGGCGAAGGCCGCATCGGGCCGCCTGGGCTTGCGCGGGGCGCTGTCACGTTGATCCGAGGTTGGCGGCGACAGGAGCGCTGACAAGATATCAGCCGAGGGCTCGGGTCGCGCCTTTCCGTTCGGCGATAGCGTTGAGACGATCGAGACGGATCTGGAACGCTGACGGTTTGAGCGGGCTGGGACGACGAGATTGCAAAAGTTGAGATGATCGAGACGAAGCGCTGCGGGCTTGCCGGGGAACGGAAGCTCTGCATCGCCCGCTCCCGCTTTCGCAGCGGCATGGTGGGAATACTCGGCGGCCCTGTTATCGAGGTGTGCGGTGCTGCTTCCTGCACAGCCGTCGAACGTACTCGGGGAACTGGCCTCCCCTTCCTGGTTCCTGCTCGCGCCTGATGCCGGCCCAAAGCGAGTCGCGCCTGAACGGATTCAGCCGACGCCTCAAGCTGCACTCCTGAATGCTGAGACGGCGATCCAAGCCGGCGGTGACGGGTGCGTGTCGATTTGTGCGCCTGTCTTACCCCTGCTCGGACCTCGCCAATGCGCGTGCAGGCATTGCAACAGATCTTTAAAAGAAATTCATAGACACTTAGCAACTCCAAACCACTGGGGATGGTACACTAATCGCAACCTAGAGGTCAGTGGGTAAAAACCGCATCGCCGTACACTCTTCTACGGCCGCAGTTTTTAAAGGCATCACAAGAAGAATTGTTACTATACTGAATAGTATACAATGATAATATGTTGCTATTCCAATATTTTTCGCGTCATGTTGGCTATATACATTAAGTTATCTTGTTCGAAACGTGTATCGGAGACTTCCAGATGACAAAGTCGGCAGGACAGACGCCAATTTTTTTCTATCTGGCTTATACTGACCAATGATGACACTGGTCAGTCGCCTAAGGACGGCAGCGCATATTGATCATCTCCGAATCCTCGGTGTTTGCGCGCATGCGGACCTAACTGTCTGCGAGCTAGCAGAGATTCTGGGTCTGCGTCGCGAGCACGTCGTCCGACACGTCCGGATGCTGGCCAGAGCCGACTTTCTTTGCGGGAACGGACAACGTCCTTGGCCCTCATATCATCTCGATGCGGGGGGCAAGGATGGAGGGTTGGTTCAATTCCTGGTCGATCTCCTTCCCCACGACGATGGGTATCATAAGCGGGACCTGGAGCGGCTCGAGGCGGTACTGGTGGTCGAAGGGGGCTGCTGCTTGATCGTGGAACAGATCAAACCAACTGGAGCGCGACTACCATGAAGAACTCCGTTGACGTCTCCATCGCGCGGCCCGACACCAACAGACAGGCTAGCCTGGTCGCGGTCGATTGCCGCGTTCACGAACTGCTTCTAAGACAGGAACGCCAGGAGCGGACAACTCTCAAACTTATCGCCTCCGAGAACTTTGCCTCCTCTGCGGTGTTGGAAGCGACCGGGTCGATTTTCACCAACAAGTACGCGGAGGGATACCCCGGTGCGCGCTACTACGCCGGAAACGAGATCGTCGATGAGCTTGAAAACGTCGCTGTCGAGCGCTTGAAAGCGCTATTCGGCTGTGAACACGCTAACGTCCAGCCATATTCCGGCTCCCCGGCCAATCAGGCTGTCTATCGCGCGCTTTTGAGCCCCCGTGACAAAGTCATGGGCTTGCCTTTACCCGAAGGCGGCCATCTGACCCACGGTTGGGCAGTCAACTTCTCCGGCACCGACTATCAGCGAATCCCGTACAGGCTGCACGAAAAGACGCAGCAAATTGACTATGACCGCTTGCGCGAGACCGCCAAGCGGGAACGCCCGAAGCTGATTTGGGTCGGCGGAACTGCTTATCCACGTATTTTTGACTACGCGGCAATGGCCGAAATTGCTGCGGAGGTGAACTCGTATTTGGTGGCTGACATCGCGCACATCAGCGGCCTGATTGTCGCAGGCGCGCACCCAAATCCCGTGCCCCACTGCGACGTCGTCACCAGCACGTCTCACAAGTCGATCCGCGGCCCTCGCGGTGGCTTCATTTTGTCAAGGAATGAAGACCGTTATCAGCCACTCTATCATCCGATGAGCAAACACAATCTCGCCAAACGTATAGATCGCGCGGTCTTTCCTCAACTACAAGGCGGGCCCCATGTGAATATCATCGCCGCGCTAGCTGTTGCTTTGCACGAAGCCGCGACCCCCTCTTTCCGCACCTACGGTCACCAGATTGTCAGGAACGCCAAGGCGCTGGCCCAGGCGCTTCTGGAGCGAGGTTATGACCTGGTCACCGGCGGGACTGACAATCACATGCTGATCCTTGATCTGCGGGCCCGGCCGCTGTCAGGCAAAGCCTATGCCGAGCGCCTGGCCAAGGCAGGCATCATCACCAATTTCAATATGGTGCCGGGTGACCGGCGGCATCCGGCGCTCACAAGCGGCATCCGCTTAGGGACGCCAGCGGTGACGTCCATGGGCATGCGCGAGACGGAGATGGTGCAGATCGCCGATTTCATCGACTCCGTCTGCCGCCAGCCCGATGACCAGGAAGTTCATGCGAGCGTACGAAGAGAGGTCGCCGACTTCTGCACTGCGTTCGAGGTCCCCGGCATCCCCGACCCGTAGGCCACCCGAATCCAGAAACTCCCCACCCAACTCCACCACTTGAAGCGAGGGCATTTTATGACCAGGCAGTTCGTGTTCTCTTCTGAATCCGTCGGCGCGGGACACCCCGATAAGATGGCAGACAATATCTCAGACGCCATCCTTGACGCGGTTCTCCGCACCGATCCGAAGGCGCGCGTCGCCTGTGAAACGTTGGTGAAGACAGGGATGGTGGTTCTGGCTGGCGAGATCACCACTCATGCGCAGATCGATTACAGCCAAGTCGCCCGCGATACGATACTCGATATCGGCTACGACGACGATGCCACCGGCTTTGATGGTCGGCGCTGCGCCGTCGTTCTGGCTCTCACCGAGCAGTCGCCCGACATAAGCCAGGGCGTTGATGAAGGACGAGGGCAGGATCTCGAGCAGGGGGCGGGGGATCAGGGCCTCATGTTCGGGTACGCATGCAGCGAGACGGATACATTGATGCCCTTGCCGATCCAACTCGCCCACCGTTTGACGAAAAGACAGGCAGAGGTCCGGAAAACGGGACAGCTTGGCTGGCTGCGTCCGGACGTTAAATCTCAAGTGTCCGTGCGCTACGAGGGTCTCCGCCCGGTGGCGCTGGACACCATAGTCCTGTCGACTCAGCATGACGAGGCGGTCTCCCAAGATACAGTCCGCGAAGGCGTCATTGAGGAGATCATAAAACCGGTCCTGCCGACCCACCTGGATACTTCGGGGATCAGATTTCTGGTCAACCCAACAGGGCGGTTCGTGGTCGGTGGGCCTGCCGGCGACTGCGGCCTCACTGGACGCAAGATCATCGTCGATTCCTACGGTGGAACGGGGCGTCACGGCGGCGGCGCCTTTTCGGGCAAGGACCCGTCCAAGGTTGACCGCTCGGCCGCCTATGGCGCCCGGTATGTCGCGAAGAATATCGTTGCCAGCGGACTTGCGGAGGTCTGCGAGGTACAGCTTGCCTACGCGATTGGCGTTGCCAGTCCGGTTTCCGTCATGGTCAACACCTTCGGAACCGCAAGGATTGACGAGAAAACGATCGAACGCCTTGTTCTTGAGCTTTTTGATCTCCGACCCAAAGGCATCATCAAGATGCTTGATCTCTTACGCCCGATTTACCGCAAGACGGCGACATACGGACACTTCGGCCGTGAAGAGCCTGAGTTCACCTGGGAAAGGACGGACAGAGCTGACGACTTGCTGCGTGAGGCAGGACCCGCAGCTGCGTGAGGGACGCCGCCGGAGGGCCATGCGGAAAGTCCATCCCAACTTCCCAGGCCTACGCCCTGTCGGCGGACTGTTGAGCGGAGACATTGATGCCGGATTATGACGTGCTTTGCATCGGCAATGCCATTGTCGACATCATCGCTCAATGCGACGAGGCCTTCCTCGAAACCAACGGCATCATCAAGGGGGGGATGAACCTGATCGACACCAGGCGCGCCGAACTGCTCTACAGCCGCATGGGCCCGGCGATCGAAGCCTCCGGCGGCAGCGCCGGCAACACCGCGGCCGGCGTCGCCAGCTTCGGCGGCCGTGCCGCCTTCTTCGGCAAGGTATCGAACGACCCGCTCGGTGCAATCTACACCCATGACATTCAGGCCCAGGGCGTCGCCTTCGACACCAGGCCGCTCAAAGGCGAACCGCCGACAGCGCGCTCGATGATCTTCGTCACCCCGGACGGCGAGCGCTCGATGAACACCTATCTCGGCGCTTGCATCGAGCTCGGCCCGGAGGACGTCGAGGCAGACAAGGCCTCGGGCGCCGCAGTCAGCTATTTCGAGGGCTATCTGTGGGACCCGCCGCGCGCCAAGGAAGCGATCCGGCAGACGGCCAGGCTCGCGCACGACGCCGGGCGCGAAGTGTCGATGACGCTGTCGGACTCGTTCTGCGTCGACCGCTACCGCGACGAGTTCCTCGACCTGATGCGCTCGGGCACCGTCGATATCGTCTTCGCCAACAGCCACGAGATCAAATCGCTCTACCAGACCGCATCCTTCGACGAGGCGCTGGCCCAGATCCGCAAGGACTGTAAAATCGCCGCCGTGACGCGCTCGGAAAAGGGCTCGGTCATCGTGCGCGGCGACGAGACGGTCATCATCCAGGCGACGACGATCCGGGAACTTGTCGACACGACAGGCGCCGGTGACCTTTATGCCGCCGGTTTCCTGCATGGTTACACGCAAGGCCGCGACCTCAAGACCTGCGGCGATCTCGGCTCACTGGCTGCCGGACTGGTGATCCAGCAGATCGGCCCCAGACCGCGGCAGAATCTGCGCCGCGAGGCCGAGCAGGCGGGATTGCTGTAGCGCGGGCATTCGGCCAGATGCTACCACCCTCCCCTTTTTGCGGGCCCAGGCAAGCGCCGGCAAATCGAGATATTACGTGCCTGTCCTTTAAAGATGGCAATTGCAATCTAGTTTCTGGTCGTCGGGACCCAGCAACATTGACGCACTTGCGGAAAGCTCCGGGCGTTCTCGATCCTTAATCCGCCGACATTTGTCGCAGCGTCCAGTGTCGAAATCATGTGATTGGCGTTTTGCGGCCCTCACAGCCTGCGTGGACTGGAAAGTGGCTGCGTGCCAACAGCAGGACGACACGATAAAGGACCTTGGAAACATACGGCAGGTGAAGGTGTTCACATAAACACATAAGCATTTCTTTATGCCATATATTGACAAAAGAGCGAACTGCTGTGATTGTGTGCGTGTCGTGGTTCTCGGTGCGGCGTTGCCGTAACGGAGCTAAGAGGAAAGCCAGTGCGATGCCGGCGCTGCCCCCGCAACTGTTAGCGGCGAGCCAAGCCCATTGATGTCACTGAGGCGTAACAGCCTTGGGAAGACGGGCAGAGGCTGTGACCCGCGAGCCAGGAGACCTGCCACGGCGAACAGCGTCCACGGGCGGGGTGTCTCGGCGGCTGCAGCAGCTCGGCCTTCATGCCGGCCTGCTGGCGCCCTCCTTTTCCCCACGCCCCAACCATCGGGGTATGGCATGACTATCTCTCAGAAAATTCCTGTTGCAATGCTCGGCATGCCGCGTATCGGCCGCCGGCGAGAACTGAAATTCGCGCTTGAAAGCTACTGGTCCGGAAAATCCTCCGCTGCCGACCTTTTGGCGACAGCGAAGGCGCTGCGTGCCGCTAGCTGGAAGGGGCAGCACGATCGCGGCGTAGCGAAAATCCCGTCGAACGACTTCTCACTCTACGACCATGTGCTAGACACCGCCGCCATGGTCGGCGCCGTGCCGTCCCGTTACGCGTGGAAGGGCGGCGAAGCCCCACTCGACATCTACTTCGCGATGGCGCGCGGCAAGCAGGGCGAGGCCGCAGGTTGTGGACATGCCGGCCACGAGCATGCGGCTCAAGACCACCGCTTAACAGCGATGGAAATGACCAAATGGTTCGACACTAATTATCACTACATGGTGCCGGAGCTGACCGACGATCAGACATTTGCCCTCTCGTCTACGAAACCGGTTGATCACTTCCTCGAGGCTAAAGCCCTCGGCATTCACACACGCCCCGTCATCCTTGGACCGGTCACCTTCCTCAAGCTGGCGAAGTCACCGGCCGAAGGTTTCAATCCGATAGCGCTTCTGCCACGGCTGCTGCCTGTCTACGAGCAACTCCTGCGGAGGCTGAGGCTCGCAGGAGCTGACTGGGTGCAGATCGATGAACCGGCGCTTGTGCTCGATCTTAACTCCAACGAACGAGCTGCGTTCGACTTCACCTACGGCCAGTTGTCGAAAGCCGCGCCCGAGTTGAAGATCATGCTGGCTACCTATTTCGGGCCGCTGGGAGACAATTTCGAGACCGCGATTTCTCTGCCCTTGGCGGGCCTGCATCTCGATCTCGTGCGCGCTCCCGAGCAGTTGGAGACGGCTGGTCGGCTCGCACCGAAGGATCTGGTGCTCTCACTTGGCTTGATCGATGGCCGCAACGTCTGGCGCGCGAACCTGCCTGCCATTCTCGACCGCATCAAGCCGATCGTCGCCGGCTGGCCCCTGGACCGCGTCGAGATCGCGCCTTCCTGCTCGCTGATTCATGTGCCGATCGATTTGCAGATGGAGACCGCGCTCGATGTGGATGTCCGTTCGTGGCTGGCATTCGCGGACCAGAAGACCGAAGAACTGGTCGTGCTGGCGCAAGCCTTGTCCGAAGGCAGGGAGGGCGCAGCAGGCGCATTGAAAGCTTCTGCCGAGGCGGCCGCCGCGCGCGCAAAGTCCACGAAGGTCCATGATCCTCTGGTTGACGGGCGGATCGCCGGCATTGACGGTGGCATGAAGCGACGAAAGAGCGTATTTGCCGAGCGTTCGCGAGTTCAAGGTGGCGCGCTCGGCCTGCCACCATTCCCGACGACGACCATCGGGTCCTTTCCGCAGACACCCGAGGTGCGCAAGGCGCGCTCCGCTCATGCGAAGGGCGAACTGAGCTATATCGATTACGAAACCTTCCTGAAGAAGGAGACTGAAGCTGCTATTCGCTGGCAGGAAGAGATCGGGCTGGACGTGCTGGTGCACGGCGAGTTCGAACGAAACGACATGGTGCAGCATTTCGGCGAGCAGCTGTCCGGATTCGCCTGCACCCAGCATGGCTGGGTGCAGAGCTATGGCTCCCGCTATGTGCGCCCTCCCATCATCTTCGGCGACGTATCGCGGCCGAATCCGATGACCGTGCGCTGGTGGCAATTTGCCCAATCGCTGACGGAAAAGCCGGTGAAGGGCATGCTCACAGGCCCAGTGACCATTCTCAACTGGTCCTTTGTTCGCGACGACGTACCCCGCGCCGAGGCCTGCCGCCAGATCGCGCTAGCCATCCGCGATGACGTGACGGACCTCGAAAGAGCCGGTGCTCGGATGATCCAGATCGACGAGGCCGCATTTCGCGAAGGCTTGCCACTGCGCAAGTCCGACTCGAAAGTCTACCTCGATTGGGCTGTCGAATGCTTCCGGCTCGCTTCAACGGGTGTAAAGGACGCGACCCAAATTCATACTCACATGTGCTATTCAGAATTCAACGAGATCATCGACGCGATCGCTGAAATGGATGCGGATGTAATTTCGATTGAGACGTCGCGCTCGAAGATGGAACTGCTAGACGCCTTCAAGAACTCCAAATATCCGAACGAAATCGGTCCCGGAGTCTACGACATTCACTCGCCACGGGTCCCGGAAGTCGACGAGATCTCGGACCTCGTCATGCTTGCCCGCAAGCGACTGTCTGACGGCCAATTGTGGGTAAATCCGGACTGTGGCCTCAAAACACGCAAATGGGACGAGGTCCGCCCTGCCCTCATGAACATGGTCGCTGCAGCATGCGCGCTGCGGGAGAAAGTGCGAGCCGGAGGCTTTCCTGATTCCTAATTCTGTTGTGATTTACCGGCTGCCGCATCTCTGCCGTTCTTGTCAGGGATAGCAACAATTTGACGAAGTTCTCCGGTCAGAGGTTCCAGGGCTCGATGTCGATGCCGAGGCTGCAAACTTCTGCAGGCTATCGGTGCGCATCGCTCAGCTGTGGTGAACGAGGAGGGCTTGATACCGGCAAAGAGATGGCTGACCGGCGACTATTGAGACAGATGTTCGGCTGACAACCGCTCTCGGATGCTGAGCGGACGTAGGCGAGCCGGATCTGCTCTCGGAGTTCCGCTGCCTGTGGTTCTAACCGCGTTATTTGCGCGGCGGTCGCCTCGGCATTGGCCTTCTACGGCTGACGGGGCTCGGTAGGCGTTACCGGGCGCACAATCTGAACTTCCGGAATCGCTACGGCAGACAGCCTGGCTGCCCTCGCCCGATCGCAACCCTTCAGGTCTTATCGAAGGGCTTCCAATAAATGCCGAAAGCGGCAAGCTGCTCTTCCGACTGCTCCACTCGTTCTGCGGCATTCGTTTCAGACTGCGCAGCCGTCAACGCGGCCAGGATTTCGACCGCGGCGAACGCCGGCGCCATGCTGCGGAAGAACGACTGCGAATTTGACGGAACAATGATTGTTTCCTGGGCGATCCGGACCAGCGGCGACACGCTGCTGTCAGTGATTGCCACCACGCCGACGCCCTGCCTGGCCGACTGGCGCGCGACGTCGATCGGCGTGCGTTCATAAGGCGACATGGCCACAGCAAAAAGCACGTCACCACGTCCCGCGTGCTGGAGAGCATCCAGATCCTGTCCGGCCATCTCGCCGACAAGCGTCACCTTGCGGTCAGCGCCAGCCAGAAACGACATGACGTGAACGAAGTGGCTCGATATCGAATAAGCAGCGCGTGAACCGAGAGCGAACAGATTGGGAGATCGGACAAGGAGACCAGCTGCCGCGATGAATTGCATCGCGTTGCCGTATCCACCAAGACTTGAGATTTGGGCCGCGAGCGTGTCGGCAACGACGCCGGCAGTCGAATATCCCGGGTCGCCATTCTGTCCGATATCCTGTCGCGCCGGCTCTCCGGCGATCGTCTCACGCAATGCGCGCGCATAAAGGCTGCGCATGTCCTCGTAGCCTTCAAGGCCAAGCCATCGCGCCAGCCGCATCATCGTGCTGTGCGAAACACCGGCCTGGTGCGCCTGCTCGCGCATCGACATCAGTGCGACATCCTTGGGACGATCCAGCACAAAACGCGCGGCGACCCGCAGCTGTGGCGGCATATTCTCGAACCGTTCGACCAACAGCTGCGCCAAAGGACCTTTTTCCATTGTGAAATCCCCATTCATCTAATTGCCGGCTACTCCTTGAAAAGTCGGCAATGCAACAGTCGGAGCCGAATTGGCTCATTGAAATCCAAATGGACTTCATTTCGATCCCGCTGCCTTCGGAGCGCTCGGCACAAGAGCGAGCGCGAAAGGGTCATTCATTGCGGCAATGGTCGGCAATTGCACGTAGCCGTCCTTCCTGACATGAAGCTGACTTGCGCTCAGCCACATACAGGACCTTCGCGACGGGCAAAGGTGTTGATGTCAGGTCCTTTCGTCTTCGGCCGGTAGAGCCCTGCATCTGCTCCAGCGCGTAGCATTGCGGATCCACTGCATATGGCATCACCTCAAAATTTAGGCCGCAGGCCACCTTGTCACAAATAATCGTTGTCACTCGGGTGTTGCTACCGTTGCACTCGCCCGTGGCAGTAAGGATGACAGGGTAATGCGCTGGCGGATTGGTTCGCGCTGATGCAGGGGCTTGCATTCCGCATCATGTGAGGCTATATGACGCCTCACATGAATTGGAGAGTGTCATGCTAGCGTTCGGAAATGTCGCCGACGTGTTGGGGCTGCCCGTTAAGGAGGTGGCGTCACGGTCGCCTTTCGGGCTGATCTCCCGGATCGAGAATGGACTTCCCATCGGAGCGCTCGAGCGCGTCGCGCATCTTCTAGCGCCTGGCGATGCTCAGTTCAAATACCGGCTGATCCCCAAGGCAACCTATGAGCGGCGCAAGACGGTACATCGCCTCTCATCGGACGAGGGCACGCGATTGGCCCGCGTGGCGCGTGTCTGGGGCCTGGCTGTCGATGTCTGGCAGAACGAAGAGGAGGCGCGCGATTTCTTGTTTCGGCCGCACCCGATGATTGAGGACAAGCGACCGATAGACGTCGTTATCCTGAGCGAGTTCGGCGCCGAAATGGTGGTCGATATCCTCGGAGGTCTGAAGTACGGCAGCGCTGCGTGACGGCGCAGACTCTCGATCGCACGCTATTGTCCTTTCGCATCGGCGACCCGGCCGGCACCTACCCGATCTTCGACGCGACCGGCTCGACAATCGCGCCAGGGCGATGGAACACGCCCGGAAGTCCTATCATCTACACCAGCGAGCACTATTCGACGGCCCTGTTGGAAAAGCTGGTGCATGGCAGCGGGCGACTGCCGCCCAACCAGCATTACATCGAAATCACAATCCCGCGTGGACTGAGCTACGAGGTCTTTTCCCAGCCGTCACTGCCCGGCTGGGACACGATGCCGGCGACGGTGAGCAAGGGATTTGGCGAAACCTGGTGTTTAGAACGGCGCAGCGTCATCCTGCTGGTGCCGAGTATCGTGGCGCGTCTCGATTGCAATGTGCTGATCAATCCGGCGCATCCGGAGTTTTCAAGGATCCAGACAAGTCTCCACCAGCCCGTCTACTGGGATCGGCGGCTGTTTGGCGCGTGATGAGGGCTTTCTTTCGCCTGCAATCTCTACGGCTTGGTGAGATTGACGCGGAACCGGTCATGTCGGCGCTGGCATTTTCCGCGTCATCTCGGCCGAGGCGTGGCCGAGATGCTTTTGCACATAGCGCACACCGACCTCGGCCGAATTAGTGACACCATCATCGTTCGTGCACTGAGCACGCTCGAGTTCGCTCTCGGAGCTTCGGCTTGTCTACGCAGATGGGGGCTGACCCCAAGCGCTCGTTACGCATTGCTGCCTCCTTGCCCCAGTCTCCAGAGGCGCTGAGTCGGCAATGCTGAAGGTTGCGACCGTGCCGTAGGAAAAGGCGGACGCAGATCTCATGATTTGGTGGGATGGAGTCCGTGACGCTCGCGTCTTGGAATACAACGATGACGCCATCTTGCTCGAGCGCGCGACCGCCGATCGGTCACTCGTCGCGATGGCACAGGAAGGAGACGATGGCGCGGCAAGCCTCATTGCAACGGAGATTCCTGGCAAAGCGAACCGGTAGCTGCGCAGGGAATTAGCGGAACTGGGCGGTGAAACACCGTTGACTTTGGCACAGACTGAGACTGACGATCGGGGCCTTGTGCCCTTTCGCCTCATATGGACGCACCTCGTTGTAGTATCTGCGCCAATCCTGCAACTTTTCGAAGCCTTTGGCCTGATTCGGGCCAGACATGGAACATGATGCCGTTGGAACGAGTTGGCGACGGAAGCATTGTCTGCACTTTGGGATCATGCCAGGCATCGCCTTCTCAAAGAGTCGCGATCGTCCCATCCTGGGAATGGTCGCAATCATTCTTCATTGCGAGTTTCCTTAGCCAGCTCCGACCATTTATTTCCCTAAGATCTGCAACGCAGATCGAGGCGTTGTCGCCGTTTCGGCGGGTAAGATGGGCAAGACGACCTCAGCTACCTCTCCGGTCAGAGAGTTAAGGAAGGCAACAAGCAGGTCGACTTCTTGTGCCTTCAATTCTTCGCCG
The DNA here is from genome assembly GCF_003863365.1 of Mesorhizobium tamadayense. Lineage (GTDB taxonomy): Bacteria > Pseudomonadota > Alphaproteobacteria > Rhizobiales > Rhizobiaceae > Mesorhizobium > Mesorhizobium tamadayense. The sequence continues at coordinate 12,150 of NZ_RQXT01000053.1, read as the reverse complement.
AGCTGGGTGGTCCCCATGATGGCTACGGCCTGTTTCAGATCCCAAACCTTGCCCGAATGAAAGTATGGCGCGGTGAGCGCTACATTGCGCAGCGGCGCCGCACGGAAAACATAGGAATCATCGGCTGAATTGGTGACGGAAAAGCGGCCCTTGTCGTTTTCTGGCAGGACGTCGGTGCTGGGCTTTTCAATGAGGCCGAATGAATAATAGCCCTCGCCACCAACGTTAATACCGGAATGGCAGGACGAGCAGCCTTTCTCCATGAAAAGCGCCAAACCCTGTTTCTGTTCGGAAGTGATGGCGCCGTCATCGCCATTGAGGAAAGCATCGAAGGGGGCCGGCGTGACCAGCGTCGCCTCAAAGGCTTCAATAGCCTTGGCTAAGTTGTCGAAGGTGACGCGATCGGCCTCACCCCGGAAAGCTGCATTGAACCACTCGGCATATATAGGCATCGACTTGAGAGTCGCGATGACTTGACCAGGTGTGTTGGCCATTTCGAGACCGGATTGGACCGGTCCCTTGGCCTGAGCCTTCAGGTCTTCGGCGCGACCATCCCAGAACTGCGCGATGTTGAAGACAGCGTTCAGCACCGTCGGCGCGTTGCGCGGCCCCTTCTGCCAACCATGGCCAATCGAGGTTTCAAGATTGTCGTCGCCGCCGGTGGCCAAGTTGTGACAAGAGCTGCACGACAAAACGCCTGACGCTGAGATGCGCGGATCGAAGAACAGTGCCTTGCCGAGGGCGATCTTTTCCGGTGTGATCGGGTTGTTGGCCACTGCTGGCGTGGTGGATGGCAAAGCCTTGAAGGTGGCCAGCGCCTTTTCTCTGAGGTCGGCGGGGATCGGGCCCGCAGCAAAAGCGGTGGCTGCCGGCAAGGCGGTAGCCATCATAGTGAATAGCATTCTCATGAATGATCTCCGAGCGTTGTGCACGCAAGCCATTATGGGCATCCGGTTCGTGAACACCCTGCGCTAGATCAACGGTCGAATGACGGGAGCCGCCACCAGCCTTATCGTTCCAACCGTGGAGGCCAACACTTGGCCGGCGCCTTTGCAATTGCTCGCGCTGACGGCCTATTTGGCTCCATGCAGCGTGACGACGATCGCCATGACAATGCCAACGCGGAAAGCATCATGAAGACTATGAAGGGTCGAAGCCGTGTATTCGAACGGCGCAAGAAGCCTTAAGCGGCGCCAAACACCTTCGGCTTTTTCGTTTGGCAAAATTCAAACGGAAAGGATCGACATTCAAAGCAAACGCCGACCCAGTTACGGGACAGCCCAACACCGAAGGGATCAACGTGCATGACGGTGGGATGCGGCGTTATAGACCGCGATGCTGGATGAGCACGCAATAATCCGTCGAAACAATTGTTGCCTTCATCGACAACCCCCACTATGAAGCGACGCTTCGCCGACTATGTTTCAAGCCGCCCGGAGAATTTCATGACAGAAGAAGCCGACAAAAACATCGACGCCCTCATCGAGCTCACCGCCGATGTTGTATCAGCCTATGTTTCCAACAATCCGGTTCCGGTTGGGGAACTCCCTGCTCTGATCGGCCAAGTGCACGCGGCTCTGAAAGGCACGGCCGGAACCGTTTCCGCAGAAGATCGGGCGGTCCTGAAGCCAGCCGTCCCGATCAAGAAATCGGTGACGCCGGACTACATCATCTGCCTTGAGGACGGAAAGCAATTCAAATCGCTAAAGCGCCATCTGTCTACACACTATGGGCTGACGCCGGATGAGTATCGGGCCAAATGGGGCCTGCCGGCGGACTATCCCATGGTCGCGCCGAACTACGCCGCAGCGCGTTCGGCCTTGGCCAAGACGATGGGGCTCGGCCGCAAACCGAAGGAGCAGGAAACGCCGGCGCCGGCGAAGCGGAGCCGCAAGAAGGTCGTAGCTTAACTGCGGTACGGTAGTCGACATTCGTTTGGAGCGGCAGCTGCCATTGGCATGATCTGTAGGGAATATGAAAAGGCGGGGGGCCAACTCCGCCTTACTTTGGAGACAGCGTTCGCGACGGCTTGCAGCAATTTGCTGCGCCAACCTTCCGATCGAGCCATGTTTTCACCCACTGTTTTCAAGCAGGTCAGCCCGTCCGCTCTTGCGGGACGCAGTCGAAAAGATCAACCAGCTTTGCTGAGGCTGCCAGCGGATGACTTGCCAGTGCGGCGGTCCTGTTCGATCTCATAGCTGATCTTCTGACCTTCATTGAGGGTCGAAAGGCCCGCGCGTTCGACAGCGGAAATGTGGACGAAAACATCCTGCCCCCCATTGTCGGGCTGGATAAATCCAAATCCCTTGGTGCTGTTGAACCACTTCACCGTTCCGATCGCCATATGGGTATTCCTTTGTAACAATTGCAGCGTGAGCAGGCCTTTAGGCCAGCCCGAACCATAGCCGAGACTTTAGGCGCAGCAAAAACAAAAATTACAAGGGCCCGCTCGATCGGCCGGCGGCGGCTCGCGCCAGTGGGTCAAGGGCCGGATGGTTCACGTAGCCACCTAGTGCATAGCCCCCTGGCGAGGCCTTTGAAGGAGTTCGGCATTGGATTGGTTCGAAAGGATCGAGGCGTTAATCGATGCGGCGAGCACATGCGATCGATAAGGCGCGCGTTTTGCTGGATCAGTTCGACGCGGCGGCTACTATGAGTTACAATAATCGCCCGAGCGATCGATTACTTATCGCTTGATTTGATGCTCTGGTGTTTGCCATAGAAGCACCATCATAGCCTTGAGCTTAGCCGGTTAGAAAGCATCGATCTGTTCGTCGGCTAAACAGCGCAAGAACTGCTTGCATGGCGTGCACAAAAAACTTCGTCGCCTCCCCAGCCCTAGGCAGCTTGCTTGATCAGTTGTCAGAGTTGTCCAAAGCTATCCAGGATCGCGAGGCAAAGTGTATGCCTCCCGAGCAAATCTCGGGGCGGCGAGACGCTGGGCCGTGCACCCAAGCCGGCAGACAGCGCCTAGCCGTTTTGAAAAAACAAACAAGGCAGCGACCTCGGCCTGCCAAGCTTCCTCTCGCCCTCTCCGCAACCTCCACTGCGAATAGCCTGGCCGCCGGCTCTTTCCTACCGGCGGTGCCTGATTCCGTTGCTCGCGCGTCGACCCTGGCCTTGCCTGTCGAGGACAGCGTTCTATGGCGACTGCCATCGTCCCCATTAACCCTCTCAGTGCCGCGGCCAGTTCGAGGCGATTCTATTCCCCGCCGCGGCAGAACGCTCAATCGTCTTTCTTGTAGAGCAAGATATCTTCCCAATCCGGAGCGCGTTGCATTCGTCCCTGTCTGAAGTCCGACAATGTCGCACGCAACATAGCAGAGTCGGATTAATCACATTGCCGAAACGGTTTTCTCATTTGGCACGGTACCTGCGCGGTCCTCCGCAAACGCGTCGCGGACCAAGGAGAAGCCGTCCCATGATCACCTCACCAAAAAATAACGCCATACGTGTCCCGGACTCATCCAAAGATGAGGCTCGAGCAAGGGCTGGCAACATGGAGACGGCTCAGGTGGATCGGCGCTGCCTATCGGCCCGCTTTCTCCCACATCAGGAGACGGACGCGCAGCGCCTTCAAAATGCAGAACAAATCACTTTGCCTCAAACCGTGCCGATCGTTCGGCCACCGCAACCGGAGCCCATGATGCCGTCTGAGTGGCTGTGCAGGGCGCTCATTGCGTCCGCCTTGGTGTTCGCGACGACTGCTCCGGTTCTGGCCGCCACCGACGACGGCAAGGTGACGGATTTCTTGCTCAGCAACGGCATGGAGGTGGTTGTCGTCCCCGATCACCGCGCGCCGATCGTCACCCATATGGTGTGGTACAAGATCGGCAGTGCCGACGAGCCAATCGGGAAATCCGGCATCGCGCATTTCTTCGAGCATTTGATGTTCAAGGCCACGGCCAATCACGCCGCCGGCGAGCTAAACCGCGCGGTGGCCGAGATCGGCGGCTCGCACAATGCCTTCACCTCTTACGACTATACCGCCTTCTACCAGAGAGTGGCACCCTCGGCGTTGGAGCAGATGATGAGCTTCGAGGCCGACCGTATGCGCAACCTGATCCTCGCCGACGATGTCATCAAGACCGAGCGCGACGTGATCCTGGAGGAGCGCCGTTGGCGTATTGAGACAAACCCGCAGGCGGTGCTGGATGAGGAGGCCGACGCCACACTCTGGCAGAACCATCCCTACCGCATCCCGGTCATCGGCTGGATGCAAGAGATGGAGCAGTTGAACCGCACTGACGCCGTCGCATTTTACAACAAACATTATAGCCCCAACAACGCCGTACTGGTGGTGGCCGGCGATGTCGAGCCGAAGACGGTGAAGGCTCTGGCCGAGAAGACCTATGGCAAGCTCCCGCGCGGACCGGAGTTGCTGCCGCGAGTCCGGCCGGTCGAGCCGGAGCAGAACACGCAGCGCCAGGTGACGCTCACCGACGCGCGCGTGTCGGTGCCAAGCTTTTCGACGCATTGGGTGGTGCCGTCCTATCGGACGGCCGAGCATGGCGAGGCCGAGGCGCTCGAGCTGCTGGCCGAGATTCTCGGTGGCGGCACCCGCAGCCGGCTGTACCAGCAGTTGGTGGTGAAACAGGGAATAGCCACCGACGCCAGCGCCTGGTTTCAGGGGGATAGGCTGGATGACACCCAGTTCACCGTCCACGGCTCATTGCGCGGCGGTGCAATGCTTCGCGACCTAGAAGCCGCTGTCGATGCCGAAGTCGCCAACATCGCCACGGATGGTGTCACCAGCGAGGAGCTGGACCAGGCCAAAGACCGCTATGTCCGCACAGTGATCTTTGCCCAAGACGAGCAGGACTACCTCGCCAACATGTATGGCTCGACGCTTGCCACCGGCGGCAGCGTGAAAGATGTCGAGGAGTGGCCGGACCGCATCCGCAAGGTCACGCCCGATCAGGTCAAAGCGGTTGCCGCGCGCTATCTCGTGTCCGACCATTCGACCACCGGCTATCTCTTGCCCAAGACGGAGAATTGATGTGACGATGATCCAACACCGTGCCGCCTTTGCAAAAAGCCTACCTTTTTTGCTTTCAGCGCCAGAAGGCAGCGTCGCGCGCCTCGTCCCCGCGCTGGCCATCCTCCTCCTCGCCATTCTCTTCCTCCTGCCGGGGCTCAGTGCCCGCGCGGCGATGAATATCCAGGAGGTGAAATCTGAAAAGGGCACTAGCGCCTGGCTGGTGGAAGACCATACGGTGCCGATCATCACCATCCGCTTCGTTTTCGACGGCGGCACGACGCAGGACCCGATCGGTAAGGAGGGGCTCGCCAACATGATGGCTGCCCTGTTCGACGAGGGTGCCGGCGGTCTTGACAGCGATGACTTCCAGGTGAAGCTTGACGAGGTCGGCGCCGAGATGAGCTTTGAGGCGCAACGGGACGGCATCTATGGCTCGATGCGCATGCTCTCCGAACAGCAGGACGCCGCGTTTGAGCTGCTTCGGCTTGCGGTCAACAGACCGCGCTTCGACCAGGAGCCGATCGACCGCATCCGCGGCCAGATCATCTCCGGCATCATCGCCAGTGAGCGCGACCCCGAGGCATTCGCTCAGCGCAAATGGCTGCGCGCGATCTACGGCGCGCATCCCTATTCGAGGCCGGAAGAAGGGACCAAACAGAGCATCGCCAGCATCACGCCGGCCGATCTCAGCGCGTTCCATAAGGCCACTTTCGCTCGCGACGGGCTTCATGTTGCCGCGGTCGGTGACATTGATGCGAAGAGCCTGAGTGAAAAACTCGACCACCTATTCGGCGATTTGCGCGAGAAGCAGACCCTCTCTCCAGTTGCCGATGTCATGCCGAAGCTCGGCCAGCAGGTCGAGGTGAACTGCGACCTGCCGCAGACCTCGCTGCAGCTCGCTTACCCTGGTGTGATGCGCAGTGCGCCGGACTTCTACGCCGCGGTGCTGATGAACGATATTCTCGGCGGCTCGGCCTTTACCTCCCGCCTGTTCGATGAGGTGCGCGAAAAGCGCGGTCTCGCCTATGGCGTCGGCTCCGATCTTGATGACCAAGAGCATTCGCAGGCGCTGCTGGTTGCAACGGCGACACGCTCGGATCGCGCCGCCGAGACGCTCAGCCTTATCCGGGATGTCGTCAAGCAGATGGCAGAGCACGGACCGACGGCGGCCGAGCTCGCGGCGGCTAAGAAATATCTGATCGGCTCCTTTGCCATCAACGAGCTAAATTCCTCCGCCTCGATTGCAGACACGCTTATCGGGCTGCAGTCCAGCAATCTCGGCATCGACTACATCCAGCGCCGAGCCGGTCTCATCGATCAGGTGACGCTCGATGAGGTCAAGGCGGCAGCGAAGAAGCTTCTTTCGGGCGAGCCCGCAATTATGGTGGTCGGACCGCCGCTGGGAGCCAAAGGATGAGTCCAAAAGCTCATTTCGCCATCCTTCTTCCCTTGTGAGACCTTTTCGCGTGTGGAGCGAAGTCCGGCTCGGTGCCAGTGGGTTTTTTCGGATGACGGAGCGGTTTTCGCGAGCGTGCGAGGCATTTGCCGGTTCAGTCGGCCGATCCGCCAAATTGTGGAGCCCTTCCTCCTGACGCCTGCCTCCCTTCGGGTGGACAGCCATCGACCGTGGTCCCAGATTGTAGGCGCGGGCCAGCATGAACTGCGTGCGGGTGGCGAAGCCGATGTCCCTTGTTCAATCTTCGCCGTAGAACCGCGAGCCATCTACTAGAGAGACAAAAATCCCCTTAGTTGGGTGGGTGGTCTACTAGACGTCAGGCCGAGGCCCTATGAGGAGCCCGCAGGTGCGGAATACACACCCACGCACTGCCGACAGACATATCCGCTGTGTTTAAGAGGAATCCGGTATTGCCCCTGTGCCTGCCGATGATCCGCCACCTGAAATCCCCTGACCTATTTGGAGCCATCGATCGCCTGCCGGCACCCGGCACGTCGTTTGACGGGCCGACATTTGACGTTCTCAACCCGTCGAGCGGCGAAGTGCTGGCAGAACTTCCCGACATGGGCGTGGAGGAGACACGCACTGCGATCGACAAGGCCTATGTCGCGCAGCCTGGATGGGCGGCTCTGACCGCCCGAGAACGCAGCGACGTTCTGTGGCGATGGCATCAGCTGGTTGTCGACCACGCCGGAGATCTGGCGGCCATACTCACCGCGGAAATGGGCAAGCCATTTGGCGAAGCCAAGTCGGAAGTTTCGCATGCGGCCGCGTATCTGCAATGGTACGCCGAAGAAGCCAATCGCGTCTATGGCGAGACGATCCCCGCACCGTCGACAGACCGTCGCATGCTGGTGATCAAGCAGCCGATCGGTGTCGTCGGCACGATTACGCCATGGAATTTCCCAGCGTCGATGGTGGCGCGCAAGATCTCGCCGGCCTTGGCGGCGGGCTGCGCGATCGTGCTCAAACCTGCTGAACAGACGCCGCTCGTGGCAGGTGCAATGTTTGCCCTTGCGCACCAGGCCGGCTTTCCCGACGGCGTCGTCAACCTGGTCTATGCGTCCGAAGGTGATGGCGTTGGACGCGAACTCTGCTCCAATCCCAAGGTCCGAAAGATCAGCTTTACAGGCTCGACTGAGGTTGGCCGGCTGCTCATGCGCCAGTGCTCCGACCAGATCAAGAAGGTTAGCCTCGAACTCGGCGGCAATGCCCCTTTCATTGTGTTCGACGACGCCAATATCGACGCTGCGGTTGACGGAGCGATCCAGGCGAAGTTCCGCAACGCCGGCCAGACTTGCGTTTCAGCGAACCGCCTTTACGTTCAATCGAGCGTTCACGATGAGTTCGTCAAGAAGTTCGTGGAGAGGGTGCGGCACTTATCGGTTGGCGACGGCTTCGCTCCCGGAGTGGACATCGGACCGCTCATCGACATGCATGCTCTGGGCAAGATCGAGTCCCACATCGCAGATGCCGTTGCCAAAGGTGGCACAATTCGATGCGGGGCCGAACGTATCGGCAAGGATGGCACCTTCTTCGAACCAACAGTCCTCACCGAAATTTCCAGCGTGATGGCGGTAGCGCGGGAGGAGACATTCGGGCCATTGGCGCCGATTATTCGCTTCGACGATGCGGATCAGATCGTGCGTGAGGCCAACGACACGATCTACGGCCTCGCCGCCTATTTCTATGCCTCGAACCTGAAGCGTGTCTGGCGCGTGGCCGAAGCTTTGGAATATGGCATGGTCGGCATCAACACGGGACGCATGTCATCGGAAGCGGCGCCCTTCGGCGGGATAAAACAGTCCGGCATCGGGCGGGAGGGCTCCCGCCACGGGCTCGAGGACTACCTCGAACTGAAATACCTCTGCATGGGCGGCATCTGAAGCATCCACTTGCGCGAGTACAAGCAGTCGCTCCGCTGGCCGGAAGCGCGAGATCGCTACTTGATGGATGCTCGTTGGCGGGCTCGATTTGCAAGTAGGCGCTGGCATGTTCGGCCGGTGGCTGGATCGGTTCGAGATTAACCTCGGAGGCGGACGGTTGTGAGCGGAGGCTAAGTCCTCCCTCCGAACTTGTCTGTTCTGGGTTGTTTAGAAATTCCACGGCGAGATCAGCTCTAGACTAGTTTCCGTCCACAAACGGCAAAGCGTTGATTTTATTGAGTGAATCGCAGCTTTAAGTGAGCAAGGCCCGGCGGTTTCAGGTAGATTGGATCATACCACTGATTCCAAAGCCTGCCACCGCCGGAGCCGACAATGCGCCAAGAACGCACCGTCCAAGCCAGATCCTATGAGGAGGGTGGATAGCGACCTGCGCTGTGGCAAGGTGCGGTTGCTTAAACACTATCACCTTACCCCTTGGAGATAAGCATGCCCGTTGCAGCTCACCGACCGAAAGCGCCGACCGCTATCCGCACCGATCTTGGCGCAATTTTCGTCTCATTGGAATTGAGCCGCTCGAAATGGCTGATCACCTCGCTGTCGCCAGGCGGCGGCGAGAAGATGTCGAAGCATTCGGTGGTGGCCGGCGACATCGCCGGGCTGTTGGCGCGCTTTGCCGAGCTTAAGAAGAAGGCAGAGGCGCGGACCGGGCATTGCTTTCCGATCATCGCAATCCAGGAGGCCGGGCTCGACGGCTTCTGGATCCATCGCGTGCTGCAGGCCGAAGGAATCGAAAGCCACGTCGTCGATCCGGCATCGATTGCAACCTCGCGCCGGCGGCGCCGGGCCAAGACCGACAAGATCGACGGTGAGGCGCTGGTCCGGGCGTTGCTGGCCTACAAGCGAGGCGAGCCGCGGGTGTGTGCGATGCTCCGGGTGCCGACGCCCGAAGAAGAGGACCGTCGCCGCATCTCGCGTGAGCGCAAGGCCTTGACGAACGAGCGCGTGCGACACGTCAATCGCGTCAAAGGCCTGCTGTTCGCCCAGGGCGTATCCGGCTACGAGCCGCTGCGCCGCGACCGGCGGAAGAGATTGGAGGCGCTCAAGACCGGCGACGGCCGACCCTTGCCGGCCCATCTGCAGGCGCAGGTCGGCCGGGAACTCGACAGGCTCGAACTGCTGCTCGAGCAGATCAAGGCGGTCGAGACCGAGCGCGATGCCATGCTCGCGGCCACGCAGGTTGTCTCGCCGGCACCGGCGATGCTGCTCGACCTGAAGGGCATCGGGCCGGAGTTTGCCGCTGTCCTGTGGTCGGAGGGACTGTCGCGTCACTTCGACAACCGGCGACAGGTCGCCGCCTATGCGGGCCTCGCGCCGTCACCCTGGCAGAGCGGCTCGGTCGATCACGACCAAGGGGTATCGAAAGCCGGCAATCCAAGGCTGCGAACCACGCTGATCCAGACGGCTTGGCTGTGGCTGCGCCATCAACCGCGATCGGCGCTCACCTTGTGGTTCCAGGACCGGGTCAAACACAACGGCGGCCGCCTCAAGAAGGCGACGATTGTGGCGCTCGCTCGCAAGCTGCTCGTCGCGCTGTGGAAATACGTCAGCGCCGGCGTCGTCATCGAGGGTGCAGTCATGAAGACCGCCTGATGCGTTAGCCGAACTGAATTCTGCAAATCTTCCAGGACCCGATCAGTCCTGGCGGATCCAGGTGGGACGAGCCGAGAATATGTATGGCTCTAAAATGCCGTAAGCCAGAATGGCCTCGTCCTCCTGAGCCCTTGTCCGCCGCAAGCGGGATGTTGGTGCCGCTGTCTCGAACAGATAGCGACCGTATATAAGTTGGATCTGGCTTGGCAACGAGCCGCGTCTTGCAATCGGGCTCAGACCGTGGATGCCGCAACAACCGACGGAAAGCAAAAATGTCACCCTGACGACAGTTCCGCATTGATCTTCCTCATATAAGTATATTCGATCTTTTCGCCACGCACGAGATTGGTCACGAACTGAAGGCGATGTCGCGATGGCTGGACGAGCATCGCGATCTGCTTGGTTTGGTGGCCGGCGATCTGGTGCGGGTCGAGGTTAAGGCCACTGGGCGGCGAGGCCTGCCGGCTGAAGCCGTGCTGCGTTGCGCGCTGCTGAAGCAGTATCGGCAACTGAGCTACCAGGAGCTGGCATTCCATCTCGAGGACTCCGCTTCGTTTCGAGCCTTTGCCCGCCTGCCGTGGTCATGGAGCCCGCAGAAGTCGGTGCTGCAAAAGACGATCAGCGCGATCCGGTCCGAGACATGGGAACAGATAAATCGGATACTGCTGTCGGGATCTCGGCAGGCGAAGCTCGAAGACGGTGCTGTCGTGCTGTCTGGACAGCACCGTGACTGCGGCACTCATGCATGAGCCAAGCGACAGCAGCCTGCTTTGGGATGCCGTTCGCGTCATGGTGCGCCTGCTGAAGAAGGCCGAGGCCTTGATCGGCGGCGCCGGCTTACAGTGGCATGACCATTGCCGCGCCGCGAAGAAGCGTGCCCGCAACATCCAGTTCACGCGCGGTCGACCCAATCGCATCCAACTCTACCGCGAGCTCATCGCAATCGCCCGCGCGACCTTGGCGTATCTGGAACAGGCGAGCGAGCGATTGGCCATAGCGACCACACCGGCCATCACAGTGTGGCAACTCCAGGTTCGTCACCATCAGCCGCTGATCGAACGCATCATCAGACAGAGCCAGCGGCGTGTGTTGGACGGCGAGCAGCAGGTGCCGGCGACCGAGAAGCTGGTCAGCCTGTTCGAGGAGCATGCCGATATCATCGTCAAAGGCAGCCGCAACACCGAGTACGGCCACAAGCTCAACATGACCACCGGCAGGAGCGGCATGATCCTCGATCTGGTGATCGAAGCCGGCAACCCGGCTGACAGCGACCGCTTGCTGCCGATGCTGGAACGTCACATCGACTTCTACGGCCAAGCGCCGCGGCAAGCCGCGGCCGATGGCGGCTTCGCCACGCGCCAGAACCTGACCACAGCGAAAGCCTGGGGCGTCTCCGACATGGCCTTCCACAAGAAAGCCGGCCTCAGGATCGAGGACATGGTCAGGAGCAAATGGGTCTATCGCAAGCTGCGCAACTTCCGTGCTGGCATCGAGGCCGGCATCTCATGCCTGAAGCGCGCTTACGGCCTGGCGCGCTGCACTTGGCGCGGCCTTGATCACTTCAAGACCTACGTCTGGTCCTCGATCGTAGCCTACAACCTCGTTCTCTTCACGCGCCTCAAGCCAACCTGATCCCGAGAAGGGGCGTGCAGTGGCCTCAAGCCGGCCGCCGCCGGCCGGCATCGCATGCGCTGATTTTGCTGGCAGAGACTTCCTGTAGTGGGTAGCCCTCTGATCCCGCCCGATGCCCCTCTAACTCGCCTCAAAGCCACGCCATGCTCCTGTAAACGCTGCGAAAATGCCACGTTGGCGAGTAGCGGAGACGCTCGCGCGCCTCCGCTCTCTCAGAACCGTGCGTGAACCTCTCAGCTCACACGGCTCCCATCAGGCAAACGTGCCGATCAGACCGAGTTGCCAGTGCACGAAGAGATCGGTGCGCTGCTTGACGATCCGTTGTAAGAACCGACTTGCCCGAACCTTACCCCTGCCAAAGCGCCTGAACTTCCGCCTTGCCCACGCAAGCACCGTCTGATTGACGTAGCGAAGCATGGGCTGCAGCCCCGTTGGCGCATACCGTCCATAATAGCTGATCCACCCCCTGAGGAGCGGATTGGTCAGCCGGGCGATGTCGTTCAACGAGAGCTGCGTCTGTCGGCGGATGTGCAAGTCCCTGATCA
>NZ_RQXT01000052.1 GCF_003863365.1 Mesorhizobium tamadayense | reverse complement strand
CACGCCCTTCAGCACCTTGGCGACACCCAGCGGCTCGGTCTGCTCGTCGGTCTTGACCAGGATCGCGCGGTCGGCGCCCATGGCGAGCGCGGTGCGCAGCGTCTCCTGCGCTTGGCTCGGACCGACCGAAACGACGATGATTTCTTCCGCCTTGCCGGCTTCCTTGAGCCGGATCGCCTCTTCCACCGCGATCTCGTCGAACGGGTTCATCGCCATCTTGACGTTGGCAAGCTCGACGCCCAGTCCGTCGGCCTTGACCCGGACCTTGACGTTGGCATCCACAACCCGCTTCACGGGCACAAGAATCTTCATCGCTACAACTCCCAGCATCCGCTTTCAGCAAACCGTTCGAAAGCGCTCGACGCAGGTATCGAGCACGTCGGCCGGATCACGTTTCCACCAGTTCCCAGCGGAAAAGATCTCTACTTCGCACAAGCTGCAGTAGCCGGCCGTCTCGACTGCAGCCCGGATCGCCTTCAGATCGGCAACGCCGTCGCCCATCATGCCACGATCGACAAGAACGTCGCGCGTTTCGGCCAGCCAGTCGCACAGATGGTAGCCAAGGATGCGTCCCGCGCCGACGCGATTCAGTTCTGCCTCGAGGGTGGTATCCCACCAGACGTGGTAGACATCGATGGCCACGCCGACATTGGCGTGGCCGATGGCATCGCAGAGATCGATCGCATCGCGAATGGTCACCAGGCAAGAGCGGTCGCCGCCATAGACGGGGTTGAGCGGCTCGAGCGCCAGTTTGACACTGCAGGTCGAGGCATAGGAGGCTGCCTCGGCGACGCGTTCGGCGACACGCTTCAGACTTTCCGACACACCGAGCGTGCGCGGCTCGACACCGCCCGTCACGATCGTGAGCACCGGCGCTCCAAGGTCGGCCGCCATGTCGATGGAGGCGCGAAAATCGTCCATGATTGCGGACCTTGTCGGCAGCGCCAATGGACCGACGAGGAAAGGCGCCCGGCAGAGCCCGGCCACGGCGAGCCCCGCGGCACGGGCGCGATTGCCGATCTCGACCGCTCTCCCCCCGATCTCGCGCCGCCAGAACACGATGCCGCCGAAGCCCCGCTCGGCACAGGCATCGATGACACGCTCGATGGGCCAGCCGGCTCCGTGCCCGTCGACATTGTGGCCGAGCGTGGCCGTATTGAGGGCCAGCGCGGAATGATCGTTCGAAAAATCGCGCATCAGTTCGTTTCAGGCGCCGTAGACCGCAAGCAGTCGTTGCATGCGGTCGGCCGCCATCTCGGGATCACGCAGCAGTCCGCAGCCATCGGCGAGCTTGAAGGCCTCCACGAAATAGGGCAGCGGACGCTTCGCCTGCGCACCGCCCAACATGACGAAATGATCTTGGAACCCGTTCAGCCAGGCGAGGAAGACGACGCCGGTCTTATAATGTTGCGCCGGCGCCCGGAAGATCAGTCGCGCCAGCGGTACGGTGGGATCCAGCGCGTCACGGAACGCCTTGACATCACCCTCTCCCAACCTTGCCACCGCATGGGCAGCCGCCGGCGCCAGTGGATCGAAGATGCCAAGCAGCGCATGCGAAAAGCCGTGCTCGTCGCCGGCAATCAGCTCGGGATAGTTGAAATCATCGCCCGTATACATCTTGACGCCCGCCGGCAGCCGGCGGCGCATCCGGATCTCTTTGTCCTTGTCCAGCAGCGAGATCTTGATGCCGTCAACCTTGCTTTCGTTCTCGGCGATGATGGCAAGCACCGTTTCCATCGCCTGCTCGAAGCTGTCCGTTCCCCAGTAGCCCGCAAGTGCCGGATCGAACATATCGCCTAGCCAATGCAGGATCACCGGATTGTCGCATCGGCCAAGCACGTCGCGGTAGACCGACATGTAGTCGTCCGGGCGCGAGGCGACCGCCGCCAGCGCGCGGCTCGCCATCAGGATTAACCGCCCGCCCAGCGCCTGGATCGTCTCGACCTGTTCGAAATAGGCACGCCGCACATCGTCAAGCGAGCGCGTGGCGCCGGGGTCAAGGTGATCGGTACCGCAGCCGTTGAACACCAGCGCAGCAGGAAGTTCCTGCCTGGTGCGGCGGATCAGTTCGAGGGCGCCGGGCCAGTCGAGACCCATGCCGCGCTGGGCCGTGTCCATCGCTTCCGCAATGCCGAGGCCCATATCTGCAAGATAGCGTCGGAATGCCATGGTGGCGTCCCAGTCCACGCTGGCCGGCCCTAGCGGATCATTGTCCGTAAACGGGTCGGCAACGACATGGGCGGCCGAAAAGACGACGCGCGCGGAACGCTGCGAGAGTGTGGCCACCGGAACGGTCTTTCCGCCCATGCGGTAGTCGGAAAAGACGCCGTTGGCATCTGGAAGACTGATCATCATCGGGTCGCCTCCTGTCTCACATCGCCGCGGGAGCTCAAAAACGCGGCACCAGCATTCCGGCATCTGCCGAGATGACATGACCGGTCGTATAGGGCAGCGCGCCCGACGCCAGCGTCGCCATGATGCGGCCGACCTCTTGCGGCTGCCCGAGCCTGCGGATCAGGGTCAGGCCTTCCTCATCGATCCGCCGCTGATAGCTCTGCGAGACGGGTCTGGTCATCGCCGTCTCGATCAAACCTGGCTGGATGTCGTAAACCGCAATGTTTTCCCGCCCGAGCCGCACGGCGAAAACCTTGCTGATCATGGCGGAGGCGGCCTTGGAGATGCAGTACTCGGCGCGCGGCTCGGCCACCGCGGAGGCGTTGGATGACGACACGTTGATGAGGCTATAGAAACGGCCGTCATCGCGCGGCCGCGTCAGGACCCGTCGCGCCCAGCGCTGGCCGAGGAAGAATTGCGCCTTGGCGTTGACCGCTTGGCAGCGGTCATAACTCGCTTCCGACACCTCGAGCGGATCGCCGCGATCCATCACCGACACGCCAGCATTGTTGATGCATGTCGACAGCGGACCGATCGCATTTTCCACCTGGTCAAGGAGCGTATCATGCGATGAAAGATCGCTGACATCACAGACCATCCGGACCACCGGAGCACCTGTGGCGGCGACCGTCGCCTCTGCTTCACGCAACTCTTCGTCGTCGGCCGGCCCGTTAAGTGCAATGGCGAAACCGATCCGGGCCAGTTCGAGGGCAGCGGCAAGCCCGATGCCGCGGCTCGAACCCGTGATCAGAACCGCATGGCGCGGCGCTGCACTCATGCCCGCGCCCCATGCTTGAGCAATTCACGCGCGATGATCATCCGCTGAATCTGGTTGGTGCCTTCATAGATCTGCGTGATCTTGGCATCGCGATAGAGCCGTTCGACTTCGAAACCGCGGATATAGCCGGAGCCACCGAAAATCTGCACCGCATCGGCGGTGCGGGCGACGGCCATGTCGCCGGCGAAGCACTTCGCAATCGAGCAGGCCTTGGTCGCATTCTCGCCGGAGTCGATCTTGGCGGCCGCGCTCTGCACCAGAAGACGCGCCGCTTCGATGTCCTTGGCCATGTCGGCCAAAAGCCACTGGACGCCTTGAAACTCGACGATAGCCTTGCCGAATTGCCTGCGCTGCTGAGCATAATCGACGGCCGCTTCCAATCCGGCCTGCCCGATCCCCACCGCAAGCGAAGCAATGCCGACGCGCCCTTTATCAAGCACGCTCATCATCATGTGGAAGCCCTTCCCGTCCTCGCCGAGCAGAGCCTCTTCACCGAGTCTGGCATCGGCGAAATTGAGTGCGCCCACCTGGCTGGCGCGCTGGCCCATCTTGTGCTCCTTCGGGCCGCGTTCGATGCCCTTGGCATGTAGATCGACGATGAAGATGCTCATGCCGCGATGGCCGGCGTCCTTGTCAGTGCGGGCAAGCACGAAACCAATATCGGCGACCGGCGCGTTGTGGATCCAGATTTTCCCACCGTTAAGCCGCCAGCCGCTTCCCTCACGCGTCGCCGTGGTGCGGATGCCCGAGACATCGGTGCCGGCTTCGGGCTCGGTGATGCAGTAAGCGACCTTGGTTTCGGCGCGCATCACGGGACCTAGCCATTGCTCGCGCTGAGACGCAGTGCCGTGGCGCACCAACAGCGTGCTGATCAGTTCAACCAGACCGCACTGGTCGGCTACCGATGCGTAGCCCCGCGACAGCTCCTCCATCACCAGCGCGTAAGTGAGCGTATCGAAACCAGGGCCGCCCATCTCCTCGGGAACACCCACGCCGAACAGGCCGAGCGAACCCATCTGCTGGTAGATTTCCGCGGGAAAGCGCTCGTCACGATCGAGAGCCTCAGCCGCCGGCCGGATGACCTCGTCGGCAAACTGGCGGGCCATGTCCCGCACCTGGCGCTGGGTGTCTGTGATCAGCATTGCGTCCATCGTTTGTAACTATCTAGTTACTCCTAACGCCAATGCGGCTCCCGCGTCAAGCGCGGAAAATCGACGCGTCCGATCAACCTCCATAACAACGACTTGTCTGGCACGGGAAGTTGGGATAAAAAATAACCAGATGGTTACTAACGGGAGGAAATCGGATGCAGCCTTCAGACAGGCGCAAGTTCGGCCGGGTCGATCTCGATGTCACGGCTTTCGCCTTCGGCACCGCGCCAATCGGGAACTTTCTCAGGGAAATCGACGAAACCACGGCCGATGGCATGATCCAGCATGCCTGGAACGCCGGGGTCCGGCTCTACGACACCGCACCGATGTACGGCCACGGACTTTCGGAACTGCGCCTTGGCCATTCGCTGCGTTGGAAGAACCGTTCGGATTTCGTGCTGGCATCGAAGGTCGGGCGCGTGCTGAAGGCGAAGAAGCGATCCGAGATCGACTTTTCGCCGTGGACGAACGCTGCCGCCAACGAGATGATCTTCGACTACAGCTATGATGGGACGATGCGGTCGTTCGAGGATTCGCTTCAGCGTCTGGGGCTGGAGCACATCGACATGCTGTTCATCCATGACATCGACCGCTTCACGCGTGGCGACGCCCAGCCTGAGGTGTTCAGGCAAGCAATGGACGGCTGCTGGCGCGCGCTGGAGAAGCTGCGTGGGGAAGGCCTGGTCAAGGCGATCGGCGTCGGCGTCAATGAATGGGAGGTTTGCCTCGAGGCGCTCAGGCAGCGCGACTTCGACTGCTTCCTGCTGGCGGGCCGATATACGCTCCTGGAGCAGGATGCGCTCGACGAATTCCTGCCGCTTTGCCAAGAGCGCAACGTCGCGGTGATCGTGGGCGGCGGCTTCAACTCCGGCATCTTGGCGACAGGCGCGGTCGATGGCGCCAAATACAATTACGCGCCGGCGCCGGCGGCGGTTATGGACAAGGTCGCCAGGATCGAGGCCGTCTGCCGCGACCACAATGTGCCCCTCCCCGCAGCCGCGCTGCAATTCGTTGTGGCCCACCCCGCCATTCCATCCTTCTGCGCTGGCACGCGGACGGTGGAGCAATTGTCCCAGAACCTCGCATGGTTCAGCCATCCGATCCCCACAGAGTTCTGGGCCGACCTGAAGCAGCGCAAGCTGATCCGGGAGGATGCCCCGGTGCCGGTATGACGGCAGGAAATGCGCCGGGTCGCCTGATAGCTCAAGGCTTGTCCTACGGGGATATAGCTGTCGGCGATTGGTACGAGACCGGTGCCGTGGCTGTCACAGAGCAGATGATCGAATCTTTCGCCGAGCTGACAGGCGATCGTTTCGAAATCCATATGAGCGTAGCGGGCGCGCAACGCCACGGCTTCCAGGCCCGCGTCGCGCATGGACTGCTGGTGCTGTCGCTGGTGGACGGATTGAAAAACCAGGCACAGGCAGGGTTTCGGGCAATCGCTTCGCTAGGCTGGGACTGGACTTTCGCGGCGCCTGTCGTTGCCGGCGATGAGATCCGCGCACGCATCGTCGTTGCCGGCAAGCGAGAAACCCGGAATGCAGCGCGAGGGATCCTGGCGCTGCGCTTCGTCGTCACGAACCAGCGCGGCGAAACGGTCCAGTCCGGAGACAACAAGCTGATGGTCTATCGCTAGGTCGCGTCGCGCCGGTCAGTGGACCTGCCATTAGAATCGAAGATCGACCACCGTCACGCCATCAATGCCGCCTTCCGTATGGGCCACGATCCGCGCACCGACCTCCTGGTGACTTTGATCGCGCAGATAGTCATCACGGGCATTCTCATCTGCGAAATCGACCCAGAATGCGTCGCGGTTGCCGCGGATCAGGTCGGTTTCCACGCTGACATTCGGTCCACCGTGAAAGGCCACAATGCCCGGCAGATGATCGCGCAGGCGGCCCAATTCCTGATAGAGTCCGGATTTGGTTTCGGCACTTACATCGTCGCGAAAACGCAGCAGCACAAAATGGCGGATCATCGGAACCTTCCCCTAGTCACATGTCTCGCCTCGTCGGACGACCAATTGGCCGTCCTCAAAAACGCGCAGGCCGCTTTTCGCGGAAGGCGGCCAGACCCTCCTGAAGGTCGGGAGAGCGCGCGGCGGCAATGCCTGCCATCGCCTCCAGGATGCGTTCTGATTCCTCGCCTTCGGCAGCGTTGACAAGCATCTTTGTCAGCTCGGTCGCAAGCGGCGCGCGACCGCAGACCCGCTCGGCTATCTGCCGAGCTGCGGTCATTCCCGCGCCTCCTTCCGTCACGTGATCGACGATGCCGAGGCCAAGTGCCTGTCCGGTGTCGAAGACCTCGCCGAACAGCGCCATGCGCCGCACCAGTTGCGCGCCGAAACGGCGGGCCGCGCGCTGTGTGCCTGACCACCCCGGAATGATGCCCAGCCCGGTTTCCGGCAGAGCAATTCTGACATGCTGCTCGGCAATCCGCAGGTCCGCGCAAGCTGCCAGTTCCAGTCCGCCGCCGTACACATCCCCGTTGAGCACAGCGATCACCGGCTGCCGGAGTCGGGCGACGGCCGCAAAGGCATCATGGCCTTCGCGCAGCCAGAAGCGGCCGAAATCGTCCGGAGCCATGTCGCTCCAGGCCTGGATATCGCCGCCCGAGGAGAAGGCCCTGTTGCCCGCGCCGGTCAGGATCACGATCCTGATCGTTGCATCGTGCTCAATGGTCCTGCAGGCCTTCGCAAGCCCGTCGATCATCGCCGCGTTCAATGCGTTGCGCTTTTCGGCACGGTCGAGTGTCACGACCGCGACCTGGCCGACGACATCAAGACCGATCGGGTTTTCCGGCATCACTCGGCAGCCACGGCTAGGCAAAAATGGGCTTCCATTCGGTCCGGCATGAAAAGATGTCCCGACATCGGGCGAATGGTGTCGGCGACTGCCAGCGGAAACGCCGCCTGGCCAAGGATGTCCCGGTTCAGATCAACTCCGGGCGCGATCTCGGTCACCGTGACCTTGCCATCGATGAGCCGAAGCACGCAGCGCTCGGTGACATAGGTCACATCCTGTCCTTGCGCAGTTGCGCGCTTGCCTGAAAAGGACACCTGCTCGACACGGGGTACCAGCTTGGCCACCTTGCCTTCCTTGTCGATGGAGAGCTTTCCATTGCCGACTGAGAGTTTCGCCCCGGCATTGAAATAGCCGGAAAAGACGATCTTCCTTGCCCGGGCGGTGATGTCGACGAAGCCGCCGGCGCCGGCGGTGACGTGTGGCCGCGCCGACAACTTCGAGACGTTGACCGACCCGTCGGTATCGATCTGCAGGAAAGAGAGCAAGGACGCGTCGAAACCCGCCGCCTGAAAATAGGTGAACTGGTGCGGTGAAGGGACGAACGCCTCCGCATTTGCCGAACAGCCGAACTTGAAATCGAGCAGCGGAATCCCGCCGACCGCGCCCTGCTCGATCACCCATGTGACATCGCGGTGCCGGCCCTCCTCGAGGAAGATACGCGGCACGTTGGCCGAAATGCCAAAGCCGATGTTGACGACCCATCCCGGCTGCAGTTCCATCGCAACCCGGCGCGCCATCGTCTTGGCTGCATCGAAGGCCGGCAGCCGGAACGTATCGAGCGGCCTGAACAGTTCGCCGGATATCGCTGGATCGTATGACGTGGCCGTCGTCTGCAACTGCTCGGGATCCTCGACGATCATGTCGACCAGAACGCCCGGCACGCGTACGTCATGCGGGCGCAGCGTGCCGGCCTGGGCGACGTGCTTGACCTGGGCGATCACCAGCCCGCCGCAATTGTGCGCCGCAAGCGCAAGCTCCATCGCGCCGAGATAGGCGCCCTCGTGCTCGAATGTCAGGTTGCCTCGTTCGTCGGCGGTGGTGGCACGAATAATCGCCACGTCCGGCTTGATCGACGGGAAATACAGCCATTCATCGCCCTCGAACTCGATCTTGCGCACGATCGGACGCGCCCGCGCACACGCGTTCATGGCGCAGCCGTCCAGGCTGGGATCGACGAATGTTTCGAGGCCAACCTTGGTGATCACGCCCGGGCGATGTCCGGCCGCTTCACGCAGCATGTCGAAGATGATGCCGCTTGGGACATTGTAGGCAGCGACCCGCTCTTCGCCGAGCATCTGCCAGATCAAGGGAGGCTCCGACGAGGACGGTCCGGACGGGTACGACCCGCCGATAATGGTGTCGATCATGCCGTCTTGCGCCAGATGGTCGATGCCCTTGGTGCCGAACATGTCGCCGGCTGCGATCGGGTGGATCATGGTCAGCCCAGCCGGATGGCGCTCGTCACGGTAGCGCTCGCCAAGCGCCTTCAGGACCAGATCTGGACAGCACAGTCCGCTCGACGAATTGACCGCGACAATCGCGCCATCCTTGACTGCCGCTGCCGCATTCGCCGCGCTGGTAACCTTGGACATGAAGCCGCCTGCCTGCATCGAGTAAAGTAACTGTTTAGTTATTACCACGCTCCCGGATTTGGTCAAGACCGATCTGTGGCGGTCGCGCCTGGGATGCCACGAAATCGCTTCGAGATCGGCAGACGGCGATCTTGCCAGCGACATGCGGAGTGGTGTAAGTAACTATTCAGTTATTTATTTAGAGCAACCGACGACACTGGAGGAAATCGTGAACATCCTTTTCCAGAAGACGCACCAGAGGGCCTTCGGCACGTTCCCGCTGCGACACGACGCCTGCATGGCCGCAATTGCGGTGGCGCTGGACGTCGGCTACCGGGCTTTCGACACCGCGCAGATGTACGGCAACGAGGCCGAGGTCGGAGAAGGCCTCGCGCGGTCCGAGGTGCCACGTCAGGACCTTTTCCTTACCACCAAGGTCCATCCCGACAATTATGGCGAGGCGCTGTTTCTGACCTCGGTCGAACAGAGCTTGAAGGATTTGCGACTGGACTATGTCGATGCGCTCCTCCTGCACTGGCCGCCGCTCGACGGTGACATTGCGTCGCCCCTGAGGCAGCTCCAGCGCGCGCAGGACAAGGGCCTGGCACGCCATATCGGCCTGTCGAATTTCACCGCCAGCATGATGCGCGACGCACGCAACATCCTTGACGGGCCTATCGTGACCAACCAAGTCGAGTTCCATCCGCTTCTCAATCAGGACATCCTGCTCGGCGCGGCCAACGAGACCGGCATTCCGCTGTCGTCCTTCACCTCCGTTGCCCGCGGCGAAGTCTTCAAATATCCGCAGTTCGCCGAAATCGGCCAAGCCTACGGCAAATCCGCCGGTCAGGTGGTGCTGCGCTGGATCCTCCAGAAAGGGGTCTCGGTGAACACCATGTCGACCAAGCCTGAGAACATCCGTGCGAATTTCGACATCATGGACTTCACACTTTCCAGCATAGACATGGCGCGCATCGATGCGCTCACCCATACGAACAAGCGCATAATCGGCTCAGACCTGGTGCCATGGGCACCCGACTGGGACTGACAGGACGGCAGAATCTCGGATTCAAACGAAAACGGCAGCCTGCACGGCTGCCGCTCTCTGCCGGGAGAGTTCCCTTACCTATTGCCGCGGATGAGGTCTGCTGCCCTTTCGCCGATCATGATCGTCGCGGCGTTGGTGTTCGAGCCTACCAGGCTGGGCATGACCGATGAATCGCAGACGCGTATGTTTTCCAGCCCCCGCACTCGAAGTTTCGGGTCCACCACTGCGATTGCATCGATGCCCATCTTGCAAGTGCAAGTCGGATGGTAAGAGGTACGGCCATAGTGGCGCGCGTACTCCTCATAGTCCTTCTGCGTCTTGACGTCCGCGCCCGGCAGATGCAGGCGGCGGATGTATTTCTGCAGCGAGGGTTGCTGGAAAATCTCGCGGCTGATGCGCACCCCTTCCGCCGAGATCTTCAGATCGGCGGGATCGGCAAGAAAATTCGGATCGACAATCGGCTTGTCGGCGGGATCGGACGAGCGCAACCGGACAGTGCCGCGGCTTTTTGGCCGCAGCGCATAGGAATTGAGCGTGATGCCGGAGCCCGACGGGACGCTCGGAACGCCGTCCTCGGCGCCGGCACCGGCCAGGAAATGAAACTGCAGGTCAGGAATGACCGACGATCGGTCACCGTACCAGAACGCGCCGCCTTCGACGACGTTTGACGTCACCGGGCCGCTCTTGAACAGCTTGTACTGGATGCCGGCCCAAATCATCCAGTGAAGCTTGTTGTATTTGTCGAGGCTGGTCGGGCCCTTCAGTTCGGCGACGATATCGACACCGTAATGGTCGGTGAGGTTCTCACCGACACCGGGCAGGTCATGGACGACCTCAATGCCATGCTGTCTCAGATGCGCCGCCGGCCCAACGCCGGACAGCATCATGATCTTTGGCGAACCGATCGCGCCGGCGGTGACCAACACCTCGCTGTCGGCTCGCGCAACGCGCTTCTCGCCGGCACGGCGATACGCCACGCCGATGGCTCGAACTCCCTCGAAAAGGACGCGGTCGACCAGGCATCCGGTCTCGACCGTCAAATTGGGGCGGCCCTTGGCCGGCCTGAGATAACCGACAGCTGCAGAACAGCGCCGTGCGTTCCTGGTGGTCGTCTGGTAGACGCCCGCGCCTTCCTGGGCCTTGCCATTGAAATCGGGATTGTAGGGCATGCCGAATTCCAGGCATGCTTGCACAAATGCCCGGGTCGTTGGCTGCGGGTCCGGGATGTTCGAAACGCCGAGTGGACCATCGGTGCCGTGCATCTCTCCCGAAAACATGGTGTTGCCTTCCGAGCGCAGGAAATAGGGCTGGATATCGGCGAACGACCATGCCTCGGCCCCTTCGTCGTGGGCCCAGCGGTCGTAGTCGGCGGGATGACCGCGCGTATAGACCTCGGCGTTGATGGACGATCCGCCGCCGATCACCTTGGCCTGGGCATAGGGAATCTCGCGCTGGTTGGCATGTTTCTGCGGCGCGGTCTTCAATCCCCAGGTCAAAGGGCCGGAGGTCATCTTGGCAAAGCCGACCGGCATGTGAATGTAAGGATTGGTGTCGCGGCCACCGGCCTCAAGCAGAAGCACGCGCGCATCCGCATTTTCCGACAGACGCGCGGCCACCACACAACCTGCCGAGCCGCCGCCGACGATGACGAAGTCGTATCCGCGTTCGCTTGTCACGACACCCAAGGCTCACGCTTTCCGAGTTCGATATGCACGGACTTGATCTGGGTGTATTCCTCGACACCGTATATGCCGGCCTCGCGTCCCCAGCCTGACTGCTTGAAGCCGCCTAACGGAAGCTCCGGTCCGCCGGCAAGCGTAGTGTTGATCCAGAACCGTCCGGCGCGCACGCGCCGGGCCACCGTCAACGCCTTGTCTATGTTCTTGCTCCACACGCTGGCCGCCAGCCCATAGACGGTGTCGTTGGCGATGGCGATCGCCTCCTCGATCGTATCGAACGGCATGACGCTGAGCACCGGCCCGAAGATCTCGTCACGCGCGATCGCCATGTCGGCGCTCACGTCGCCGAACAGGGTCGGCGCGATGTAGTGACCATGGCCGAAATCGAGCTGTTCGCCACCGCAGACTAGCCTTGCGCCCTCCGCCCTGCCCTTGGCGATATATGTCATGATGGTCTCATTCTGCGCGGCCGTGGTGATGGCGCCAACCTGCGTCGCCGGATCGAGCGGGTCGCCGACCTTTACCTTGGCGAACTTCGCCGTGACCATTTCTTCAAACGCGCGCGCCACCGAGCGCTCGACGATCAGCCGGCTGCCGCTGACGCAGCACTGACCGGTATTGAAGCCTATGCCGAAGGCGACGCCATCGGCGGCGTCCTCGAGATCAGCGTCGGCAAAGACGATCTGCGGGTTCTTGCCACCGAGCTCCAGGCCGAGTTTCTTGAAGTTTCCGGTGGCCGCCTGGACACAGCGCCGGCCAACCGAGGTCGAGCCAGTGAAGGACAGCATGTCGACGTCCATATGCTCCGTCATCGCCTGGCCGATCGTGCTGCCCGACCCGGTGACCACATTGTAACAGCCCGCCGGCAGGCCGGCCTCCGCCAATACTTCGGCGAGGATCAGTGTCGTCGCCGAGGTCACTTCGGACGGCTTGGCGACGATCGTGCAGCCGGCTGCAAGAATGAACGGCACGCGCTCGCACAGGATGAGGAAGGGAAAATTCCAGGGCGTGATGAGACCGACCACCCCAATCGGCTCCCGTGTGACCAGCCCAAACAGGCGGTCGCCCAGATTGTTGAAAGCATCGCCATGCAGTGCGCGGGCTGCGCCGGCCGCGTATTCGAAGATGCCGACGCAACCGTCGATCTCGGCGCGGGCCTGACTGATGGGTTTGCCATTCTCCAGCGTTTCCCAAAGAGCGATCTCCTCGGCGCGCCGGCGGATTATCTGCGCGGCCCGCAACAGCACGCTCGCCCGTTCGACCGAGGGGATGCGCGACCACCGCCCGTCCTCGAAAGCCCGCCGCGCTGCAGCCACAGCCAGGTCGAGATCTTCCTTGGTACATTTCGGGATGCGGGTGACCGCAACGCCGTGCCCCGGACTGTGCCGCTCGAAATATGGACGGGCGCCAGCCTCAACGATCTTGCCGTCGACGAAGAAACCGAACGTCCGTGGGTCGGACGGTAGCAAGAAATGGGCGGGTTGATGATCCATGGTATTTCTCCTCCGGCCGTCGCCACGATCGCACTATAAGTAACTATTTGGTTATTTCAAGCGTCGCCGCCGCGCGCTCCCTGCCGTTCAGATCGCGATTTGCGTCTTCAGAACATCGGGCCGGTCCTTCAGCGTCTCGAACGCCTCCTGGATCGCAGAGAGTTCGTAAGTGGCTCCCAAGAAGGGGGCGACATCGAACCGGCCATGCAGCAGCAGGGTCAGCGCGTCGTGCATGTCCTCTCCCATGCCTGCGACCGATCCTTTCACCGAATTTTCCCTGAGCACGGTGTCGAGCAGCACAAGCGGAATGCTGTCCCCAGGACCGGTGATGCCGAAGGCTGCGACATGGCCACCGGGCCGGATCAGGTCGAAAGCCTGGGCGTAGAGCTGCGGCAGGCCCACGCTTTCGATGACAACGTCTGCACCGCGTCCGCCGGTCATGGCGAGTACGGTCTCCTCGACCCTGGAGGGATCGGTTACAACCGCGTCGGCGCCTGCCGGCCCTGCGAGCCGGGCACGCTCCGGAGAAAGTTCAACAACGATGATGGGCGCCGCCCCGGCCAGCCGCATCATCTGGATGTGGAGATTGCCGATCGGTCCCGCGCCGAGGACGACGACGGATTGGCCGAAGCGCACGTCGGCCTTGCGCGCGGCGCGCACGACGCAGGCCACCGGCTCGGTCAGCGCCAGCATCGACGGCGCGGCATCGTCGGGGGCCGCAATGACCAGCCTGCCGGGAAGCGAGACATATTGCGCGAAAGCACCGTCGCGCGAGATGCCGACCTGGCGAACCTCGGCGCAGTTGAGCACCTCGTTCCGGCGGCAGAAATAGCATCTGCCGCAGCCGATATTGATGTCGGCGACCACACGCTGCCCGAGTACGAATGGGCCTGCCCGCTCGCCGAGCCGGCTGATCGTTCCGGTGAATTCATGGCCGGGAACGATGGGCAGCCGCTCAGTGGCATAATGACCATTGAACATATGGATATCGGTGCCGCAGATCCCACAGCGATCAATCTTGACGAGGACGTCATCGGGTCCGCACACCGGGACAGGCAATTCCTTGATCTCGAAAAGTCGCGGCGCGACGAGCACCGCCGCCATCATCGTTTCCATGGCCGGCCTACTTCACGATACGAATTTTGGAACGGTCGATCGTCAGCGCGATCGCAACGATCAGCACGATGCCGAAGACGATCTGCTGGCTTGTCGCTGGCACTCCGAAATACAGCATGCTGGCGCGTACCACCGCCACGATCAGCACACCGACCAAGGTGTTCAGCACGCCGCCGACGCCGCCCGTCAGCGGCGTGCCGCCGACCAGGACGGCGACGATCGCCGGCAGCAGAAAGCCTTCGGCAAGCGTCGGCGAACCGCCGGAAAGCTTGACGGAGAAAAGCAGCCCGGCAATCGCGGCGAGCATGCCGGAGAAGGCAAAAGCCAGGATCTTGTAGCGCTCGACCTTCAGCCCGGAAGCGACGGCGGCAGGCTCGCCGGCGCCGATAGCTTTGAGGGCGCGTCCTATCGTGGTGCGGTTCTGCAGGAACCAGGCAAGCACGACCAGGACCAGGGCAAGGATTAGTTCATGCGGCACGCCGCTCCATCCGCTGCCGACCATCCAACCGAAGGCGTGATCGCGTTCACCGGCGTCCATGTAGAGCGCGCGCTGGCTGGAGGCATATTGCCCAACGGACAGCGCCAGGCCTCCCACCGCGAGCGTGGCAATGAAGGACGGCACTTTAAGCCGTGTCGTCACGAAACCGGAAAGAGCGCCGAACGCCAAGCCTGCCAGGATGACGAGCACGCCGCTGAACACGCCAAATATTGGCAGCGATATGGTCGCAAGCACAGTGGTCATGTTCGCCACCGACTGGGCGGAAAGATCGATGCCGCCGATGTAGATGACGAGCGTCATGCCAAGCGCCATGATGAACAGCGGCACGATGTCGCCGGCGAGCTCGATGAGGTTTTGCGGCCGCAGGAAACTCGGGTGGATGGTGCCGACGATGAGAACCAGGACCGCCAGGGTGATCCACGGAAAGTGTCGCTTGAGGCGACCAAATGACATTGCGCGCTCCTGGGTCATGTCATGTAGTGGATGAGATCGTAAAGCGACGGCTTGCCGCCGGGTGGGCAGTCGTACCATTTGCGGATCTCGCCATCCCTGATGACGGCAATGGTGTGGCTCAGACCAATTGCCTCTTCGAGCGTGTCGGCGACCAGGATGATGCCGACGCCGGCACCGCACATGTCGCGCACCATATCGTAGACGTCCTCCTTGGCGCCGATGTCCAGGCCCCGCGTCGGATGATCGAGGAGGATGATGTCGGAACCGCCGCTCCGCCACTTGGCGAGCACCACCTTCTGCTGATTGCCGCCGGAAAGGTTGGCGCAATCGACGTTCTCTGAAGATGCCTTGATCGAGAGTTTCTTGATCCAGTCGCGGGCAAGCCCCCTCTCCCTGGCAATCTCCAATACGCCTGCATTCGAATAGTTGCGCATCTGCGACAGCGTGATGTTCTCGTAGACGGTCATGCCACCGACCATGCCCTCGATCTTGCGCTCGCGCGGCACATAGCCGACGCCGCACTCGACCCCGTGCGCGGCGCTGAAGGTCTCGACCCGCCGGCCCTTGAGCGTGACCTGACCGAGATGCGGCTTCTGCAGGCCGAAGATGGTGCGCAAGATCGCTTCGCGCCCCGAACCTTCGACACCGACCAGACAGAGTACCTCCCCGGCATGCAGCTTGAGCGAAATGTCGTTGTAGCGACCCGCAAGGCTGATCCCATCGACTTCCAGCAGAGGCTTTGCGGCGTCGAAGGGCTTCTGCTTCTCCTCGCGGTAATATTCCTTGCTGATGTTGCGTCCGACCATCTTGTGCTGGATCGAGGCGACGTCAGCATCCTTGCCATCGACGACGTCGACCACGGCGCCGTCCTTCATCACATAGATGCGGTCGGACAGCTCGATGACCTCATCCAGCCGATGCGAAACGAAGATGAATGAAGCGCGCTTGCGCAGGTCCCTGACCAGGCTGAACAGAAGCTCGATTTCCTCCTTGGCCAGCACCGATGTCGGCTCGTCGAGCAGGATGACGAGGTCGCCCTGCACACGCTCTTCCAGTGTCAGCACCTTGGCAAGCTCCACCAGCTGGCGCTGTGCGAAGGACAATTTCGAGGTGACTGTTGCCGGATCGATCGAAAGCTTGACCTTGTCGAGTTGCTGACGAGCTGCCGTCGCCATCTTCTTCCAGTTGACGACGCCCAGGTGCACGAACTGCTGTTCGAATCCGAGGAAGATGTTTTCCATGACGGTCAGGTTCGGGATCAGCGACTGTTCCTGGAACACCATGCCGACGCCCATATCCATGGCCTGGCGCGGATTGTGGAAGCGCACCGCCCGTCCATCCACGAGCACCTGTCCGCCGTCATGCTGATAGGCGCCATAGATGACTTTCATCAGCGTCGACTTGCCGGCGCCGTTCTCCCCGACAAGACCAACGATCTCGCCGCGCTTGATGGTGAAATCGATGCCTTTCAGTGCGTGCACGCCGGGGAATTTCTTTTCGACTTTCTGAAGCTCGAACATTTGCGCGTCACTTCACGAAAGACAAAGAGCGACGGTCGGTCGACAGATAGACCGCGATAATGACAAGCAGTCCGAGCACGCCGTCCTGAACGTAGCTTGGCAATCCCATGACCACCATGCCGTTACCGATGACATTGACGATGAGGACACCAACGAGTGTGTTCCACACGCCGCCGGCGCCTCCCCAGAGCGCGGTGCCGCCCACGACCACGGAGGTGATGGAGACGAACATCAGGTTGCGTCCGGTCACAGTCTCGGCAATGCCGATCTGTGCCACCGCCAGCATTGCACCAAGCGCGTAGAAAATCCCGGCAATGACAAAGCCGATGATGCGCACCCTGGGTACGTTAAGGCCCGATGCATGGGCGAGATCCTCACCGCCGCCAACGGCATAGAAATTGCGCCCGATTTTCGTCTGCCCCTGAATAAAGCCCGCAATGAGCAGCGCCGCCAGCGCGACATACACCATCACTGGAAAGCCACCCAGCCGATAGGTAAGCAGCGAGCGGAAGAGCGGGTCCTCGACACGGATTCTGTCACCGCCAGTGATCAGAAGTGACAGGCCGATGCCGACGAAGCCCATCGACAGGCTCGCCATGAAGGACGGTATTTTGAGCCCGACATGCACCAGCCCATTGATCAGACCGAAAAGAGCTCCGACGAACAGCGCACCTGGGATCGCCAGCCATCCCCATCCTGCCAGACTTCCCCCCAATGCCGTGAACATCGTGGCGAACAGCACGGCGCAGACTGCCACGGCCCCTTCCATGGAGAGATCGATCGATCCCATGAGGATAATGAAAGTCACACCGACGCCGATCATTAGTGCCGGGGTCGAGAGAATGGAGATGCGCGCGAAGTTGCGCATGGATAGGAAATTCGGATTGGCGATCGAGAAAAACAGGACGAGCGCGAAAAGCACCAGAAGCGGTGCCCATTTCTGCAAATTGTCTCTGGTCAACAAATTTTCCACGCTCTTCTCCCACGGGCAAGGGACGGCGAAGCGGGTCGCCATCGCAAGCATATCGCAGACCGCCGGATCGGAACGCGCGCCGCTGCCGGTGCGCGTCCGCCGGCAGGCCGATTACTTGTACTTGATCTGACCGTTGCCTGGACCCCAGAAGTCCTTCCAGTCGTATTTTGGCGTGCTGTCGAGGTATTTCGCCTTGAACTCCGCCGCGTCCTTGGGCGTGACGAGGATGGTCGGGCCATAAAATTCGCGATGTTCCTTTGGCTCGGCCGAAGGTTTGAACGCGCCCGTCGCCGCATAATAGGCAAGCGCCGCCGTGATACCGCCGCCCCAATGGGGATTGGTGAAGACGGTAGCCAGGATCTCGCCCTTCGCCACAAGTTCGACAGCCTGCTGGTTGCCGTCATAGGAAACAATCGGCATGCCCTCGATGCCTTCGGCACGCAGAGCCTCTATGACGCCATAGGCGATGGTATCGTTGGCGCAGTGCACGCCCTTGATGTCGTCGCCGTAACGGGTCAGGAAGCTCGCCATGATCTGGTTTGCCTTCTGCGTATCCCAGTCGGCGGGCTGGGCATCGAGCAACTGCACATTCGGATAATCCTTCAGCGCGTTCTTCAAACCGTTGAGGCGCTCGATCGCCGGATTGTTGGACGCGATGCCGCCGAGATGTACCACTCCGCCCTTGCCGCCCATAGCATCGAACAGGATGCGGGCGGTCTTCTCGGCGGGCCCCTCGTCCGACCAGGTCATATGCGACACGTAATTGTCGCCGAAATCCCAGGGGTGCAGGTCGTCTGTCTTGTTCCAGATGGTGGAGACATATGCTCCGGCGGCGGCGACCGCCTCAACAACCGGCCGGCAGTTCGGTGCATCATTTGCATCGATGGCAAGCGCGAGGTTGCTGCCCTCCTTACCCAGAAGCGCCTTCACGTCGGCGAGCGACTTCTCGCTAGATCCTTCATTGATGAGGTTGACGAGCGCGTCCTTCGGCTTGCCGAGGCTTTCGACAAAGGCCTCGCCGCCCGACACGATATAGTTCCAGTACGGGTTTGTGCGGTCGCGGTAACTCCACGCGATCGTCGGATTTGCGGTTGTCGCGCGCGCCGGCGTCGCGCCCAAGGTGCGCAGCGCAGCCGCGCCGCCAAGCCCGTAGGCCGATGCGAGAAGAAGGTTGCGGCGATTGACGGTTTCCTGCTCGATGAATTCCTTGATGAACGACATTTTCTCTCTCCCTGCTGATCCGAATTCGAGCGAGCATCCTCCCAAGACGCGCACTCGGTTGAAACCTTTACGCACTATCTAGTTACTTTTTTAGCGCACGCTTGTCAACAGGAGTCCGGCTGCGGTGGCCGCGCCCCTTGGGGACATTTGGTGATCCGCCCGATTGCGCCTTGGGGGCCTCTATGTAACTATTGGGTTAGTTGAACTGGCCTTCAGATTCAAAGGCAGGCGGGAACAGGAAAACTTTGAAAAATGCAGCAGATCGCCAATGTTTCCCATGCACCCGACCGATGCTATCGGCGGGCTCCTGGCCGATGCGGAGTGCCCTCTGAGAATTTGCTGAGCGCTCTGTTCACAATCCAGTTAGTGCGTCATATCGATGGTCAAATGGCGGATTCGAAATGGACCAGCTAAGGAAAAAGATGTTGGCGACCAAGACAAGGAAGCCAAGAATTCGCGATGCCGAGGCTACCCAGAAGCGGATACTCGCAGCCGCCAAGCAGGAATTCGCCAAGAAGGGTTTGGGCGGCGCCAGAGTGGACGACATAGCCGAGCGCGCAAAAGCCAACAAACGCATGATCTACCATTATTTCGGCAGCAAGGAGGACCTGTTCCAGCGCGTGCTCGAGGACGCCTATGTCGATATCCGAACAGCCGAGCAAAAGCTTGAACTCGATCATCTCGACCCCAAGGACGCGCTGGAAAGGCTGGTGCGCTTCACCTGGAAATACTATCTCGACAATCCGGAATTCCTCACCATGGTGAACAGCGAGAACCTGCACAAGGCGCGCCATCTCAAGAAGTCCAAGGTCGTTCAGGACATCAGCAGACGCCTGGTCACGATGGTCGACACCATTCTGGAGCGTGGCGTAAAGCAGGGCTTATTCAGAGAAGGCATCGATCCGGTTCAGTTAAACATCACGATCGCCGCCATTGGCTACTACTACTTAACCAATCGCTTTACGGGCGCCATCATCTACGAGCTTGATCTAATGTCACGGCAAGCTCTCGATACAAGGCTGCAGTTCAATATCGATACCATTATGCGCCTTGTCTGCAAGTAGCCGTCGCTGGAGGTTCAGGAAGCCATTTTTGCTCGCGCAATGCGAGAGACCACAAAAGCCACCGCTTGCACCAACAATGGCGGCTTTGGCATCGTCCATTCCGCCATGTCGATCCGTTGCAGGACGTGCCGAGATCGACAACGGTGTTACCGGTGGCATGCGCCGCGAGATGAACTTCGCAATATTGACGCGCCTGTGACCCTGCAGTGAAGCTTCCTCAGACTTCGCGTGTCCAGCTGTAAACGGGCCACCACATGGGGACAGAAGTCGCGTTTCCTACAGACTGCAGGGCAAGCATCCGGACATGAATGCGAATACCGTCACGATCAGCAACCTTGTATATTTTGCCTTTAGGTTTCAGCTTCTTAAGTGCAATGTCGGTGAGCATGGCGAGGGCAATCCGAGCGCGTGGCCGCATATTCAGCGCCCGATTTTACCGTCATCGATTTTACCGTCAAGGTTTGACAATTTCGCTTGTAGTTCAACACCTTACCTAAATTTTAGCTAGCCTGCTAGGAAATCAGGTGGTGACGGTCTCGAGCGAGAATGATGAGGAAAGCGATACCATCAGGTCTACCGCCAAATGATTCCGCTTGCGGGCGATAGTCAGCGATAGGAAAAGAAAAATGTTACATGTCAATATGTTAAGTGTCTGGCGCCGATAGCCAGCAAATGCTGGCGAACGACCGATCTTTATCCCACTCGATCATCAATCATTGCCGCATCCTATTAATTTTGCAAACAAAATTTGGACCAATAATTTTCGATACCGTCAAAAATACCGCCAGATTCCTATGCTGTTGAAAAGGCTGCAACAATGTAGCCGCCGTCGCGGCATGCATATTTTTGACTCGATCGTTCCCGTTCCTGCCATTGCGGCACGGCGCCCGCAAGGAGAGGTCGGCAGCTTTGCTACCGCGTATCACGGATTGAGTGGGGCCGAACCCAGCCCTCGACAGTTCCGGCATGCTGTGTTCGCCGCCACCTTCAACCGGATCGAGGATCGCCCCCCAGGCCTATTCCTTCGGCGCGCGCCAGCAACCGGTGGTGCTGACCGCCAAACGGAATATCGATTTGGCAGGCACATCGTCAGGCGGCCAAGCCCGTGCCCTTGGCGTCGTGCGTGACAACGCGAAGATTCCAGCTCATCTACGGTTGTGACCGAATGGGCGTCGGAAGACTTCGCCAGCCTCGAGCCGTCATCCGGCTCAAGCTGCTTCCATCGCTCAAAATCAGATAGAACTGGTGGCCAGTCAAGAATCCTTAGCATGTTCCTTTAACACAAACTTAAGCGCCTGGCTCAGAGGCACCGCCTTTGAGAATAGGAAGCCCTGAGCGGTTCTGCAGCCAAGCTTGTACAGAGTTTGCCGATCTGCCTCTGTTTCGACGCCCTCGGCCATGACCTCAATCCCGAGTGACCTACCAAGATCAATCACCGTTTTGACAAGCAGCCGGTCCTCCCGGTGCTTGGCTAGGCCGCGAACGAAGCCCTGGTCTATTTTCACCTTGCGTATCCGACTGTCCTTGAGCGATGCCAACGTGGAAAAGCCGGTGCCGAAGTCATCGAGCGCGATGGAAATGCCGGCGTGTGAAAGCCGTCCGAGCTTTTCATCGACCCTCTCCGCGTCCACCGGCGATTCTTCTGTTATCTCGATTTCGAACATCGTTGCAGGGAGGTCTTTTGCCGCCAGACCATTCAGAACCATCTCGTCGATATCGCCGGCCTCCAATTCGCGCGGTGAAACGTTCATCGCCACACGGACCTCATGACAGTCAGCTTTCGCCAAGGCGTCGATAAAAGCGCAACATTCGGAAAATACAGTTTGAGTTAGCAGCTGAAGCATTCCGGTTTCGCGTGCAGCTGTGATGATTTCGGGCGGAGAGATAGAACCATGAATCGGATGGCACCACCTTAGCAAGGCTTCAAAACCGACGACGGCCTTGGTGTCCAGCCTTACAATCGGCTGGAACCAAGGCCCCAAGCTTCTGGTCTTGATCGCAGAGTGAAGATCGCGTTCGATGGACTGGCGGCGCTGCAGTTCCCTGTCGAGTTCGGTATCGAACAGGCAAAATTCGTTCCTGCCACGACGCTTCGCCGTGTAAAGCGCGATATCCGCCCGCAGCAACATTTCGGTCAGCGTCGGGCTCTCAGCTAAGTATATCCCTATGGATGCCCCGATCCGAACTGACGCTACCCCGAGATAGGGGCTAGCAACTTTGGCTATGATATTGGATGCAAGACTGTTGGGAGAAAGCGAATAGCCCGCCGAAGGAAAAAACAGCACGAATTCATCGCCGCCGATGCGGGCGAGCGTTGAGCCGTGCGGTGCTGCCTCCTCTATCCGTCTGGCGATCCTGACAAGCAGTTCGTCACCAGTCCTGTGACCGTAGGTATCGTTGACAGATTTGAACCCGTCCAGATCGATCAGCATTGCAACGAAGGGGCCGTCTTTGGTCTCGAATTGATCGATTGCATGTTCGAGGCCGCGCCTGTTGAGAAGCGCCGTCAGGTGGTCCTCCCTGGAATTGCGCTCCATTTCCGCGGCGAGCCGCTCCGCCTCATGTCTCAGGCGGCTCGCTTCGCGGAAGCGCGCCTGTCCAACAAGCGAAGCTCGAACCAAGCCGCCCATGAAGAGCAGAACGGCAAATGCCAAAACGCAGTCTTCAAAGTTGCCTTTCGCCGACAGGCACCCCGCGGTGATCAGGAGCGGCGGTGTGATGAAGTTGATCGCTGCCGCGGAATATGAACTGCCGTATGTAACCGCACCAGCCGATATACCTGCCAGAATTATCAGATGCAGCGCTGCTTGAGAGGTCGTGTATTCATCCGTAAGCACGGCAAGAAAGGACCAGGCAAATCCTGCCAGAAGAGCGAGGATGCCAAACCAGCGAAGCCGCGGCGAGACCCTCGCTGAAGCGTCCTGGGGCCCGGCTTCCTGCAGTTGGTAATGGGCGAGTGCAAGCCGAGCGGCATTTATCCCATTGATGACCAAGAACCAGATTGCGACGGCAGAGCCGTTGCCAGAAAGGGACTGCACGGTCAAAATCAGACCCGACAAGACGGTGCTTATCGGCATTGACACGAAAAGACCGGCCCTCAGGTCAGCAAGCTGATCCTGAAGGATTTTGGTCTCGAGCGCGTCATCTATCTTTAGGGCCATAGGCGGATAGAGTGCTTCCCTGCTTCGTCGCAGCGCAACCTATGCAAGCCCACTGAAGGACAGGTTAACCATTCAGCGGGGCATCAGCCCTGTGCCGCTCAGCGACAGAGTGCAATTTTCGAGACGGTGCGGCGCTCCGCAGCCGTCCTTCGATTTGCCTCTCCAGCCGCTCTTCAATGGCCAGAAGCGTCAGCGCGGAACCGCGCCGGGATTTTTCAAGCTCAGATCCGGTACCGCGGCGGTCGAAGTTCGCAAAGGAGGCCGTAGCGAGACAGCGCCGCAGAGCGGTTGACGCTTTGGCTACTGTGGTTCACCGCCGCAGCATTGCCGAAATGCCGTGGCGAACAAACGGAACATATTGGCCAAATCGAAGCCCAACGTGTCTTGCAAGCCGGGCCGCCGGGTGCTCGCTTGAGTAGAGTCCGACCAGTATATTGGTGGCGTAATAAAGCGGTGCCGCTGATAGGCGTAGCCAGCTTTCGTACCTGTGCAGCATGCCGGGATCGGCAATGTCGCGCCGGTCGCGAAATGCTGTCAGAATTCCATGGGCGAGTTGCTTCTGGGCGCTGAGGCCGATGTTGAAGCCATGCGCAGTGACCGGGTGCATGCCAATGGCAGCGTCGCCGATGAGTGCGGCGCTCGGGGCCCAGAACTTATGCGCCCACGTAGTGACCAGCGAATAACTATGGCGGTTGCTTGCCATGGTCATCCTTCCAAGACGCCCTCGACACCGGTTCGTCAATTCCATCAGGAACAAATCGTCTTCGCAGGCAAGCAGTCTATCGGCCTCGTTTGAAGGCAAAGTGAGAAGCAGCGACGAAACGCCTTCCGCAAGGGGCAGCATCGCTATCGTCTGATGGTGATCGAACCATTCAATTGCAATCTGGCGGTGGGCGCGCTCGTGCCTGACCCGGCAAATCAGCATCGAGTTGCCGAGCCGATTGATATCGGCGCCGATGCCGAGCAGATCACGTGTGACAGACAGACGCGAATCTGCGGCAACAACAAGCCGAGCAGACAACTGCATGCCATCAGAGAGCGTTATGACTGCTCCTTTGTGGCTGTTTGCTGCGTCCATGACCGAGTGGCCACACAGCAGCCGGGCATGATCTTGCAAGCGGACGATCTTGAATAGGGCGTCGCGAATCCGGCAATTTGGGACCAAAACTCCGAGGGGTTCTCCAGATCCACTGGGAGCATCGAAACGCAGAGCGAAAGGGCTCGATCCATTTAGCACGCGCGCGCCTTGAAGCGGTGATTTGTCCGAGGCAGAGATGGCGTCCCAAGCGCCGAGTTCGCGAAGGATTTTGATCGAGGCGTAGGTCAGCGCGATTTCGCGACCATCGAAAGGCGGATTGGCCAGACTTTCCAGCGGGTTCTGTTCAACAACTGCCACCTTGAGTTCGCTTTGAGCGAGCGATGTGGCGAAGGAAAGGCCGACCGGTCCGGCTCCGACGATTACGATGTCGAAGGTTTCGTCAGAGCCGCCCATCAGCGTGCCGCCATCGCGTCGGCTATCCTGGTGAGAGGCTTGTGGAGTGCCGCATGCCGCGGATCGATTGCGCTACGTTCTAGGACCCACCGCATCGTCTCAACGCGCTGGGCAGGCAAATCCGCATAAATCGGCAACAAAGCATTCAATTCTTTCAGACGCGGATGCGGGTGATACGACCAGCCCTTGCCGCCGTGCGGCCAGGCACATATCCAGCCAGCAAGCAAAGTTTCTGACGTGGCCGGTTCCTGGCCTGTGAAGCGTCGCTTCCCCTCTGCATGCGGGGCCGGTTTCAAGCCGACAGTTCCCGAGTTTCTGCTGATCACGACTGTCATCTCATGTTCGAGCAGCAGGGCGTTTCGCTCGGCTGATTTGGCTTTGGTCATTCTTCGCGTCGGCCTTTGTACAGACCGGTCGCCTCGGCGTTCGGCGGCGCGATTCATCGAAGGAGGCATAGCCGATCAGAACATGACAGTATCAGAGGGCTGCAAAGACGATGATGAGAGCTGACCGTTAGCACAAGCATTCTCCTTAAAACACCGGTCGAGGAAACCACGCCAGTGAGGAGATAACCTTGATCTGGATCAGCCAACACGCAGGCAACGGCCGAGTCGGCTGGTCGATCGCCAGGAAATGTCACCGTGGAAAGGGGGCTCCGTTCGTGGCGACCCAGCCGAAACAGTGAAACCAGAGGGTCCAGAAGCGAAGTAGGTGCCTTGACTATGCCGACGAGCAGCCGGTTTCGCCGGAACCGCAGATGGACTCGCCAACGCGTGGATAGCCTTGATGGTGCACCCTGTGGCAACATTTCTACGTAAGATCGGAGGTGCTTATCAGGATGTGGCGTCCGGCCGTGCGAGTAGTTGGTGACATCGGCGGCCCCTCGGCGACGCAGTCCTTCGAGTGACAGGACTTCCAAGGCGACGTCAAACACGGCTTACCAGGTGTGAGTCACAACCGGCTGTTCCCGGCGGACGGCGTCGGCGGACGACGTCGGCTGACGGCCGGCATCCGCACCGTCGTCGGCATAGCGATCTGAGTCAGCGTTCCGGATTGTCATCCCGGTGAATGAGGATACGCTCGGCAGCCCCGTCAAGATCCTCATATTGACCACTCCTCAGCGCCCACAAAAAGCCGGACAGCCCTAGGGCGCCAAGCAACAGAGCTACTGGTATGAGGTAGATAAGTGTGGTCATGATGGCTGCACCGATGCGCGAATGCCGGAGCGCGTTGCCGACGGAGCCCTCATCCGATGGGTGGTTCAGGGCTGTGCAGGCGCAACGCATTTCCGATCACAAGCAATGACGAGGCGGACATCGCGATCGCCGCGATCAGCGGCGTGACATGGCCGAGAATGGCGATCGGCACGGCAACGGCGTTGTAGACGATCGCGATTGCCAGGTTCTGGCGTATCAGCCGTCCGGCTTTCCGCGAGATGCCGAGGGCGAGGGGAACCGCCAGGAGGCTTTCGCGCAGGAAGACGAAATCGGCGGCGTTGCGCCCGACATCGGCGGCGGTTGCCGGCGCGATCGAGACGTGTGCCGCGCCCAGCGCGGGCGTGTCGTTGAGCCCGTCACCCACCATCAGAACCTTGTGGCCCGCCTTGGTCAGCGTTTCGATCCGCTCAACCTTGCCGGACGGAAGCAGCGCTGGGAGGAAGCTCTCGATACCCAACGTCCTGGCAACCTCGCCGCAGGCATTGGCGACATCACCGGAGAGCATTTCGACCGACACTCCGGCATCCTTCAACTGCCCGACCGCCGCCCTGGCATCGGAGCGCATAGCGTCCTCGAACGTGAAGGATGCGACGATCCTGCCATTCTTCGAAAGCACCGTTCCGCCATAGCCGCCATATTTGCCTTCGCCACCGGTCTGGGCCTTCCATCCAGCCCAGCCGCGCCGGCCAAGACGCCACGAGTTGCCGGCGGCTGTGGCTTCGATGCCGAGACCCGGGTGCTCGCTGATGTCGTCCAGCTTCGGCTGGCCGGCAGAACCCGCGAATTGGGCTATGGCCTTTGAGAACGGGTGACGGGAATGCGTGGCCATGTCGGTTGCGATCGCCAGCATCGCCGGATCGACGGACGACGCGTTGACCAGCCTGGGCTGGCCAAGCGTCAACGTGCCGGTCTTGTCGAACACGGCCGCGTCGATCGCCGCCAGGCGCTCCATGGCCGAGCCGTCCCTGACCATGACGCCGGCTTCGAACAGCCGGCGCGCCGCGACCACCTGGACGATCGGCACGGCAAGGCCAAGCGCGCAGGGGCATGTAATGATGAGGACGGCGATGGCGATCGTCACTGCCCGGTGCCAGTCGCCACTTGCTGCCATCCAGCCAAGGAACGTCACGAAGGCGGTGAGATGCACTACTGGAGCATAGAGCGCCGAGACTCGGTCGGCGATCCGGCGGTACTGCGCACGACCGCCTTCGGCGGCTTCCATCAGCCGAACCATCTCCGCCAGGAAGGAGTCCTTTGCTGCGGCGGTCGCCTCGATGGTCAGCGGGCCGGTCAGGTTCAGCGTGCCAGCCTGAACCTGTTCCCCGGACGCCACGGTTCTCGATGTGCTCTCGCCGGAAACCAGCGAGCAGTCGAGATCCGACGCTCCGCGAATGATCCGGCCGTCGACAGGCACCCTTTCGCCGGCGGCGACCAGCAGATGCATGCCCGGTTCGATCTCCTCGACAGGCAGGTAGTCGTGGCTGCCGTCATGGCGCAGCACCATGGCGCCGCGCGCCGCCCGCCGCGCCAGTCCATTAACCGCCGTCCTTGCCCGCTCGCGCATCACGTGATCCAGCGTGCGGCCGATCAACAGGAAGAACAGCAGCGACACCGCCGCATCGAAATAGGCGTGATCGCCGTGATTGATGGTCTCGTAGAGGCTCATGGCATAGGCGAGCGAGACGCCGACCGCGATCGGCACGTCCATGTTCATGCGGCCGTGGCGCAGTGCGTTCCAGGCAGAGCGAAAAAAAATGCCGCCGGCGAAGGCGAGCGCGGGGATGGCGATCAGCGCCGAGACCCAATGGAAAAGATCGCGGGTCGCGCCTTCAGCTCCGGACCAGACCGAAACCGAAAGCAGCATGATGTTGCCCGCTGCAAAACCGGCGACGGCGACGGCGCGGATCAGTTCCGAAAGCGTCTTGTCCTTGTCATCGACCTCGGGAGCGAACAGATGCGCCTCGTAGCCCAGCCCTCCAAGCGCGGCGACCAACGGTGGTACCTCATCCCCACGCCACCGGACCGCGACCCGCTTCGTCGACAGGTTGACGCGCGCGCCCTCGACTCGCTCAAGCTTTCCAAGTGCTGTCTCGATCGTCTGGATGCAGGCTGCGCAATGCACTGATGGCACCGAGAGATCGGTTTGGTGCAGATCGCCGCCAAGCGAGCGGCTCGCCAGCCTAACTTCCTGGCTCGATGGCAGGACGGATATGCTAGCTTTCAAATCCAGCGCCATTTCGGCGCCCGGTGCACAACAGCTCATTGTAGCGCTCCATGGAAAATGATGATTCTACGGACGTCGCGATAGGGCTCTGCGAGACCGGCATCGGCGTCGATTTCGACGATCCAGACGCCACCTTTCGGCGTGTGCTGCGCGGCAAATTCCTGGCCCGAGGCAAGGCCAAGAGTAACAGTCTTGTCTTCGGTCTCATAGGCGGGGTGACGAAACAGCACCTTGACGCCATGCAAGGGAACCGGCTTGCCGGCGGCATCGCTGAGGCTGTAGCGGACCTCGCCCCCTGCGATCGTCAATCTGCCTGTCCAGCCGAGCGCGGCCTGCGCACGACCTTCTTCGGCCTTTCGGTTGAACTGCTGGCTGGCCACATAGGTATTCTCGACGACGAGGCCGGTCCAGCTCTTGCTGGCCAGCGTCGCCATGGTCAGGTTGACGCCTATGACCACACCGAAAAAGGCAAGAATGGTGGCCAGCATGTGCCTGCCGGTGAACTCACGCGATTTTTGCGTATTGGCGCTCATCTGACGGTCTCCGGTGCGTTGAAGGTGGCCGTGTATTCATCCGATTCGAAACTCGCCTTGTCTTCGACCCGGAACTTGAAGGTCTGCGCTGCGCCGCGAACCTCACCTGCCGGCTGGCGCACGAAAACCTTGAGCATTTTCAGCCGGTCGGGTTCGACCGGGATGGCGAAGGAGCGATCTGCAGGGAGGTCGATTCCGACGATGCTCATTTCGGCTCCATGAAGCCCCTTCATTGTGACGACGATCGTCCTTGGCTCGGGGATCATGTTGAGCAGCTTGACGGTGTAGCCGTTGCGGATCGAACCGTCGGACAACCTGACGAATTGTGGATTGCGGTCGTGCAGGACGTTGAGTTCCAGCCGCTCGCGGGTCAGCAGCGAAAAGAGCAGCGCGAGCCCGACCGCCGACCAGGCGCCGAGATAGATGAAGGTGCGCGGCCGGAAGATCTTGCGGAAATGGAAATGGGCCAGCGCGTCTGAGAACGCGCCGTCGGCGGTCTGGATGAGCGACGGGTTCACCGGGCGAGAGCCGCCCGCAGTGGCCACCGCCATGTTGGCGTTGTAATCGGATAGCGTCGCATAGGAGATCAGTCCACGCTCCTTACCGAGCTTGTCCATGATGCCGTCACAGGTATCGATGCAGAGCGCGCAAGTGATGCATTCAAGCTGCTGGCCATCCCGTATATCGATCCCCATCGGGCAGACCGCGACACAGGCATTGCAATCGACGCAGTCGCCGACCAACTGCCCCGCGGCTTGGATCTTCTTGGCGTGACGCGAACGCGGTTCGCCGCGCCAGTCATTGTAGGTTACGGTGAGCGAGGTCTCGTCGAGCATGGCGGCCTGGATCCGCGGCCACGGGCACATATAGGTGCAGACCTGCTCGCGCATAAGCCCGCCGAATGTGTAAGTGGTCGCCGTCAGCACGGCGATGGTGATGTAGGCGACGGGCGCGGCGGTGCCGGTGAAGACTTCGCCAATCAGCGTTGGCGCATCAGCAAAATAGAAAATCCAGGCGCCGCCGGTCGCCGCCGCTATGATCAGCCAGATGGCGTGTTTCGATACACGCAACACGAGCTTGCGCGCGCTCCAGGATCCGGCGTCGAGCTTCATACGGGCGTTGCGATCGCCTTCGATAGCGCGCTCCACGACCAGGAACAGATCGACCCATACGGTCTGCGGGCAGGTATAGCCGCACCAGGCGCGGCCGACAGTGGACGTGATCAGGAAAAGGCCGATGCCAGCCATCATCAGAAGGCCGGCGACGTAGTAGAATTCCTGCGGCCATATCTCGATGAAAAAGAAGTAGAAGCGGCTATTTGAAAGGTCGACCAGCACGGCCTGATCCGGGGCGAACGGTCCGCGATCCCACCGCAGCCAGGGTGTCAGGCAGTAGATGCCCAGCGTGATCGCCATCACCAGCCATTTGAAGCGGCGAAAGCTGCCCGAGGCCCGCTTGGGAAAGATCTTCTTGCGTGGGGTATAGAGAGGCTGATGGGCTTCGGGGGAGTTGACCGCTTTTGCTTCGAGCCGTTCTCGCTGCGGTTTATCACGCACGTGCATCTCCACTCCACAGCCGATATCAGGGCCGTCTGTCCAACAGCCCGCCGTAAGGCGGGTCGTGCCGCGTCGATGCAGGTCGCAGCCGGAATGGTGCCGGGCTCGCGCCGGGCCTCGTCGCTTGGCAGGCGGAGGCCGAGGACAGGCTTCCGTTCCTATTCTCCGCCGCCAAGCGAATGGACATAGATCGCAAGTTCCTTGACCTTGGTCTCGCCGAGGCGGCCGATCCAGGCCGGCATCACGCCATGTTTCGGCGCGCGGACCTGGGCGGCGATGTCGGTCTCGCCGGATCCGTAGAGCCAGATCGCGTCGGTCAGGTCGGGCGCACCCAACTCCCTGTTGCCTTTCGCGTTGTCGCCGTGGCAGGCCACGCAGTTCTCCGCAAAGACCTTGGCGCCGGGTTCGACCAGTTTCGCGTCCTGGACTTGGCCGGAAAGGCTGGCGGCATAGGCGCTGACCTGTTTGATCTGGTCGGCCGTTATGATGTCGCCAAAAGCCGGCATTTCCGACAGGCGCGTGTCCGGGTCGGATGGGAAACGGATGCCATGCGTAATCGTCTGCTGGATCTGGTCGGCGTTGCCGCCCCACAGCCAGTCGTCGTCGTTGAGATTGGGAAAGCCGGCTGAGCCCTGGGCGCCTGAGCCGTGGCACTGCACGCAGTTGACCTTGAACGCGGCACCACCGGCCGCGACCGCGAATTCGCGCAGCGCGTCGTCGGCAGCGATCTCGGAGATGCTCTTCGCCTCGATGGCGGCGATATACTTGCCCTTGGCGACCTCGGCCGCCGCCAACTCGTTCCTGACGTCATTGCGGCTCGAATAGCCGAGCACACCCTTGGTTGCCGAGGTCAGCATCGGCCACGCCGGGTACGCAATGGTGTAACCGATCGCCCAGACAATGGTGACGTAGAAAGTTATAACCCACCAGCATGGAAGCGGGTTGTTCAGCTCCCTAATGCCATCCCACTCGTGGCCGGTCATAGAGACGCCGGAGAATTCATCGATGTGCTCGTCGCTCATGATCACTCGTCCTGAAGCGGAACTCGGGCAGCTTCGTCGGCCAGCTTGCCGCTGCCGGGGCGGAGCGCGAAGGCGATTGCGCCGACGAAGAAGAGCGCCATGGCAACCAGGACCCAGCTGTCAGCAAACTCCCGCATCAAATTGTAATCCATCGACATTTCCCTCAGCGGTAGCCGGCGGCTTCGTCGTAGTTCTTGAAATCGACCAGCGTGCCGAGCATCTGCAGGTAGGCGACCAGCGCATCCATTTCGGTCACCTGCTGCGGGTTGCCGTCGAAGTCGCCGAGCTTGGCTTTGAGGTAGCGGGCTTCGACGCCGGATGTATCGGCGGCGGGATCAGCCTGCGCTCTCAGATCGGCATTGGCGCTGGCGATCATGTCATCGGAGTAGGGGACGCCAACGCGCGCATTCGCAACCAGATGCGTCGAGAAGTCCTTCACCTCGATCGGCGAGTCCTTCAGGAAGGCATAGCTCGGCATGACCGATTCCGGGACTACCGAGCGCGGGTCGGCAAGATGCTGGACGTGCCATTCGTTGGAATAGCGGTCGCCGACCCGGGCAAGGTCAGGGCCGGTGCGCTTCGATCCCCACTGGAACGGATGGTCGTACATCGACTCGGCCGCCAGGCTGTAGTGGCCGTAGCGTTCGACTTCATCGCGGAACGGCCTGATCATCTGGCTGTGGCAGAGGTAGCAGCCCTCGCGCACATAGACGTTGCGGCCCGCGAGCTCCAGCGGCGAATAGGGCCGCATGCCTTCGACCTTCTCGATTGTGTTGTCGAGATAGAAAAGCGGTGCGATCTCGACGATGCCGCCGATGGTCACGATCAGCAGTGACCCGACGAGAAGAAGCGTGGCGTTCCTCTCGATGAGGGCGTGTCCGTCCATCAAGCCCATTTTTTGGCTCCTGATCGCGCCGCTCGGAAGACTGGAGCGGAGCCCGGCATCGGCTCCTCCTCGCGCTGGTAGCCGAGGATGGTCATGGTGATGTTCCAGGCCATGATCAGGGCGCCGGACAGGTACATGGCGCCGCCGATGGCGCGCATGATATAGTATGGATGCATGGCGGCGACGGTTTCGGCGAAGGAGTAGACCAGGAAGCCCTGCTCGTCGTTTTCGCGCCACATCAGGCCCTGCATGACGCCAGAAACCCACATCACCGCGGCATAGACAACGATCCCGAGCGTCGCCAGCCAGAAGTGCCAGGTGACGAGCCGCAGCGAATAGAGCCGCTCGCGGTTCCAGAGCTTCGGCACCATGTAGTAGATTGCGCCGAACGAGATCATGCCGACCCAGCCGAGCGCGCCGGAATGGACGTGCCCGATGGTCCAGTCGGTGTAGTGCGACAGCGAGTTGACCGCCTTGATCGCCATCACCGGACCCTCGAGGGTCGACATGCCATAGAAGGCGATGGCCATCACCA
Organism: Mesorhizobium tamadayense; assembly: GCF_003863365.1. Lineage (GTDB taxonomy): Bacteria > Pseudomonadota > Alphaproteobacteria > Rhizobiales > Rhizobiaceae > Mesorhizobium > Mesorhizobium tamadayense. Next base: position 18,184 of record NZ_RQXT01000052.1, on the reverse strand, counting down.
TCATGCGGATGATCGGATCGGTGCGGATCTTGTCCCAGGCGCCGGAGAGCGTCATCAGGCCGTTGATCATGCCGCCCCATGACGGCATCCACAGCATGATCGAGAACACCATGCCGAGCGTCTGCGCCCAATCGGGCAAAGCGGTGTAGTGAAGATGGTGCGGGCCAGCCCAGATGTAGAGGAAGATCAGCGCCCAGAAATGGATGATCGACAGGCGGTAAGAATAGACCGGCCGGTTCGCCTGCTTGGGCACGAAATAATACATCATGCCGAGGAAGCCGGAGGTCAGGAAGAAGCCCACGGCGTTGTGGCCATACCACCATTGCGTCAGGGCGTCCTGGACCCCGGAAAAGGCGGAGTAACTCTTCGAGCCCAGGAAGGATGCGGGCATCGACAGGTTGTTGATCACATGCAGCATCGCGATGGTCACGATGAAGGAAAGGTAGAACCAGTTGGCGACGTAGATGTGCGGTTCTTTGCGCTTCAAGATCGTGCCGAGGAACAGGATTAGATAGGCGACCCACACGACGGTCAGCCACAGGTCGACATACCATTCCGGTTCGGCATATTCTCGGCTCTCGGTGATGCCGAGCAGATAGCCGGTCGCGGCCATGACGATGAAAAGCTGGTAACCCCAGAACACGAACCAGGCGAGATTGCCGCCGAACAGTCGGGCGCGGCAGGTGCGCTGTACGACATAGAGAGACGTGCAAAGCAGCGCGTTGCCGCCGAAAGCAAAAACGACGCCGGATGTATGCAGCGGCCGCAAGCGGCCGAAGTTAAACCAGGGCTCGATGTTGAGATCGGGGTAGGCGAGCTGCAGCGCGATGACCACGCCCACCAGCATGCCGATGACGCCCCAGAACACTGTTGCGATGGCCCCGTAACGGATCGGCCCGTCCATGTAAGCGGAGGGGTCGGTCGGCGCCGCCGGCTTGAATTCCGTTTTGCGCAACAGGATCGCCGTGAAGCCAGTCACGGCGAAAAACAAAATCCACATATGCTGGCGAAAAGGTTCATCTACGCCGAAGCCGGCAGCCACCAGGGCCGCAAAGGCAAACAGGCTTAGAAGGACGATCGCTGTGCCGAATTTCATCGCAAATCCCGATCTCGAATTCGGCGGACGCCAAATCCCCAATGCATTAATTGCGCAGCTGCCGCCTGCTCGCCCTGATCCATGTCAGAGCCGCACGATCTTACTTGGGCAGCATCAAGTTCGGTTCAATCTGAAGGTGGCGATTGACGAGAGAACGCAGCACGGGCCGCCCCTCTCATGGACAGGCCCGGCGTCTTTGGGTCTGGCCCGTGCGGAGGCGGTCCGGAGTGATGTGATGAAGCGTGCCCATTTGCAAAAGCTGAGGCTTTGCGACACGCTGGAAATTATTGCCGATGCCCTGCCGAACGTCGATCGCCTCAGATGCCTCAGGACGGCCAGCGCGATCGTTCAGCTGCTTCGTGACATTCATAGGTTCGAGGAGACGGTGATTTTTCCTGCGTATGAGGCGAACTTGACGTCGGCCGAGGCCAATCTTGCCTCTACCGCCCGGTTGCGCGTCGAGCACATCGAGGATCAATGTTTCGCCGGCGAGGTAGCCGAATCGCTCCTGGCGATCGGTCATGGTGAACCGATAGAGAGCGCGGAAGCTGTGAGGTTCATGTTACGCGGCTTCTTCGACGGCCTGCGGCGACACATCGCGTTCGAACGCGAGCATGTCCTGCCTCGGATCGGAGTGAGCGATACGGATCCCGCCGCTTAGGCTCATTCAAATGGTGGTTGCCGCGCCCTTCGGCCGCCGCAGCGCTGCTCCAGCCGGTTCATGCTATCCACCGTCACATGGCGTTTGTTCTCGATCCGGATCACGCCATCGGCCCGCAATCGCGTCAGCTGGCGGCTCACGGTCTCGTTCGTAAGTCCAAGGAAATCCGAGATATCGGCACGCGTCAGCGGCAGATCGAACGACGCTGACCTGGCGGCCGGGTCAATACTGGAATCGGTATTCCGGGCGATCATGAGGAGAAAACTGGCTACCTTTTCCGATGCGGTCTTGCGCCCCAAGGTCACCATCCAGTCGCGTGCTTCGTCGAGTTCATTCAGTGTCTGCTTAAGCAGGCGATGCTCGAGTTCCGGTGATTCCTTCATTATCCGTTCGATGGCTGCCTTCGGAAACGAACACAGGGAAACAGCTGTTGCCGCTTCCGCATTAATCTCGCTTTCCACCTTGAAGGGCCGTCCCAGAAAATCCGGTGCAAACTGAAGACCGACGATCTGCTGGCGCCCATCCGAAAGGCTCTTTGTTAGCTTCACCACGCCTGAAAGCACATTCGAATAGCTGTCGATGGCCTCGGCGTCGCCGATCAGTTCGACCCCTGCCTCGATCTGGTGCCTCGACGATACCTTGGCGAGCCCAACCAAATGGTCTGGATCGAGCGCGCCGCAGACACCGCGATGCCGTGCCTCGCAAGACTGGCAAAGAATGGGAAGGCCGGAACTGTGAATGTCTTGGCGTACTGTCATGCGTTCGCGCTATCCGATCCAAAGTGCCGGCAGGATAGCAATCTGGGGTAGAGAAATCCTTGCGGCAGTTTGTCCGTGCTGGTGGTTGACCGAAATCAGGGCTTTGGCTCACCAATGCGCCCAGAGTTCCGGCAATGCAATCCGGGTGGACCACGACATGCAATCGGAATTAGCTGCCAGACTTGGCGAGAACGTCCCGCGCTATACCAGTTATCCGACTGCGCCGCATTTCCATGCGGGCGTCGATGCTGCCGTTCACCGTGGCTGGTTAGAGGCGCTCGAAAGCGGTGACGAGATCTCCCTGTATCTGCACATCCCGTATTGCGACAAGCTCTGCTGGTTCTGTGCGTGCCATACCAAGCAGACGCGCCACTATGAGCCGGTGACCGCTTATCTGCGCTCGCTGCATGCTGAGATCGCGACGATTGCCGGTCTGGTCAGCGGCAAGGTACGTGTCCGTGCAATTCACTTCGGTGGCGGTTCGCCAACGATGCTGAAGCCCGATGACATGGTTGCTCTGGGAGCGGTCTTGCGGGACAGCTTCGATTTTCTACTGGATGCCAAGATCAGCGTCGAGATCGAACCCAACGACATGGACGAAGCACGCCTTGACGCACTTGCCGAGATCGGCATGACGCGGGCGAGCCTCGGCGTGCAGGATTTCGATCCGAAAGTGCAGAAGGGGATCAACCGAGAGCAAAGCTTTTTGCAGACCAAGGCAGTCGTCGAGGGAGTTCGTTTACGCGGCGTCGGATCGGTCAATCTGGACCTGCTCTATGGCCTGCCGCACCAAACCAAGGAGAGCGTCTGTTCCACCGTAGCGCAGGCGCTGACCCTGGAACCGGACCGGATGGCGCTGTTCGGCTACGCACATGTGCCCTGGTTCAAGAAGCATCAGACGATGATCGACGAGGCATGGCTGCCAGGCCCCGCGGAGCGGCTCGCCCAATCGCAACTCGCTGCGCGAGCGATTGTGGACAAGGGATACGAAGCGATAGGGCTTGATCATTTCGCCAAGCCGGGCGATGCATTGGCGATAGCGGCCCGCGCGGGGGCTTTGCATCGCAATTTTCAGGGCTACACCGACGATCGCTGCGAGACATTGATCGGACTTGGCCCTTCATCTATCGGCCGTTTTCGCCAGGGCTACGTACAGAACATGCCTTCGACCGCCGAGTACGGACGCATGGTTGCGGATGGCGGGCTGGCCGCCGTCCGCGGCATCGCGCTTTCCGACGACGATCGTGTGCGTGGCTGGATCATCGAGCGGCTGATGTGTGATTTCGCCTTCTCGGCAATCGATCTGGTGGAACGCTTCGGCGAAGCCGGCCAGAAGCTCCTTCGTCAGTCGAGTTCCATCGCCCTGCACGATCCCCTTCGATTGCTTGAACTCGATGGCGACAGTTTCGTCGTGCGGGATGAAAGTCGCCCCTTCATCCGAAGCATCGCGGCCAAGTTCGACAAATATTTCGAAAGCGGAACGGCCAGGCACTCGGTGGCAGTCTGAACGTCACAGAGTACGGTCGCCGCGAACCGACTGTGCTACGCACTCATCCGCGAAACCGTCGCATAAAGATAGGGTTCCAGAACCTATAGGCGGCGCCACGGTCGGACTTGACCAACTCTCTGCCTCGGTTACTCGGAACCTGAACCCGGCCGGGATCGCGATTTCTCCGTCACGCTTGCCGTCGGCAAACCTTCTTTTCTGGCCTTAGCAAACGCGCGGTCGCTTTCCAGAAATTCCGCCAGCATAAATGGGATCAGTTCAGCCACCGTTTCTGACTCGCCATAGGTCTGACGGTAAATCGCCGCATAGTCCTGAAGCGCTTGGCTCAGGTCCGCGCTAACTGTGATGGTGATCTTGGAAGGCGTCCGGTCCGGAAGCTTCCCAAGTTTCAGGTGCGTCATGATTACTCCAATGAAAGAACACAAGGGCGGAATCGGCGCTTGTGCCGTTGTTTCCTTGGGTTCGGTTGCGTTTTGACCGGCTTTGCGACCGATCGGCTACATCTCCCCCATTCGCGCAGAACAGACTTCGCTGTCCTGCTGCTCTGAACCATTCTCCAATCCGTGACCCTGACTATCCGGCTTCAGTCACATAGTGGCGTTCGGCTCCCGGCTTCCCATTCTCCTTTAAGAGCGCAACCAGATTTAAGAGCGCAACCCAGACCTGCGGGCTCGCTAGGCAATCATCAGGACAGCCGGGATATTGTGGACGATGAACTCTCCTCGCCGTGGGCGCCGCGCCGCTCGTAAAGACGTTGGTCGCGCAGGATCTGAAAGGCGATCGTCAAAAGCTTGCGCGCCATCACTGTTTGATGATCTTGCCGTGATATGTCTTGCCGCCGGAGGATTAGGTGGAGGAACAAGACCGGCATAGGCGGCCAGCTTCTTCGGGCTGTGGAAGCGGCTGATGTCGTCGATCTCGGCGTCGATCAGCCGGGCGAAGAACTCCTCGATGCCGGGAATGGTCTTCAAACGCTTCGCGTTGCCATTGGTCTTGGTCATCGCCCGGATCGTCGCTTCCGACTGCTTAATCCGCCCGTAGATATCGCCGACGAACTCCAGCCCCCGATCGATCTGGATGCGATCGATGTCCGACACGCTGAGCGCAGCGAACTGCTGGCGACCGGCCTTGCCACACAGGTCGCCCAACTTCCTCAACTGCGCTGTCTGCTCTGGATAGGGGTCGAACACCGTGAGGATCCGGTTCTTCACCGTCGTGCGCAGCCGCACATAGAACATCCGCTCTCGGAGCGCTATGCGAAGCTCCCGGGTCTTCTCACCGGGAGCCCACGCCTCCGGCACCAGGCCGGCCCGCAGAAGATGCGCCAAAACCGTCGCGTCGATCTTGTCCGTTTTGATCTTGGCGTCGGCGATCGCCTTCACCTTCAAGGGATGCGCCAGCATAACATCGTCGCAGATGTCGTCCAGCCGGTCGTACATCACCATCCAGTTGCGCGTCGCTTCCAGAACGGCATTAGAGTTGTCAGAATATCGTTCCAGAAATGAGCTGAGAGATTGACGGTCGTTCTTCACCCGTCCGGGTTGCAGCATCTTGCCAGTTGAATTCTGCACGACCAAGTGGCTATAGCTTTTGTGGTAATAGACGCCCATGTGAAAATCATAAGGTGCAGTCACGTTTTGCCTTCCTTCCATGAGTTTTTCTAAAACCAGGAAAGGTAAGCCAAACGGCGCAAGACGTGACTGTCCCAACATTATCTGCATCTCAGCGATCCGTTCTCCCAGCGGGCGAAGCCTCTTTCATGCCACCTCCTTTTCAACTTGGGTAAGGCCGCAATACAAGATCCTTGTGCACGATTACGCGCAGCGGCCAACCAGGGCGCACGGTGATTGTGGGTTGAATGTTGAGGTTCTTTTCGGTGATGCGCTGGCCAGCTTGACTGACGTTCTGCTGAGCCGATTCCCGGATCGCTTTAACCAAATCGCTTTCGTTCTCCCCAAAGCTCAACTCGGTGCCGACACCCAGCAACGTAGCCAGCGCAACGCCCTTGATCAGCTGCCAGGTGTGGAAATCGACCTTGTCCTCCAGCCCTGCATAGCCGGCAGTGTCCGTCGCTGGCAGATTGTCGATTTCGATCGAGGAACCGTCGGGCAGGATTATTCGCTGCCAGACCAACAATGCGCGCTTCTGTCCAAAAGCGACGACGCTGTCATAAGTGCCGATCAGCCGCGAGCCTTGCGGAATGAGCAGGATGCTGCCGGTGACGGTGTCATGCACATCCTCGGTGACCTGCGCGACGACCAGGCCGGGCAAGTCCGAATTGATGCCGGTGATGAGGCCTGCGGCGATCACGCTGCCGGCCATCAACTGACAGGGCGAAGCCGGCGTCTGCAGCGCATGCGGATTGTAGGTCCCGCTGGTGCTTCGCTGGTTAACAAAATCAAGCTTGCGCTGCTGATTGTTCTGGTCGCCTTCGGCCGGCGCGACGACGGCTGACGCGCGTGCTGTATCGGATTGCGGAAGCGGTATCCCAAACGGCTGCGGCACACTTTGCCCACCGCTGGCGAGGTCCGTCTGCCTAGATCGATCGTCAATGCGGAAGAACACCTGCGATTCACGCGCCTCGATCGCCTGCTGGGCTAGACGCTGCTCCTCGGCGGAGATGTCCTGGCCCGGCGCGATGCCGAGCTGGCGCTGCCGCTCAAGGATGGGGCGACCTAGGTCGCCCGGCAATGGCGGCCCAAGGACGGGAGGCTTCGGCTGCATTCCAGAGTAGTCCTTGGGGAGCGTATCGAGTCCCTCTGCGGTTGGTTTGCGCTCAGTGTTGTAGAGATCTTCAGCCTGGTCTTTGATGCGCAAGGCAGGTCCCTGAAGCGCTATCATCGTGACGCCCAGAATGGCACCGGATCCGACTGCGGCGATGGCAACGATCACACCGCGCCGGAACCGTACGGCGTGGCGAGGAGAAGCCCGCAACTGCAGCTGCTCCGGATCGAGTTTCGGCGGAGGATCGGAGCGAGGGATATCGGTCATGACCGCCTCCCTCACCTGCCGGAACGCGCAAAAAGTGGTATGCGCTGCGTCGGCTCCCGGCCGTCGGTCCTCGTGACGCGCACCACCTGCTGTTGCTTAGTGCCAAGGCGCAGTTCGGCAGCGGCAAAGAGACGATCGACGACGTAATAATTGCCGCGCATGCGGTAATTGACGAGTTGGTTGTTCCCGTCGGCACCGACGATGAAGAGGGGCGGCGCCTCGCCCTGATCGATACGGCGCGGAAACTCGATGTAGACCTTGCTGCCGTCGTCGAAGGCACGCGTCGGTCTCCAGGGCGGTGTGTCACCGGTGATCGAATAGCGGAAGCGAATATTCTCGAGCGCCACATTCGACGCCACCGGCATGACAGCCTCGGCTTGAGCGTTGCGTTGGCGCAGCGCGATGATCTGGTCCCCGCTGTACGTCCAGGAGATTGCAGCCATTGCCGTCTTCTCGGTGCTTTGAAGCTGCAGGTGATATGTCCGGCGCTCGGTGGTGATCACCAGATTTGTGCTGAGCCCGGGCGCAAAGGGTTTTACCAGCACATGGGTGCGCTGATTGTCACCGGTGCCGCTGACGGTGTCGCCAATGACCCAGCGCACCGTGTCGCCGGCCGACACGGATGTCAGTTTCTCGCCCGGTTGCAGAGCGATATCGCTGACGCGCTCCGGCGCGGCATAGAGCTGATAAAGTGCACCATCGGTGAAGGGATAGACCTGCACCGCATTGACATAGCCGTACTTGGTGGGCTGCTGCGTCGCCGCCTTGTTGGCATCAGCGATGCGTTCTTCAGGAGAGCGCTTGTCCTCAACGACCTTGCTCGGATCAGGCTGTAGCTGGCCGGGCAGCGGCAGCGGCTTTGGCACCTCGACGATCTTGACCGGCTTCTCGGGCGCCTTCTCGATCGCGGCTAGTTTGAAATCGGCACCATCGTAAGAAATCTGAGGTGGCGGCACTGGCTTCGACGCGCAGGCGGGAAGGAAAGCTGCTGACGCGGACAGGATCAGCGCGGCACGGAACGATGGGGCTCTATTTGTCATTGGCGGGCTCCTTCGGGGAAACGGATGTTGGCGCGGCGCTGTCGAGCTCACGCGACCAGTCGATGGCGTTGATGAAGACGCCGAGCGGGTTGTTGCGCAATTGGTCCGTATTGCTCGGCGGGCGGATCACGATGGTGAGGATCGCGGTCCAGCGCGTCGTGCTGGCCAGGCTGCCGCGCTCAAAAGCCTGCTCGGTCCATTTGACCTGGAACGAGCTGTTGGAAGCCCTAACCACACTGGTCACCTGCACCGACACGCTGCGCGTGCCGATCTGACCGAAGGGGTCGTTGGCCTTCGCATATTCGTTGAGGAAAAGGGCCGCCCGGTCGGTGGCAAAGTCGTAGGCCGCTAGCCAGTTCTGCCGGACCAGGACCGGATCGGTGGAGATCGAACGGACGTTCTGGATGAAACGGCCGAGGTGCCAGGCGATCTGGGCGTCGGAGGCCCCGTAATCCTGGATTGCCGGCGCAACGGCGCGCGTCTCACCGAAGCGATCAACCTCGACGACGTAGGGCACGACTCGACTTTGCATCGACTGCCAAACGAGCCCGCTGGAGAGCCCAGTTGCCAAGGCCAGACAGCCAAGAGCCATGAGCCGCCAGTTGCGGGCCTGCATCCGCGATGAGCCGATGCGCTCATCCCAGAGCTGGGCGGCCTTCTGATACGGCGTGACCGGCTCGGGCGTCTTGCCGTAGCGTTGAACGGGTCGCTTGAAGAGCATCTAGTCGTCCTTGTCATTGAGAGAGGGATTGGCGCTGCCGCCCGGTCTGTCGCCGTCGCGGACGGCCTGAATGGCGGCGTGGCGATGAGCACGGGCGGTCTGTTCGGAACGCAAGCGCCTTGCCCATGTCGGCGCGGCATCGGCGGCCGTGCCAGCTAGGCTTCCGGTCATTGACGCGGTCGGCGTACCGCCGGTCGCGGTCCAAGCGGCTTCGCGCCCGACATCAGCGCTGCGCCCGAACGCTCCGGCTGCAGATCGTGCTGCTCGCATCGAGGCGCCGCCGGCGGCACTGGTCACACCATGCATTCCGGCAGTCACACCGGACAGGCCGGTATCGGGCGACGTTGCACGTCCCAACTGCCATGCCGAGGAAGCTGCCGAGCCCATGGTCGTGCCGGCTCGGACTGCGGCGAGACCGCCGCCGGCCGCTATGCGCGCGCCAGCGAACGCCGCGCCTCCGGCGACGAGCGATGCACCGGCTGCGGCCGCGGTGGTTCCAAGCGCGGCGCCAGCACCAAGCTGGGGCGCGCCTGAGACAAGACCCGAAGCGATCCCTGGCCCGAAAATGCCGAGCCCAAGCAGTGCCAGCGCACCCAGCACCTGAGACATGGCAGCGGCCAGATCCGGCTCCTTGCCCTGCAGCGCCGAAGCGAACTCGCCGAACAGCGTGGAGCCGATGCCAACGATGACGGCGAGCACCATGACCTTGATGCCCGATGAGATGACGTTGCCAAGCACACGCTCGGCGAGAAACGCTGACCGGTTCCAAAGCGCGAAGGGCACAAGAACGAAGCCAGCCAGCGTGGTGAGTTTGAATTCGAGGATAGTGATGAAGAGTTGGATGGAGAGGATGAAGAAGGCGATGATGACCAGGAACCAGGCTATGAGCAGCACGAAGATGGTGAGCGCGTTGCCGAAGATTTCCGGAAACCCGAGCAGCTGACTTGCCTGATCCAGCAGCGGCCAGGCGCCTTCGAAACCGGTTGCGGCGATGCGGCCTGGATGGAGAAGATTGTCGGGAGATAGGTTGCCGGAGGAGGCGTTGATGCCGAGGCCGGCAAAGGAGCGATAGAGGATGTCGGCGAGATTCTTGAAGTTGTTCAGGATGAAGGCGAACACGCCGACATAGAGCACCTTGCGGGTGAGCCTGCCGAGAATGTTTGGCTCGTCGCCGAGCGCCCAGGCCTGCCCTGCCAGCGTGATGTCGATGCCGATCAGGATCGTGGTGAGGAAGGCGACGTCGCCCGAGAGCAGACCGAAACCGCTGTCGATGTAGCGGATGAAGGTCTCCATAAACCGGTCGATGACGCCAAGGTCGTTCATGCCGCCGCCTTCCTCGCTGTGAAAAAACTGGTTCAGTTGCCGGGATAGGCTGTGCCGGTGCCCAGGAAGTGCTTGGTCGTCTCGCGGGCGGCTTCCTCTGACTGAACCTTACGCGCCTCATCCTCGGCCTCAGCTCGAAATTGCGTCGCGAGCAGCGTCTGGATCTGCATCTGCTGTTTGGTCGAAAGCGCGATCAGTTGATTGGTGGCCTGGCTTGCCTCAAGCGCACCGGCCGCACCTTGGCTGCGATTGACGAGATCGGCGAGCAGGTCGCCGTCGCCGCGGACATTCTCAATGATCTGTGACTGCACACCCATGGTTTGCCGGAACGCCTGCATGGCGCTCTGCCAACGCTCGCGTGCGGCACTCGCCACGTCGCTGACCTTGATCGTGGCGTCGTAGCTTTCCGGATATTGGTTGCGCCACTGGTCCTGGAGCTTAGTGAGATCGAAGCTCAGGCCACTCGCCTGGTCCATCAGACCGTCAATCCGTTGGAGTGAACCGGTAAGCTGGCCCACGGAAGAAAAATCCAGACTCTGAAGGTTGCGCGCCATGTTCTGTAGCATGGTCGCCTGGTTCTGAAGCGACTGGATCTGGTTGTTGATCTGCTCCAATGCGCGCGCCGCCGAGAGCACGTTCTGCGTATAGTTCGATGGATCAAAGACAATCAGGGCATAGGCTGGCTGAACATAGTCGGCCAATGGTTTGGCGATCAGGGAAAGAGCGATCAGGCTGGAGAGGAGGCGGTGTCGCATCATCATGATGATTGTTCCTTGGTTGTTTGAGGGAATTGCCGGAGAAGCTCGGCGGCCCAACCGAGGCCACGTGCGCTCAGGAAGCGGGAGGCAAAACTCTTCTGCCCGTCTTCGGACAACACGTTGTCGATCAGGGTCTGCGTGGCCGGATCGGAGGCGCCGCAAAAGGCGAGCGTGATCGGGCCGAGCCCAAGTTCGAAGAGACGGTTGCCACGGCGCGATTGCAGATAGTATTGCCGCTTCGGCGTGGCGCGGGCGATCAGTTCGATCTGGCGCTCATTCAGACCGAAGCACTCGTAGGCTGACCGCGCCTGCGGTTCCACGGCACGATCGTTGGGGAGAAAAATGCGCTGGGGGCAGCTCTCGATGATTGCGGGCGCGATGGAAGAGCCGGCGATGTCGGCAAGCGACTGCGTGGCGAAGATCACCGATACGTTCTTCTTTCGCAGCACCTTCAGCCATTCGCGGATGCGGGCGGCAAAGAGCGGGTTGTCAAGGTAGACCCACGCCTCGTCGAGCATCAGAAGCGTCGGCCGCCCATTGAACCGCTCCTCGAGACGATGGAACAGATAGGTGAGCACCGGCAGCACAGCACCTTGGCTGTGCATCAGTTCCTCGGTCTCGAAACACTGCACATCTGACAAGGCCAACCGATCGTCATCGGCATCGAGCAGCCGGCCAAAGGGACCGTCGAGCGTGTAGGGCATCAAGGCAGATTTCAGCGCATTGGACTGAAGCAGAACCGACAGGCCCGTCAGCGTGCGTTCCTGCGCTGGCGCGGTGGCAAGGCTGGTGATTGCCGACCAGATTGCCTCCTTCACCTCCGGCGTGACGGTGACGTTCTCATGGGCAATCAGCCCGGCGATCCATTCGGCCGCCCACCTACGGGTAGGCTGGTGGTCGATGTTTCGGAGCGGCTGGAAGGCAAGCGCACCATCCGCCCCCAGCGCGTGGTGTTCCCCACCCATCGCAAGCGTTGCCGCCCGAGCCGAATTGCCTTTGTCAAAGACATAGACCTGCGCCCCGGCATAACGTCGGAATTGCAGAGCAATCAGTGCAAGCAGAACCGACTTGCCGGCACCGGTCGGACCAACGATTAGCATGTGACCGACATCGTCGACATGGGTGGAAAGCCGGAATGGGGTCGACCCGCTGGTCTCGGCAAAGAGAAGCGGCGGCGCCTCTCGCTGGGTGACCTTGGCCAGATGTTCGTTTGCCGCCGGACCGGCCCACACCGACGACAGCGGCATGAGATGGGCGAGGTTCAGCGTGTGAATGAGCGGCTGGCGAACATTGGCATAGACATGGCCAGGCAGCGAGCCGAGCCAGGCTTCCACTGCGTTGACGCTTTCACGGATCGCGGTGAAGCCGAGCCCATTGATGATGCGCTCGACCGCGCGAAGTTTCTCCGCGGCGGCTTGGCGGTCCTCGTCCCACACCGTCACCGTAGTGGTGAGATAGCCGAAGCCGACATGATCCCCGCCCAATGCCTGAAGTGCTTCGTCGGCATCGAGCGCCTTGTTGTCGGCATCGCTGTCAACGAGAGGAACGGGTTCGTTGGTCACGACCTCGCGCAGGATGGCCGCGATCGATTTGCGCTTGGCAAACCACTGCCGGCGCAACCGCGTCAGAGTTTTCGTGGCGTCCGCCTTGTCGAGCGGAATGAAGCGCGTCATCCAGCGATAGGCGAAATCCTGATGGTTGAGAGCGTCGAGCATTCCGGGGCGGGTGAGGTTCGGAAAACCGAGCATGGTGAGTGTGCGCAGATGCTGCTCGCCCAGCATCGGCTCCAGCCCGCCGGTGAGCGGCGCGTCGACCAGCACGCCGTCCAGATACATCGGAGTCTCTGGCACTGTGAGTGGATGGCGGCGGGTCGAGATCGTGCCGTGCAGGTAAGTAAGCGTCTCGGCATCATCGAGCACGCGGACTTCGGGCATGAAGCCCGATAGAAGGTCCAGAAGGCGATCAGTCTCGTCACGGAACCGCGCCAGCTCTTGGCGCCAGTCTCTTTCGCCTTCTGAATGATGAGAGTCGACGAGAGCGCTTTCCGCGCGAGCTTGGTTGTCCGGCGGCGGCATGAATAGCGCGGTCAGGTGATAGCGGCTTTCGAAATGCGCGACCTTGCCCTCGAAGGCCGCACGCCGTTCCTCATCGACCAGCCATGACCCCGCGTCGGGAAAGCGCGAATTCGGATAACCTAGCGCTTCGATGCGCTCGGCTTCGAAGAACAATGCCCAACCGGAGCCAAGCCTTCTCAGCGCATTGTTTGCCCGCGCGCAGATGCCGACAAGTTCGGCTTCCGTCGCGCTTTCCAGATCGGGGCCGCGGAACCGGAACGTGCGCTGGAAGCTGCCGTCCTTGTTGAGCACGATGCCGGGCGCGACCAATGCGGCCCAAGGTAGGTGGTCGGCAAGCCGGTCGGCTTTGCGTCGATATTCCGAAAGGTTCAGCACGCAAGCCATCCCTTCAGGCGAAGGTGACGGACAAGCACGCTGGCGAAGTCCGGGTCCCGTCTTGCGGCAAAGACCGCGAGAGTGTGGCCGGCAATCCAGAGCACCATCCCGGCAATCCACTGCTGCAAGCCAAGACCTATGGCCGCGGCCACCGTGCCGTTGAGAATCGCTACCGCTCGCGGTGCGCCGCCCAGCAAGATCGGCTCGGTCAATGCGCGGTGAACGGGAACCTCAAAGCCCTCGATATGCTGCTCTCCGGTGGCCATCAGACAAGTGCCCCGCCGCCGAAGGAGAAGAAGGAGAGGAAGAAGCTCGATGCGGCGAAGGCGATCGACAGCCCGAAGACGATCTGGATAAGCCGGCGGAAACCGCCTGCAGTGTCGCCGAAGGCGAGCGTCAAGCCGGTGGTGATGATGATGATCACCGCGACGATCTTGGCGACCGGTCCCTGCACCGATTCCAGGATCTGCTGCAGCGGTTGTTCCCACGGCATGCCGGAGCCCGCTGCGTAAGCTGGGGCCGTAGTAAGTAACGCGAGCACGGTGGACGAAAGAAAGCGAAGCTTCTTGCGCATGAGGTGGCCTTTCAAAGCTGCTGGAGTTGCGGAAGCGTGAGCGGGGCGACGGCATAATCGCCGCTGCCGTCGAGACCGGTTAACTCTGCGACCGCTTCGATGCGGCGCGAGGATCCGCGCCCGGCGATGAAGACGATCAGATCGATGGCATCGGCTATGAGACGGCGAGGCACGGTGACGACTGCTTCCTGGGCGAGTTGCTCGATCCGGTAGAGGGCGGAGCGCGCCGAATTGGCGTGAACCGTGGCGATGCCGCCGGGGTGGCCAGTGTTCCATGCCTTCAGCATGTCGAGGGCTTCCGCCCCTCGGACTTCGCCGACGATGATGCGGTCGGGCCTGAGCCGCAGCGTCGAGCGTACGAGATCGGCAAGCGTCACCGAGCCCCGGCTTGTCCTAAGCGCAACGCAGTCCTTGGCAGTGCACTGCAGCTCGCGTGTGTCTTCGATCAGGATCACCCGCTCGTCGCATTCGGCGACTTCGGCCAACAGCGCATTGGCGAGCGTCGTTTTGCCCGAGGACGTGCCGCCTGCGACCAATATGTTGCGCCGCTCACGCACAGCCTTCGCCAGCGCATCGGCCTGCAGCGGCAACATGATACGGTCGGCGACATAATTGGCCAGCGTGTAGAGTTTTGCCGCCGGCTTGCGGATGGCGAAGCATGGCGCCAGTACGACCGGCGGCAACAGCCCCTCGAAGCGCTCGCCCGAGGGCAGTTCGGCGCCGACGATCGGATTATCCGCGTGCGCCTCGGCGCGCACGTGGGAGGCGACCAGGCGGATGATGCGTTCCGCCTCGGAAGGGTGCAGATGTACGCCCGTATCGACACGGCCTTCTCCCAACCGGTCGAGCCGCAACGCACCGTCGGGATTGACCATCACCTCGATGACGGATGGATCGGCAAGGGCTTCGGTGATCGCCGGGCCCATTGCAGTGCGCAGCATCGCGCGGCGGCGATGGTCGGCCTCGGGATGAGAGCTCATCCTTCGCCTCCCCAGCAATTGCCTTTGCCAAGCGAGCGTTTCCCCGATGCGATCTGGCGACCGACTTGTTCGACGAACTTGTCGAAACGCTCCTGCGCAATCGCCTGCGTTGCCCTGTCCGGGACCGGCGTGTGGGCATGAAGCGTGATGGAAAAGCGGATGAACAGCGCCAGGCTCTCCAGGATCATCTCCACATCGCGCTTGACATGTCCAAGGTCCCGGGAGAGACGGTCGAGCCTCACGCCGTAGCGCCGGTCGAGCTCGTTCTCGCCACGCCGCTCGATGAACGCCTCGACCGCCTTCGCCACGATCGCTGATTTGGTCGTCGATGGATCGCGGCTGAGGTTGTCCAGTTTCTCGCTCAATTCAGGTTCGAGCAGAAACTGGTGACGAATGCGGTGGGGTTTCATGCGGCTTGTTCCAACCTGCCAGCGCTGGCACGCCGGCGACGGGAACAAGCATCGGCCAGATGCTCAAAAACGCTTATGGCCGTTATTTACGCTGAGATGCGCTCTGCAACTGAGCGGCGTTCAGAAGCCGGGCACGATGTCCTTGTCGTCGCCCCTGCCCTCGTTGATGCCGTAGGCGCGTCTCGCGGTCGAAATCCGATCCATCACACGTTTGTCGGCCACCGCCTCGCCATCGTCGTCAGTGAAGTCGAACAGATCGCTCTGATCAGGCTCGTTGGCGATGACCGTTTGTTCTTCAGGCAGACCGGGATGGCGCTGCTGCTGGACGCCTCCCTCGTCTTCGGTTGTCGCGCCGCCCCTGTCGTTGTCCCCAGCAAGACGGCGATCGACGCCGCGTACTTGTCCGCTCCAGTCGTGAGGGCGAGACACAGGTCGATCCGCGTAAGGTCCGTCGCCCGGCGCCAGCGAAGGCAGTACCCGTTCCGTGAAATTCTGATCCTGATAGTAACGCAGCTTTTTTGCGCGGATCGGCGGCAATCCCGAAACCAAAACCAACTCATCCGACGCGGGCAGCTGCATCACCTCGCCCGGCGTCAGCAGCGGTCGGGCAGTCTCCTGCCGGCTCACCATGACGTGCGAAAGCCAGGGCGCCAGCCGGTGACCGGCATAGTTGCGCATGGACCTCAGTTCCGTCGCCGTGCCGAGAGCGTCCGAGATACGCTTAGCCGTGCGCTCGTCATTGGATGAAAAGGCAATGCGCACATGGCAGTTATCGAGGATGGCGTTGTTCTCGCCATAGGCCTTTGAAATCTGGTTCAGGGATTGCGTAATTAGATAGACGCGGATGCCGTAGCCCGCCATGAAGGCGAGCGCGGTCTCGAAGAAATCGAGCCGACCGAGCGCCGGGAATTCGTCTAGCATCATGAGCAGCTGGTGCTTTCGGCTCTTCTTCGGATCGCCCTCCAGGCGCTCCGTCAGCCGCCGACCGATCTGATTGAGCACCAGTCGCACCAAAGGCTTGGTGCGCGAGAGGTCAGATGGCGGCACCACCAGATAGAGCGACATCGGTCGCTCGGCATCCATGAGATCGGCAATGCGCCAGTCGCTGGCCGATATTGCCGCCGCCACCGTCGGATCACGATAGAGCCCGAGAAACGACATGGCGGTCGAGAGAACGCCTGACCGCTCGTTCTCCGACTTGTTCAGGACCTCGCGCGCCGCCGACGCCACCACGGGATGGACCCGAGGCTTGTTCGTCGTGCCGAGATGGTTTGTCGCCATCATCCGCTGTAGCGTTGTGGCAAACGAACGTTGCGGGTTTGACAGGAAGGTGGCGACGCGGGCGAGTGTCTTTTCCTCTTCGGCGTACAGGACATGCAGGATGGCGCCGACAAGAAGTGAATGACTGGTCTTCTCCCAATGGTTCCGCCGCTCCAACGCGCCTTCGGGATCGACAAGAATGTCGGCGATGTTCTGAACGTCTCGAACCTCGTTCGGACCCTTGCGCACTTCCAGCAGAGGATTGTAGCGCACAGATCGCGGATCGGTCGGATTGAACAAAAGGCAGTGCGAGAACTTTGACCGCCATCCGGAAGTCAGCTCCCAGTTCTCGCCTTTGATGTCGTGAATGACAGTCGAGCCGGTCCAGGAAAGCAGCGTTGGAACAACCAATCCGACACCCTTGCCCGAGCGCGTCGGTGCGAAGGCCACGACATGCTCCGGTCCGTCGTGGCGAAGATAGCTATCCTTCAGCTTGCCGAGGAAAACGCCGTTCGGCCGAAACAGCCCAGCACGCTCGATCTCCTGTTTCATCGCCCATCGCGAGGAGCCGTAGGTGGTGACAAGTCCGCGCTGCCGCGCCCGCCAGAGCGACCCGGAGATCGCGGCGGCACAGCCCATGAATCCACTGACGCCGGCGAGAATACCAGCCTTGTCGAAGACCTCAGGGGCATAAGCGTCGAATTGGAACCACCATTCGAACAGTTTCCACGGTTTGTAGATCGGCCAGCCGGCCGCGACAAACCATGGCGATCCGAGTGGCGGCTGATGGGCAAGCATATGGGCGCACCATTGCGTTGCCGCCCAGATGCCAATAATGACGATCGCGAATACGACTGCGATCTGGCCAATCAGCAGCTTCGTGGGCGTCATCGGCTTTATCCGCTGTTCTGGAGGCTCAAGCATGGCACCGCGAGACCGCAACAGGAATGCGCCCTATGTACGACTTGGTGCGATGAGGCGATTGGAAGTGCGAAAAGCGACCATCCTGCTGGTCCTTCTTACGCTCGCAAAAATGGCGGCATGGTCCTTGACGAATTGGACAACAACTGTTCGGCGCCGCCTTCTGCAATGCCGCGCCAGCCTCACACGTGTCGCCGACGCTTAGATTTGTACTTTTCGGGTGCCGGACTTGCAGGATTTACGCTGCACGTCTCACGAAAAGCGGGCTGCTGAAAGCCTCAGAGTTCATCCTATCCTCCCGACCTGCTGAACAGCTAGTTGTGAACAGGCGCATCATCGACATCCGCCGACCATTGCAAAATGTGTTGTCAGGGCGATGACGCTTTCAAGAGAAATGTAGTCGCGTCATCCCCGGTAGCCACAGGCCGATTCCCGACATGCTGCTGCCGCAGGCGGTGAATCTAAATGGTTCCGACCCTTGCGGTCCGCCGTGCTGCGCCGGCCAAGCCATCACGAGCAGCTGCCGCTGACCCGCACGGCCATAGCGCTTGATAGTCTTGACCGACTACTCGCATCGAATCCTGCTGTGGAGCAAGCCCGCTTCGCAGAGGCCGAAGGTGATTCCAGGGTAGCTCGGATCGAGCTCCAGTCGCGCCGGCGTTAAAGGTGAGCCGCTTGAGGACGGGGGATGAAGCCGTCTCACTGCGGGGAGACTGCTGCTGGCGGGTGTTCGC
>NZ_RQXT01000051.1 GCF_003863365.1 Mesorhizobium tamadayense | reverse complement strand
GTAATTTGTTTTACGCAATTCCGGACGCAGCGCACTTTTCCTGGAATTGCTCCAGCGCGAGACGATGCGATCCTGCTGCCGAGCCCCCTCAGGCCGAAGCTCTGAATTCATAGCCGGAAAATCACCGGCGCGGCTATGGTTTTTGGATGCGGAACTTTTGCCTTGCCCTAGCTTGGGCAAGAGCGCTCGATGACCATAGGAGCATGCGATGAAAAGTGGGGACCTTGCCGACCGCTACAAAGGCTACATCGCCTGCCTCAACGAACAGGACTGGGACAATCTCGGCCGGTTCGTCGGCGAAGAGGTGCAATATAACGGCGAGACGGTCGGGCTTTCGGGCTATCGCCGCATGCTGGAAGGCGATTTCCAGGCCATTCCCGACCTGCGTTTCAACATCGAGCTTCTGGTTTCAGAGCCGCCGCGGGTGGCGGCCCGTCTGCATTTCGACTGCAGGCCCAAGGGCGTGCTGTTCGGCCTGCCGGTGAATGGCAAGCGCGTCTCCTTCGCCGAGAACGTCTTTTATGAATTCCAGGACGGGCGGATTCGCGAGGTCTGGTCGGTCATCGACAAGGCCGCTATCCAGGCTCAACTTTAGCCGCTCTCAGGCGCCTTCCTGCGTCAGCGCGCGAAAGCGCAGCAGCCCGTGATAGACCACCAGGTCCTCGTCGTAGCGCGCCTCGGCGAATTCCAGCGACAGACGCGTCTGGCCACGCGGGCCGATGGCGAGGGCCGCGCCGTCGAGGCGCGCCCTGATGCTGTCCATGATGAGCCGCGTCTCGGCCTCGCCTTGGGCTTTCGACCAGACATGCAGCGTGATGAGTTGGTCGTCGTCGTTGTCGGCGCCGGTGTCCAGATCGAAGGCGCTGGTGCGGCCGTAGGTGACGTTCGGAAAGGCCGCCTTGTCGTTCGGCTGTTCGAGCAGCCCGGCGCCGCCCAGCAGCGCCGACAGCGACGTATCGGTCTTCAGCCGAAGGAACAAGGCCTGCATCAAATCGCCAGGCGCCGTCATCTATCTCTCCCTTCGCCTGACACGCCTTGAACACCATTCACGCCGGCAGTTTCGCGCGCACCGTAACCGCGTTGCGCTCACTTCGCCAGATCAACGGGCGTGGTCCGGGATCCGCATTCGGCAAGCCTGCGCGGCTCGCCGCCGATCAACGCCGCACGGTCCCCGACCACGGCGATCACGAAGCGGATCACGGCGCGCACGGGCGCCTCATCACCGATCTCGCGGCGATAGACAAGCGAAACCGGGTGGCTGCCGAGAATATCGGGCGTGAGTCGTACCATACGCGGTTCCGGCTCGGCCAGCATGCAGGGCATCACGGCCAGCCCGGCGCCGCCTAGTGCCGCCGCCAGCATCTCGGTCATCTCGGCGACGCGAAGGACAATCGTCGCGCCCTTGCCATAGGCTTCGATCCAGCGGGCGCCGGGCACGCCCGCAAGGCTGTCATGGAAGCCGATGATCTCGTGCCCGGACAGTTGATGTGGATCGATCGGCATTGGATGCCGATCGAGATAGGCCCGGGATGCGTAGAGCGACCAGCCTGAGACGCAAAGCCTGCGCGCGACCAGCGTTTCATCGGCCACGGTCCCGATCCTGACCGCCAGGTCGGCCTCGCCATGCCGCAGATCGACGCGGCGGCTGCCGCTGGTCAACTCGAGGCTGATGTCGGGACAGGTCTTGCGGAAAGCCGCCATGCGCTCGGCAAAGAAGGGGCTGAACCCGGTCGGCAGCGCCAGCCTGACCCGGCGCGTACCCGATCGGGCCAAGGCCGTCATCGCCTCAATGGCGCGTTCCAGGTCCTCGCCGAGCGGCAGCAATCTCCGGCCAAGCGGCGTCACCTCGACGCCTTGCGGGTGGCGCACCACCAGCGAGACCCCGAGCGCGGCCTCGAGGGCCGCCAGGCGCCGGCCGATCGTGGTGTGCCGCACGCCCAGCGCACGCGCGGCGCCCGACGGCGTCCGGCCCGCGCGGCGGCGAGAAAGAAGCGCAGATCGTTCCAGTCCGGTTCGCGGGTTGTCGTCACTGGCTTATTCTAGACCAACTCGGCGCCGGATGCTTGTGCGGTTTTGCACAGGCTTGCACGAAAATCGCCAATGGCCGGACCCGGACGCCCGCGCGAGGATCGGCCGATCCGTATCGAGGAGCAAAGCCATGGACGTCGAAAGCCTGCGAAGGGTGGTGGCGCGGCACGCGGCATCGGTAAACGTGCTCGCGGCGCTCGGCCTCGCGCTGGATTCACGGCTCGGCAGCCTCGGCGTGTCGGACATGGTTGCCGACGCCGGCGCCGCCGAGCTTTTGCCGGTGCTGGCGAGCATCAAGGTCGATCTGCTGTCGGGCAGCAAGGTGCTGTCGGCGCCTTCCGCCGAGCCCATGGCGGCCATCCTGCGGCAGGCCTTGGGCGACGTTTCCGCTGGCTTCCCGGCGCTGCTCAAGCGCTCGATCGCGCCGCAGCTTGCCGGCCTGCCGGAGAGGCTCGAGGCGCCGGGCGCCGCCTTCCTCGACATCGGGGTCGGCGTCTGCGCGCTGTCGGTGTCGATGCTGCGGGAATGGCCGGAACTGCGGGCGGTCGGCATCGACCCTTCGGCTGACGCGATCGCCCAGGCCCACTCCAACGTGAGGGCGGCCGGGCTCGCGCACCGCATCGCCCTGTACACAGGGCTCGGCCAGGAGGTCGCCATCGAAGAGACGTTCGACCTTGCCTTCGTGCCCAGCGCCTTCATTCCGGAGGCGCATGTCAGGGCGATCGTCCCGCGCTGCCGGGAGGCGCTGAAGGCGGACGGCTGGTTGTTGCTGGCAATGGTCAATCCGGGGCCGGACGCGCTGGGAGAGGCGCTGGCCGGCTTCCGCACCACAATGTGGGGCGGCACGGTTTTCGAGAAAGGCGCGGCACAGGCGCTCGTCGAGGAATGCGGCTATGTCGACACAAGGCTGCTGCCAGGCCCGGCCGGAGCGCCGGTCGCTTTCCTCGCCGGACGCAGGCCGGGCTGACGACAACCGGGAGGCTGACGATGAGAGTGTTGATCTTTGGGGCCTCCGGCGCGACGGGCCGCGCCCTCGTCTCGGCGGCGCTGGCGGAAGGCCATACGGTGACAGCCTTCGTCCGCACGCCTGGCAAACTCGCCATCAGCCACGAGCGTCTGAGCGTGATCATCGGAGACGTCGCCGACCGCCAGGCGGTGGAGGGCGCGATTGCCGGTCACGACGCGGTGTTGAGCTGCCTCGGTGTCGGCGTGCCTTTGAGGCACGATGCGGCGGTGATTGCGGGCATCGGCTTCATCGTCGAAGCGATGCAGCTGACCGGTCCGGCCCGCCTCATCTATCAATCCTTCCTCGGCGTTCGCGACAGCCGCCGGCAATTGGGGCCGCTGCTCGGCGGCATCGTCGTGCCGCTCGTGCTGCGCCATGAAGTGGCGGATCACGAAGCGAAGGAAAGGCTCATCGCGCAGTCCAGCCTCGACTGGACCATCGTGCGGCCGCCAAAGCTCGGCAACGGTCCCGCAACCGGCAGGTTCCGCCACGGCAACGGCATTCAGGCCAGATCGCTGCTGCCGACCCTCGCGCGCGCCGACGTGGCGGCCTTCATGCTCGGTCAGGTCAGCGACACGACCTATTCGCGCAAAGCGGTTGCCCTACTGCCTTGATGCTCACGACGCCGCCCTCTGCCGCGCGCCTCACACCGTCGACATGTCGGTAGCGTGGCGGCATCGAACGGCGCCACGATCCCAATCAGCCGAAATCGGCGGCGGTCAGCACATATATGCTCTTGCGGGTGCGGGCGTAGGCCTTGCTGGCGACATCATGGATGGTACCGGAAGCCGTGTCGAAGGCTGCCAGATAGGCGGCTTCGGCGGTCGCCGTTCCTGGCGGTGCGCTGGAAATGGCATCCGCGGCGACAGAGAAGGAAATCTGGAACATGCCATCATAGCCGACAAAGCGTATTCGCCTGCCAGCCTCGTCATAGCTGCGGCTTTGGTTGGGAAATGTAAGGCTCATGACTTTACCTCCGTTGAGGCGGCCTTCACCGTCCGCGGTACCCGCTTCTTTTTCGGTGCAGGGTTCAAGGCTTCTGCAACACGGTCGGCCTCTTCCTTGGCCAGCCGCAACTCCCTCAGCCTTGCCGTCTTGATGGTCCTGGCCTTGGCCTCAGACAGGTACTCAGCCGTCGCCTTGTTTTGCTCCGCTGTTTTCTTCTGCTTTTCCAGGAAGCGGGCTTCGGCTTTTTCCATGATGCTTTGGTTGGCTCCGGCCATCGTTCAAATCTCCCTTTGCGGCTAGCGCTGCGAAAATGAATTCACTTGTTAAGATAGTTATCCACAACGGAAATTTCAATTTCATAAATATTTGGACCTGTTCGAGCTTTTGGAAACCGATCTGCAAAATAATACTTTTCAATATTTTCCAATGGCCCAGGATCACATCCGCCGCCTTGCCGCGGACAAGCACCGGAAAGCCGATGCCGGCGCCATATCCCAGGACCCGCAAAAGGCCGGCGATAAGCGCCCCATGTGACGGGCGCTTATCCCGGTCACGAGACCGGAGCCGCGCCCCCCTCTTCGGTGCGGCGCGCGATGAATTCGTCGAGCACACCGGCGGTGGCGGCGGCGGATTGCGGCGGCTGGAAATCGGAAAGGATCCGCTTCCAGATGCCGGTGGCGCGCTCGGTGGCGGTCCTGGCGCCGGCTGCGGTCCAGTTGCCGAAATTCGACCAGTCGGCGACGAGCGGCTCGTAGAAGGCGGTGCGGTAGCGCGCCATGGTGTGGGCCGCCGAGAAGAAATGGCCGCCGGGCTGCACTTCGGCGATGGCCTCGAAGCCGATGGCGTCCGCGTCGCCCGGTGTCGTGACGCAAAGCTCGGCGACCGTCTGCAGGGCCTCGATATCGGTGATCAGCTTCTCGAAGGAGACGCTCAAGCCCCCTTCCAGCCAGCCGGCGGCATGGATGCAGACCGTGGCGCCGGCCAGCACCGAGCCCCACAGCGCGAACTGCGTCTCGTGCGCGGCTTGCGCGTCGGAAATATTGGCGGCGCTGCCGCCGCCGGAGCGCCAGGGCAGGCCGGTGAAGCGCGCCAGCTGGCCGGCGCCAAGTGTGGCCTTGATGTGCTCCGGCGTGCCGAAGGCCGGCGCGCCGGACTTCATGTCGACATTGGAGGAGAAAGAGCCGTAGACCACCGGCGCGCCCGGGCGCACGAGCTGGGCGAGCGTCAGGCCGGCCAGCGCCTCGGCATGCTGCAGCGTCAGCGCGCCGGCGACCGTGATCGGCGCCATGGCCCCCGCCAGGCAGAAGGGCGTGATGATCGAGACCTGGCCGGCGCGTGCAAAGTCGATGATGCCCTGCGCCATCGGGATGTCGAGCTGACGCGGCGAATTGGTGTTGATGACGGTGTAGCAGTAAGCGCCACCGCGGAACTCATCCTCCGAGAGGCCGCGCGCCAGCCGAACCATCTCGAAGCTGTCGTCGATCTGCGGCGTGCCGCGCGCGAAGACGAAGGGGAGCTTGTCGGACAAAGTGAGCTGCGCCCGACCGGTGGCATAGTGGCGAAAGCGGGTGTCGACGTCCTGCGGCTCGATGCAGGGGCCAAGCATATGCAGCACGTCGAAATGCTGCAGCAGCTTCATGAATTCCTCGAAGGCGGCAAGCGTGCCCGGCCGCCGGCCGCGTTCGAGATCGGTGACGTTCGGCGCGCCGGAGCCGGCGAGAAACGTCATCGTGCCGAGCTCGAGCATCAGGTCGCGGGATCGGTCGCCGCCATAGGCCGGGATCGAACGGGGCGCCAAGGCAAGTGCGGCCTCGACCATGTCGCGGCCGATCCTCACCATCTGGCTGTCCTCGTCGACGAGGGCGCCGGCATTGGCAAGAATGGTGCGCGCCTCCGGCAGCAGCACCTTGATGCCGAATTCTTCCAGCACGCGCAGTGCCGTGCCGTGGATCGCGGCCACCTGGTCGCCGGAGAAGACCGGTTGCGGCAGGAACGGGTTCTTCAGGGAACGGTAGTTCGGACGACGGCTCGACTCGCTGCCAGCCTCGCCCGTGCGTCCGCGGCGGCGTTCGCGCCTCAGGTCGCGTGCGGCCTCGTCAATCATGCCCAATCCTCCCTATTGCCGCATCGCGTTGCCGTCAGGGTCATATGGCGAGGCCGCGATGACACGCGCCGGCCGTTCGACGCCGACAATGTGTACGGAAAGCTCCGTCCCCTCCCCGGCGAAATCGTCATCCAGCAACGCCAGGGCGACGCTCTTGCCGACGGTGTAGCCATAGCCGCCCGAGGTGACGAAGCCGACGCGCCGGCCCTTATGCCAGACCGGCTCGAAGCCGCTGGCATCGGCGTCGACCGCCTCGACTTCCAGCGTCACGATCCGCCGCGAGACACCCGCCTTGCGTTCCTTGAGCGCCGCTTCGCGGCCGATGAAATCGCCCTTGTCGAAGGCGATGAAGCGGTCGAGCCCTGTTTGTCCAGGCGTGTAGCCTTGCGTGAACTCGCGTGACCAGATGCCGAAGCTCTTTTCCAGCCGAAGCGAATTGAGCGCGTAATAGCCGATCTCGGCGAGGCCGAGATCCTCGCCGGCGGCAAGCAACGTTTCGCGCAGGGTCGAATGCAGGGTTGCCGGGCAGTTGATCTCGAAGCCGAGCTCGCCGGCGATGGAGAGGCGGGCGACGCGGGCGCGCACCATGCCGATATCGAACGCACCGCAGGCCATGAACGGCAGGGCTTCGGCGGAGATGTCCCGATGGGTCGTGCGTTCGACGATCTTGCGTGCGTTGGGTCCGGTGACAAGGAAGCCGGACACCGTGTCCGAGATGTCGGCGACGGAGACGCCGTCCGTCCTATGCGCTTCGAACCAGCGCATGTGGAACTCGCGCAAATAGTAGGAGCCCATGATCCAATAGTCGCCGCCCCAGTTGAGCACGGTGAGGTCGCCCTTCAGGCGCCCGTCATGGCCAAGCATCGGGGCCAGCTTCGCGCGGCCCGGCTTCGGCCGCCCGCATGCGAGCAGCCTGTCGAGCCAAGCCTCGGCGCCCGGGCCTGACACCGCGTAGCGCGAAAAAGCCGTCGTATCGACAAGGCCGGCGGCGCGACGGACCCGCAGGGCCTCGTCGCCGACGATATCGAAGGCGTTGGAGCGCTTCAGGGTCGTCTCCTCGCGAAAACCCATCGGCGCGAAATAGGCCGGAATCTCCAGGCCCCAGGATGCCGTCCACTCGGCGCCGGCGGCGCTCATGCCGTCATAGGCGCCTGGACGCTTCAGCGGCCGGCCCGCCGGCAGGCGTTCGTTGGGGAAGGTCATGACGAAGCGGCGGGCATAGAACTGGCCCGTCGTCTGCCGCAGATACTCACGGTTGGCGGCGAAGGCGCCATAGCGGGCGATGTCCATGCCGAAGATGTCGGCCTGCGGCTCGCCATAGATCATCCATTCGGCCAGCGACTTGCCGACGCCGCCGCCCTGGCTGAAGCCGGCCATGACGCCGCAGGCGACCCAGTAGTTGCTGAGGCCCCTGACGGGACCGACCAGCGGATTGCCGTCCGGCGTGAAGGTGAAGGCGCCGTTCACCCATTTGCGGATGCCGGCCTTCGCCAGGCACGGGAAGCGTTGATAAGCCTTTGACAGCTCCGGGCTGATGCGGTCGATGTCCTCCGGGATCAGCTCGATGCCGTAGTCCCAGGGCGCGCCGTCCATGTTCCAGTGTTTCGGGTTCTGCTCGTAGACACCGAGCAGCACGCCTTTGCGCTCCTGCCGCAGATAGGAGAAGCCGTCGAGGTCAACCGCTAGGCCGAGCTCCTTGTCGAGGGCGGCGACTTCGGGAATGTCCTCTGTGACGAAGTAATGATGCTCCATCGGCGTCACCGGCAGGTCGACGCCGGCCATGAGGCCTACCTGCTTGGCCCAGAGGCCGCCCGCGTTGACGACATGCTCGGCGATGATCGTGCCCTTCTCGGTGATGACGTCCCAACCGCCGTCGGCACGCGGCTTCAGCTCGACGACGCGGTTGCGCAGGATCACATCGGCGCCGCGCTTCTTCGCCGCGCCCGCGTAGGCGTGCGTCGTGCCGTAGGGGTCGAGATGGCCCTCGTTGGAATCGTAGAGGCCGCCCAGCACGTCGCTGACATCGACGATCGGGCAGATCTCCTTGATGTCCTCAGGCGTCACCAGGCGGGCCGTCTCGATGCCGACCGACTGGAACACCGCCCAGGCCGATTTCAGCCATTCCCAGCGCTGCGGATCGCTTGCCATGTTGACGCCGCCGGTCATGTGCAGCCCGGCATTCTGGCCGGATTCGGCCTCGATCTCGCGATAGAGTTTTATCGTGTAGTCCTGCAGCGCCGCGACATTGGGATCGGCGTTGAGCGCATGGAAGCCGGCAGCCGCGTGCCAGGTCGAGCCGGCCGTCAGCTCGGCGCGCTCGATGAGCGCCACGTCGCTCCAGCCGAAGCGCGTGAGATGGTAGAGCGCCGAGGCGCCGACCACGCCTCCCCCGATGACGACTGCCCGGTAATGCGACTTCACGAGCCTCTCCCTCTCGTTGGAGGCCCTTACGATACACAGTCTGTACATGAGTGTCTAGACACAAGTGTACAGGTCGCTTGCGCGCCACTTCGCGCCATGCCTATTGTGCGGCCATGATCATGACCGCTCCCCAGGCCGAACCGGTTCCCGGCAACATCAAGGTCACGCGCTCGGACTGGATCAAACTGGCGCTTGAGACGCTGATTTCGGACGGTATCGAGAGCGTGCGCGTGCTCACGCTCGGGCAGAAGCTCGGTGTGTCGCGCTCAAGCTTCTATTGGTATTTCGAAAGCCGGCAGGACTTGCTCGACCAGTTGCTCAAGCATTGGCACGACACCAACACCACCGCGATCGTCGAGCGCGCCCGGCGCCCGTCCGATACCATCATCATGGGTGTGATGAACGTGTTCGAATGCTGGGCCGACGAGCGCCTGTTCGACCCGAGGCTCGATTTCGCCGTGCGCGAATGGGCCAGGCGCTCGCCTGACGTGCGGCGGATGATCGACCAGGCCGACGACGAGCGTCTCACCGCCATCCGCGACATGTATCGCCGGCACGGCTATGACGACGAGGACGCCTTCATTCGCGCCCGCGTCCTCTACTACATGCAGATCGGTTACTACGTGCTCGACCTCAAGGAACCGGTCGAGGCCCGGGTCAGCCATCTCGCCGCCTATCTGCGCTCCTTCACCGGCCAGGAGCCGACCGAAGCGGATGTGGCGCATTTCATGCGCTTCATCGCGGCGCGGTGATATCACAAAGCATGTCTCCCAAAAGTGGGAACCGGTCTCGGGACAAAGACATGCGTAAGATCAAAGACCTAAAGCGCAGGAGCGAATCTGGAAGATCGCAACGCGCTTTCAGGCCGTTCACCGCCGATGCGCTTCCATTCAACAAAGCTTGCGCTGTGGCTTCGCTGCCCTTGTGAGCGGTGATAAAATGGTCGAATAGTTTGACAGGGTGCCACCCTGAAACTGCCCGCATGCTGTTTTCGGGCGAAAGCGCGCTGGGGCGGAAGTCTGGAATGGCAGGTCCTTCAAAACCACGCAAGAGAAGAGGCCGGATCGCCTCTGTGGCTCTTGCCGTCGACGCGTTGTTCGATTCCTCGCTTTATGAGATCAGCTTCAAGGCGCGCGAATTCTGGGAAGCGGCAACCATCTTTTGCCGTCGTTTTCGCCTGCATGGCTGGCGGCGCGCCATCATCGAGGTGTTGAGCGAGTGCTTCACCATGGGCGCCGGCGGCTTCGTGGTGCTGTTGGCGCTGGCCATGCCGGCCTTCGAGATCACCGGCGGCGACTGGCGCAACCAGGGCGACTTCGCCGTCACCTTCCTCGACCGCTACGGCAACGAGATCGGCCAACGCGGCATCATCCAGCGCGATTCCGTGCCGGTCGACGAGATGCCGGACATCGTCATCAAGGCGGTGCTGGCGACCGAGGACCGGCGTTTCTTCGACCATTACGGCATCGACGTGCTCGGCCTGTCGCGCGCGATCTTCGAGAATGTGCGGGCCAATTCGGTGGTCCAGGGTGGCTCCAGCATCACCCAGCAGCTCGCCAAGAACCTGTTCCTGTCCAACGAGCGCACCTTGGAGCGCAAGATCAAGGAAGCTTTTCTCTCGCTATGGCTGGAGGCCAACCTCTCCAAGAAGGAGATCCTGCAGCTCTATCTCGACCGCGCCTATATGGGCGGCGGCACGTTCGGCATCGAGGCGGCGGCGGATTTCTATTTCGGCAAGAGCGTCAAGGACCTGAACCTTGCCGAAGCGGCAATGCTTGCCGGCCTGTTCAAGGCGCCGACCAAATACGCCCCGCACATCAACCTGCCGGCGGCGCGCGCGCGCGCCAATGTGGTGCTCTCCAACCTCGTCGATTCCGGCTTCATGACCGAGGGCCAGGTGCTGCAGGCGCGGCTGCACCCGGCCAACGTCGTCGACCGCGGCGAGCAGAAGAGCCCCGACTATTTCCTCGACTGGGCCTTCGACGAGGTCAAGAAGATCGCCAAGCCAGGCCAGCACTCGCTGGTTGCCCACACCACCTTCGACGCCAACATCCAGAAGGCGGCGGAGGAGTC
Source organism: Mesorhizobium tamadayense (assembly GCF_003863365.1). GTDB lineage: Bacteria > Pseudomonadota > Alphaproteobacteria > Rhizobiales > Rhizobiaceae > Mesorhizobium > Mesorhizobium tamadayense. Next base: position 40,354 of record NZ_RQXT01000051.1, on the reverse strand, counting down.
GGTCGAGTTCCACCTTCGCCAGTTCGGCAAGGAATACAACGTCACCGAGGGTGCGGTGGTGGTGATCGAGACCAACGGCGCGGTGCGCGCCATCGTCGGCGGCCGCGACTATGGTACCAGTCAGTTCAACCGCGCCACCAAGGCGCTGCGCCAGACCGGGTCGTCGTTCAAGCCCTATGTCTACGCCACTGCGATGGAGCACGGCTTCACGCCAGATTCGGTGGTTTCCGGCGGCGCGATCAGCTGGGGCAGTTGGTCACCGCACAACTACAGCGGCGGATCGGCCGGCAATGTCACGCTGCTCACGGCGATCGCCAAGTCGATCAACACCGTGCCGGTGCGGCTCGCCAAGGACCATCTCGGCATCGGCCCGATCAAGGCGATGGCCGAATCGATGGGCGTGGAATCGCCGCTGGAATCGCACAAGACTATGGTGCTCGGCACATCGGGCATGACGGTGATGGATCAGGCGACGGGCTACAGCGTCTTTGCGCAGAACGGTTTCGTCGGCTCCAGGCACGGCATCACCCAGCTCGTCACCCGCACCGGCGATGTGGTCTATGACTGGACCAAGGACGCGCCGCCGCCGCATCGCGTGCTGTCGGAACAGGCGCTGAAATACATGAACACCATGCTGGCGGCTGTGCCGGTGATCGGCACGGCACGGCGCGCCCAGCTTCCCAACATCGTCGTCGCCGGCAAGACCGGCACCACCCAATCCTACCGCGACGCCTGGTTCGTCGGCTTCACCGGCAATTACACGGCCGCCGTGTGGCTGGGCAATGACGACTTCACGCCGACCAACAAAATGACCGGCGGCTCGCTGCCGGCGATGGTGTGGCAGCGCCTGATGGTCTATGCGCACCAGAACATCGACTTGAAGCCGATCCCTGGTCTCGATCATCCATGGGTCGATCCGGTGGTCGCGGCCAAGGCCGAGGAGGCCGCGAAGAAGGAGGCCGCAGATGCGGCCGCGCAGGCGGAGGCCGAGCGCCCGCCGGTGCTCTCCGGCCGCACCACCCAGACGCTGAGGGACATGACCAAGGTGTTCCAGTCAGCACCCGTGCTCGACGCACCCACCCTGCCAGAGACCCTGTCTGCGCTTTAGATTTGATCCTCAGCATGTCTTTGTCCCGAAACCGGTTCCCACTTTCGGGAGACACGCTTTTCCAAGCCGGCTTGCCACGCCACCCCGCGCCGCGATATCCCGAACAACCTCCTCAGTTCCGGCCCTTCATGCTCAAGACCGCCTTCCTCACGCTGCTTTCGCTTGCCATGGCCATCAGCCTTGGCGGCGGCAGCGTCTGGTACGCGCTCAACGCGCAGGATGGCGTCGGCGCGATCCGCATCGGCCAATGGACCGCCTTTCCCGAAATCGGCACCCAGGACGCCGACCCCTATTCCAAGGCCCGCGTGGCGCGCGAGGGCGTGCTGGCGCTCGGCCGGGCGGAGGGGCTGTCCTTCATCGCCGAGCGCGACGAATCCGGCGCGCCGCTCAAGCGAGAATGCGCCTACACGATCGAGGGCGGCTATCCGACGGCCCGGTTCTGGACGCTTTATGCCGCCGACAAGTCGCTCGGCGTCATCGACACCGGCAAGGCGAGACAGGCGGCGCTGCAATCCTACGACGTGCTGCGCCGGCCCGACAATTCGGTCGTCATCACCGTCGGCGACCGCCCCGCGCCCGGCAACTGGCTGCTCACCGGCGGCTTCGGCAAGATGTATTTCGTGCTGACCTTCTACGACACGCCGATCGCGAGCAGCACCGGGCTTTCCGACGTGACGCTGCCGCGTATCCTGAAGGCCGGCTGCCATGCGTAGCCTGCTGCATGCCCTCATCCTCGGCCTGCTCGGCGCCGGCATCGTGCATATCGCGGTGCTGTTCCTGGTGCCGGAATTTTCCGAGCGCGATGCCTGGTCGCGGCTGGCGATGGCCTCCGACCTCTACAAGATGAAGCGGTTGGACGCCGAGGCCGGCGGCGCGCCGGTGGTGAAGTCGGTCGACCCCATGTTCTACGCGGCCGCCTGCCGCTTCGATCTCGCCGACGGACTGGTGCGGATCCGGGCGCCGGGCGACGTGCCGTTCTGGTCGGCTTCCGTCTACGACCGCAGCGGCCACAACATCTATTCCTTCAACGACCACAACGCGAACAGCGAGAAGCTCGATGCGGTGGTGCTGACGCCAGCGCAGATGATCGACGTGCGGCGCGATCTTCCGGAGGAGCTCCAGGGCGCGATCTTCGTCGAGGCGCCCATCGAGGAAGGCATCGTCGTCGTCCGCGCCTTCGTGCCGGACGACAGCTGGAAGCCGATCGTGTCGCGCTTTCTCGAACAGAGCGCCTGCGAGCTGCAGGACTACTGAGGAGCAAGGTCAGTGATGCGGCACTGGCGGCTGCGGCGACCCCGGCTTGTCCGGGGCGTCCTGGCGCCCCGCGCCGGCCTTCGGCCGCTGCTCGTAGCGGATGCCGGGGAAGATGATGACCGCCGCCGCCGTGTCGGTGTCGTGGGTTACTCGATTGACCGGTGCCGTTCTCGGCACAAAAGACAGGACCATGCCCATGGTTCGCGCATTCCTCTCGGTTTTCCCGGAGCACAACGCAACGCCTCCAAAATTGATTAAGGAGCGTAGAGGGTTAACGGAGCGCTAACGGATCGCGGCTAATTTGATCTTTGTTCCCTGGAGACGCGAAACCGGCCCGGCCGGATTGCGCGGGCCCAGGGTCTGTATCGAGTATCGGGCGTATCCTCCGTGTCTTCTTCGGATTTCAGGCACATCGCTAGCCGCACCGAAGCGGGAAAAGCCGAAAGGCTGTTCCGCGCCGCCGTGTCGGCGTTCTGCTCGCTGACGCGCCCGTCGCGCCGCGAGATCGCCCAGCTCGAGGATCTGACGCTGCCGCTGTTCGACGAGGTGTCGGTCGAATCCCGCCGCTACGTCGCCGCCGCCCTTTCCGAATGCGAATACGCGCCGGCCGCGCTGGTGCGGCGGCTGGCCGAGGAACCGGTCGAGACCGCGGCGCCGCTGCTCACTCGCTCGAAGGCGCTGAGCGACATCGACCTCATCGCGCTGATCGGTCGCCATGGCCTGCCGCACGCGCGCGCGATCGCGCGCCGCAAGGAACTCAATGCGACCATCGCCCACCTGATCCGCGCGCTGGAGAAGCCGACGTTGGTCAAGACGCGGCCACCGGAGACGGTAACAAAGCTCGCGCCGGCAAAACCGGAACCCGCTCCCACGACGCAAGACAGCCGCCCGGACCCCGGCGTGGCCGAGGAAAACGCGCGGCGCCGCCTGCGCTCGATAATGCGCCCCGCCGGTCAAGGTGCCGCCGTCAACCTGTTCCTCGGCCAGCCGACCTATGTGAAGCTGCGCGAGACGGCGCTGACCGGCAACGCCGCCTTCTTCCAGACAGCGCTTGCCGATGCACTCGATATCGATTTTGCCACGGCCCGCTCGGTCACCGAGCGGTCGGGCTACGCGGCGCTGCTTGCGGCGCTCAAGGCGCTCGACCTCAGCGAGGACAGGGCCTTCCTGATCGCGGTCGCGGTCTATCCCGGCGAGTTCCCGCATCCGCAGGCAATCCGGCTGTTCCTCGACCGCTACCGGCTGCTGCATCGCGAGGCAGCGCTCGACAAGGTGCGGGCCTGGAAAGCCGAGACCCTGTCGCGGGCAATTCGCGGCAATGCCACCGAAACAAGCACCGAGCACCACGCATCGAACAGCGATGAAAAGGCCGCTGGCCGCAAGGCGTCCTGACCTCCGGACCTGCCTATTCCGTCTTGACGGAAACAAGCTCCTCGACCGGGACCGAGCCGGCCTCGATCTCGACCACCCAGATATCAGGATCGAATCTCTTTTCCTTCTCCAGCCGCGCATCGAATGCCGAGGTATCGGCGCTGGAATCGAGCAGGGTGAAGAAGCGTTCGTCCGGCTTGGCCGAATCGTAGCTCGTCTGCGGCGCCGGACCATAGAGAGCGACTTCCCCCAACCGGCCGCGCGACAGCACAAAGACGGCGCCCGCCTCGGTCGCGCCGCGCTTGACCACGGCCGCAAAACCGCCGGCGCCGAACACGCGGCGCACAAGGGCCGAAACCCAGAGATCGGTGGTCACGCGCATGGCAAGGTTCCGGACAGCATGCGCGACTGTTTAGCGAGTTTCAGGCTCGTCCGCGAGCGCCAGGCAGTAGGCTATCGCACGGTTTGGATTGCTGTGGTCGCGCGGCCACCTGGCACCGGTGCTGTTTTGCCTGACAGGTCGGCGCCGCCCCTTGCCCTGCCGTGTCCAGCCGATAGATGGGTAACACTTTGAACCGGACATGGGTCACAGTTTTCCCCCTGAGTTGGTGTCCGCCGCGGTGCCGTCTGGTCGGGGTTGAACGGCGTCGCGGCCAGCCCCTTCTCCCCGTTCACGGGGAGAAGATGCCGGCAGGCAGATGAGGGGCTGCGCCAACTTCGACAATTGGCTACGGCCAACACATGCCAACCTCATGTGACGATACCCGTACTCAGTTCGTCAGGCCGATCTCGCGCATCTTGACATAGACGGCCTGGTCCGGCTCACCGGTCTCGGGCAGGCCGAACAGAGCCTGGAACTCCTTGATCGCAGCCTTGGTGCGGGCGCCGACGACGCCGTCGAGCTGCATGTCGTTATTGCCGAAGGCTTTCAGGCCAGCCTGGATCTTGACGATGCGGGCGTCGGGTGTCTGCGTTGCACCGTCGCCAGGCGCGGAAACGGGGATCGGCGCCGGCACCGGCGCGGCCACTGGAGCCGCGGCTGCCGGACGCGGCGCCGGATGCGGAATGGCTGACGTCGTCTGCCGGGCGCCGAGTTGATCGAGTAACGCGCCGTCGATGTCGCCGGATGCCGGCAGCCCAACCTTCAACTGATAGGCCTGGATGGCCTTGCGCGTGGCGGGGCCGGTCAAGCCGTCGACCGTGCCGTCGTAGAAATTGAGGTCCTTCAGAATGGCTTGCACCTGCTGGACGACCGGGTCGGGCTTGACGGCCGGCTGCGCCGGTGCCTGCCGCACGATGTTGATGGTGGTCTCTGGCTCGTCGGAGACGGCGTGCGGGAAATTCTCGATGCTCCTGGTGGCGAAGAAGGCACCCGTATGCGGAAAGGGCTGGTACCAGAGCGCGTTGGCCGAAACGTAAAAGAGCGTCACCAGGAAGGCGGTCGAGCCGCCGACCAGAACGGGATTGCGCGAGATCGCCTGGCCCATGGCCAAAGTGCCCTCGGCAAGGACGCCGCGCTGGGGTTCAACCACCTTAGGCCGTCTTGCGGAGCGAGCCATTGCTTTCCCCATGTGCATCCCCCTTCGGCTTTGCTACCGGCATCGGCAGCACGCCGGCCGGCGCGCCAGAGCGCCGCTTCGGTCCGTTGACCGGCAGGCTGATCGTCACCGTGGTGCCCTCGCCCGGCGCGCTCTCGATCGACATCGTGCCCTCGTGCAGCGCCACTAGGCCCTTGACCAGCGACAGGCCGAGCCCGGTTCCCTCGAAGCGGCGCGTATAGTCGTTCTGAATCTGCATGAACGGCTTGCCGATATTGGCCATATCCTCCTCGGCGATACCGATGCCGGTGTCGCTCACCCAGAAATGCAACCGCGAGCCGACGCGCTTGGCGCCGATCACCACGTTGCCGCCGTCGGGCGTGAACTTCACGGCGTTCGAAACGAGATTGATCAGGATCTGCTGCACGGCGCGGCGGTCGGCATTGATCTCGCCGGCGTCCGGCGCGATCTGCGCGCCGAGCGCGATGCACTTGGCCTCCGCCAGCGGCCGCATCATCGAGCGGCACATCTCGACGGCATCGACGAAGCGGAACGGCTCCAGCTCGGTCGCATAGGCGCCGGCCTCGATGCGCGAGACATCGAGGATCGAGGTGACGACGGACAGAAGATGCTGGCCGGAGTCCCTGACCAGGCCGACATATTCCTTCTGGCGCGGATCGCGGAAGCCGCCGAACATCTCGTGCAGCAGCATGTCGGAGAAGCCGATGATGGCGTTGAGCGGCGTGCGCAGCTCGTGGCTGACCACCGCCAGGAAACGGCCCTTGGCCACTTCGGCGGCAGCGGCGGCTTCCCTGGCCGAGGCAAGCTCCTCGCGCAAAGCAGCGACGTCTTCGTTCTCGCAAAGCACAAGGGTGAAGACGTCCGGCTCAAGCTCGCCGCGAAACAATTCCAGGCGGAACGGGCGGAAGTTGTCGACCGAGCCGCCGCCGTCGCGCGGCAACCGGATGCGCAGGTCGAGCCGGCGCTTAGGGGCGCCCTCGCGCATATCCGCGAGCGCAGTGAGATAGGCGACGCGGTCGGAAAGATGGACACGCTCGAACAGGCCCGTACCGAGCAGGAGTTCCGGCGCCAGCTTCAAAATGGAACGCGCCTTGGCCGAGGCGTCGAGAACTTCGCCCTGGCGGCCGACGCGCAGCACGACGGCGTCGATGATCTCCTCGAGACGGTCGGCCGCGGGCTCCGCCTGGCGCGCGTTGGCCGGATTGGCGAAGGCCGCGCGCGGCAAGAGCGTAAGCGCCCAAGCGAGCGGCAGCAGCCAGTGCCAGGAGGCGATCCCGGTCGCGCCGAGCGGCAGCAACTGGTTCGCGAAGGGCTGCAGCAGAATGGCGGCAAGAGCCGCCAGCGCGCCCGACAGCGCCGCGCGCCGCGATCCGGCGATCCACCAGGCTTCGACCGGCAACGCGACGGCAAGCAGCGCGACCGGCGAGGCCAGGCCACCTGCCGCGGCAATTGCGCCGGCAAGAGCGAGGCCACCCATCGCAACCGCGGCACGGCCGACGAGCGCCATGTGACCGGTGGCGGCAACCAGAAGCGCCGCGAACCAGCACAAACCGAAAGCGCCGAAGATCGCGGCCACGGTAACGGCCGCACCAAGACTCGACGTGACCAGCGTCACCGCCGCGCCCGCGGCGACAAAGGGAGCGGCAAGCAGGACGCCGATGAAGCGGCGCTGGCGCAGACGCTCGGCCTCGCCCGTGACGGTCGGGTGAACCATGCGTTCGCAACCGGCGGCAACCGCGCCAGGCAATTGAACGTATCTGGCCGTGATCGAACTCAACGCACTCGTACCCGGTCGTGAAATTGCCCTGCTTTGCAGGTGACTCTTGATTGGCTTGAAGCTCGCATCCAGCGTTTAAGGAATGGATAAGGCAGACGAGGCGAGCGCCCTGCTCGCGGCAAATATTGGGGACGCCGGCGCCGCAAAGCCCGTTGATCTGCCGCCATGGTAAATGGAGCGTTAGCCGCGGACAGGCGCGCCGGGCTTCCAGAAACCGCCGTGCCGTCGCCTCCTATTTTCGAAATTCTCCTTTTAAAACAATTATATAGATGGTTATTGTAAAGTTAATGCAATCGATGAGATTTGAATGAAATCGATCGCGAAAACCAATCCTTTCGAATTTGTCTAAAATTTGAGGAAAATTCGCGGCTTCGGCGCAAGCCGTCCTTTGCGCGGCTGTGCCATTATCCCGCCTATAAAAGAGGTCATGCCGATGATGCGTGATCCGGTCACGACGAGAGGCATTGAGATGGGCTTTCTGATCAGGATGGCTTTCTGGTTTTCGCTGGTGCTCTTGGCGCTGCCGCTCAGCGTCGGCCCCGACGGGGAAGGCCGCGAGGCGGTCGGGCCGATCCAGGCGCTGTTTGCGGCGCGCGAGGCGGTCGGCGACATTGCCGGCATCTGCGAGCGCAAGCCGGACGTCTGCGAGACCGGCAAATCGGCCATGCACACCATCACCGCCCGCGCCCAGGAAACCGCCAAGATCGCCGCCGCCATGCTTGACGACCAGCAGCCCGAGACGAAGGTAGCGCAGACTTCAGCCGAGACTACCGGCAGCGTCGCCGAAGACATTGTGCTGCCCGCCAAGGTCAACATCCCGGTGATGCTGACGGCGAAGAACTGAGATTCCTTTCAGCCGTTCGCTCGGCTTCTTTAGTTTTGGCGCAATTCCGGACGGAAAACCGTTCACACTTTTCCTGGAATTGCTCTAACGCCGCGGGCCCGTCCGACCTCTCGACGCCCGCGGCGTCTTCTTTTTCCGTGACGCGGCGGCGCCGGGTCACTATATCCGGGCTATGACGACCTCTATCGAAACGATCCGCGACGACTTCTCCCTGCTCGACGAGTGGGAGGATCGCTACCGCTATGTGATCGAGCTCGGCGAGGCGTTGCCGCCGTTTCCCGAGGCCGAACGCACCGCGGTCAACAAGGTGCCGGGCTGCGTCAGCCAGGTGTGGCTGACGACCGAGCAAGGACCGGGCATCGATCCGGTGATCAGCTTCCATGGGGATTCGGACGCCCACATCGTGCGCGGCCTTGTTGCCATCATGCTGGCGCTGTTCTCGGGCCGGCCGGCCAGCGAAATCCGGAACACCGACGCGGAAGTGACGCTGAAAGAGCTTGGCCTCGACGAGCATCTGTCGCCGCAGCGCGCCAACGGCCTTCGCTCGATGGTCAAGCGCATCAAGCGCGACGCCGAAGCCGCCTTGAAGCAGACTGCCTGACTCGGCCCAAGCCCGGCGACAATTGCGGCGGGTTCATCCGCTCACGCAAAACCGCCGCGCGCCTTTCTGGAATTGCTTCAAAATGCAAACGGCGCCCCATGGGCGCCGTCGCTTTGCCGAATGTGCAAGCCGCTACCGGCGACCCTTGGGTTTGCGGCCGAGGCCCATTTTCTTGGCCAGCTGCGAACGGGCCGCGGCGTAGTTGGGAGCGACCATCGGATAGTTGGCGTCCAGGCCCCACTTCTCGCGGTATTCTTCCGGGGTGAGGTTGTAGTGCGTCATCAAATGGCGCTTCAGCGACTTGAACTTCTTGCCGTCTTCGAGACAGACGATGTAGTCGTCATGCACGGAGCGCTTCGGGTTGACGGCCGGCTTCTGCTTCTCGGCCGACGGCTGCTCCGTCGCGCCGCCGACGCGGCCGAGCGCGGCATGGACATCGGCAATCAGGTTCGGCAGTTCGCCCACCGGCACCGGGTTATTGCTGACATAGGCCGCGACGACATCGGCGGTCAGCTCGATCAGCGCGTCACTATTCCTTGAAGGTGTTTCGACGATATCCATTGTGTTCAGGCCCCAACGAGAGTTTGTTTCTAGACTGTGCCCTTTTTTGCGATCGGGCATCGCGCGAATTTCATGCAGGCAAGCCCTGGCGATTCGCGTCGCGTCATCTTAATGGCGCTGTGCTGCAAGTAAGTCAATTCGCTTATTGAATTATATTCGGCGATATTCATCAAATATTGCCGATTCAGCTTCAAAAATTCGTGCTCCGTGTAACTTAGCGAGATTTTTCTGGTCGGACCAGCGCGGCCTGACGTGAGGTCAAGCGTGCTTTTACACCTCAGGTGGTACCAAACAAGGTTCTTAATGCTTGACTAATGCTTGGCTGCTCTGGATGGCCAGGACGAAGAAGCCTGTGGATCGCAGCCCGTGGACATTCATCCTCGTGGAAACAATCAAGTGGCCGCGACGAACCTCTCAATAGGGCGCGATGTACTTGCCGTAGACCCAGCCGGTGACGAAATGACCGTTCTGTGCCGGATCGTGCCAGACCTCGCACCAGCGATAGCGGATCGCCTGCCGCTGGGTCCAGTGCGGCTCGCCGGCAATGTCGAGCAGATCTATGCCGCCCGTGCAGCGGCCGGTCATCTGCAAGACGGTGCCATTCGGATAGGCCGCCTGCTTTTGCGATGTGCTTGACGGATACTTGCGCGCGTTGAGCGTGTCGCCGAACGGCACGTCCGCCACTTGCCAGGCGGCGAACACGGTTGCATGAGACTGACCGGAAAGAGCAGTGACCATCGAAGCGACAGCAACAGCCACCGCGGCGCGAACATAGGATTTCATCTTTCCCCCTTCGACTCAACTTCTGTAGACCACCTTGAGCCCCGCCCCTTGAACCGCTGCTGAGCGGCGTGTTCATTCGCTATTCAAGCAGATTTCAGGCAAATTCCACAGCGAGACGCAATGACCAGACCCTCCGCCTTCCCGACCGCCAACCCGCCGCGGCCCGAGAAACGCCCTATCTTCGATGTGCATCACGGCATCACCCGCACCGACGACTATGCCTGGATGCGCGCCGACAACTGGCAGGCGATGTTCAGGGACCCTTCCCTGCTCGACGGTGCGATCCGCGCTCATCTGGAGGCCGAGAATGCCTACCAGGCAACGCTGATGGCCGATACGGCCGGGCTGCGGAGCAAGCTGTTTGCAGAGATGAAGGGACGCATCAAGGAAGACGACTCGACCGTGCCGATGAAGGACGGTCCATACGCCTATGGCTCGTCGTTCAAGCTCGGCGGCGAGCATCCGCGCTACTTCCGCACGCCGCGCGACGGCGGCACCGAGGAGATCCTGCTCGACGGCGACGCGGAAGCCGGGGGCAAGCCCTATTTCCGCCTCGGCGGCGTCGACCATTCGACCGACCATCGCAAGCTGCTCTGGGCCTTCGACGACAAGGGCTCGGAATTCTTCACGCTGCGCGTGCGCGACATTGCCGGCGGCAAGGAACTCACCGATCAGATCCCGGATACGGGTGGCGGCGGCGTGTGGAATGCCGGCGACGATGGCTTCTTCTACACGCGCCTCGACGACAGCCACCGCCCGTCCAAGGTGTTCTACCATGCGCTTGGGGATAGTCCGGAGAACGACCGGCTGATCTATGAGGAGACAGATCACGGCTTCTTCATGGACGTCAGCGGCACGCGCTCCAACGACTGGATCGTGATCGGCATCAACGACCATGAAACCTCCGAATACCGGCTTCTGCGCGCCGACGAGCCGTTTGCCGAGCCGAGGCTGGTGGCGGCTCGCGAGAACGGCCTGCAATATGATCTGGAAGAAGGCGGCGACATCTTCTTCATCCTCACCAATGCCGACGGCGCCAAGGACTTCAAGATCATGACCGCGCCGGTCGAGAACCCGGTGCGCGCCAACTGGACGGAGCTGGTGCCGCACGAACCCGGCCGGCTGATCCTGTCGGTACTGGGCTTCAGGCGCCACATGGTCAGGCTGGAGCGCAAGGAGGGCCTGCCGCGTATCGTCGTGCGCGATCGGGCAACCGGCGAGGAGCATTTCATTTCCTTCGACGAGGAGGCCTTCTCGCTCGGCCTTTCCGGCTCCTACGAATACGACACCGAGGTGATGCGTTTCACCTATTCGTCGATGACGACGCCGGCGCAGGTGTTCGACTACAACATGCGCACACGCGAGCGCGTCCTTTTGAAGACGCAGGAAGTGCCTTCCGGCCACGATCCTGAGCACTATGTCACGCGCCGGCTGATGGCGCCGGCCGCCGACGGCGAACTGGTGCCGATCTCGCTGATCCACCATCGCGACACGTCCCTCGACGGCTCGGCGCCCTGCCTGCTCTACGGCTACGGCTCCTACGGCATCGCCGTTCCCGCCGCCTTCAACACCAACTGCCTGTCGCTGGTCGACCGCGGCTTCGTCTACGCCATCGCGCATGTGCGCGGCGGCAAGGACAAAGGCTATGGCTGGTACGACGACGGCAAGCGCCGGCACAAGATGAACACCTTCACCGATTTCATCGCCTGCGCGCGCCATCTGGTGGCCGAGCGTTACACGCCGCACAATCGCATCGTCGCCCAAGGCGGCTCGGCCGGCGGTATGCTGATGGGGGCGGTCGCCAACATGGCGCCCGAAAGCTTCGGCGGCATCGTCGCCGAGGTGCCGTTCGTCGACGTGCTCACCACGATGCTCGACGCCAGCCTGCCGCTGACGCCGCCGGAATGGCCGGAATGGGGCAATCCGATCGCGTCGGCCGACGACTACGATACGATCGCGGCCTACTCGCCCTACGACAATGTCGCGGCGCTCGACTATCCGCCGATCCTGGCGCTGGCAGGGCTCACCGACCCGCGCGTCACCTATTGGGAGCCGGCCAAATGGGTGGCGCGGCTGCGCGACCGCAAGACAGGCGACAACCCGGTGCTGTTCAAGATCAACATGGAGTCCGGCCATGCCGGGGCGTCGGGCCGGTTCTCGCGGTTGGAGGAGATCGCGTATATCTACGCCTATGCCTTGAAAGTGACCGGCAAGACCTGATTTTGCACTCGCAATTGCCAAGTCTGCGCGTTACGCAATGCGCCGTTGTTCAAGTGCGGCTTTTCCAGGTCGCGCCAAGTTGTCCATTCACAAGGTTCGTCATGCTGCTCGTCGACGTCTATCTCGACAAATCGTCCATCCAGGGCATCGGCGTCTTCGCCAAACACCGCATCCCGAAGGGCACGTTGATCTGGAAGCTCGATCCAAGGTTCGACCGGCGCATTCCCGTCGACACCTATGAGAACGAAAGTGGGCCGGTGAAGTCCTATCTCGACCGGTACTCCTATCCAGACCGGTGCGATCCGAACTACATCGTCTTCGAGGCGGATGACGCCCGCTATATGAACCACGCCGACGAGCCCAACTGCGACGTCTCCTCGCCCGAGGAGACCTATGCATTGCGCGATATTGCGCCCGGCGAGGAACTGACCTGCGACTACAACCACTTTTTCGACAACGGCTTCGACTTTCTGGGCGACCGCCACCCGTAACCGGAGCGGCTTTGGCGCAATTCCAATCGGAAAACTGCTGCGTAGTTTCCCCTGGATTGCTTTGAAGTCAGCTCTTCGGCTTGCGCGCCGGGTAGCCGTTGGCACGCGGCGGGACGGCCTTAAGATAGGCCGCGATCGCCGCCCGGTCGTCGGCCGTCAGTTGGGCCATGTTGCGCTGCACGTCGACCATGGCGCCGCCGACAGAATCGAAATCGGGCGTGAAGCCGGTTTCGAGATAGTTGGCGATGTCGGCCTCCGACCAGTCCTTGGTGCCGCCCTGCGGGGTGATGTTGGGCACGACGCCCGAGCCCGCGGCGGCCACGGCTCCCGCCAGCCACTCGGCCTTCTTGACGCCACCGGCGAAATCGCGCGGCGTGTGGCATTCGCCGCAGTGGCCGGGACCCTCGACCAGATAGCGGCCGGCCAGCGCCTTGTCCGGCGTGCCGCCGGGCAAGGCGATCACCGGCTCGGGGCTGAGATAGAACCGCTTCCACAGACCAATGCCGCGACGGATGTTGAAGGGGAAGCCAAGCTTGTGGCCGGGCGCCTTGCCGGCGACCGCCGGCAGCGTCTTCATGAAGGCGTAGAGGTCGGCGATGTCGGCCGGCTTCATGCGCGCGTAGGAAGCGTAGGGAAAGGCCGGATAAAAATGCTCACCGGAGGGCGAGACGCCCTTGAGCATCGCATTGGCGAAATCTTCCTCGCTCCAGGCGCCGATGCCGTCCTTGGGGTCTTGCGAGATGTTGGGCGGCACGAAAATGCCGAACGGCGTCTTCAGTTCCAGCCCGCCGGCCAGTTCGAGGCGAGCATCGCCCTTCGATCCCGGCTTGGCGTGGCAGGACGTGCAGCCGCCGGCATAGAAGATGCGCTTACCTTTGGCAGCGTCGCCGGGCCCGAGCTGCGCGACGGTCGCGGCATCAAGCCTGACAGGCGCTGACAGCGCCCAGCCGGCGACCGCGCCGGCGCCGCCCAGAACGACGACAGCGCCGATGAGCTTCCTCAGCCAGCGCATGGCCGGCCGTCAGCCCTTCTTGATCCTGTAAGTCTGATGGCAGGTGCCGCAATCGCCGCCGATCTTGTTGAGCTGCGCCTTCAATGCATCGGCGTCGGCCGGCGGGGAAGCGACCGCAGCCTTAACGTCGGTCACCAGCTTGTCCCCGACGGCCTTGAAGCCCGCCATGTCTTCCCAGATCTTCGGCGCCGCCGTGGTGTCACCCTTGTCGCTGCCGGCCGGGAACAGCGTCTCGGCATCGAACCTCTCGGCATTGGCCTGCAGCGATTTCAGCGTCGTCAGCACGGCGGCGGCGTCGAAATCCTCCTCGCCCTTGACCACCTTCGACAACTGCCCAGCGAGCTTGCCGCGCTCCTTCATCAGGGCCTGTCGATCCTTGATCGGATCGGCGAAGGCGGCCGAACCCGCAAAAGCGAGCATGGAGATGGCGAGAACAAGCTTTCTCATTCGATTGGCTCCGTGGTGAAGAAAGTTCGGGACCAACGTTAACGGACCTGACCGTGGGAATATTCCCACGGTGCCGTCACGATTTTCGCGATCGTGATCAATCTCGTGTGTTGGCACATAAACAAAAGCCCCGGCATGCCGGGGCTTTTCGTCAAATATATCAGGCTTTTACCTTCTCATAGAGTTCCAGGACATAGTCCCAGTTGATCAGGCTATCGACGAAGGCTTCGAGATATTTCGGCCGCGCGTTGCGGTAGTCGATGTAATAGGAGTGTTCCCACACGTCGACGCCGAGGATCGGCGAAGCGCCATGGACCAGCGGGTTCTCGCCATTGGGGGTCTTCGAGATCGCGAGCTTGCCGTCCTTGACCGAGAGCCAGGCCCAGCCGGAGCCGAACTGGGTGGTGCCGGCAGCGATGAAGTCCGCCTTGAACTTGTCGTAGCCGCCGAGATCGCCGTCGACGGCCTTCTGCAGCGCGCCCGGCAGCTTGTTGCCGCCGCCGCCCTTCTTCATCCATTTCCAGAAGTGGATGTGGTTGTAGTGCTGGGCGGCATTGTTGAAGAGCCCGGCATTCTTGCCGAAGGACTGCTTCACGACCTCTTCGACCGACAGGTCGCCCATTCCAGCCTCAGCCGCCAGCTTGTTGCCGTTGTCGACATAGGCCTTGTGATGCTTGTCGTGGTGATACTCCAGCGTCTCCTTCGACATGTAAGGCTGCAGGGCCTCATAGTCGTAAGGCAAAGCGGGCAACTCAAAAGCCATGGATGGTACTCCCTCGTGGAAAAAGTCCGGTGAAACTACCGGACTAAGATAGGTCTGGAATGGGTTGGGGCAACTCCGGAATGAAGCGCCGATCGCCTTTTTATCCGCTCAGGCGGCGGAAGTCGAATGCGCCCAATCCCAATAGAGCTCGCGCGCCTTCTTGGCCACCGGGCCAGGCTGAAGGTTGCGGTCCTCGATGCGGGTGATCGGCACCACCTTTGAATGGTTGCCGGTCGAGAAGATCTCGTCCGCTTCGAGAAACTCGCGGATCGACAGCGCCTTCTCGGTGGTCCTGAAGCCATAGTCGCCGAGCAGGTTGATCGTGCGCGAGCGGGTGATGCCGGAAAGGAAGGTGCCGTTCGCGGCGGGCGTCATCACATGGCCGTCCTTGACCAGGAAGATGTTGGACGTGCCGGTCTCGGCGACGTTGCCCAGCATGTCCAGCACCAGGGCATTGTCGAAACCACGCATCTTGGCCTCAAGGATGGCGCGGCCATTGTTGGGATAGAGGCAGCCGGCCTTGGCATTGGTCGGCATGGTCTCGATGGTTGGCCGCCGGAACGGCGAGACGCCGATCGAAAAGCCTGCTGGCGAAATCATCGGCGATTCGTAGAGGCAGAGGCAGAAACGGGTCGAGGACGGATCGGCCGGAACGCCCATGTAGCCGCCATGCTCGGCCCAGTACATCGGCCTGATGTAGACGGCGGTCTTGCCGTCGAATTTCTTCAGGCCGTCCCAGGTCAGCCCCACGATCTCATCGGTGGTCATGGAAGGCTTCAGGCCGAGCGCGATTGCCGAGGCGTTGACGCGCGCCGCATGGCGATCGAGATCGGGCGCCACGCCTTCGAACCAGCGGGCGCCGTCGAACACGCTGGTGCCCAGCCACATGGCGTGGCTGCGCGGTCCGAGAATGGCGACGTTGCCCTCGTACCAGTCGCCGTCCACATAGGTCCATGTCGCGGACTGCGCCGCCGCCGCCAGTGTCATCGCTTGCCGTCCATTATGGATGATTTCAGGCCGCCATAGGACGACGCTTTGACGGCCGGCGTCAACCGACATCGGGAAAAATCGTTGAGGCCAGAGGCACTTGACCGCAATCAGCGCTTGCGCGGCAAGCCTGCACGCCGCAAAACTCTCCTCATGCACCATGCGGCCTATGTCTTCGACGCTTACGGCACGTTGTTCGACGTGCACGCGGCCGTGCGCCGCCATGCCGGCGAGATCGGGCCGGACGGCCAGCTTCTCTCCGAAATCTGGCGCGCCAAGCAGCTCGAATATTCCTGGGTCCGGACGCTGATGGGCGCCTATGCCGACTTCTGGCAACTCACCGAGCAGGCGCTGGACTTCGCGCTGCGCAAGGTGCCTTCGGCGGACCCCGGGCTGAAAGCCCGCTTGCTTGAGGCCTATTGGCAGTTGGACTGCTATCCGGAGGTGCCGGCGGTGCTTAAGGCGCTCAAGGCATCGGGCGCGAAGCTCGCGATCCTGTCCAACGGCTCGCCTGAAATGCTGCAGGCGGCGGTGAAATCCGCCGCACTCGACCAGATCCTGGACGACGTCTTCTCGGTCGACGAGATCAAGCGCTTCAAGACCGACCCGTCGGTCTATGACATGGTGGTCACCGGCTGGCGGCTCTATCCGGAGGCGGTGTCGTTCCAGTCCTCCAACCGCTGGGACGTCGCGGGCGCCACCAGGTTCGGCTTCCGCACCGTCTGGATCAATCGCACCGACCAGCCGGACGAATACCGGGACTTTCCGCCGGGGCTGATCCTGCCCTCGCTCGAAGGCCTTTTGGCGGACGTCTGACCCTACTGTTGCTGCAACGCAACAGATGTGTCGCGGTCACAGCTTCGCCTTTGTTTGTCCACCCTCAGGCCAGAATTGGAACCGCCTATCACCGCCGACTGTTATTGGAGCTGCCGGGCTGCCAGCCTGCGGGTTCATGCTTTCTTGCGAATTAAGACCTAGAAAAGGCAATCATGTCAGACGCTTCCTTCCGCATCAGCCGCCGTGGCTTCCTCAATCTTACGGCCCTCGGCGCTGCTTCGGCCGCGGTTTCCGCCTGCTCCACCACCGGTCCAGGCCCCGAGCCTGTGCAGCTGCCACCGCCGGCCTATGTCGAACCGCCGCTCGGCGACTATGAGACGATGTACAGCGCGATGTCGGACAACGGCTTCGACCTGCCGGCCATCCCGGTGAACAAGATCGATCACAGATTCTTGCGCCAGATCGTTCCCGATCCGACCGGACAGCGTCCGGGCACCATCGTCGTCGATACCACCAACCACTTCCTCTATCTGGTGCGCGAGGGTGGCCAGGCGATCCGCTACGGCGTCGGTCTCGGCCGCGCCGGCTTCGAATGGTCGGGCGATGCGGTCGTGCAGTGGAAGCAGAAGTGGCCGAAATGGACGCCGCCGGACGAGATGGTCACCCGCCAGCCGGAACTGACGCAATTCAGCGCCAAGAATGGCGGCATGCCGGGCGGACTGAAGAACCCGCTCGGCGCCCGCGCGCTCTACCTGTTCCAGGGCAATCAAGACACGCTTTACCGCCTGCACGGCTCGCCGGAATGGTGGTCGATCGGCAAGTCGGTTTCCTCGGGCTGCGTGCGCCTGATCAACCAGGACATTGTCGACCTCTATGACCGCGTGCCGAACAAGACACCGGTCGTCGTGACGGCGGATATCGGCGAGCCGGTGGCCGACATGCCCGAGCGCCGGGCCATCCCGATCGACAATGGCGTGCCGACCGGCTCGATCATGCTAGGTCCGGTGAAACGGCTCGGCGACGCCATTTTCTGAACTCCCTTAGCGGTGCTCGGCGAGCATGGTCGCCAGCACCGCAACGCCCCGTCGCAGCGCCTCCGTGTCGAGCCCGGCATAACCCAGAATGAAGCCGGCCGTTCCGGGTCGCGGCTCGCTCGGGTCATAGAGCGGCGACACGGGATAAAGGCCGATTCCGGCGGCGCGTGCCGCCGCGATGATCGCCGGCTCGCGCTCGGCAGCGATGCCGTTCATCCAGGCAACGACATGCAGGCCCGTGTCGGCTCCGGCGACAGTGACCCTTGGCCCCAGATGATCGGTCAACGCCTGCAGCAGGACCTCCCTGCGCTCGGCGTTTTTCCTGCGAATGCTGCGGACGTGACGCTCGTAAGCGCCGCTCGCCAGCAGGTCCGCCATCACGTCCTGTTCCAGCATCGGCGCATGCCGGTCGGTCAGGCGCTTCGCCGCGCTGAACGCCAGGCGCAAGCCGGCGGGGACGACGAGATAGCCGAGCCGCAAGGTGGGCGAGAGCGTCTTGGACAGCGTGCCGACATAGATGACGGTGTCTGCGTCGAGCGCCTGCAGAGGCGGGATGGGGCTGATGTCGTGACGGTATTCGCCGTCGTAGTCGTCTTCCACGACATAGGCCCCTGTGCCTGCCGCCCAGGACAATAGCGAACGCCGCCGCGTCGCCGAAAGCACGCCGCCGAGCGGGAACTGATGCGATGGCGTCACGTAAGCCAGACGGGCGGGCGGCAGTGCTTCCGTCCTGAGCCCGTCCGCGTCGACCGCAACCGGCACCGCAACGCCGCCTGCCGCCGCAAAGGCATGGCGGGCCAGCAGATAGCCCGGATTCTCGATCACGAACGGATCGCCGGGATCGAGCAGCAGCCGCGCGCAGAGGTCGAGCCCTTGCTGCGAGCCATTGACGACGACGATCTGGTCCGGCGTGCAACTGATGCCGCGGGCGCGCCAGAGATAGGCCTGGAGCGCATTGCGCAGAACGGAGGATCCCTGAGGGTCGCCGTAGCGCAGCCGCGCGGCGCGCCGCAGAATGGCTTTGTTCGACGCCCGCCGCCAGGCCAGCACCGGGAAGTCCGCCCCCGACAAGTCGCCATAGCGGAAATCCGCAACCCTGGCCGATTGCGCTTCCGCCGGCGGTGGCGGGTCGAGCAGTCGTCGGGCGAACGCCGAAAGGTTCCGGGGTTGAGCAGTCGTGACGGGGGTCGGGACAGACGCCGCTTCCAATCCCGGAGCGACGATCGCACGCGCGCCCTGCCGGATGATCAGATAGCCTTCGGCATCGAGTTGGTTGTAGGCGGCCGTCACCGTGGTTCGCGACGCGCCCCATTCGGCCGCGAAGGCCCGCGACGACGGCAGGCGATCACCGGACCGGTAAGCGCCTCTGTGAATCTGCTCCTTGATCGCCGCAATGATCCGGCGCGCGACACCGTCCTGCTCCAACTGGACCACCGAAAACCTGCGAAACTGGATGTTCCAAGCAAGCCAGCATTGAGGCATCTTCAGTTGCGATGCAAGGAGTTTTCGCCATGTACATCCCGCCCGCCTTCCGCGATGACGACAAGGAGAGCCTGAGCGCGACGATCCGCGCGGTGCGGCTGGCGACGCTGGTCACCGCCACGGCGCAAGGACCGCTGGCGACGCCCTTGCCGCTTTTCCTCGACGAGAGCGAGGCAGAGCACGGCGTGATCTATGGCCATGTCGCGAAGGCAAACCCGCAGTGGCGTGTCACGCCTCTGGGTGATGGCCTGGCGATCTTCATGGGGCCGGACGCCTATGTGACCCCGGCGTGGTATCAGACCAAGCAGGAGACCGGAAAGGTCGTCCCGACCTGGAACTATGTCGCCGTCCACGCCTATGGGCCTGTCGAATTCTTCGAGGATGCCGACAGGCTGCTCGAGGTCGTCACGCGTCTGACCAATCTCCACGAAGGCGGGCGCATCTCACCCTGGTCCGTATCGGATGCGCCACCGGATTTCATCCAGTCGCAATTGCGTGGGATTGTCGGCCTGCGCATGCCGATCACCAGGCTCGAAGGCAAGCGCAAGATGAGCCAGAACCGCAACGCGGCCGATCGCGCCGGTGTCGTGTCCGGTCTTTCAGCGAGCGATCGGCCTTCGGACCGCGAGGTCGCCCCTCTCATCCCATCATGAACCCGCCACCTCCAACCTGCAGCCCGAGTTCATCATGCCGGATCTGACCCAGTTCGCCTTGTACTTCGCCGCGGCGTTGCTGCTCGCCATCACGCCCGGGCCGGGCATCTTCTACGTAGCCGCGCGCACGCTGGCCGGAGGACGCGCGGAAGGCATCGCCTCCAGTTTCGGCACGGGCCTGGGCGGCATGGTCCATGTGCTGGCAGGCAGCCTGGGTGTTTCGGCAATCGTCCTTGCAAGCGCGGAGTTGTTCACGGCGCTGAAGCTGATCGGCGCCGTCTATCTCGTCTGGCTCGGCTTCCGCACCTTCCAGTCCGCCCGCCGCGAGGCAAAAACAATGCTGGACGGCGGCGCGGCAGCCCCTGCGGTCGGTTCGGGCCGAGCGTTTCGCGAAGGCGTGCTGGTCGAGGCGTTGAATCCGAAGACGGCCGCTTTCTTCCTGGCCTTCATCCCGCAATTCGTGGATCTCGGCGCCGGCCACGTCGCCCTGCAGTTCATGGTTCTCGGCTTCGTGTCGGTGACGCTCAACACCCTTGCCGATGTCGTGGTCGCTTTCGCGGCGAGCCGCATCCGGGAAGGTGCGGCCGGCCGCACCAGTGTGATACGCCGCCTGCGTGAAGCGTCCGGCGGCGCGATGATCGCACTCGGCATCGGCCTTGCCATAGCCAAGCGCCCCGTCTGATTGCCGGGGACAGGCGTGGTGGCGCCTGATCATCCTGCCCTTCGACATCTACACGCGCGAGAATATCTAACGGCCGGTTTACGGGACTAGCGGCTGCGCTTCGTCAGGTGCACACCCATTCGCGGATCTTGCACTCCTTCTTGTCGCCTCCGCATTGCGCGGTAGCCTTGTCCTCGGCCTCATGGCGGGTCGTGGCGGACGCAGCGCCCCAGAACGGGGTTGCCGGGCCACGGCTCTTGCCGACCGACAGGGCCGCGCAATGCTCGTAGGGAAAGCCGGTGCCGTCGCCGTCGTCCCAATGGCGATGGTTGCGGAACACTTCGACCACCCTGCAGCCGGCGCCGTCCGCATTCTCGCAATGCTTGAGCGCGATATCCTCCGCTTCCTGCCGCTTGTCGGCGCCCCAGAAGAAGCCGTGACGGCGGTCGCCCGGCGAATAGGCGATTGCGCCCCAGGTGCCCTTTTCCTCGCCTGTCGGCGCCGGCGGCGGCGCCACCAATACTTGCCAAAAAGCGCCTCAATCGGTGCCTCATTCTTGGGCGGAAATCCGATCTGGCGGACCTGCTCTTTGCCGATCTTCATAGCCGCATTCGTGCGGCGCGCCGACGGGCCGGCTGCAAATGCCGTGGGTGTTACCGGCCCCTGGCCAGGCTGCCCAGAATGCCGCGCACGATGGCACGGCCGACCGACGAGCCGACCGAGCGCACCACCGACTTGATCGCGGCTTCGGCCACCGTCTGGCGGTTGGAAGACCGCCGGCCCGACGTTCCCAAAACATCGTCGAAGCCCGGAATGGTCCAGCGCGAGCCGCCGCTGCCCGCCTGCTGCGCCTGCGCCTCGGCGTCCTGCGCCTCCTTGGTCTTCTTCTGCAGGATCTCGAAGGCCGATTCGCGATCGACCGCCTGGTCGTATTGGCCGGCGACGGGGCTTTCCGAGATGATCTTGCGGCGCTCGTCCGGCGTGATCGGCCCGAGCCGTGACGACGGCGGCCGGATCAGCGTGCGCTGGACCATGGCCGGCACACCCTTGTCCTCCAGCATCGAGACCAGCGCCTCGCCGGTGGCAAGCTGCGTGATCGCGGTGGCGCAGTCGAAATCGGGATTCGGCCGGAAGGTCTCGGCCGCCGTCCGCACCGCCTGCTGCTCGCGCGGCGTATAGGCGCGCAGCGCGTGCTGGACGCGATTGCCGAGCTGGGCCAGAACCTTTTCCGGAATGTCGAGCGGATTCTGGGTGACGAAATAGACGCCGACGCCCTTGGAGCGGATGAGCCGCACCACCTGCTCGACGCGGTCGACCAGCACCTTCGGCGCGTCCTCGAACAGGAGATGCGCCTCGTCGAAGAAGAAGACCAGCTTCGGCTGGTCGAGATCGCCGACCTCGGGCAACTCCTCGAACAGTTCCGACATCAGCCAAAGCAGGAAGGTGGCGTAGAGCCTGGGATTCATCATCAGCTTGTCGGCGGCTAGAACGCTGACCGCGCCGCGGCCGTCGCGTGTGGTGCGTATGAGATCGGCGATGCGCAGCGCCGGCTCGCCGAAGAAATTCGCGGCACCCTGCTGTTCGAGCACCAGAAGCGTGCGCTGAATGGCGCCGACGGACGGCTTGGTGACATTGCCGTAGCGGGCGCTGAGCTGGTCGGCGCGATCGGCGATGTTGGCGAGCAGCGCCTGCAAGTCCTTGAGGTCGAGCAGCAGTAGGCCTTCCTCGTCGGCGATGCGGAAGGCGATGTTCATGACGCCCTCCTGCGCTTCCGAAAGGTTCATCAGCCGCGACATGAGCAGCGGCCCCATTTCAGAGATGGTGGCGCGAATCGGGTGGCCCTGCTCGCCGAATAGGTCCCAGAAGATGACCGGGAATTCCTGGAACTGGTAAGGATCGAGCTTCACCTGCTCAGCGCGCTTGACCAGGAAATCCTTGGCCTCGCCCATCAGGGCGATGCCGGACAGGTCGCCCTTGATGTCGGCGCAGAAGACGGGGACGCCGGCGTTGGAAAAGCCCTCGGCCAGCACCTGCAGGCTGACCGTCTTGCCGGTGCCCGTGGCGCCGGTGATCAGGCCGTGGCGGTTGCCGTAGCGCAGCAACAGTTCCTCCGCGCGCTGGTAGGAATCGTCAGGCTTGCGGCTGGCGCCGATGAAGATGCTGGTGTCGTCAGCCATATGTCCGGTCTCCGCAATCTGTTCCGTCAAGCGCCCGAGGCTCGTTCGAGGTATAGTAACGCTATCGCCGAGCGACAATGGCCCGCCGCTGAAATAGCCCTTTTGAAGCTTGCGGATTTTGCGCATGTTTGGCAATCGGTTAGCAGTGGGAAGAGGCGACGGGGCCGCAGCCGCATTGTGATATCCGGCTGACGGCCCTAGATTGGCTGAACCGGCTGATGCGGCCGAGAAACGAGGAGTGCGATGGGCGCCGGCGCCTTGACTAGGGATGTCGACCTTCCGAACCCGGACGCCAAGCGCTGGCTGGCGCTGGCTGAAAAGGCGCTTGCCGGCGGCTCCTTCGAGGAGAAGCTCGTTTCGCACACCGATGACGGCATCCGCATCGAGCCGCTCAGCGAACGCTCGGCCAGCGCCGAGCCGCTTGTACGCACCAACCCGCAATCGCCCTGGATCGTCAGCCAGCGTGTCGATGATCCGGATATAGCCCGCGCCAGCGCCCAGGCGCTGGAGGACATCGCGCAGGGCGCGACCGGCCTGTCGCTGGTCTTCGAGGGCGCGCCGAATGCCTTCGGCTACGGCCTGCCGAGAACGGCGGGGGCACTGGAAACGGTGCTCGACGGGGTGCCGCTCAACCGCGTGCAGGTGCGCATCGATGCGCATCCCTGGAGCCGCGCCGTGGCCGACTGGCTGCTCGCCTTCCTGACCCGGCGCCGCTCCGATCCGACGAAGCTGAACCTCTCCTTCGGCATCGACCCGGCGGCGATCTTCGCCGGCACCGGGCGGCTGCGCACCTCGATCGAGGCGCTGCAGGAATCGATGCCGCAATCGCTGGCGCATTTTTTCTCGATGGGCGTGCCAGGCGTGCTGCTCGAAGCCGACGGCCGCGTCTTCCACAATGCCGGCGCCACCGAGGCGCAGGAGCTCGGCACGATGATGGCGTCCGCCGTCTCCTATCTCAGGATGTTCGAGAAGGCACGCCAGCCGCTGGTCTATGCCGCGCCCTATATCGGCTTCGCGCTCAGCGTCGACCAGGACCAGTTCCTGTCGATGGCCAAGGTGCGGGCGTTGCGCGAGCTCTGGGCGCGGATCCAGGAAGCCTGCTCTATTCCGGGCTCGACGGCAAACGTCCACGCCGAGACCTCCTATCGCATGATGACGGTTGCCGATCCGGAAACCAACATACTGCGCACCGCGATTGCCGCCTTCGCCGCGGCCGCCGGCGGCGCCGATTCGGTCTCGATCCTGCCGCACACCATCGCGCATGGACTGCCCGCCGGTTTTGCCCGCCGCGTCGCCCGCAACGCACAGCTGATCATGGCGCATGAGAGCCATCTCCATCACGTGGCCGATCCGGCCAGCGGCTCCGGCGCGGTCGAGGCGCTGACCGACGAGCTTTGCGCGGCGGCCTGGGAGGAATTCCAGCGCATCGAGGCCGAGGGCGGCGTGCTCAACAGCCTGCAGCAGGGCTACATCCAGAACCGCGTGCAGACGGCCGCCGCGAAACGCAATGCCGCCTATCGGGCTGGTGAACGCGGCATCATCGGCACCACCCTGTTCCGCGCCGGCAGCGAGCGCCCGGTCGAGACGCTGCCCACCGAGCGGCGGCCGGCTCTGACCGAAGGCGTCGCGACATGCGAGCCGCTGTTTCCAGTGCGCATCGATCAGTCGATCGGAGCCGGATCATGATCCCCGATTTCAGCCGGATCGGCTGGTCGGCGCCGCGCCGCGCGCCGGTCGAGCTCAAAGGCCAGCGGATGACGCCGGAAGGCATCGCGGTCAAGCACCTCTACACGCAAGGCGACCTCACGGGCCTCGCCAACCTCGACACCTATCCCGGCCTGCCGCCCTTCGTGCGCGGCCCCTACCCGACCATGTATGTCCAGCAGCCCTGGACGATCCGGCAATATGCCGGCTTCTCGACGGCCGAGGAATCCAACGCCTTCTACCGGCGCAACCTCGCAGCAGGCCAGAAGGGCCTGTCGGTCGCCTTCGACCTTGCCACGCATCGCGGCTATGACAGCGACCATCCGCGTGTCGCCGGCGATGTCGGCATGGCGGGCGTGGCGATCGATTCCATCCTCGACATGCGCCAGCTGTTCGACGGCATCCCGCTCAACGAGATGACGGTATCGATGACGATGAACGGCGCGGTGCTGCCGATCATGGCTTTATACATCGTGGCGGCGGAAGAACAGGGCGTCGCCGAGAAGGACCTCGCCGGAACCATTCAGAACGACATCCTGAAGGAGTTCATGGTCCGCAACACCTATATCTATCCGCCGAAGCCATCGATGCGGATCGTGTCGGACATTTTTGCCTACACGTCGCGGCACATGCCGAAGTTCAATTCGATCTCGATCTCCGGCTACCACATGCAGGAAGCCGGCGCGACGGCCGACCTCGAGCTCGCCTACACGATCGCCGACGGCATCGAATATGCGCGCGCCGGCGTTGCCGCGGGCCTCGACATTGACCGCTTCGCGCCGCGCCTTTCCTTCTTCTGGGCGATCGGCATGAACTTCTTCATGGAGGTCGCCAAGCTCCGCGCCGCGCGGCTGCTGTGGTCGAGCCTGATGAAGAAGAATTTTTCGCCGAAGGACGAGCGTTCGCTGTCGCTGCGCACCCACTGCCAGACCTCCGGCTGGTCGCTGACGGCGCAGGACCCTTACAACAACATCACGCGCACGATGATCGAGGCGATGGCGGCGACGCAGGGGCATACCCAGTCGCTGCACACCAATTCGTTCGACGAGGCGATGGCGCTGCCGACCGACCATTCGGCGCGGATCGCGCGCAACACGCAGCTCATCCTGCAAAAGGAATCCGGCACCACGCGCATAATCGATCCGTGGGGCGGCTCGGTCTATGTCGAGCGGCTGACGCATGATCTGGCGGCCCGCGCGCTCGCCCATATAGAGGAGGTAGAAAGCCTCGGCGGCATGGCGGCGGCGATCGAGAAAGGCATCCCCAAGCTGCGCATCGAGGAAGCGGCCGCGCGCACCCAGGCGCGCATCGATTCCGGCGAGCAGGTGCTGGTCGGCGTCAACGCGCATCGCCCGGGAGCCGATATCGAGGTCGACGTGCTGAAGATCGACAATGCCGAGGTGAAAGCCCGGCAGTTGGCGAAGCTGCAGCGGCTGAAGGGCACGCGCGACGTCGCGGCGCTAGAGGATGCGCTTGCCGCACTCACCCACGCGGCCGAGAGCGGCGAGAACCTGCTCGAATTCGCGATCCGCGCTGCGCGCGCCAACGCGACTGTCGGCGAGATCTCGCTGGCGCTGGAGAAGGTGTTCGGCCGCCATGCGGCCACCGTGCAGACCATCTCCGGCGTCTATCGCGACGCGCTCGGCGACAATCCGGCGGTCGACCGGCTCAAAGAGAAGATCGAGGCATTCGAGAAGAAGACCGGCGGCAAGCCGCGCATCCTGGTCGCCAAGATGGGTCAGGACGGCCACGACCGCGGCCAGAAGGTGATCGCCAGCGCCTTTGCCGATCTCGGCTTCGACGTCACCGTCGGTCCGATGTTCCAGACGCCGGACGAGATCGCGCGGCTGGCAGTGCAGCACGATGTCGATATCATCGGCGCGTCTTCGCTGGCGGCCGGACATCTGACACTGATCCCCGAACTCAAGGACGCGCTGAAAAAGCTCGGCCATGGCGACATGCTCATCGTCGCCGGCGGCGTCATCCCGCCGCAGGATTATGACGCGGTGCTGGAGGCAGGGGCGGCGGAAATCTTCCCGCCGGGGACGGTTATCCCGCAGGCGGCGGACCGGCTGATGGATCGGCTGCTGGCGGCACAGTGAATGCGGTGTTACCGACAAGGTTGTGCCATAATGATGGCCGCAACCAAGGGTGCGCCGGTTATGAAAACGATCATCCACAAGCTCGACGACGGGTCAGAAGCCCTGATCTTGCCGCGGGAACTGCTCGACAGCTTGAATCTTCAAGTGGGCGATCAGCTTCAGATCATAGAAACTGACGACGGCGTCATTCTAGGGCCAGTGCTCGACAACTTCGAACGGCAGATGAGTGCCGCTCGCGATGTCATGGACAAATACTCGGTCGGATTGCAAAAGCTGGCAAAGTAGACGCCGCCGGCTAGTTCTCTGCCTTATACGAGACCTTGACGATCTCCCACTCCTTGCCGTTGACCTTGACGACCTCGCCGACCTTCTTGCCGAACAGCGCCATGGCCATCGGCGAGACATGGGAAATACTGCCCTTCGACGGGTCCGCTTCGTCCTCGCCGACGATCCGCCAATGCACCTTTTTGCCGTCGTCGTTTTCCAGCGTGACGCCCATGCCGAAGCGGATAACTTCGCTGCCCGGCTCCGGCACGGAAAGCTCGGCGCTCTCGCGCCGGGCCGTCCAGTAGCGCAGGTCGCGTGACACCACCGCGAGGCGCTCGCGATCGCCGCGACGTTCGGCCTTGGCCATCAGGTCGCGCAGTTCGGCGAGATTCTCCTCGATCATCGCCAGGCCACGCTCCGTCACCAGATTGCGGTGCGGGCTGACCGGCCGTTCGCCGACGCCGGCAATGGCGTTTTCGCTGTCTTCTTCGCGCGTGAAAGCTCTGCTCATAACACGAACTTAGGCTTGGTGCGACGACTGCACAAGCGATTTGCCTGCGAGCCGGCCCTGGCATGATTCCTGCGACAGACAAGGCGAAACGCCAGGACCTGTGCCGATGTTGAACAGACGAACGCTGCTTGCCCGGACCGCCGGCCTCGCTGCCGCCGGGCTCTTTGCCGGCAAGGCATCGGCGAAGATGCTGCCCGGCATCGAGAAGGCCGCGATGCGCGGCTCGATCAACGCCGTCGAGATCGGCATGCAGCCCGGCGCGCTGGACGATCAGAGCAAGACCTTCGCCAAGATGCTCACTGATGCGAGCGACCGCGACGCGCCGGTGTTCCTGCCACCCGGCACCTACCTGGTCTCCAACCTGAAGCTGCCCGCACGCGTGCGCCTGTCGGGTGTGCCCGGCGCGACCCGCATCGTCTATGGCGGCAACGGCCATCTGATGATGGCCGAACAGGCAGAGCATATCGAGCTCAGCGGGCTGGTGCTCGACGGCAGCAACCGCTGGCTGGCCGATTATACGCAGGGGCTGCTCGATCTACGCCGCGTCGACCATCTCGTCATCGACAATTGCCAGGTGACGGGCAGCGGCAAGAACGGGCTGGCGCTGGAGCATGTCGCCGGCCGCATCGGCCGCTCCGACATTTCGGGCGCGGCGGACGCCGGCATCTATTCGGTCGAGGCCGGCGGGCTGGAGATTTCGGGCAATACGGTGTCCGACTGCGCCAATGGCGGCATTCTGGTGCATCGCTGGCAACAGGCGGAGGACGGCACCATCGTAAGCGGCAACCGCGTGCAACGCATCGGCGCGCGCAGCGGCGGCACCGGCCAGAACGGCAACGGCATCAACGCCTTCCGCGCCGGCAATGTCATCATCTCGGGCAATGTCGTTTCCGACTGCGCCTTCTCGGCGATCCGCGCCAACAGCTCCAGCAACCTGCAGATCAGCGGCAACACCTGCTCGCGATCGGGCGAAACGGGGATCTATTCGGAGTTCTCCTTCGAAGGCGCGATCCTCAGCAACAATCTCGTCGACGGCGCCGCCAACGGCATCTCGATCGTCAACTTCAACGAAGGCGGCCGCATGGCCGTGTGCTCGAACAATATCGTGCGCAACCTGTCGACGGTCGGCCCCTACACCGCCGACCCGCCCGGCTTCGGCGTCGGCATCAGCGCCGAGGCCGACACCACGGTTTCGGGCAACGTCGTCGAGAACGCGCCGCTCTACGGCATGCAACTCGGCTGGGGGCCCTATCTGCGCAATGTGGTGGCGACGGGTAACATCATCCGCAAGGCGGGCACGGGCATCGTCGTCTCCGTTGTCGAAGGCTCCGGCACCGCCGTCATCTCGGACAATGTCATCGACGGCGCGCAGCATGGCGCCATCGTTGGCCAGCGCTGGGCCGAGCCCGTAACAGGCGATCTCGCCCGGTCAGCCGACACGGGCTATGCGCATCTGACCGTCGAGCGCAATAAGGTGAGCTAGGAGGCCACGATAATGTGGCCTGGATCTTGGCGGCAATCTCGCCGCTGCCAATCGCGATACAGGATGGCAGAGATACCGTGCAGGGCCCCTCGCCGGCAGGACGCTCCGGAGGCTTTGCGCCTTCGGCCTTGGCCCGTCGCGCTGATCTTTGCCACGCGCCGTTCTCGCCTAAGGGCAGGCTGAACCCTGCAAATTGGTAGCCTTAGATTTAGATACACATTGTGTATGCAAAGGCGCTATATTGAAAACGGAAGGATTCATTGCCATGGTCACGAAAAACCAGGATACCCACGCCAAGCCCGTCAATCTGCGCATCCGCGAGGATGTCCGCATCCTGATCGATCGCGCCGCGAAGATACGCGGGAAGACCCGCTCTGATTTCATGATCGACGCCGCTTACCGAGCAGCCGAAGACACGCTGCTCGACCAGACGCTCGTCAAGGTCGATGCCGAAAGCTATCGGCATTATCTCGATATCCTCGATCGGCCACCAAGCGGCGAGGGATTCGCCCGCCTGATGAATGCGCCCAAGCCTTGGCGGGACTGATGCCATCGGCACCAGCCCTTCTTGCCGATAGTCACGAACTCGACCTTTTTCAAAGCGGGACCGACAGCCTGGATCAATGGCTTCGACGGCGCGCGCGCGCCAATCAAGTCAGCGGGGCGTCCAGAACCTATGTGATTGCTGAAAGCACGCGCGTTGTCGGTTATTATTGCCTTTCATCAGGCGGGCTTGACCTGGCGGATGCGCCCGGTTCGATCCGGCGCAATATGCCCGATCCCGTGCCCATGGTTGTGCTTGGCCGTTTGGCTGTCGATGTAAGGTGGCGGCGAAAGGGTCTGGGCGTCGCTCTTTTGCAGGACGCGGTGCTGCGGACCGGTCAAGCGGCTGCCATTCTCGGCATTCGCGGTCTCTTGGTTCATGCCATATCGGACGAAGCCAAAGCGTTTTCTGAGCGTTATGGCTTTCAGGCTTCCCCCAAAAATCCGATGACTTTGGTGCTGTCGCTGAAGACGGCTCACAAGGGATAACTTGTCCGCCGGAGAGGCCGCCACAGTCAGGCGTATCGCATTGTCCGCGCTAGCTCAGAGCCGGCGTCGGCCGCAGCGAGCCGACCTTGGCGCCGATGCGGCTTTCGACTGGCGCATGGGTGATCTCGGTGAGTTTTGCCGCGAGCGCTTCGTCGCCGCGCAGCAGTTTTGCCAGCACCGCCGCGATCATCACTTCGGAGGAGCGGCCGGCGCCGTCATCGCATTTCAAGGCAATGCCGAGGCCGAGCTCGGGCAATGCCGCGCAGTAGACGCCTTCGGCGCCGGTCTTGACGAAGATGCGGCCTGGGGCGGCTTGCATCAGCGCGAGATCCGCTTTGCCGGTGCCGGCCACCAGGAAAGGCTCGGCCATGCAGGCCGCGAGCAGCCGCTTCGCCGCCTTCGCGCGTTCAGGCGCAAAGCCCCTGCCCGTCGCCATGCGGGCAAAGCCCAGCGCGAAGCTCTTCAGCGGCACGGCGTAAGTGGGGATCGAGCAGCCGTCGGTGCCGCAATGGTCGACGTCATGCGCGGCGCCGGTCACCGATTGCATGGCGTCGCGCACCATGTCCTGCAAAGCGTGGCCGGCCATGACGTAGCCGCGATGCGCGATGCCGGCGTGCACGCATGTGCAAAGGAAGCCGGAATGCTTGCCGGAGCAGTTGTTGTGCAACGCGTTCGGGAAGCCGCCGGCCCGGGCGAGAGCGATCGTCGCATCGTGCCTCGACGGCCAGTGCGCGCCGCATTCGAGCGCCGTTTTGTCGAGACCTGCCTTGGCGAGCATCGCCGCAGCCAGCTTGACATGCGCCGGCTCGCCGGAATGCGAGGCACAGGCCAGCGCCAGCTCGCGGTCGCCAAAGCCGAAGAAATCCGCTGCGCCGCTCTCGACCAGCGGCAGCGCCTGGATCGCCTTCACCGCCGAGCGCGGGAACACCGGACGTTCCGTGTCACCGAGTTCCCAGACAGGCTTGCCGTCGGCGTCGAAGACGCTGATGGCGCCGCGGTGGGCGCTTTCGACCACCGCGCCGCGCAAGACCTCGACCAGAACCGGATTTGCCATGGTATCTCCCGCAAGAACGCGGGCCGCTTCTACCTGATCCGGTCGAGGATGGAAACGTAGTTGGCCACCGCCGCGCCGCCCATGTTGAAGATGCCGCCGAGCTTGGCGCCCGGCACCTGGATGCCGCCGGCTTCGCCGGTCAGCTGCATGGCGGTCAGCACATGCATCGAAACGCCGGTGGCGCCGATCGGGTGGCCCTTGGCCTTCAGGCCGCCGGAGGGGTTGACCGGCAGGCGGCCGTCCTTGGCCGTTGTCCCGTCCAGAGCCAGTTTGGCGCCCTCGCCGGGCTTGGCCAGACCCATCGCCTCATATTCGATGAGCTCGGCTATGGTGAAGCAGTCATGCGTCTCGACGAAGGAGAGGTCATCGAGCGTGACGCCGGCCTTCTTCAGCGCCTGACCCCAGGCCCGCTCGCAGCCCTCGAAGGCGAGGATGTCGCGCTTCGACATCGGCATGAAGTCCTGGACATGCTCGTTGGCGCGGAAGGTGACGGCGCGGCGCATCCTGAGCGCCGTCGCGGTGTCGGTGAGCACAAGTGCCGCCGCGCCGTCCGAGACCAGCGAGCAGTCTGTGCGCTTGAGCGGACCGGCGACGAACGGGTTCTTCTCGCTTTCCTGGCGGCAGAACTCATAGCCGAAATCCTTGCGCATCTGGGCGTAGGGATTGTCGACGCCGTTCCGGTGGTTCTTGGCAGCGATCATCGCGAGCGCGTCCGACTGGTCGCCATAGCGCTGGAAATAGGCCTGCGCGATCTTGCCGAAGACGCCGGCGAAGCCTGCCGGCGTGTCGCCTTCCTCAGGCAGATAGGATGCCTTGAGCAGGTTCTTGCCGATCTCCGGGCCGGGCGTTGTGGTCATCTGCTCGGCGCCGACCACCAGCACGATGCGGGCGGCGTTGGCATCGATGGCGCGGATGCCTTGCCGCACGGCCGCGGAGCCGGTGGCGCAGGCATTCTCGACGCGCGTCGCCGGCTTGAAGCGCAGCCGGTCGTCGGCCTGCAGCACAAGGCTCGCGGTGAAGTCCTGCGGGGAAAAGCCGGCGTTGAAATGGCCGAGCACGATCTCGTCGACATCGTCAGGGCCGATGCCGGCATGGTCGAGCGCCTCCAACGCGACCTTGGTGATCAGGCCCTCCAGCGTCTCGCCTTCGAGCTTGCCGAAGCGCGAATGCGCCCAGCCGACGATGCATGCGGTCATGGCAGCCTCCATTTGCCGCGCAACCTAGCACGTTCGATCGCGGCATGAGATTCAATATTGTTCAATAGTGAACCGTTTTCCAGTCCAAGAGATGGGCCAGAGCGACACGATCGGTTGATCGCGGCGCCGATTTTTTGTTGATTGATCCGTCAATAAAAAATAATCTTACCCGGAACCGGATCTCCCAGATGCCGAAAATCGGAATGGAACCGCTGCGCCGCAGGGCGCTGATCGACGCAACGATCTCGGCGATCGGCGAGCGCGGCTCGCTGGATGTGACGATGTCGGAGATCGCCGGCCGCGCCGGCGTGTCTTCGGCGCTCGCGCATCACTATTTCGGCGCCAAGGACGAATTGCTGTTCGCGACGATGCGGCACATCCTTGCCGAGCTCAACGCCGACACACGACGCGCGCTTCGCCTCGCCGTCACGCCGCGCCAGCGCGTCTCTGCCGTCGTCGCGGTCAGTTTCTCCGACGACCAATTCCAGCCCGAAATCATCGCTGCCTGGCTCGCCTTCTATGTCGAGGCGCAGAAATCGACCGAGCTGCGACGCCTGCTGCGCGTCTATGCGCGGCGGCTCAATTCCAACCTGATGAGCGGGCTGACCGGCATCCTGCCGAGGGCCGAAGCGGACCGCGTCGCGGAAGCGACGGCAGCGCTGATCGACGGGCTCTACATCCGCCGCGCGCTGAAGGACGGCGTGCCCGATGCGCAGACGGCGATCGCGCTCATCGAAGATTATCTCGAAACCAAGCTCAGCGGACGGAGTCTGCCTTGACGACCCGGCGACCCAATTTCCTGATCGTCATGGTCGATCAGCTCAACGGCACGCTTTTCCCCAACGGGCCGGCCGGCTTCCTGCATGCGCCGCATCTCAAGGCGCTCGCCGCCCGGTCGGCGCGCTTTGCCAACAACTACACCGCCTCGCCGCTCTGCGCGCCGGGCCGCGCCTCGTTCATGAGCGGCCAGCTGCCGTCGCGCACCCGGGTCTATGACAACGCCGCCGAGTTCGCTTCGTCGATCCCGACCTTCGCGCATCATCTGCGCGGCGCCGGCTACTACACGTGCCTGTCCGGCAAGATGCACTTCGTCGGGCCGGATCAGTTGCACGGCTTCGAGGAGCGGCTGACCACCGACATCTATCCGGCCGATTTCGGCTGGACGCCGGACTACCGCAAGCCCGGCGAGCGCATCGACTGGTGGTACCACAATCTGGGTTCGGTCACCGGCGCCGGCGTCGCCGAGATCACCAACCAGATGGAGTATGACGACGAGGTCACCTTCCTGGCCGCGCAAAAACTCTACCAGCTTTCGCGCGAGCAGGACGACCCCAGCCGCCGGCCCTGGTGCCTCACCGTTTCGCTCTCCCACCCGCACGATCCCTATGTCGCGCGCAAGCAGTACTGGGACCTCTACGACAACTGCCAGGCGCTCGATCCTGAAACGCCGTTCGTTCCGTATGAGGAGCAGGATACGCATTCGCAGCGGCTCTACCACGCCAGCGACCATGCCTCCTTCGAGATCACGCCCGAGCAGGTGCGCCGCTCGCGGCGCGGCTATTTCGCCAACATTTCCTATGTCGACGACAAGCTCGGCGAGCTTCTCGACGTCCTCAAGCGGACGCGAATGCTCGACGACACCACCATCCTGTTCTGCTCGGATCACGGCGACATGCTGGGCGAGCGCGGCCTGTGGTTCAAGATGAGCTTCTTCGAGGGGTCCGCGCGCGTGCCGCTGATGATCGCCGGCAAGGGCGTGCCGGCCGGACTGATCGAGGCGCCGGTTTCCAATCTCGACGTGACGCCGACGCTCTGCGACCTCGCCGGCATCGACATCGCACAAATAGCGCAATGGACCGACGGCCAGTCGCTGCTGCCGCTGCTCGACGGCAAGGAACGCAGCGCGCCCGTTCTCATGGAATACGCCGCCGAAGGCTCCTGTGCGCCGCTGGTCGCCATCCGCGACGGCAAATACAAATTCGTCCATTGCGAGCTTGACGCGCCGCAGCTGTTCGATCTCGAAGCCGATCCGCTCGAGCGGGACAATCTCGCCGACGATCCGACGAACGCAGCCCTGGTGGCTGCCTTCATGGACAAAGTCCGGGCGCGCTGGGACATGGCCGCTTTCGATGCGGCCGTGCGCGAAAGCCAGGCGCGCCGCTGGGTCGTCTACCCGGCGCTGCGCAACGGCGCCTATTACCCGTGGGACTTCCAGCCGCTGCAGAAGGCCTCGGAGCGCTACATGCGCAACCACATGAACCTCGACAATCTCGAGGAAAGCAAACGCTATCCGCGAGGCGAATGATGGCAGACGTTCTGGTTCCCACCCTCGACCACCTGAAGCAGGCCTATGCCGTGACGTCTGCGGCCACGCAGGTGACACCGCTGCTGGAGTCGACGGCTCTCGCAAAGGAGACCGGCGCCGCACGCGTCTTCGTCAAGCCGGAGTCGCTGCAATGGGCGGGCTCCTTCAAGGTGCGAGGCGCCTATTGGCGGCTGAAGCGGCTTTCCGCTGACGAGGCGAAGAAGGGCGTCGTCGCCTATTCTTCCGGCAATTTCGCGCAAGGGCTGGCAGCGGCCGGCCAGGCGCTCGGCATTCCCGTCACCATCGTCATGCCGATCGATGCGCCTGCCGCCAAGCGCGATGCGACAGCCGGCTACGGCGCACGCGTGGTGCTGACCGACCACGGCGACCGCGCCCGCGAGGAAGTCGCCGCCGCCAAGGCGCGCGAGATTGCCGAAACCGAGAACCTCTCCCTCCTCCATCCTTTCGACGATCCCGAGATCGTCGCCGGCCAGGCGGGCGCGGGGCTGGAGGCGCTCGACCAGCTGGCGGCGAAGAAGGCTCACGCCGATGTCGTCTTCTGCCCGGTCGGCGGCGGCGGGCTGATCGGCGGCGTGTCGCTCGCCTTCCACTATCTGTCGCCGAAGACCGAGATCGTCGCCGTCGAGCCTGAAGGTTTTGATGGCATGGGATCGTCGCTGGCGCATGGCGCGATCGAGACGATGCCGATCGGGCCGAAATCGATCTGCGACGGGCTGATGGCGCGCAAACCCGGCGAGGCACCGTTCGCGGCGGTGAGTGCTGCCGGCGTGCGCGGCGTCACCGTCGACGACGCCGCGGTGCGGCGCGCGATGAAGATCGCCTTCGAGCGGATGAAGCTGGTGCTGGAGCCGTCCGGCGCGGCATCGCTGGCGGCACTGCTCAGCGGCAAGGTGGATGTGGCTGATAAGACCGTCCTCGTCGTGGCTACCGGCGGCAATGTCTCGCTCGGCGATTTTATGGCGCAAATGAACAATGCTTGAAGCGGATTTCGTCATCATCGGCTCCGGCTCCGCCGGCTCGGCCATGGCCTACCGGCTGTCGGAGGACGGCAAGCACTCGGTGATCGTCATCGAGTTCGGCGGCACCGATTTCGGGCCGCTGATCCAGATGCCGTCGGCACTGTCGATCCCGCTCAACATGAGCCTCTATGACTGGGGCTTTGCCAGCGAGCCCGAGCCGCATCTCGGCGGCCGCGTGCTGGCCACGCCGCGCGGCAAGGTGATCGGCGGCTCGTCCTCGATCAACGGCATGGTCTATGTGCGCGGCCACGCGCGCGACTTCGACCACTGGGCCGAACAAGGTGCTGCCGGCTGGGGCTTCGCCGACGTGCTTCCCTATTTCAAGCGCATGGAGGACGCCAACGGCGGCGAGGACGGCTGGCGAGGCCATGGCGGCCCGCTGCACGTGCAGCGCGGCACGCGCATGAACCCGCTTTACGGTGCCTTCGTCGAAGCGGGCCGCCAGGCCGGTTTCGAGATCACCGACGATTACAACGGCGCCAAGCAGGAAGGCTTCGGGCCGATGGAGCAGACCATTTTCGGGGGCCGCCGCTGGTCGGCCGCGAACGCCTATCTGAAGCCGGCGCTGAAACGGAAAAACGTGAGTCTGGTCAAAGGCTTCGCCCGCCGCGTGGTGATCGAGAATCAACGCGCCACAGGCGTCGAGATCGAAGCTAACAAACAGATTCAGGTCGTTAAGGCGCGACGTGAGGTGATCGTCGCGGCCTCCTCGATCAATTCGCCCAAGATCCTGATGCTGTCAGGCATCGGCCCTGGCGCGCATCTGCAGGAAAACGGCCTCCAGGTGATCGCCGACCGGCCGGGGGTCGGCCACAATTTGCAGGATCATCTGGAGCTTTACATCCAGCAGGAATCGACCAGGCCGATCACTCTGAATTCGGTGCTCAATCCCTTCTCCAAGGCGATGATCGGCGCGCAATGGCTGTTCTTCAAATCCGGCCTTGGCGCGACCAACCATTTCGAGGCGGCGGCTTTCGTGCGCTCGCAGGCCGGCGTCGACTACCCCGATATCCAGTATCACTTCATCCCGGCGGCGGTGCGCTATGACGGCAAGGCGGCGGCGAAGTCGCACGGCTTCCAGGCGCATGTCGGGCCGATGCGATCGAAGTCGCGCGGCTCGGTGGGCCTGCGCTCGCCCGACCCGAAAGCAAAGCCGGTGATCCGCTTCAACTATATGTCGCATCCGGACGACTGGAGCGAGTTCCGCCACTGCATAAGGTTGACGCGCGAGATCTTCGGCCAGAAGGCCTTCGACGGCTTCCGCGGCAAGGAGATTTCGCCGGGCAGGCACGTGCAGACCGACGATGAGCTCGACGCCTTCATCCGCGACCATGCCGAGAGCGCCTACCACCCTTGCGGCACCTGCAGGATGGGCCGCGCCGACGATCTCACGAGCGTCGTCGATCCGGAGTGCCGGGTGATCGGCGTCGAGGGACTGCGCGTCGCCGATTCCTCGATCTTCCCGCGGGTGACCAACGGCAATCTCAACGCGCCCTCGATCATGACCGGCGAGAAGGCGTCCGACCACATCCTCGGCCGCACGCCGCTCGCGCCGTCCAACCAGGAACCGTGGATCAATCCGCGCTGGCGGGTGTCGGACAGATAGCGCATGATCGAGGCGGATCGCTCCGCCGCTCGAAGAGAACTGGAGAACCGCCCCATGCGCGCCCAGCCAACGGCATCGCATTACGTCAACGGCCGCTACATCGAGGACGAAGGCGGCGCGCCGCTGCCGGTGATCTATCCGGCGACCGGCGAAACCATCGCCACGCTGCATTCGGCGACGCCGAATGTGCTGGAGCTGGCGATCGAGGCCGCGCGCGCCGCGCAGCCGGCCTGGGCACGGCTGAAGCCGGTCGAGCGGGGCCGCATCCTGCGACGCGCCGCCGACCTCCTGCGGGCGCGCAATGCCGACCTGGCGCGCATCGAGACGCTCGACACCGGCAAGGCGATCCAGGAGACGCTGGTGGCGGATGCGCCGTCAGCCGCCGATTGCCTCGAATATTTCGCCGGCGCGGTCGCGGCCTTCAACGGCGAGATGATCGATCTCGGCGGGCCGTTCGCCTATACGCGGCGCGAGCCGCTTGGCGTCTGTGTCGGCATCGGCGCCTGGAACTATCCGATCCAGATCGCCGGCTGGAAGTCGGCGCCGGCGCTCGCCATGGGCAACGCCATGGTGTTCAAGCCGTCGGAGAACACGCCGCTGTCGGCGCTGGCGCTGGCCGAGATCTACAGCGAGGCGGGCTTGCCAGACGGGCTGTTCAACGTCGTGCAGGGCTATGGCGATGTCGGCGCCGGGCTCGTCGGCCATGATGTCGTCGCCAAGGTCTCGGTGACCGGCTCGGTGCCGACCGGCCGCAAGGTGCTGTCGCTCGCCGGCTCGAAGATGAAGCACGCGACCATGGAGCTCGGCGGCAAGTCGCCGCTGATCGTCTTCGACGACGCCGACCTTGAGAACGCCGTCGGCGGCGCCATGCTCGGCAATTTCTATTCGAGCGGCCAGATCTGCTCCAACGGCACCCGTGTCTTCGTGCAGAAGGGCCTGCATGACCGCTTCGTCGACCGGCTGGTCGAGCGCACCAAGAAGATCCGCATCGGCGATCCACTCGATCCGGAAACGCAGATGGGGCCGCTGGTCAACAAGGCGCAACAGGACAAGGTCGTATTCTACATCGCGATCGGCAAGCAGGAAGGGGCGACGCTTGCCTGCGGCGGCAACGTGCCCTCCCTGCAGGGCTTCGAGGGCGGCTTCTTCATCGAGCCTACGGTGTTCACGGGCGTGACCGACGGCATGCGCATCGCGCGCGAGGAAATCTTCGGACCGGTGATGAGCGTGCTCAAATTCGATAGCGAGGACGAGGTGATCGAGCGCGCCAACGACACCGAGTTCGGTCTGGCCGCCGGCGTGTTCACGCGCGACCTGCCGCGCGCGCACCGGGTTATCGCCGAGCTGCAGGCCGGCACCTGCTGGATCAACGCCTACAATCTGACGCCTGTGGAAATGCCCTTCGGCGGTGTGAAGCAGTCGGGCATCGGACGGGAGAATTCGCTGGCGGTGCTGGCGCATTATTCGCAGCTGAAGGCGGTCTATGTCGAGACGGGAGATGTGGCGAGCCCGTACTGAAGTTGGCGATTGGCGAAAGCCGACATGACAGCCAATCTTCCCCGCAAGGGGGGAGATCAGCAGCTTCATCGCCTCACCCCTTCTCCGCCGTGCCGTCCAGGTACTGCGTCAGTGCGCAGACCAGATGGTAAAAGATGCTTGCCGGCACGTCGGTCGCCAATGACCGGCCGCGCTCGTCGATGCGATCGATCCAGAGGCCGAGCGGCGCCGGGTCTATGTGCCAGCGGAACAGGCGGCCGACGCGCGCCTCGATCTCGGCTTGAGGTCGGGCCCGCCCGAGCCGTCGAGCGCGACTGCAGCCTTGACCGCTTCAGCCTGCGGCCAGCTGCGCGAGACGCGGTCGAGCGGCAGGCCCTGGCGCGAGACGGCGCCGTAGGAAAGGCCGGTGGCGCGGTTGAGGCCGTTGGCGACAGCGGAGGCATAGAGCTTGCGGGCGAAGGCGGTGAGCTCGGACTGGCCGCTGCGCGCCGCGAAATCGACGAGCAGCGAGGCCCATTCGAAATGATGGCCGGGCTCGGTCCAGGCGCCCTTCTCGCCCGCCACAGGCTTCCAGCCGTCGTCGAAATATTCGCCCAGCGTCCAGCTCTCGGCATCGAAGAAATGGCTGCGGAAGAGACCGATAACGCGCGCGGCGCGGCGCAGATAGGCGCGCTCGCCGGTGGCCTTGTGCCAGGCAAGAAAGGCTTCGAGCAGATGCATGTGCGGGTTGGAGCGGCGCTCGCCCTCGCCGTCGGAGGTTTCGAGGAAGCCGGTCATGCGGCTGTCCTCGAGATGAGCATCGAGAAAGGCAAAGGTCTCCTCGCCGAGCCGCAAGGCGTCGGGATTGCCCGACATATGGGCGTGCGCCAGCGCCAACAGCACGCAGGAATGGTCGTAGGCGTCCTCGACCGGATCGGCGATCGAGCCATCAATATTGAGCGTGCGCACCCAGCCGCCTTTGTCGGTGCGGCCCGGCCCGCCATGAAGTCGATGCCGTGCGATCAGCCGATCGGCGGGGCCTTCCCAGCCGCGCTCCTTGGCGACCGCGAAGGCATAGACCTGGCGCGCCTGCGTGCGCCTGCGCTTCGGTTTCATCAACGGCGTGGCGTCGAAGCCCAGCGCCTCGTGGAAGCCGCCATGGCGCTCGTCG
Organism: Mesorhizobium tamadayense; assembly: GCF_003863365.1. GTDB lineage: Bacteria > Pseudomonadota > Alphaproteobacteria > Rhizobiales > Rhizobiaceae > Mesorhizobium > Mesorhizobium tamadayense. The sequence continues at coordinate 845 of NZ_RQXT01000051.1, read as the reverse complement.
ACGCCGACCGTCGACCAAAGCGGCAGTGTCTCCTCGAACAGCCAGTGCCGCACGCGCCGCCGCCAGGCGCCGCTCTCGATGACGCGGTCGTGCGCCGGCGTGAACCTCGTCTCCGAAGGTCAGCGGCCGCGCCGCGCCCATCTTGACGCCGGTCCAGCCATTCTCGTTGTGCGAGGCGGTGACCATGGCGACCGAGGGCGTGTCCAGCGCGAATTGCGCGAAATAGGCCATGGGCGAGAGCGCCAGGCCGATATCCTTCACGCGTGCGCCCGCCGCCATCAGACCCGAGACGAGCGCGAGCTTGATCGACAGCGAATAGGAGCGGAAATCGTGACCCGTGACGATATCGGGTCCGACGCCCAGGCGGCGTATCAGCGTGCCCAGGCCCATGCCGAGCGCCTGGACACCGATCAGGTTGAGTTCCGGCTCCTGCGTCGAGCCGGGATGGCCAAACCACCAGCGCGCGTCATACTCGCGAAAGCCCGACGCCTTGATCAGCGCCGAGGTCTCGAATCCGAAGCTGTTAGGCCGGGCTTCGCCAACGATGCGCAGGGGCAATGATTGAAACTCCAGAGGGCCGGAATGCCGGTTTATCGGGGCGTTTGGCTTACTACATAAGCTTTTGAGCAGGTCTTTATCCGATGGCTAAATCCCATGCCATCCAGGGAACCTTGGCGAAAGCAAGGAAATGCGACACAAGTGCAGCCATTGGCGCTTGCAGGATCGGAAAGTGGCGGCTATAAGCCCGCGGTCTGGTCACGGAGTGTAGCGCAGCCTGGTAGCGCACATCGTTCGGGACGATGGGGTCGCAGGTTCAAATCCTGCCACTCCGACCAGAAAAAACA
>NZ_RQXT01000050.1 GCF_003863365.1 Mesorhizobium tamadayense | reverse complement strand
CTTGAGGGTCCCTTGAGGGGGAGATGCCCGGCAGGGCAGAGGGGGTAGTCTCACGTAGAGTGCCAACGTCGTCTCGGCATAGAAGACGCTAGCGCTCCACGCGCGGCGACCCCCTCTGTCGCCTTCGGCGACATCTCCCCCACAAGGGGGTGAGATCGGCGCTTGCGCCCCATCTGGCCCTACATCTCTTCCCCAAAACCCGCTACACACCCCGCCATGAACCAGCACGCCAAGCTTCGCATCGGCCATTCGGCCTGTCCGCATGATTGCCCATCCACCTGCGCGCTCGAGGTCGAGCTGCTCGACAACAACCGGATCGGCCGCGTCCATGGCGCCAAGGCGAACAGCTACACGGCGGGCGTCGTCTGCGCCAAGGTCGCCCGCTATGCCGATCGCGTCCATCACCCCGACCGCCTGCTGAAACCGCTGGTGCGCGCCGGAGCCAAGGGCGCGGGCGCCTGGAAGGAAGCGAGCTGGGACGCAGCCCTCGACCTCGTCGCCGAGAAGTTCATCGCGGCCGAGGAGAAACACGGCTCGGAGACAGTCTGGCCTTATTACTATGCCGGCACGATGGGGCTGGTGCAGCGCGACGGCATCGAGCGGCTGCGGCACGCGAAGAAATATTCCGGCTTCTTCGGCTCGATCTGCACCAATCTCGCCTGGACCGGCTGGATGATGGGGGCGGGCGCCTTGCGCGGACCCGATCCGCGCGAGATGGCGAAGTCGGATTGTGTGGTCATCTGGGGCACCAATGCCGTGGTCACTCAGGTCAACGTCATGACCCATGCCACCCGGGCGCGCAAGGAACGCGGCGCCAGGATCGTCGTCATCGACATCTACGAGAACGCCACCGTGAAGCAGGCCGATCTCGGCCTGGTGCTGAAGCCCGGCACGGACGGCGCGCTGGCCTGCGCGGTGATGCATGTCTTGTTCCGCGACGGCATGGCCGACCGCGCCTATCTCGAAAAATACACCGACGATCCGCGCGGGCTGGAAGAGCACCTCAAGACACGCACGCCGGAATGGGCGGCTGCCATCACGGGGTTGACCGTCGCCGAGATCGAAACCTTCGCCCATCTCGTCGGCACGACGAAGAAGACCTACTTCCGCCTCGGCTACGGCTTTGCGCGCCAGCGCAACGGCTCGGTCAACATGCACGCCGCCTCCTGCATCGCCGCCGTCACCGGCGCCTGGCAATATGAAGGCGGCGGTGCCTTCCACTCCAATTCCGGCATCTTCAAGCTGAACCAGGACGTGCTGGAAGGCACCGCGATGCGGGACCCGAACATCCGCTATCTCGACCATTCCCGCATCGGCCCGGTGCTGACCGGCGCGGCGGACGCGCTTTATGGCGGCCCGCCGGTGACGGCGATGCTGATCCAGAACACCAATCCGGCCAATGTCGCGCCGGAGCAGCGCCTGGTGAAGCAGGGGTTTCTGCGCGAGGACCTCTTCACCTGCGTGCACGAGCAGTTCATGACCGATACGGCCAAGCTGGCCGATGTCGTGCTGCCGGCGACGATGTTTTTGGAGCATGACGACATCTACAAGGGCGGCGGCAACCAGCACATCACGCTCGGCCCCAAGCTGATCGAGCCGCCGGAAGGACCGCGCACCAACCACTACGTCAATGAAGAACTCGGCAAGCGGCTGGGCGTCGGCGACCGGCCTGGCTTCGGCCTGACCGAGCGGGAGCATATCGACATCATTCTGGGCAAGCGTGGGATCGGCAGCTTCGACAGCCTCAAGGGACAGAAGTGGGTCGATCTGCAGCCCGATTTCAACGACGCGCATTTCATCAACGGCTTCGGCCACGCCGATGGGAAGTTTCACTTCCGGGCCAACTGGACCGGACAGTCGGCGCCCAACCGGCCGCCGAAAAGCATGGGCCTGTTCGGGCCGGTGGAACGACTGCCGGAATTCCCCGACCATGTTGACCTGATCGAGGTGGCGGATGACGAGCACCCGTTCCGGCTGACGACGTCGCCGGCGCGCAATTTCCTCAACTCGACCTTTTCCGAGACGCCGGTGTCGAGGGCCAAGGAAGGCAGGCCGGAACTGCTGCTCCATCCCGAGGACGCGGCGGCGCTCGGGATTGAAGACGGCGGCCGCGTCGAGGTCGGCAACCGCCGCGGCGATATCGTGCTGCATGCCAAGCTCTTCGACGGCGTGAAGCGCGGCGTGGTGGTGGCCGAAGGCATCTGGCCGAACAGCGCGCATGAGCGCGGCGAAGGCATCAACGTGCTCACCGGCGCCGACGCGCCCGCGCCTTACGGCGGTGCCGCCTTCCACGACAACAAGGTCTGGCTGCGGAAGGCGCAAGAGCTGAACGCTTAGTTGGCACCTGGCCCAAGCGCCTCCGGTCGCAACCGCCAGCTCGGGCGTCTATAGAGGCACCCTGTCTGCGCAACGAGGGAGAATGTCGTGGCCAAGGTCTCGCTTTTGGGCATTCCGCATGACGAGAACTCGTCCTACCTGCGCGGGCCGGCCGAGGCGCCACCGCTGATCCGCCGCGAGCTCGCCAGCGACGCCTATACCTCATGGTCGGAAACCGGTTTCGATCTGACCGACCGCTTCGTCGATCATGGCGATATCGATTTCACCCGGCCCGGCGACCCGTGGCAGCGGATCGAGAGCGAGGTCGACCGCGCGCTCGATGCAGGCTATCCGCTGATCTCGCTCGGCGGTGACCACGCGATTGCCTGGCCGGTTCTGCGAGCGGTGCGTCGCCGCCACCAGAGTCTGACCATCGTCCATATCGACGCGCATCCGGATATCTATCATTCCTACGACGACAATCCGCGCTCGCACACCTCGCCCTTTGCCCGCATCATGGAGGAGCGGCTCGCCGACCGGCTGATCCAGATCGGCTTGCGCACCGTCAACGACCATCACCGCGAGCAGTTCAAGCGCTTCGGCGTCGAGGTGGTTGAGATGCGGCATTTCAAGGAAGGGTTGCGGCTCGACCTCAGGACGCCCGTCTATATCTCGATGGATATCGACGCGCTCGATCCGGCCTTCGCGCCCGGCATTTCCCACCGTGAACCGGGCGGTTTCACCACCCGCCAGGTGGTCGGCTTGATTCAGGGAATAGACCAGCCAATCGTCGCCGCCGACGTCGTCGAGTACAATCCACGCCAGGACCTTTCCAACGTCACCGCGCTCGTCGCCGCCAAGCTGGTCAAGGAGATCGCCGGCATGATGCTGAAGACCAACGGCGCGACTGCCGGCTGAATCAATTTGGCAAGGCGGCGTGCTAAAGCGTTGTTTCGACTCGACTCTGGACAGGGACATGCCGCAGCCGCTCAGGATAGCCGTCGCCGGCGCGCTCGGCCGCATGGGCCGGCAGATGGCGGAAGCCGTTCAGGCCGATCCACGGCTGGAGCTCGTCGCTTGCTTCCATCGGCCAGGCAGCACGGGAGAGGGATTGGTCGAGCGCGATGAAGCGCTGGCGCTTGCCGTCGTCGTCATCGACTTCACCACGCCGTCGGCTTCCGCCGAACTGGCAAAGGCCTGCGCGGCGCGCAACGGTCCCGCGCTGGTCGTCGGCTCGACCGGTTTCGATGCCGCCGAACTGGAAACCATCGCCGACGCCGCAAAGAAAATCGCCGTTGTGCGCTCCGGCAGCTATTCGCTGGGGCTCAACATGCTGACCGGCTTGGTTGGCGAGCGGCAAGAGCGCTGGGCGGAGACGACTGCGACATTGAGATCCTGGAAGCGCATCACCGCTTCAAGGTTGATGCGCCGTCGGGCACGGCGCTGATGTTGGGCGAGGCGGCCGCGCGCGGCCGCGGCGTCAGGCTGGACGATGTGGCGAGGCGCGCCCGCGACGGCGTCGTCGGCCCGCGCCCCGCCGGCGAGATCGGTTTCGCCGTGCTGCGCGGCGGCGGCATCGTCGGCGAGCACAGCGTCAGCTTCCTCAGCGAAGGTGAGAGGCTCACGCTTTCGCATGCGGCCGGCGACCGCTCGATGTTCGCGCGCGGCGCCATCGCGGCCGCGCTCTGGGTCGCCGGGCGTCCGCCAGGCGAATACGACATGCGCGACGTGCTGGGGTTCAACGCCTCGTGATCGGCGATCCTTGCCGATTTCAAGTACTTCCGATCATCGAAACGGCTGAAAGCCAGCTGAAAGCTTGGGCATGCCATGACAGCGTTGCGGCGTTCGCCGCGTGACCGGTCCCGGGAGTGGCCGGCAAGGAGGAAATGCGGCGCAGCCTGGAGGGCGTGCCGCCCAGGTGGAGGAAATTACGTGACCGGTTTCATCTCGAAGTGCGTCTTGCGTTCGGCGGTGCTAACGCTTGCCATCGTCGCCACGGGCGCCACGGCGGCATCGGCCGCCGACAAGATCACCATCATCGTTGGAGGCATGGAAAAGCAGATCTATCTGCCGGCCGTGCTCACCCAGCAACTCGGCTACTTCAAGGATGAAGGGCTCGATGTCGAGCTCGTCAACTCGCGCGCCGGCGTTGAGGCCGAGAACGAATTGCTGGCGGGCGCCGTGCAGGGCGTCGTCGGCTTCTACGACCACACCGTCGACCTGCAGTCGAAGGGCAAATACATCCAGTCGATCGTCCAGTTCAGCCAGGCGCCGGGCGAGGTCGAGCTGGTTTCCGCAAAACACCCGGAGATCAAGTCGCCGGCTGACTTCAAGGGCGCCACGCTCGGCGTCACCGGCCTCGGCTCCTCGACCGATTTCCTCACGCAGTATCTTGCCGTGCGTAGCGGCCTGAAGCCGGGCGACTACACGCTTCTGCCCGTGGGCGCCGGCAACACCTTCATCGCCGCCGTCAAGCAGGATCAGATCCAGGCCGGCATGACCACCGAGCCGACCATCGCCAAATTGCTCCAGACCGGCGAGGCCAGTGTGCTGGTCGACATGCGCACGCCCGAAAAGACCAAGGCGGCGCTGGGCGGCAACTATCCGGCGGCCTCCTTCTATGTCCAGTCCGCCTGGCTCGACAGCCACAAGGACGAGGCGCAGAAGCTCGCCAATGCCTTCGTCAAGACGATGAAGTACATCGCCGGCCATTCGGCCGAGGAGATCGCCGACCAGATGCCGAAGGACTACTATGCCGGCAACAAGGACCTCTACGTGCAAGGTCTCGCCGGCGGCAAGGCGATGTTCACGCCGGACGGCCGCATGCCGGCCGACGGCCCGGAGACGGTGCTGAAAGTTCTGTCGACCTTCTCCAAGAGTCTGCAGGGCAAGCAGATCGATCTGTCGAAGACCTACACTACGGCATTCGTCGACGCCGCCAAGTAGCGCATTCGGCGGCGGATCGCGCGGATCTGCCGGTTGAAGAACAACAACTTGCGCCGCTTGCCTGAATCAGTTCGGCAGCGGCGCCTTTCCGGACGCCGATACGCGGCCAGCCCCCGGGCTTGGGCCGCAGGCGTCCTCGCACCATCGCCACAGGAGTGTGCCATGCAGTTGCAAACCATGGCGGCTGAGAAGCTGTCCCAGGCCGCGCCGCCGGCCGATGCCGCGATCGCCATCGACGATGTGACGCTACGCTTCGTCACGCCCGACGGCCATATGATGACGGCCATCCGCGATTTCACCATGACGGTGGCGCGCGGCGAGTTCGCCTGCGTCGTCGGGCCGACCGGCTGCGGCAAGTCGACGACGCTCAACCTCGTCACCGGCCTGCTCAGGCCGACCACAGGCAATGTCCGCGTCATGGGCAATCCGGTCACCGAGATCAGCCGCGACATCGGCTTCGTCTTCCAGGCGGATGCGCTGTTTCCGTGGCGCAGCGTCATCGACAATGTCGCGGCCGGCCCGCTCTATCGCGGCACGCCGAAGGCGCAAGCCTATGACCGGGCGCGCGACTGGATCGCCCGCGTCGGTTTGGCCCGCTTCGAGAAGCACTATCCGCACCAGCTCTCGGGCGGCATGCGCAAGCGCGTCGCGCTGGCCCAGACCTTCATCAACCAGCCCAAGATCCTGCTGATGGACGAGCCGTTCAGCGCGCTCGACATGCAGACCCGCACCGCCATGCAGGATGAGCTGCTTGACCTCTGGTCGGAACTCAAATCCTCCGTCGTCTTCGTCACCCACGACCTCGAGGAAGCGGTTGCGCTGGCCGACAAGGTCTATGTGCTCACCGCCGGGCCCGGCACGGTGAAGAGCGTCTATCGCATCGACCTGCCGCGACCGCGCGTCATGGCCGACATCCGCTACGATCAGAAATTCATCGAGATCGCCAAGGTGATCTGGAACGACCTGCGCGAGGAAGTGCAGCTCGGCCAGAGCCGGGGCCTGCAAACCGGCCACTGAAAGGAGGTTCCGCAATGACTGCCATCTCTCCCACCGACCGGGCCGCCGTGCGCGCCACCTCGATCGTTGCCGCCGAGGCCCGGGCGAGGGCGCGCCTGCGCCGCCGCCATGCTTTGGTCATCGGCCTGCGCCTCGCGATCCTGATTGTTTCCCTCGCGCTCTGGGAACTCGGCGCCTACTACAACATCATCGATCCGTTCTTCTTCTCCAGCCCCTCCGGTATCTGGGAGCAGATCTGGTCGTGGGTCACCGAGGGTACCTCGCAGGGGCCGCTCTGGCTGCAGATCTACGTGACGCTGGAAGAAACCTTCCTCGGCTTCGCCATCGGCGCCGTTGGCGGCATCGCCGCCGGCATCATCCTCGGCCGCAACAAGCTGCTGGCGGATGTCTTTTCCATCTACATCAAGATCGCCAATTCGGTGCCGCGCGTGGTGCTGGGCTCGGTCTTCATCATCGCGCTTGGCCTCGGCATGGCCTCCAAAGTGGCGCTCGCCGTGGTCATGGTGTTTTTTGTCGTCTTCGCCAACGCCTTCCAGGGCGTGCGCGAGGCCGACCGGGCGATGATCGCCAACGCCCAGATCCTCGGCGCCTCGCCCTACCAGATCACCCGTACCGTCATCATCCCGTCGGCGATGAGCTGGATCCTCGCCAGCCTTCACGTCAGCTTCGGCTTCGCGCTGGTCGGCGCCGTGGTCGGCGAGTTCCTCGGCGCCAAGCAGGGCATGGGCCTGCTGATCTCGACCGCGCAGGGCGCCTTCAACGCCAACGGCGTCTTCGCCGCCATGATCATCCTGGCGGTGATGGCGCTGGTGGTGGAGTTCCTCATCACCCGCTTCGAGAACTATGTCGTCAAGTGGCGGCCGGCACCCTTCAACGAGCAGGGAACCTGATAAGCAATCCCAGGAAAAGTGTGAAACGGTCAGGCTCGGCACCTTCGCCGTAGCCTTCCGCCCGGAATTGCGTCAAAACAAGGCTCCGGCTGGCCGGTCCTCGGCTGCGGCCAGCGGCAGCCGCACCTCGACCTTCAGCCCGCCGGCGGCGGCATCGCCAAGCATGACGCTGCCGCCGGCATTCTCGACCACCTCGCGCACGATGGCGAGGCCGAGCCCGCTGCCTTCCTCGCTCGCCCCGGCAATGCGATAGAAGCGCTCGAAGACATGCTCCCGCTCCTCCGCCGGAATGCCGGGCCCGGCGTCCGTGACCGTAAGCTCGGCCTCGCCATTCGAAGCAGCGAGCTTCACGGTGACGCTGCCGCCGGGCGCGGAGTAGCGCAGCGCATTGTCGACGAGATTGACGATCATCTCGCGCATCATCGTGCCGTCGCCGATGACCGGCACCGGGCCGGTTTCCTCAAGCCCGAGGTCGATGTTGCGCTCGATCGCCTTCGGCGCTTGGCCTTCCAGCACCTGACGTGCGGCTTCGGCGAGGTCGATACGGTCGGCGCGCGGCCGCCGGCTGCCGGGCTCGGCACGCGACAGGGTGAGCAGCTGTTCGGCGAGCCGCGCCAGGCGGCCCGAGCTTGCCTGCAGGGCCACCAGCGCCTCCTGGCGCTGGTCGGCGGCACTTTCGCGCAGCGCATAGCTTGCCTGCGTCGACATGAGCGCCAGCGGCGTGCGCAGCTGGTGCGCGGCATTCGCGATGAAGCGGCGCTGCGCCGCCATCTGCGCCCGTACGCGCTCCATATAGGCGTTGAGTGCATCGATCAGCGGCCGGATCTCGCTTTGCGCGCCGGGCACCTCGACCGGGTCGAGATCGCTGCGGTCCGGCGAGCGCACCGCATCGCGCAGCCGGATCAGCGGCGCGAGCCCACGGCGCAGGCCAAGCAGCACGAACACGCCGGCAATCGCCACCAGCGCCAGCTGCTGGGCGAAGGCGCTGAACCAGAGGCTCTTCACCATCGCGTCGTGGCCGGCGAGCGTGACGCCCACGGTGACCTTGATCGGCGAATCCGCCCCGGCGCCGATCACGGCATGGCTGAGCGTTGCGAGGCGCAACCGATGATCGCGATAGGGAGCCTCGATACTGCCGCTCTGCGGCGCATCGGGCAGGTCGGGATAACCGGTCAGCAGCCGGCCGTTCGCGGTCTCGACCCGGTAGTAGACGCTGTCGCGGTCGCCGGTGTCGAACATCTCGATCGCCGCCGGCGGAATGGTGGCGTCGAGAACGCCGTCGGCCATGGCCACCTGCTCGGCGATCGCGCGCGCCGAGCCGACCAGCATGCGGTCGGTGACGAGGTCGGCGGTCGCCAGCGCGTTGCGCTGGCTGGTCCACAGATTGACGGTCACCAGTGCGGCCAGCGGCAGCACCACCCAGGCCAGCAATTGCAGGCGGAGGCTGCTAATCTTCATGGCGCAGCAGATAGCCGAGGCCGCGCAAGGTGGCGATCTGGACGCGCGACCCTTCGAGCTTCTTGCGCAGGCGATGGACATAGATCTCGATGGCGCTGGGGTCGGCGTCGGTCTCGAAATCGTAGATCGCTGACGAAAGCGCCGCCTTGCTCACCGTGCGTCCGGCCTTGACCACCAATTGCTCCAGCACCGCATGTTCGCGCGGCGTCAGCGACAGCGTCTCGCCGCCGAGCGAGAACAGCCTGGTGTTGGTGTCGAAGACGAGATCGCCGCAGGAAATGACCGGCGCGGTCCGGTCGTTGGCGCGGCGCAGCTGCACGCGGATGCGCGCTTCCAGTTCCTCGATCTGGAAGGGCTTGGCCAGATAGTCGTCAGCGCCTTCGTTGAGGCCTTTGACGCGGCCGTCGAGACTGGCATTTGCGGTGAGCACGATTACTGGCACGGGATTGCCGCGCGCCCTCAGCCGCTTCAGCACCTCCATTCCACCCATGCGCGGCAGGGCGAGGTCGAGGATGATGAGCGCATGGTCGCCGGCGGCCAGCGCATGCTCGACATCCTCGCCGTCATGCACGACGTCGACGACGTAGCTTGCCTGGCGCAGCGTCTTGCTTAGCCAATCGGCCAGTTCGCGATTGTCTTCGACAAGCAGGAGCCGCATCGTCCGTCGCTGTTCAGGAACGCCTCCATTCGGGTGTCGCCGGCCTTCGCGAGCGCGGCCGGTGGCCCGAACGGACAATTGCAGACAATCGATAGTATCGATCCGCCGGCAAGGCAAACGCCGGCTAAGGCCCGCTCCGTCGGCCGGTTCAAGGCTCGTTACGCCATCACGAGAAATAAAACCGAACGGTTCGGTTCAATTTATGTTGACGGATCGTGTAGCTGAGGTGAACACTGGCTTGCTGTATCGGGACGTCAGCTGCGCAGCCACTGCGATAACCCATTGATATTGAACAAGAAGAAAGTGGCAGATTCGCCATTCACGCGATTTCAAGGTCGAACCGATCGGTTCGATTTGCACATTTTCGTGATTGGAAATGGCAACAGGCCGGACCCATCTCGCGGTGGTCCGAGCGACGCGAATTTCCATTACAGCACGCCACTTGACGGACACGACTTTTGAAAATCTGGAGTACCTGAAATGAACAAGATTACTCTTACCGCCGCCGCCCTTCTCGTTGCCACGGGCAGCGCCTTCGCCGGCAGCGACCACTACGGTTCGGACAACGTCAACCAGCCGGCCGTCACCCAGTCGGTCGCGCCCCAGTCGGTCGCGCCCCAGTCCGGCGACAACATCGACCGCAGCATCACCGGCTCGATCCGCAAGTTTGAGCAGCGCGATCTCAAGATCACGCCCGATCAGAACCAGCCGGAATCCGGCCAGGGCATCTGGGGCCGCTAAGCCGGGCTCAAATCAACCCAGCCAATCAATCCTCAATTCTGGAGTACCTGAAATGACCAACATCGCTCTTACCGCCGCCGCCCTTCTCGTTGCCACCGGCGCCGCTTTCGCCGGCTCCGACAACTACGGCTCGGCCAACGCCAACCAGCCGGCAGCTTCGGTCGATACCTCGTACACCGCTTCGGTCAACAAGCCGGATACGAATGTCCAGAAGCCGGTGAGCCAGGGCGCCGACCGCGACCTGTTCGGCAACCGCTAACCGGTTCCGACTTTCGATAGACTCAAAGCGGCGGGCTTGACCCGCCGCTCTGTTTTGAAGAGCCGGCATTGGGCCGGCTTTTTGCGTTCGATCAAACAATCATCACGAAGCGGTGATGCCTGTGACGCCGCCGCTTTCGCCGGAAGCGAAAACTATGGCTCGAACAACGCCAACCAGCCGACCGTTGCGGTCGACCGGACCGTGACGGCTTTGATCACCAAGATAAACGCCAATGTCCAGAAGCCACTGACCCAGGGCGCCGACCGCAACCTGTTCGGCAATCACTGATCGGTTCCAGTCTCGAAGCGGCGGGCTTGCTCCGCCGCTTTTTTGTTCTGGCAGACCGATGACGCACCAATCCCTTATGGGGAAGATGTCCGGCAGGACAGAGGGGGGCGCGAAGAAACGCTGCGCAAGCAATTTCGGCCTGACGGGCTGAGGCCGGTGAAATATCGGAAAAGACGGCCGGACAGCGCCCCTCTGCCTTGCCAGGCATCTCCCCCACAAGGGAGATCGGCAGTTCCGCCGTCTACCCCAAATCCTTCGGCCTGACGAAATGCGTCAGTCGCGCACCACCGAAATCGATGTTCGCCCAATCCTCGTCCACCGTGAACCGTGCCAGCGCCGCCGTCGGGAACTTCGCTTCGATTTTCTGGAACACATCGGCATCCGATCCGGTGCCGGCGAGCCGGAGCACAAAATTCTGCAGGCCGGGGTTATGGCCGATCACGATCAGGCTGGTCGCTTTCGCCTGCCGCACGCGGGCCAGGATGGCGGCCGGCGCCGCCTCGTAGAGTTCCTCGGCGAACTCCGCCGGCACATGCTCCGGCAGTTCCTGGGCGACCAGCCGCCAGGTGTCGCGGGTGCGCAGCGCCGGCGAGACCAGCGCCAGGTCCGGCAGCCAGCCGCGCCGCGAAAGCTCGCGCCCCATCAACGGCGCCGTCTTCAGCCCGCGCGGCGCGAGCGGCCGGTCGAAATCGGCAAGCTTGGGGTCGTCCCAACTCGACTTGGCATGGCGCAGAATAAGCAGTTGTCTTATTGGCATTGGTCAGGACCAGGGAATCTCGGCGTTGAAATCCTTGCCATATCCGCCACCATATTTCGTCCCTGCTGCGGCATCAAAGGCGGCTACCAGCGTGCCGAAGACAAACAGGCCCACACGCTGTTCGCTGCTTTCCCACCTGACGGCGACATCTGCCTCGGTGATGGCCCATTGCCCGACCTGACATGTATTACATCAACAATCGAGCCGGCCGTCTCGCCTTGCGCTCTGTACTGCGTCCCGGTGTCCTCATATTCGAAGACACCTGCGAGATCGCCCTTCGTCCGGATCGCGCTGTCGAAGTTATCCACGGCTAGTAGGTCCCGACCAGCGCTCCCAGATTTCTACGGCGTGATCCGCGCCAGCTGTTCGAGGTCGGTTTCCTCGCGCAGCGGGTCGGGCGCCATCACCACCGAGGTGGCGTTGTCGGCGTCGTCGGCGAAATGGGCAAGCACTGTGTGACCCTTTTCCATGCGCGCCTTGCCCTCGGCGACCAGCCCCAGCGCCAGCGGATAGAGCCGGTGCTCAACCTTCAGCACCCGCGCGGCCAGCGTGTCCTCATTGTCGCCGACCATCACCGGCACGGCGGCCTGGGCGATGATCGGGCCGTCATCCATCTCGGGCGTGACGAAATGCACCGAGCAGCCGTGGATGCGCACGCCTGCGCGGATGGCCCGCGCATGCGTGTCCAGCCCCTTGAAGGCGGGCAGCAGGGCAGGGTGGATGTTGATCATGCGTCCCTGCCATTTCTCGACCAGGCCACGGCCGAGGATGCGCATATAGCCGGCCAAAGCCACGATCTCGGCGCCGAAGCCGGTGAGCGCGGCATCGATCGCGGCGTCATGCGCGTCCTTGCTCGGATGGTCGGCGCGCTGGATCACCTTGGTGGCGATGCCGCGCGACTGCGCGATCCCAAGCCCGGCGGCGTTCGCCCGGTCGGAGATGACGCCGACGATCTCGGCCGGATAGGTCGGGTCGCTGGCCGCCGCGATCAGCGCAGTCATGTTGGAGCCGCGTCCTGAGATCAGGACGACCGTGCGTTTCCTGCTCATAGGCCGATCGAGCCCCGATAGATGACACCGGCGTCCCGGCGCGGCACGATGCGGCCTATCGGCGTCACCGTCTCGCCGGCTTCCTGCAGCACCGCCGCCACTTGCGCCGCCTGGCCGGAAGCGACGGCCAGGATCATGCCGATGCCGCAGTTGAAGGTGCGCATCATCTCTTCCGGCGCGACTCCGCCGGTCTTGGCGAGCCACGAGAACACCGGCGGCACGTCGATGGCCTCGAGGTCGAGCTCGGCGGAAAAATCCTTGGGCAGCACGCGCGGAATGTTTTCCGGAAAACCGCCGCCGGTGATGTGGGCGAGCGCCTTGATGCCATGCGTGTTGCGGATCGCCTTCAGGATCGACTTCACATAGATGCGCGTCGGCTCGAGCAGCGCCTCGGCGAGGCTCAACTCGTCGTTGAACGGCGCCGGATCGCTCCAGCCCAGCCCGCTCGCGGCAACGATCCGGCGCACCAGCGAAAAGCCGTTGGAGTGGAGGCCGGAGGAGGCAAGGCCAAGCAACACGTCGCCCTCGACGATGTCGTCAGTGGGCAGCAACTGGCCGCGCTCGGCCGCCCCCACGGCAAAGCCCGCGAGGTCGTAATCCTTGTCGTGATACATGCCGGGCATCTCGGCGGTCTCGCCGCCGATCAGCGCGCAGCCAGCCTGCCGACAGCCTTGCGCGATGCCGCCGACGATGGCCGCGCCCTGGTCGGGGTCGAGCTTGCCGGTGGCGAAATAGTCGAGGAAGAACAGCGGCTCGGCGCCCTGCACGACGATGTCGTTGACGCACATGGCGACGAGGTCGATGCCGATCGTGTCGTGCTTGCCGGAATCGATGGCAATCTTGAGCTTGGTGCCGACACCGTCATTGGCCGCGACCAGCACCGGGTCGGTGAAGCCGGCGGCCTTCAGATCGAACAGGCCGCCGAAGCCGCCGATCTCGCTGTCGGCGCCCGGCCGGCGGGTGGCGCGCACCAGCGGCTTGATCTTCTCGACCATGAGATTGCCGGCATCGATATCGACACCCGCCTCGGCATAGGTGAGCCCGTTCCCGCGCTTGGCTATGTTGCGCTTGTTGGTATCGCGCTTGCTCATCCGGTGCGCCTGCTCTTTTCCTGCTCGTGTGCGGGCTCTTCGCATGAACGGTCGCCCCTCGCAAGGATAACGGTAGGATGGCTGGCCTTGCTCCCCGATAAAACCTTGGACTGTGCGCCTTTCTGCGGCGGTGGCGCCTTTTTATCGGAAGCCTGTCCCTCAATGTTGGCCCACACCCCTTTGTATCCTTGTTTCTGCCTGCTGTTGGTGCTCTGCTGCCACGCACCAGGGATCCCGGGGGAAGACATGCTCAATCCGTCGCAACAGATCATGAGGCTCGGCCTTGGATTCGCCGTGTCACAGGCGCTGCGCGCCACTATCGAACTCGGCATCCCCGATCTCCTGGCTGCCGGCGAGCAGTCAGTTGATGAGCTAGCTGCTGCCACTCAATCGGATGCTGACTCACTTTATCGTATAATGCGGCTTCTCGCGCCTGAAGGCGTCTTTAGGGAAGTACTGCCCCGCCATTTCGAGCTGACGGAGATCGGCGCCGCGCTTCGCTCGGATCGGCCAGGTCCTCGCGATTTCGTCCGCATGATCAACAGTGAGGCCTATCTTGCCTTCGAGCAGCTCTTGCATTCCGTCCGCACCGGAAAGCCAGCCTTCGACAAGGTGTTTGGCAGCCCAAGGTTTGACTGGCTGTCCGAACACCCGGAGCAGGCTGCCTTGTTTCAGCGAGCCATGGTCGCCTTGGGTCAAGGCAGTAACGAGGCTGTTGCCGAAGCCTATGAGTTCAAGCCGTTTACGCGGATCGTCGACGTCGGCGGCGGGCATGGCCAGCTGCTCTCGGCGATCTTAGCCCGCAACCCTCATTTGAGCGGCGTGCTTTTCGATCTGCCTTCGGGCGTCGCGGCGGCACGCCAGGGTGCCGGAGGCGACCTGCCGCGCACCGAATTTATCGCCGGTGATTTCTTTGAGAGCGTTCCCTCCGGTGACGTTTACGTCATCAAGAAGGTCGTTCACGACTGGAACGATGAGCGTGCCGCGGCGATCCTGCGCAATTGCAGCAAGGCAATGCTGCCGAACGGGAAGGTGCTGATCGCCGAGACGCTCGTGCCGCCAGGTAACGAACCGAGCCAGATCAAGGGTATCGACGTGGTCATGCTCGCCGTCACCGGTGGCATGGAAAGAACCCAGGGCCAATATGCAAGCTTGTTCGACGCCGCTGGGCTACGCCTTGAACGAGTGATTCAGACCCGAGGCCCCATTTCCATCCTTGAGGCGTCTGCGGCCTAGCCAGCCGAAGAAAATCTCGCCGTGAGCCTGGCTTTGCGGTAGCTCTCCGTTCAGCCACGCCATCTCTTCCGTGAAGGTTGGGGACTGGCATATGCGAGAACGAAGAATGTCGAGATGGCCGGGGCGGCTCACGCAAACCCTCGCCGCGACTGGCGCTCCTCCCTTGCGCCTATCCACCATCTCCATCATCTATTTCCTAACAACGCCACGACGGGACATCACGTGACCATACCCAACATGATCACGATCATGCGGCTCCTGCTGGTGCCCGCCGTGGTGCTGGCCATGCTGCAGGCGCGTTGGGACTGGGCTTTTGCGGGTTTCCTCGTCGCCGGCGTTTCCGACGGCGTCGACGGCTTCATCGCCCGGCGCTATCAATTGTCCTCGCGCCTCGGCGCCTATCTCGATCCGATGGCCGACAAGCTTTTGCTGGTCTCGGTCTTCGTTGTTATGGGCTTTGCCGGGGAACTGCCGCTCTGGCTTGTCGTGACCATGGTCTCGCGCGACGGGCTGATTATCTGCGCCGTGCTTTTATCCAGCGTGATGAGCCACCCAGTCGAGATGAAGCCGCTCTTTGTGTCCAAGGTGAATACCGCCGTGCAGATCGCGCTGGCGGCGCTGGTGCTGGGCGAGCTTGCCTTTTCCGTCCATCTCGATCCGCTTCGGCCGGCGCTCATATTGCTCTCCGGGGTCTTGACCGTGGCTTCGGCCGCGGCCTATCTCGTGGCCTGGCTAAGGCATATGAGCGGCTATGGCGAAGGCTCCACAACGGACACCTGACAGCGAAGCCTGGACGGCCGCGGCCTCGACCGCGTTCCGCCGGCAGGTCGCGTTCTGGTTGATCGCAGCCGTGCTCATGGCGCTGTTCCTCTATGTCTTCTCCGGCATCCTGTTGCCCTTCGTCGCTGGCATGGTGCTCGCTTATTTTCTCGATCCGGTCGCCGACCGGCTGCAGCGGCTCGGCCTCTCCCGGCTGATGGCGACGGTGGTGATCCTGATCGCCTTCATCGTCGTCGTGGTGCTCGCCTTCGTCATCCTGGTGCCGGTGCTGGCGACGCAGATGGCCGATTTCGCCCGCAAGTTGCCGGAATACCTCACCCGCCTGCAGTCGCTGATCACCAGTTTCGACCCGAAATGGCTGGAGCAGCGCTTCGGCGTCAACGCCGCCAGCCTGCGCGACGGGCTGAACTCGCTGCTAACCACCGGCTTCGGGCTGCTCACCACCGTCTTCACCTCGATCTGGAGCTCGGGCGTGGCGCTGGTCTCGGTCGTCAGCCTGTTCGTGGTCACCCCGGTCGTGGCCTTCTACATGCTGCTCGACTGGGACCGCATGGTGGCCGTGGTCGACAGCTGGGTGCCGCGCGACTATGTCGAGACGGTCAGAGCGCTCGCCCGCGACATCAACACCGCCACCGCCGGCTTCGTGCGCGGTCAGGGCACGCTCTGCCTGGTGCTCGGCGCCATGTACGCCACCGGCCTGACGCTGACGGGGCTGAACTTCGCCATCCTCATCGGCTTCTTCGCCGGGCTGATTTCCTTCATCCCCTATGTCGGCTCGCTGACCGGGCTGGTGCTTGCCATCGGCGTCGCCTTCGTCCAGTTCTGGCCGGACTGGACGATGATCGTGGCGGTGGCCTGCGTGTTCTTCGTCGGCCAGTTCATCGAGGGCAACATCCTGCAGCCGAGGCTGGTGGGCAAGAGCGTCGGTCTGCATCCGGTCTGGCTGATGTTCGCGCTGTTTGCCTTCGGCGCGCTGTTCGGCTTCGTCGGCCTCTTGATCGCAGTGCCGGCTTCAGCGGCCATTGCCGTTCTGGTGCGCTTCGCAATTTCCCGCTACCTCGAATCGCCGCTCTACAAGGGGCATGCCGCTGAGTCCGTGCCGCCTTTGCCTGCCGACCGCGGCGGCGGCCACCGTTCGCCGCGCGGCTAAGATGACAGCCCAGCGAACCGATCCGCCACGCCAGCTGCCGCTCGATCTCGGCCACGGCACCGGCTATTCGCGCGACGAGCTCGTCGTCTCCGGCACCAACGCACAGGCCGCCGCCCTGGTTGACCGCTGGCCGGATTGGCCCTCGCCGGTGGTGGTGCTGGCCGGCCCTCCGGGTTCCGGCAAGACGCACCTCGCTCAGATCTGGCAAGCACGGGCGCACGCCGTCGCCATCGATCCCGACGGGATCGGCAAGCACATCGGCGGTCTTGGCGCCAGGCCCGCGCTGATCGACGACATCGACAAGGGCCCGATCGACGAACAGGGGCTTTTTCACCTGATCAATACGGTGCGCGGCGCCGGCTCCACGCTTCTTTTGACGGCGCGGCGCTTCCCCTCCGCCTGGCGCGTCGCGCTGCCCGACCTTATCTCGCGCCTGAAGGCGGCGGCGACGATCGAGATCCACGAGCCGGACGACCTGCTGCTCGCCGGCGTCATCACAAAGCTGTTCGCCGACCGCCAGGTCGAGGTCGAGCCGCATGTCGTGCAATATCTGGTGCGGCGCATCGAGCGCTCGCTGGCGACCGCCATGCGCGTCGTCGAACGCCTCGACCGCGCCGCGCTCGAGCGCAAGACGCCGATCACCCGCGCGCTCGCCGCCGAAACCGTCAGTGCCATGGACGAGGGGCAGGGCGAGTTCGATATTTAGGGCTGGACACAATATACTCCTGAAGTCCCTTGCATTAAGCCACTGCCAGCAAAAAGTATCGCAGCGATACGCCAGCCACTACGATCCGAAACGTGCCGGCGGAAACCCGGACCCTGTGTGAAAGGGCCATGTATGGCCGCGGCACAGAGGCGAGAATCCGCATCATCGTCGAAACTGCCATTCGGTCAGAAGGGCGCATAAAGCTGGGCTCGTTGCTGTCCCACATCGCGCGCTGCGCGGGTGTGACCAATGAAGACGTTGAGGTTCTGGAACTGATATTGGCCGAGCATCGAGCTGCTCTTCGAACATCATGAAATGTTGACCCATTTAGGCGTCTGTCCCATTTCGGGACGCACCCACTGGCATCCATCTTGCACCGTTAGATACGCCGGTTGATCCCGGTCCCGATCGCGTTCCAGATCGGGTTGTAGGCTCGCCGGGCTCGAGGTTGTTGGGGACTCGCCCGGCGGGTTTACGGTCTGCCTTCAAATCACGTTCGGGCAGCCGGAAGCATTCGCCACCGATTCAGCGAGGGCTACCGGACAGCCGAAAGAAAAGAAAATGGTCGGAGTGGCGTGATTCGAACACGCGACCCCCTGATCCCAAATCAGGTGCGCTACCAGGCTGCGCTACACTCCGACGCTCGCGGCGTATAGGGTTCCGGGGCCTGGAAGGCAACCCAAAACGGAAGCTTCGCACGCAGAATTCGCGCCTTAATGCATGTCGCCCCAAACTGTGCAGCGGTTTTGGGAGAACGCCATGCATCAAAATAAGACCTGAAGCGCGTTGTCTGATCCGTTTCGCCGCGACGCGCTTCAGCGCTTTTGCCCGGCGATCCTGCCGGCGATCGCCGCGCCCTGGATGCGGGCATTGGCGAAGCAGCCGCGGATGCTCGGCCGCATGCCGGTGAACCAGAGGCCCGGCAGCTTCGGGTCGCTCGTCCCGCCGTTGAACAGCGGCACGCCCTTGGCGTCGAGCACGCCGAGCCTGCCAACCATCGCCTCCAGCCCGGTGCGGTAGCCGGTCGCGGCAATGACGATGTCGGGCGCGAGCGCCTGGCCGTTCTCGAGAACGACGCCGTCATGCCTGAATTCCTTGACTTGCGGCACGACGAAGATGCGGCCGGCCTTGATCGCGTCGACCGCGCCGTCGTCGGCGGCAATCGCCGTGTAGTCCGAGCCGAGGCGGCTGGCGCCGCCCGACAGGGCAGGGGGCACGCCGTGTTTCCTGAGGTCGCCGAAGACCAGCCGCTGCGTCGCCGCCATCACCGCATCCGCCAGCCGGGCCGGCAGGCTCGCCATGACGGGCGAGAAGCGATGCACGGCAACCTTGCCGATGCGCTTGGGCAGCAGCGACGGCCCGTTGCGCGCCGAGAGCCACATCTGCCCGGTCTCGACGCCGGAAAGATGGTTGAGCGCGTCGAAGCCGGAATTGCCGGCGCCGACCACCAGCACTTTCTTCCCGGCATAGTCGCTCGCCCGGCCGAAATGCGCCGAATGGACGATCTTGCCCGCGAAATCCTTCATGCCTTTCCAGCCCGGGATGAAGGGTTGCCGGTCGCGTCCGGTGGCGATCACCACGTGGCGCGCCGCCCGAGGTCCCGTGCTGGTCTTCACCAGCCAATGGTCGCCGCGGAATTCGATTTCCTCGACGACGACGCCGAAGGCGATCGGCAGCCGGTGCGTCAGGGCGAAATCGTTGAAGAGGCGGATCACCGCGCTGCGGTGCGGAAAGGCCGGCGTGCCTTTCGGAAAGGAAACGCCGGGCAGCGTGGAGAGGTCGCGATGCGTGTTGAGATGCAGGTTCTCATGGCGGTGGTGCCAGGGCTCGGCCAGACGTCCCTCGCGCTCGAGGATCTCGGTGGCGACCCCGGCCTCGATCAACGCGTAGGCCGCCGCCAATCCCGCCGCGCCGGCGCCGATCACGATCGCGCCTTCGAGGATCGCCGGCTCGCCGGTCCAATCCGACGAGATTTCCGCTTCCATGCCCATTCTTGTCTTTGTCGTCGTCATGGCCCTGAGTGGCACGCCCGTGTATCCGACATATGCCGCTGGCAAGGCAATGGAAATAGGCCGCGGTTGCAAAGAGCCCCGGCATGGTGTCGCGGATGGGGCTGAGCGGGTGGAGAGCCGCCATGCATTTTGATGGGTCGGGCAGTGCTTAACTTGGCAGATTGCATGCCTTGGAGATTGGCCGGAACGCCCATCGGGTCGTTAATCCTTGAGGCGGAGCAAGGAGCGAAGCGACGCGGCGCAGACCATAGGATCCTGCGACGCGCCGAAGCGGCCCAGAATTCTGCTCCGCTGCATTCCTCGACTGAGGTCACGGCTTGGATCCGTGGGTCTTCGCTCCGCTTCGCGTCGCTACGCCCAAGGATGACGAGAGTTGGGAGGAGCGCTAGCCGTTGGCGGGGTCGGCGTGGCGGTGCACCAGCTTGAAGCCGCCGTCCTCAAGCCGGAACACTTCCGTCACCCGCAGGGTCATCTCGGCGGGCTGGCCGTTCTTGCCGATGCGCGCCTTCGCGTGCTGCAGCCCGGTCCAGAAGGCGAGCTCGCCGCTCGCGGAGGCTTGCAGCACCTCGAGATCGGTGCTGCCGCCCTGGTGGAAGCTTGCGGCATCGCGCTCGTAGCGGCCGGCGACGACGTCGGCGCCTTCGAGGTGGTCGCCGCGCGGCGAAAAGAAGGTCGCCGGCTCGCTATGCGTGACGATCGCCTTCAGCGACGTGGCGTTGCCGTTGACATAATCCTCGGCGATCTTCTCGCGCTGCTTCATGAAGGCGTCGAAGGCCGAGCTGCCCGGCCGCACGGTCCTGATCCACTTTTCCAGCGCCTCTATGAAATCTTCCAAGAAAGCGGCGGTATCGACGTTCTTGACTGCGCCGTTGTCGTCGAGGAGTTCGGCGGCATTGCCGATATAGGCCTCCGGCTGCTGCATCACCGGCATGTCGAGGAAGACGAAGGTCTGCCTGAGCGCCTGGTTGGAACCGAAGGCGCCGATCTTGCTTGGGCTGACGCTGACGACGCCGGCGGGCAGGCCCTTGAAGACGCTCTTGCCCGGCGGGCGCGAGCCGACGTCGAGCGCGTTCTTCAGGCAGCCGGGGATCGAGCGGTTGTATTCCGGCGTCACGAACAGAACCGCGTCGCATTCCCTGATGGCGGCGCGGAAAGCCGACCAGGCGGCGGGCGGTGTGCCGCCGTCCAGGTCTTCGTTGTATAAGGGCAGCTCGCCGATCTCGATGAAGCGGCAACGCAGCGAATCCGGCGCGCGGGCCGCCAGCGCCTTGGCGATCTTGCGGCTGTAGGACTGGGCGCGCAGGCTGCCGACAAGCACGGCTAGCTGCAGGACGGGATGTTCGGTTGTCATGGTCATGGCGCACTGTCCGGGCTTGTTGAGGATGGCGAGGTTCGTGGCGCTCGGCCGCGCTGCAGGCGCGACCAATGGCTGGAGCGGCCGGTCTGGTCGTCTGACCTTCCGTTAATGTTCGGGCCGGCGCGAGGTTCCCCACTCGGCCGTGACCACCCCTTGCCAGCCAAGACCGCCTGCTGTTGCTCTGCCGGGCCTTGGCCGCTTGCGGGCGGCGCCGTTGCACAGTATTGACGGGTTGGCGCGCGGCCTCAGGCCCAACCCGCTTTCGGACGCGCGCCGCGAAAGCCCGCTCTGCGGGCAGCAAAGAGGTGGTCATGTCCGCGCGCATTTTCAGCCCAGCCAAAACCGCGATGCAGTCCGGCAAGGCCAAGACCGGCCACTGGGTGCTGGAATTCGATCCCGCCCAGCGCAAGAAGATCGACCCGCTGATGGGCTACACCACTTCGGGCGACATGCTGAGCCAGGTGCGGCTCACCTTCGATACGAAGGAAGAGGCGGTCGCCTATGCCGAAAAGCAGGGCATCGCCTTCCGCGTCGAGGAGCCGAAGGAGACGAAGCGCCGGCAGATTTCCTATTCCGACAATTTCCGCTATGACCGCAAGACGCCCTGGACGCACTAACCTTCGGGTCGAGCGTTGCCTGGCGTAGTGGCATCAGCCGGCCTGGCCGGCCAGCGGTCCCGTAGCTCAGCTGGATAGAGCACCGGCCTTCTAAGCCGATGGTCGCAGGTTCGAATCCTGCCGGGATCGCCAATTTGCACACAAAACATGCCGCCGACGGCAAGGATGCCGCCCGCGTCGACTTCGAGCAATATCACTGAGGCGGACAGATTGGAGAAAGTCGGTTTATGAGCGAGCACAAGCCGAAGCGTCCGATTGAGCGTTCGACGAGTCGATGGAATTGTCGCGGCGGTTCCGCGCGCTAAAACTTTGGCTGTCGCTGCAGTATCACGGACGCCGCGCGTTTCGCGCCGCGATCCGGCGCGATCTCGATCACGCCGTCGCGCTGGCACTGGCTGTCGACGTACACCCGGACCTGGAGCTGCTGGCGCCTGTTACGCTGAGCGCCGTCTGCTTCCGCCACCGTGCCAAGGACAATGCCGCCATCCTGAAGCGCATGGCGGCGCGCGGCCGCGTCTATCTGTCGAACGCGACGATCGGCGGCCAGTTCGCGCTGCGCGCCTGCTTCGTCAACCACCGAACCGCCGATGACGACGTGGAAGCGATCGTGCCCGAGGTGATCGCCGCCGCCGAAGATCTGAATGTCTGATCCGAGGCGGGAACGCGGCTTCGCCGCTTGGGGAATTGCATGCTTGAAGACGCGCGCAGTGATCAGTATGTCCGAACCAACTCGGTGATATATTCAGAGAGCTACAGGGGCGGTGCGGGGGCTTGGCGAATGTCTACGTTTTCCAAATGGTTGAAGGATGTTCGCCACAAATTGCCGGAAAACGTGTCGGTCGGTCGCCACACCTACGACGTGACATGGCGAAAGGTTCTGTTCGCTTCGAAGAACACCCCGCTCAGAATCGGAGCTTTCTGCTCGGTCGCCAGAGAAGTGGTTTTCTTGTGCGCCGGACAGCACCTGACTGATAGCGCGACCTCATTTCCGATCTATAGCCGAATGCTAGATCAGCTCGACCCGGTCGCGAATGGCGGTAGGCCGGGCGGCGTTACCGTCGGCAACGATGTTTGGATTGGCTATGGTGCCATAATACTTCCCGGGGTCGAGATCGGCGATGGCGCGGTCATCGGCGCCGGGGCCGTGGTCACGAAAAACGTGCCGCCATATGCGATCGTCGCCGGATCTCCGGCCAGAGAAATCAGATACCGCTTCTCGCAGGACATCATCTTGAAGCTGCTGGCAATCCAATGGTGGCTTTGGGACGATGACAAGATCAAGAGCGAGGCAGCTCTGCTCACCGGTCCAATCGAGACTTTCATTGAGAAGCATTTTATAGTAAGCGCCGCAGCCAACTAAAAGGTTGTAATAAACAGCAGAAAATGACGAAGTCTTGTTTCTTTCTGGCGGCGGATGCCAGGTACTTTCCCTATGCCTGTCTGGCGGCGCGCCGGGTGTTGGACGTTTCGCTGCCGATAGACGGCTTCATCCTGCAAATGAATGTCGGCGTAGCCGATCTTGCTGCCGCGCAGCAGCTGCTCGATGATCGCGTCAGAATAGTTGATCTTTCAGAGCTGATGCGAAGCGTGACCTTCGCCCCAGGTCATCTGAGTATTGCTGTATATATGCGGCTGTTCATCGATGAAATCTCCGAATTCGCCCCTTACGAACGGGTTGCTTATCTTGACAGCGATGTTCTCTTCAACAGGTCGATCGTTGACTTGGTCGAGACACCGTTGGATGCGCCGCTACTCGCGGCGCATGATGTTCAATCATACTTCGAGCCGAAATACCGAGCGCTGCTTTCGATGAAGCCAGGCGCCCCATATTTTAATTCCGGCGTCCTTTCGCTTGATTTGCCCCGGATCAGAAAGGATGGCCTGTTGGCTCGGGCTCGGTATTTTGCCTCACGTGGTGTCAATGGGCTGGATCAAGGTGCATTGAATGTCGCGTTCGAAGGCAAATGGCAAACGATGCATCCATCGTGGAATGTCATGACCAGCTACAATTGGCAGGTTCCGTTCGAAAAGGCCTATGCCCGGCATTTCAGCTGGGGCAAGCCTTGGGACAAGGTGCCGCTAGGCGTCGAACTCGCTGCTCTCGACATCTATCGCGATCTGGCCAAGAACACGCGGTGGTGGGCTGCTTTCCAGCGCCGTGTTCCTTTCGAGCGCGGGGTTATGAAGCGCTTCGTCCGGCGCTTTGACACTGTCGGCAGTCTACTGACCAGCCGCGAACGGATTCGCCGCCGCGCCCGTTACGACGGCGAGAGAGTGCACGAAATGTTTGCCAGGCAAGCGGAAGAAGGCGCGATGGCCGCGCAATTCCCGGAAGTGCTCGGCGGGTTCGGCTGATCGAAGCGCCGAAACGATCCGGGTCGGTCGGGCGCATCCTGTGGATAGTAACCTCCCGTTCACCACGACCCGGTCTTCGCGTTGAACGCAGACGTCAGACTCGCCGAAATAAAAGGGCCTGAACAACAGGCGCCCTGAAGCCCTGCGGCCGACGTTTTCATGTACCCCATGGGATGCGCTCTGAACGCTCCGAGTATACGTCGGCCGCCGCTTCGCCTCATATGGCTGAAAAATCAAGCCCGCCCCGGCGATGGGAGGCCGGAACGGGCTCGGCTTGGGTTTTGGGACCCCGTAGTCAGGAGACTACAGGGAAGAAACAGGGCGGCGCCCGCAATGTTCCGAAATTTTCTCGGCTGCGGGCCGCCAAGGGCAACGCTCTTCCGGGGGAGCTCAAGACGATCCGGGTGCCGGTTTCCCCGCGCCGGGATCGCGATGCGCCTTAGCCCAGCAGGCCGGCGGCCTTCGCCGCCTTGCGCAGGGTCTTGCGGGCTTCGACGGGACTTCTCAAGCCATCGAGCGCGTCGCGGCAGATACGGCTTGCCGACCGCCAGGCGCGGTCGCGCGCCCGCCTTGGCCAGCGCTGGTCGAGGCATTCGATTGCCTCGAAGCAGCTCGAGACCTTGTGTTGTTCGCTTGGCTCGAAATCGATCACGACCGGCTCGGAAAACCAGACGTCGTTCATCACATCCTCCGTTCTTATGGTGTTCTTTTGATCAAGCAACGGCGCCGGCAGGCGCCCGATTGAATGCAGGTCCGGGATGATCGGCGGACCCGCGCATTAACCATCCACCGCTGATAATGTTCCGAAGAACTTTGAGGTAGGCGATGCACCGCGCGGGATCGGACCGCAGGCCGGATTCATTCCGCCCGACTGCGCCTGACGCGCCTGCTGATGCTTTTATCGCTCTTCTACCGATAGGCAGGTCGTCAAGTACCGCCTTGGGCCTATTCAACCAGCACATGCGCCTCGCGCGCGGCGCTGATGAAGGCTTCCCTGGCATTGTCGGCCGGAACGTCGCCGCTCATCGCGCGGCGGCAGGCGCGCAGTGCCGCGCCATGCTGCGCGCTGCCGGCGTCGCGCCATTGGCCCGTCAGCAATTCCACGGCCTGCTGCGCATTGGAAATGTGTCGGATCGAGCCTGCCACGCCGACGGCAACTTCGACCGGCCTGGAAAACCATCCCTGGATCATCGCGAAACCCCTGATGCGTTATGGGCGGATGATAAACGCGCAACTGCCCGGCAGGTTTCATCCCGATATTTCAACAGGATGTGAGCAACGCGCCGGCAGCGGACATGGTCGCAGCTATCTTCCGAGCGGCTTGCGGGACAGTTCGATGAGTTCCGTCTCGTCGGTGATGCCGGCCATGTAGTTGGCGAGGATGCGCGAGGCGCGCGCCTCCTTCTGATCTTCGGTTTCTCCATCAACCCGTCCGCTCTCGAAGACGCGCCCGAACAGGGCCGTCTCGGCGGGTGTGAACGTGTTTCGTGAAATATTGGACACGGGCTTCTTCCTCCAGCTCATGTCCCCCATCCTTCCCTGGCTAACATTAGCACGGGTTCGGAAACGAGGGTGAGTCCTCGAAGGGGATGGCGGCAATGCGCGCCTTTCGCGACGCCCTGGCCGACGGGTTTTCGTCCCATTATCTGGCCGAAGACATGCCAGATGCTGGACCAACTCGCTATATCCTTGCTGAAACAACGAAGCGCTGATACTCATTAGCGGCGCGGAATTATTCCGAGTCTGCGCCAACTTGCGTCACGCAACAACGCGGCGCATGCTGTCCGAGGCCAATATCCCGACGTGGTGGCAACCGGGTTACGACGGGATTTGGTCGAACGAAGAAGCAGGGCAGGTTCCGATTCCGTGTCGGAGCAGGCCCACCAAATGCTCTGGAATTCTGAAGCCATTGCCCCCATGGCGTCGGAAGAGCATGAACATGGGGAAAATCGATGGTGACGAAGAAACTTACCGCCAATGCAGAAAGCGCGGCTGCCTTTCTTGCGGTGATGGGCAACGAGAAGCGTCTGCTCATCATGAACTACCTGGCCGAGGGCGAACTGTCGGTCGGCACGCTCGCCGACAAGGTCGAGCTCAGCCAATCCGCGCTCTCCCAGCATCTGGCCAAACTGCGCAGGTTTGGCCTGGTCGACACCCGCCGCGACCGTCAGATGGTCTACTATTCCTGCAAGTCGTCCGCAGCGCGCGAACTCCTCGCTCTGCTCGACGGCCTGCTGACCATGGACAGGCCGCTCGCCGGCCCAGCCCGGCAGGCTCTTGTCGAAAGGATGCGGCGGCCGCAGGCCGCCTGATCGGCTGCGACGCAGGCGAGGCCGAGAGGCCTTCGCCTGCGCGACGCCCCTAGAGCAATTCCAGGAAAAGTGCGTAGCGGTTTTCCGTTCGGAATTGCGCAAGCAACAAATAGTTAGAGCGGCTGAACCGCTCTAACGGCGCGGCTGCAAACAGAATGGTGCCGCGCCGTGCGGCGCCGGGTTTCCGCTTTTGCCTATTGTTCGGCCGGAAATATTCCGGATCCGCAATTCCCATTACAAATTCGTAACTTAGCGGCCACAAGTTCGCCGGGAACGCGCTTGAGATAGCGGCTAATGCATGTCGCCCAAAAGTGCGTTGCGGTTTTGGGAGAACGACATGCATCAAAGCAAAGACTTAAAGCGCGTCGCCTGAATCCGTTTCAGCGCAACGCGCTTCCAGGGAGCCGCGCAATGGCTAGTGCCACCTACACGTCCGCTCAGAAGTTCCTGCATTGGGCGCTCTTTGCCCTCGTCATATTGCTCTACGCCCTGACTTATGGCGAAGACCTGCTGCCCCGCGGGGATCCGGCGGTCGATGCCATCTGGCGGCTGCATATTTCGTTCGGGCTGTTGCTGGCGGCGTTCGTCTTCTGGCGAGTGGTCCTGCGCGGCATGCGAGGGGCGCCGCGCCTGCCGGCGGAGATGCCTGCTCCGGAGCGGGCCGCAGCGAAGGTCGGGCACTTCATCCTCTATGCGCTGCTCATCGCCATTCCCGTCCTCGGCATCCTGTTGGCCTGGTTCAGGGGCGACGCCTTGAGCTTCTTCGGCCTGTTCACTGTGCCGGCCCCGTTTGCTCCCGACAGAGCGACCGCGCGGACCATTCGCGAACTGCATTCGCTCTGCGCGAACGGCATATTGATCGTCGCCGGCATACACGCCCTGGCCGCGCTCTATCATCACTTCATTCGCCGGGACGGGGTCATGGCCAGGATGCTGCCGGGGAATCGTTAGCGCGCCGGCTAGCTTCCTTCCTGTGTAGGTGACCGCGCGGCGGAGCCGGCGCCGTTGGGCGCTCCATGTCTCGCGTCCCATCACTTTTGATTGAAGGAACGTCGGGCCGGCGCGACCGCCGATGCCCGCAAGGCCATGATAACAGGCCTTTTTTGCCGACGCCGCCCTCTCCCGCCGGCCCGGAGCTTACGGATTTGTAAATCGCCCGCCCGGCGTCCAGTGGGCTAATCTTGCGGCGATCCACACCCCCGGATCACATGGGTGCCAAATTTCCACTTTGGCGTCTCCAGAGGCCCGTCGCTCCCGGCGGGCCTCTTTCGGTTGAGGGTTTACGCCGCGGCGCGCCGCCTGGTGATGACGCTCCTCACTGCCAGCACCAGCACGGTGATGATGATCAGGATCACCGAGAGCGCCGCGATCGCCGGGTCGATGTTGTCGCGCAGGCCCATCCACATCAGGCGCGGCAGCGTGATCGCGTTGACCGAGGTGATGAACAGCGTCACGCCGATCTCTTCCCAGGAAAGCACGAAGGAGAGCAGCGCCGCGGTGACGATGCCGAACTTGATGTTGGGCATGATGATGCGCGTCGCGCGCTCCCACACGCTGGCGCCGAGGCCGCGTGCGGCAAGGTCGATGCGGCGGTCGAGCTGGCTGAGCGAGACGAGGATCAGCACCGTGGCGAAAGGCACGGTCATCACCGAATGCGCCATGGCCACGCCCAGCCAGGTGTCGTAGCCGAAGAAGGACGAGATGCCGGAGACAGAGGTGAGCAGGAAATAGAGCGTCACCGCCGAGACCACCGGCGGCACGACCATCGGCAACAGCACGAAGCCGACGAGGGCGGCGGTGAAGCGCGGCTGGAACATCCACACGCCCAGGCTGAATGTGAGCGCGAGCACGGTGGAGATGACGCTGCTGACCACGCCGATGCGGATCGAGAGCAGGATGGATTGGATCCAGCGCGGATCTTCGACCAACGAGCGGTAGTGGCGCAGCGACAGTTCCCCGGTCGGCATCGCCAGCATGCGACTCGGCGTCAGCGACACCGGGATGACGGCAAGCAGCGGCAGGAGCAGGAACAGCGCCACCAGGACGGCAATCGCCAGCGAGACGGGACCGGGACGATAAGTCGGCATCGCGCTACACCAATTGCTTGGGTTTGACGTAGCGGAAGACGAGCGCCATCAGCGCGCCGACGAACACCACCAGCACCACGCTGATCGCCGCGCCCAGCCCCCAGTCGGGACTCTGGAAGATGCGCAGATAAATGAGCTCCGCGATCATCACGCTGCGGCCGCCGCCGAGGATCGCCGGCGTGACGAAGAAGCCGAGCGAGAAGACGAAGACGATCATCGCCGAGCCGATGATGCCGGAGCGTGTCATCGGCACGAACACCGTCCAGAAGGTGCGCATGCGGCTGGAGCCGAGCCCGCGCGCCGCAAGCAGCACGCGCTCGTCGAGGCTGCGCATGGCCGACGCCAGCGGGAACACCGCGAAGGGGATGAGGAAATGCGACATGCCGACGATGACGCCAAACTCGTTGCGCACCAGCGTCAGCGGCTCGGAGATGAAGCCGATCGATTGCAGCCACGTGTTGATGAGACCGCGATTGGAGAGCAGCGCCACCCAGCCGAAGGCGCGCGTCAGCACCGAGATCCAGAACGGCACCAGGATGCAGAATTCGGCAAGCACGCGCTGCAACGGGCTGCCGCGCACCCACACCACCGTTATGGCGTAAGCAGCAGTGACCGAGACGACCGTGACGATCGCCGCGATGCGCAGCGTGCGGATGAACACCGATTGTACCAGGTCGTCGGTGAGCAAGGCGTGGTACTGGCCAAGCCCCGGCGTCGGCAGGGTGAAGCTCCATTTCACCACGCCGAGGAAGGGCCAGGCATAGGCAAGGACAAGGAACAGGAGCAGCGGCGCCATCAAAAGCGCCGCGCCTGTCCTGTCGGAGAGGGTGCCTCTCATGTCAGCTCAGCATCCCGCTCTCAGGCGGAGATGATCTTGGTGTATTCGTCCAGCGCCTTGCCGTAGTTCTTGGCGTACCAGTCCATGTCGAGCGGGATCTGCTTCTTCATGTTCTCCGGATCGACCGGGTTGATGCGCCTCTTGTCGGCCGGGATCAGCGCATCGGTGGCCGGGTTCGCCGGACCCTGGCCGAGCTTGTCGAACATCACCAGTTCCTTCTGCGGGTCCTGCGTGCTGGCGATGAACTTCATCGCCGCTTCCTTGCCGCCTGGATTGTTCTTCAGCACGGCGAGCGCGCCGGGCGAAATCAGGCCCTGGTCCCAGATGAACTTGATCTGGCCGCCCGAGTCCTGCTCGATCAGCGAGGCGCGCGTCGACCAGACGATCGCCATCGAGGCCTCGCCGTTGAGCAGCACGCTCTGGCTTTCGGCGCCGCCGCCCCAATAGGAGACGACGTTTTCCTTGAAGGCGGCGATCTTGTCATGCGCGCGCTTGAGGTCGAGCGGGTAGAGCGAGGCGGGTGCGACGCCGTCGGCAAGCAGTGCGGCTTCCCAGCTCGACACGCCCCATTTGTAGAGCGAGCGCTTGCCGGGGAATTTCTTCACGTCGAAGAAGTCGGCCATGCCGGTCGGCGCGTTGCTGCCGAATTTCTGCGAGTCATAGGCGATCACATAGGAGAAGAAGTAGGTCGAGGCGGCATATTCCCAGCCGAAGCCCGGCCGCATCTTGCTCTTGTCGACGATCTTGTAGTCGATCGGCTCTAGCATGCCCTGGCCGCCCAGCGTGATGGCCGAGAACGGGTCGACGTCGACCAGGTCCCAGGTCGGCGCGCCGCTCTTGAACTGCGCGGCGATCGCGCCCTCCGTCGGGCCCGAGCCGTCCATCTTGACCGGGATGCCGGTGTCCTTGGTGAAGGCCTGGCCGTAGGCGGCGTCGTAAGCCGTGATGGCGTCGCCGCCCCAGTTGACCAGCACCAGCCCTTTCGTCTCGGCGAAAGACTGCGTCGAGCGTAAAAGCATCGGCGTGCCGGCAAGCACGAGGCCCGCAAGCTGCGCGAACTGGCGGCGCGAGATCTCGCCGCGCTTGGTTCTCTCGGAAAGAGACTCGATCGCCTGTTTCCGAGTGTTGTTCATATCGTCGTTCATGTCAGTTCCCCTTGTTTTTGATTGATCTGATCCGGAAGCCGGTGCGGCGATTTCAGGCCGCGCCGGCGCTCATTGTCCTCCGTCCGGAAGGAGGAAGCCTTTTTCCGCCGGCCAGGTCAGCCAGACGGAATTGCCTTTTCTCAAAGCCGCTGCCGCCACTTCGTTCGGCACCGAGACGGTGACCTTAGCGCCCTGGCGCGTGGTGAGGTCGAGCTTGGTCGCCGCACCGAGATAGGTCGAGGCGACCGCGGTGGCGGCAATGCCGTTTTCGCCTGCGGTTGCCTCGCGCGCAATCGACATGTGCTCGGGCCGGATTGCCAAGATGGCGTCGCCGCGGACCTTTTCGGCCTTGCAGCGCATGTTGATCGCGCGGTCCTCGCACAGGCCCGTCGCGCCATTGTCGGCGGGCTTGACGCCCTTCACCGGCAGCATGTTGATCTCGCCCAAGAACTCGGCGACGAAGCGGTTGTCCGGCCGGTCGTAGACCTCGTCCGGTCTGCCCACCTGCAACAGCTTGCCGTGATTGAAGATGGCGACGCGCGAGGACAGCGCCAGCGCCTCGCTCTGGTCGTGGGTGACGAAGACGAAGGTGGTGCCGGTCTCCTGGTGCAGCCGCTTCATCTCGGCCTGCATCTGGCCGCGCAGGCCCTTGTCCAGCGCCGAGAATGGCTCGTCGAGCAGGAGCACGCCCGGCTCGAACACCAGCGCGCGGGCCAGCGCCACGCGCTGCTGCTGGCCACCGGAAAGCTGCGCCGGCAGTTTCTTCTCGTGGCCGTTGAGGCCGACGCGCTCGATCATCTCGCCGACGCGGCGCTTGATCTCCGTGGCGGACTTCTTGCGCACCTTGAGCGGGAAGGCGATGTTCTGCTCGACGCTCATATGCGGGAACAGCGCATAGCCCTGGAACACCATGCCGGCGGCGCGCTGCTCGGCGGGCCGGTCGGTGATGTCGACGCCGTCGCTGAAAAGCCGGCCCTCGCTCGGCTGCACGAAGCCCGCCAGGATCATCAGGAAGGTGGTCTTGCCGGAGCCCGAAGGCCCGAGCAGCGTCAGGAACTCGCCGCGGCCGATATCGAGCGTCAGATCGTCCAGCGCCCGGAACGAGCCGAAGCTCTTGCCAATCCCGTTCGCCTTGATCTCTGCGGCCCGGCCGGGTTGCTGCATCCTGCCTCTTCCTTGGTCTCGGGTGAAATCGTAGGCACGGCGCGCGCACACCGCAACCGAATAGTTTTCGCCTGATCGGCAAATTTGATTCACGTCTGGTGGACGAGCGCCGACGTGGAAGCTGCTAATCTCCCCTTGCGGGGGAGATGCCCGGCAGGGCAGAGGGGGGTACTGTCCCGCCGGCCTCTCAGCTCTGTCACAGTCTCCGTCTAGAATTCCTGTTGTAAGGTTCAGAGGCCGGCGATCCGTCACACCCCCCCTCTGTCCTGCCGGACATCTCCCCCGCAAGGGACCCGCAAGGGGGGAGATCAGCTGTTTCGTCGCCCTGCCTAGTACTTCGCCAGCCGGTTCTCCGACAGCTTCGCCCTAAGCCACTCGCTGAAGGCATTGAGCACCGGGTGGCCGGCCTTGGCATGCTCGAAGACCAGGTAATAGGAGCGCGGTGAGGGCACCGACGCTTCGAACGGCTTGACCAGCCGGCCTTCGCTCAGCGCACGGCGGCCGGTCAGTTCGTCGCCCAGGGCAATTCCCTGGCCGGCGATCGCCGCCGAAAAGACGAGGTTCATGTCGGAAAAGAAGATGCCGCCCTCGGTATCGGGATTTTCCACCTTGGACAGCGCCAGCCAGCGCGCCCAGTCCTCGGTGTCGCTGAGATGGAGCAGGTTGGCGCGCAGCACGTCGGCGGGTTTGGAAAAGCCGCCGACCTTGTTGAGCAGCGTCGGGCTGCAGAGTGGCGTGAAGGAGACTTCGCAAAGCAGCTCCACCGCCCGGTTCGGCCAGTTGCCGACTCCGAAGGCGATGAAGGCGTCGGCCTCCGGATTGCTGACGTCGTCGAGGCGCCGGGGCGTCAGCACGGAGAGCGCCACGTCCGGATACATCTGCTGGAATTCGCCGATATGGGTGCACAGGAACATCGAGGCAAAACCCGGCGGACAGGAGATGCCGAAGGAGCCGCCGACGCCGGCGCCGCTGTTCTGCGTTCCCGCATCGCCGAGCACGGTCAGCGCCTTCCTGACATCGGCCGCATAGCGCTGGCCGCGCGGGGTGAGCGCCACCCCCTTGCCGATCCGCTGCAGCAGGTCGAAGCCGAGGTCGCGCTCGAGCAGCCTGAGCTGATGCGAGACGGCGCTGCGGGTGAGGTGGAGCTCGTCGGCGGCGCGCCAGACGCTGCCGTGACGGGCGAAGCTGTCAAGGGCGCGCAGCGCCTGCGTGGAAGGTATTCGCAAGAGGCCTCAGGTGAACCGAATTTGCACGAGCCGGGAAAACATATCACTTTTTGATGAGCCGCTTCACTGCTTTTCTTGGACCCATGGAGAAACCGGTGACGACATCCGCGCAGGAAACCGCGCTTGCCTGCATCGACGGCATCCAACCGCTGCTGTCGGCCTGGACGCGCACCATTTTCGATTTCGGTGAGACCGCCTGGCGCGAGTACCAGTCGGCCGCCTGGTATGTCGACCGGCTGAAGCGCGAGGGCTTTTCGGTCGAGGAAGGCTCGGGCGGCATGCCGACCGCCTTCTGCGCCCACTGGACAAATGGCGACGGGCCTACCGTCGGCATGTATGCCGAATACGATGCCGTGCCCGGCAACTGCCAGGACGCCGTGACGGCGAAGCAGCCGCGTGCCGGGCTCAGCGTCGAGGCCGGCGGCCACACCGATCCGCATTCCGGTTTGGGCATCGGCAGCCTCGGCGGGCTGCTCGCCGCCAAGGCGGCCATGCAGCAGCACGGCATTCAAGGCACGCTGCGCTTCACCGGCGAGCCGGCCGAGAAGGTGAGGGGCTCGAAGCCGATCCATGCGGCCAAGGGCTATTATGACGGCCTTGCCGGCATGATCTCCTTCCACCCCTTCTACATGCTGCCGCTCTGCAACACGGCGCGCTGGGACACGCATTGCGGCGCCGCCTATGCGATGATCTACCGCTTCATCTGCGACGAACCGGAAAACTGGGTTCGCGCAAGCGACGGCGCGCCGATCCCGCAGGCGCATTCGGCGGTGCGGGCGCCCGGCGCCAACGACGCGCTGATGACGATGTATATGGCCTCCAAGGCGCTGCGCGATTCCATGCTGCCGCACCAGGGCGGCTGGTCGATCAGCGAGGCGATCCTGACGGCGGGGCAGGCGACGGCCGACAACCTGCCGGCCGGTCTTGCAGAGATCCAGTACATGATCCGCGTGCCGACAATTGCCATGGCCGAGCAGGTGACCGCCATGCTCGACCGCAATGCGGAAGCAGCCGCCGGGATGAGCGGCTGCCGCTACGAGCGCCACTGGGTGTCGAAGTCGCGCCCGGGCCTCGCCAACCACGCCATGGCCGACATCACCTATCAGGCACTGTCCACCGTAGGGGCGCCGCATTGGGACGACGCGGCGAGGGCGATCGCCCGCGAGGTCCAGGTCAATGCCGGAGGCGAGGCGACCGAGAACCCTTTCATCGACGAGCTGGAGGGGCTGATTGCGCCGCAGGAGGCGGAGGCGATCCTGCGCCGTGACCTGCCGCCCTCGCAGGTGAACTCGACCTCGGACGACTACACCGACATGAGCTGGCATGCGCCGACGGCACGCTTCTACATCGCCCGTCCGGCGCTGCGCTCGGCGAAGGGCCACGCCTATCCTTCTTGGGCTATGAATGCGCTGGGCGGCATTCCGGCCACCATAGACCCGATGGTGACTTGCGCCTCGAAGACGGTCGCGCTCACCGCCTTGCGCCTGCTGGAGGACAAGGCCGCGCGCGATGCCGCGATGGACGAGTTCGTCGCCCGCACCGGCGGCGGCATCGGCGGCTCGAGCTGGATCGCGCCGCTCTGCGATTACGAGCCGCCGATAAACTTCCGCTGGCCCGAATACGTCACCACGCTGCGGGGGCGCGACTGGTGGATACCAAGCGGCCAATGATCTCAAGCAGCCAATGATCTTAAGCAGACTGACCACGAGGAGAACCCCATGACCGTCCATGACCGCATCGTCGCCGAGCCGTTCTCGCTGCAGCGCCGCAACCCCGCCGGCGGCACCAAGCCGCTGACCGCCTGGGGCTTCGCTAACGAGACCGACGTCCTGACCGACGTCCTGCTTGGCTCGCCCAATTTCCTGCGCCATCTGTCGACCAGCTCGCTGTCCAGGAAGCATCTGCGCGAGGCGCCCTGCAACATCCAGATCGCGCAGGCGCAGCACAAGGATCTGGTCGCCGCCTACGAGCATTTCGGCATCAACATCCACTGGCATGAGCCGACGCCGGAGCTGCCGATGCAGGTCTATTCGCGCGACTCCAGCGTCATGACGCCTTACGGCGCCTTCATCACCGCTATGGCCAACTGGTGGCGGCGCGGCGAGAACTATGCCGCCATCCGCACCTATGAAAAGCTCGGCATCCCGATCTACGACATGGTCACCGCCGGCACCTTCGAGGGCGGCGACTTCAACGTCATCGAGGAAGGCGTGGTGCTGATCGGCTGCGGCGGCGCCCGCACGCAGGAGGAAGGCGCGCGCCAAGTGCAGGCCTGGTTCGACAAGGAAGGCTGGGAGACGCGCATCGCCTTCATCGACGAATACTATGTCCATATCGACCTGATGGTGGTGCCGATCGCCGAAAAGCTCACCGCCGTCTGCCTCGCCTGCACCGAGCCCGGCATCGTCGACTGGCTGAAGGGCATGGGCCACGAGATCATCGACGTGCCCTTCCAGGACACGATGGCGCTCGGCTGCAACTTCATGTCGCTCGGCAAGGACAGGGTGATCGCGCCGACCTCCAGCAAGAGCCTGATCGGCCAGTTGAAGGCGCGCGGCTTCGAGGTCGCGGCGATAGACATGAGCGAGATCTCCAAGACCGGCGGCGGCATCCACTGCATGGCGCAGGCGCTGAAGCGGGTGACGGCGTAGGGGGATTTTCGGACCCGCCAATCGCTGACGCCGCGATCCTTCGCGCCCCCCTCTGGCCTGACTCTGGCCTGCCGGCCATCTCCCCCACTTGGGGGGAGATCGGATGTCGCGCCGGCTTTCGCCAATCCTCCAACGTTGCAGGAATGAGCTGGGTGCCGAAGCTGCCAATCTCCCCCCCGGTGGGGGAGATGGCCGGCAGGCCAGAGGGGGCGCGACGGAGCGCTGACCACCCTGCCTTATCGGCGCGCGGCCTTGCGCTGCGCATCGAGCCTTTCCTGCAGATGACCATTGAGCACGATCATCTCCTTCAGCGCCTTCACCGCGTCGCCCTTATGCTCGGCAATGAAGCGCTCCGCGATCGCCTGAAGCGACGCTTCCTGGCGGCTGTCGAGCCTGACGATTTGAACCATGGCGGTTGCTCCTGTGGCTTCCATTATCATGCGAACAAAAAGTGAACAAAAATGTCAAGGGCGAATTGACTTCCGCAGGAATGAGTTCCTATTTTGTCAGGAGGTGGGGCGGTTGCTCGAAATCAGGAAGAGCCGCGTTGGGCAAACGGAAGAGCCGCTATGACAGATTGTTCCAGTCGGACGCGGAGGCAATCATTCGCGACGCGCTCCAACTGCGTCAGACAGTGCTGGCGGCGCAGCTAAACCTCAGGGCCAATGGGGAAATGTACTGGCGGCTCAATGGCTTGGTGGAGAGGCTGCATGAAGTGATGGGCGCGGTGACGGGCAGGGAGCCCGATTTCCGCGCCGCCTGGCTCGGCCTGCTGCCGCTGCCGGAGGATTACTCAGACCGGACATGAGGAATGGCCGGACCCATGGACAGTGTCGGCCGGGCGGCCAAGGCCAACATGCTGCTCATCGTCGAATGCCGCCACTGCTACCATGTCGGCCGTTTCAAGGCGAACGACGTGGCCAAGGTGGTGGGCTGGAATAAGCCCCTCGAAGCCATCCGCTTCCGCTGCAAGCAATGCGACCGCAAGGACACGGTG
The DNA here is from genome assembly GCF_003863365.1 of Mesorhizobium tamadayense. Taxonomy (GTDB): domain Bacteria; phylum Pseudomonadota; class Alphaproteobacteria; order Rhizobiales; family Rhizobiaceae; genus Mesorhizobium; species Mesorhizobium tamadayense. The sequence continues at coordinate 16,299 of NZ_RQXT01000050.1, read as the reverse complement.
GTGAAAACCCAGTTCATCGACCAGGACCACCCGCCCAAGGGCTATATCTGGGTGCTGCAGAAGGCGAGGGGGTAGGTACCGTTTCTCTAAAACAACGACCCTTGCGCCGGCGGCTCGGCCGGAAACTTGATCTGCGTCGCCGGCTTCTCCACGATCACCAGCGCGTCGTCCGGCGCCGGCCGTTGCAGCTTCCTCGCTTCCGACCATGGCGCCGTCAGCCATACCTCGGTTTCCTCGGTCGTGGTCAGGATCACCGGCATCGCCTTCTCGTGGATCGGCGCGATCAGTGCGTTGGGCCTGGTGGTCAGGAAGCCATAGAGCTCGTGGTCGCCGGGGCCTTCCTTCACCTTGCGCACGCCGTGCCATGGTGTCCACAGGCCGGCGAAGAAGAACAGCGGCCGCGCTTCGCTCAGCGCGAACCAGAAGTTCTTCTGCACGCCGGTCTCCGGATCCTTGTCCCCCGGCGTCGGCGAGGGCTCGGCGAAGCTTGTCACCGGCACCACGCAGCGGTTGTCGACGCCGAGATAAGGCAGCCAGTGGGCATATTGCGGGTTGCGGATGTTGGTCGTGCCGGAATCGGCGTTGCCGCGCATCCGTTCGGGCGGCGTCGGCATGCCCCAACGCAGAGTGGCCACCTCGCGGCTGCCGTCGGCGGCGTTGCGCACAACCGGCGCCGGCTGGTTGGGATAGATGTCGACCGACGGCTCGAGGTTGCCGATCAGGTCACGCAGCGTGCGCGTCCACTGGCGGATCGCCTCCTGGCTGGTGGTGATGTTGTAAAGATTGCACATCGGCAGCGTTCCCGGTCCGCCGATTGATCCCGCATTTTCCGCAGAAGCGCAAACCTTGTCGCCTGCACGGCAAGCCACAAGGACAGGAGGTCGCTAGCGCCCGCGCCCGCCGCGCCGCTTTACCTCGACCGGCTCCTCGGTCGGCGGCTCGCCCGGCAGCCCCAGCCGATGGCGCTCCTCCTCGGCGAAGGCTTCGGCTTCCGCGTGGATATCGAACACCAGATGCGTCAGTCTGCCGCCTTCGACGACGCGAACCAGCCATTGGCCGTTGATGCCCTTTACGCGGACACTGTCTGGTTCGCCTGCCACCATGTGCAGCTCCAGCGCGTTGCCTCAAGAATTGCATCCTGGAACAGCATTACGATTTAACTTGCGAAGGGTTGCCGCAAGCATCGGCGCATTGTCCTTTAGTAGGAGAACAGTCGCCTGACGCCAGACGATTTGACGTTGTAAATAAAAAAATCGAGAAACCGCCAGTCGCTGTGAAAAAAACCAGGTTTCGAAACTTGGCTCGGGCTTTCTCGGCGGAATTCGACTTCGATAGCCGCTCGGTGCGCGGAACGATACGCCGGCGAACGCATCCAAGCGGAAGCCGGACATGTCCGGCACGCCGATGGAATTGGTTCGGAACGGATGGCCGCAGGCTCGCTTGAGCGGCGTGCGCGCCGGCGGCCCGGCAGCCTGGGGGGGTGTATTGGGTTCGGCGGCCGGGCCTGACCGGAGTTTGCGAGCCTGCCGGCTCCCTCGAACATGCGCTTGTGCTCATGCAAGGGCAAGAACGACCTAGGCCCTAGGACCAAAGCAGTGGGAGCGGCGCAAACGGCCGAGACGGCGGCCCTTTCCCGCTTCTCGTATTGAACTTGCGGCACTCAGGCAGGCGCGTAGCGCAGCAGCGTCACGCCCTGGCAAAGGCGCTCAGTGCCAAGCGGCGTCAGCGCGAGCGACAGTCCATGCTGGAAATACGGCTTGCCGCCGCCCAGCACGACCGGATGAATGTAGAGCCGGTACTCGTCGATCAGGCCGGCGCGGGCCAGATGCGCGGCCAATCCGGCGCCGCCGACACTGATCTGGCCGTCCGTCTGCGCCTTCAGCGATCCGGCCATCGCGACGGCGTCGTCATCCGCCAGGCGGGCATTGGCGCCGACCGCGCGGAGCGTCGTCGAAAACACGATCTTCGGCGTCTCGCGCCAGGCGCGGGCAAAGTCCCGCTCGACCTCGGCGGCGGTGTCCCGCTCCGGACTGTCCCAGAAACGCATCGTCTCGTACATGCGCCGCCCGCAGAGCGCGATCGCCGTCAGCCGCATATCCTCGTTGAAATGCCGGTGTAGTTCTTCTTCGGGCACCGGCAGGCCGATGTTCCCGTCCGGCCCGGCAATATAGCCGTCCAGCGACATCAGCATGGAATAGACGATCCTGGCCATCGGCGCCTCCTTGTCTGACCGGCGAGGGCGCCAAGGATGCACAACCCGGTTGCATTTTGCAATCGGTTTGTCGTGAGAACGGAGGAAGGAGGCGAGCCCTCGGGATCAGAAGCCGAGGAACTGCTTGCCGACAATGTAGCCGACCGCCACGACCACCAGCGGGAACAGCGCCGGCGCCATCCTGCTGAATGGCGAGGGTTTTATCTCCCGCACCGGAGCGTTGGGCTTGGCGTTACCGAGGTTCTTGGTCATGGGGTCCGTCGCCGTTCATTGCCGGTTGACCCGTAATATTAGAAATTGCTGATTAATTTTCTCACAATTCGATCTGTGCAATTTGCAGCTATCGTCGGTAGTCGCTATTCCGCCTGCTGCGTGCGCTCTGCGAGCGCGAAGGCTTGCAGGTTTCTCGATTTGCCGAGATCCTGGTCGGCATTGGCGATGATTGCGTGGAACGCGGCGCGGGCGATATCCTTCTTCTTGGTCTCGGGATGCACTTTGCGCACCGCCTTGACCAGTTCCTTCGGTGTCATGTCGGGGGTGACTAGGCGCATCAGCGTGTCGCCTATGGCTTACAGTTCGCTGGTATCCATGACTGGAACCTGTATTGGCTGCATGAACCCGGCATATAACGTGGCCAGAACGTCACTTTTGTGATGCGCAGGCCAATGCAGTGATTCGGGCACGGAGCAGGTCTCTCTACAGAATCTTCGTGGCGAAAGCATCCAGCCGCGAATTCTCGCGATAGCCAACCCGCACCGCCAGAGCGGCGACCAGCCCGGTGACGGCGCCGCCGACGACGTCGCTTGCATAGTGGATGCCGATGTGGAGCCTCGACCAGCAGATCAGCAATGCCATGACAAGCAGGACCAGCGTGCGATGCGGCAGCGCCTGCATCGCAAAGGCCGCCACGATGGCTATGCCCGCCGTCGCATGGTCGGACGGGAACGACCAGTCGCCGCTGGGCGCAATCAATAGATGCGTGACGCCTGCGTCGTAGGGCCTGATCCGGTGGACGAAGAGCAGGATGGCCTGATTGATCGCGAGCCCGAGCAGGAAGGATAGCCCGGCCGAGAGGCAGGCATGGCGCACATGGTAGCGGTCCGTCCTGGCCCACCATTGCAGGGCGACCACCAGGACCATGAGCGGCACGCCGATTTGTGAGATGGCGATCATTGTCCTATCAAGGAGCGTGCTGATGCCGGCCGCGGAATTGATCCAGTGAGTAAGAGCTGCGTCCATATGAGGCTGATTTTCCTTATTTATCGCGAGGTCTTTACGTGAAGCCGACCAGCGAGCATCGCATCCATCAGCTCTTCGAGATCGGCGTATGGCTGAAAGGTGCGCATGCGCTGATCGAGTGCATCGGCGGGATCCTGCTATATGTCGTCACCACCGACACCATCGCCTCGTGGGTCAATGCCCTCACCCAGGAGGAGTTGATCGAAGACCCGAACGATTTCATAGCTGGCTATCTGTCGCAGATGGCCGGCCAGTTCTCCGTCGCGAGCAAGCAGTTCTATGCCTTCTACCTGCTCAGCCACGGCCTGATTAAGCTGCTTTTGGTCATCGGCCTGTTGCGCGGCAAGCTGTGGTCCTACCCGGCCTCGCTCGCGGCGCTCGGCGCCTTCATGGCCTACCAGGTCTATCGCTATTCCTACACGCACTCGCCGGGCCTGCTCGTGCTGACAGTCTTCGATGCGATTATCATGTGGCTGATCTGGCAGGAGTGGCGCATCGTTCGAGAGCACAAGCCCGCCTGACCGGCATGGTGCGTTTGCTGCGACAGTGAGGAACCTTCCGACGCTGGCGGAACACCGCCCCCTCCCAGCAGAGCAGAGGGGGCGCGAAGGATCGCTACGAAAATATCGCAAACGGCCGGAGTCGCGCCGAGCGATCGACCGGCCATTCCTTTCTCAATCAGGCATGGACCAGGATGGCGATCCGGTGCACGCCGACTTCCTTGCTCGTATTCGTCGCCTCGTCGGTCTTGCCTTTGGCGCAGGTGTACACGTCCCCGACCTTGAGCTTGAACTCCTTGTCCGCCTTCTTGATGGTGAATGCGCCCGCGGTGATCGTGCACACCATGTCGTTGTCCATCACCATCGCGGGAGCCGAGGCTCCGGGCTGAAAGACCGCGTCGACGAGCGCAATGCTCTTATAGGCGGGAATGTCGGAATTGCCGGTGCCGACCTCCACCAATCTGACGCCGGGCGCGATCTCCTTGCCTTCCTTCGGACCGTATTTCTTGGTTTTCGCAAATGTCGCCGTTGCGAACAGGGGCGCAACGGCCGCGGCCGTTGCGCCGAGAGCAATTGCAGACCTGCGATTTATCGTTTTCATCGCATCCTCCCTAGACCTGTCATGCACGGATGAGCATGACCGCGTAATATTAGCACGTTCTGATTTAATTGTGCAGACCGGCGCGACCAATGGGCGAGCTGCTCGTGCGCCTTACTGCTGCTTCCGCCGGAACTTCGAATGGCAGCTCGAGCAGTCCTGCAGGACGAGATGCAGGAGGTGTTCCGCCGGCAGCTTGGCCGGATCGGCTTCCACAGCGCCCGGCCGCTTGCCGAGCAGGCTGCCGCCGTCCATCGGCAGCATGGCGCCCATGCGCATGTCGCCGGTGATCGCGGCCGGCGCCTGGCCGGCCTTGACCGCCAGCGCGTCGGCGAGCCGGCCGATATGGCGGGCGAGCGCCTCGAATTCCGGCCGCGCCTGGCCGATCTCCATTCTGGCAGCCGACGGCGCGCCGAGCGTGCCCTCTGGAAATTCGGCGATCAAGGCAGGGCCGGTGCGAGCCTTGAGCGTTTCGGCCGCCGCCTTGAAGCCGTCCGCGTCATAGGCGCGCTTGCCGTCGAACATCTCGGCGATCGTCTTGGCCGCCGCCGCCATCTCCTTCATCGAGGCTTGGCGGGCTTTGACGAGCGCGTCGGTGCCGGCGGCGGCGGCAAGCGAGGAGGCCAGCAAAAGGATGGCGGCGGAAACGGTCCGCCTCACTGCACCATGCCCTCTCCGGCGAGCTCGTCGATGATCGGACAGTCCGGCCTCTCGTCGCCGCTGCAGTGCTCGACCAGGTGGCGCAGCGCATGGCGCAGGCTGGCGAGCTCGGCGATCTTGCGGTCGATCTCCGCCAGCTTCGCCTCGGCGATCGCCTTGACGTCCGCGCTTTCGCGATTGCGGTCGCGATAGAGCGACAAAAGCTGCCGGCACTCGTCTACCGAGAAGCCCAGGCTGCGCGCGCGCTGCAGGAAACGCAGCCGATGAATGTCGGCCGCCGAATAGTCGCGATAGCCGTTGTCGGTGCGGGCCGGGCGCAGCAGGCCGATATCCTCGTAGTAGCGGATCGTCTTCGGCGGCAGGCCCGCCCGTTCCGATGCGATGCCGATGTTCATTGAGTTGAACTCCTATGCCTTGACGTCGAGGATGCCCATCATGCCGAGCTGCTCATGCTCGAGGATGTGGCAGTGATACATGCGCTGGCCGGGCCGCTCCTGGCGCAAGAGCAGCCGCACCGTCTCGCCACGCGCCACATTGACGGTGTCCTTCCAGGCGAGATAGGGCGGTTTTGCGACCTTGCCGCCGCGCTCGTGCTCGATCACCTGGAACTGCGTGCCGTGGACATGGAAGGGGTGGTCCATGTCGGCCTGGTTGACGATCTCCCAGAGTTCGGTCTGGCCGGCCTTGGCGACGATGTCGACACGCGCCATGTCGAAGGCCTTGCCGTTGATCAGGAATCCCATCTGCATGTCGGTTGCGGTCATGGTCATCGTTTCGGTGAACACGAGGCGCCGGCCGACGGCGGGGACCGACAGCGGCGCGATCGGCCGCAACCGCTCGGGGAGCGGAGGCACAGGCTCGGCGGGATTTTTCGAAACATCGACCGTCAGCAGCGTCAGCCCGGCATCGGCCGGACGGCCGGCGCCCATCCAGCCGCGATCGTAGGCAAGAGTGGTCAGGGTTGCGGAGCCGGGTTTGTCGAACGAAATGACCAGCTCGACGCGCTCGGCCGGGCTGAGCAGGATCTCGTCGGCCGCCACCGGCGCCTCCAGCAGGCCGCCGTCGGTCCCGATGATCGTCGCCGCCGCGCCGTGGAAGGCGAGCCTCAGGAAGCGTGCATTGGTGGCGTTGTAGAGTCGCAGGCGCCGCTTGGCGCCTATACCCACGACCAGCCTCGGGTTCTTCTGGCCGTTGACCAGCACATGGTCGCCGACGCGGCCGTTCATCAGGTCGGTCATCGTGTTGTCGGGCATCGAGCCGTCGCCGGCAAGCCGAAGGTCGGTGAACACCAGCACCGTGTCGCCATAGGCGGCGGGAACGGGATCAGCCTTGGACTTGACCACAAAGGCACCGGCCAGGCCGCGATAGACCTGCTCGGCCGTCCTGCCATGCGGATGCGGATGATACCAGTAGGAGCCGGCGCTGCCTTCCGGCAGATCGAAGGCGTAGACGCGGTCCGCGCCCACCGCCACCGGGTCCATCGGGTTGCCGTCCTGGTCGGCCGGCACCGGCATGCCGTGCCAGTGGATGGTGCTCGCCTCGCCGATCCGGTTGGCGAAGGTGATCTCGACGCGGTCGCCTTCATAGGCCCCGATCAGCGGCCCGGGACTCGTGCCGTTATAGGCGAGGATCGGCGTGTCCTTACCCTCGGCGAAGCGCGCGACGGCGGGTTCCGCAGTCAGCCTCGCCTTGAACAGGCCGGGCGCGCCCGCTTCGTTGGCAAGCAGCGGCAATTCGCGCAGCGCCTCGCCCTCGGGCAGCGCGACGGCGACTTGTTGCATGGCGCTCATGTCGTGGCCGGCGTGGCCGCCCATGCCGGGCATGGAGTCCATGTTCGACATGTCGTCCATCTTCATCTGCGCCAGCGCCCGCGGGCCTGCCAGAACCGTTGCCAAGCCTGCCGCCAGAAAGCCACGTCGATGCATTTTTCGCTCCTCGATCTCTATTTGGAAGGTCCCGCCGAAAGACCTCGCCACCGACGCTAAGGGTTCCAGTTGCTGGAAGGTCAAGGCGGTCGAGTTGCTGGTGCCGGAAATTCCGGCGGGTGGATCGTAATGGCCTCGGCTGCGTTCATCCGCAGGTACAACCAGCCGTTTCATCGACCAGCCCGAGAAGCAGGGATCATGCTCATCCAACCGATCGACTATTTCCTTGTTGCCTGGTTCGCGCTGGCCGCGGCCTCGACCCTCTATGTCGGCTTCGACCAGTACCGCAACAATCCCGAGCCGGTAGTGATGAAATGGGGCTTCATCCTGGTGACGCTCTATATGGGCCCGCTCGGCCTGCTGCTTTATGTGCTCGCCGACAAGGAGCCGCGCCCCGGCGAGCACGAGGCCTTCACCAGTCCGCTCTGGAAGCAGGGCGTCGGCTCTACCATCCACTGCGTCGCCGGCGATGCCACCGGCATCATCCTTGCGGCCGTCGTCACCGCCACGCTCGGCCTGCCGATGTGGCTCGATCTGATCGTCGAATATCTGGCCGGCTTCGCCTTCGGCCTGTTCATCTTCCAGTCGATGTTCATGAAATCGATGATGGGCGGCAGCTATGGGGAAAATGTGCGCAGGAGCTTCCTGCCCGAATTCATCTCCATGAACTTCATGATGGCAAGCATGGCTCCGGTCATGAGCTTCCTGATGATGGGCCGCGACATGCGCGCCATGGAGCCGACCGAGCTGCTGTTCTGGGGCGTGATGTCGCTCGGCGTCATCGCCGGCTTCGCGCTTGCCTATCCCGCCAATGTCTGGCTGGTCGCGCGTGGCCTGAAGCATGGCCTGATGACGGAGCGGGCGTTGCCGGGGGCCAAGAGGCAGCACGCGCAGATGCAAATGCAGCAGGCCGACGCCAGTGGTCATGGCCATCGCGAGCACGGCCACGATATGGCCTCCCGCAAAGGCAGTGGCGGCCACCAGATGCGGTCGGACGCGACAACGCCGCAGATCGCGGCGCTCGGCGTGGTGTCGCTGATTGCGCTCGGCATTGGCATGGCGGCTCCGGCGAACTGGCTGAACCTGAGACTTTCGGCCCGCGACGTCGGCGGGGTGATCATGCCGCAAGGCATGATCATGGACCGCGACACGCCGGCCGACACCATGCGCGACATGGCGGCGGCAGATCCGCGCCTGGTGACCGCCTCATACGACCTCGCCGCCAAAGGCGGCCGGGATTTGCCGTTCCGCATGGAGAACGGGGTCAAGGTGTTCGAGCTGAGGCCGTCGGCGGTCCGCTGGCAGATCCTGCCGGACGTGACGGTTGACGGCTATGCCTATAACGGCCAGATACCGGGGCCGCGCATCCATATCCGCCAAGGCGACCGGGTGCGCATCAATGTCACCAACGCGCTGCCCGAAGAAACCACCGTGCACTGGCACGGCCTGATCCTGCCCAATCAGATGGACGGGCCGGCCGAGATCACCCAGGCCCCGATCGAGCCCGGGCAGACCTATTCCTACGAGTTCACCGCCACTCAGCACGGCACCTATTTCTACCATCCGCACGCCAAACCGGACCGCACCCAGGCGCTCGGCCTCTACGGCGCGCTGATCATCGACCCCGCCAATTCGGCCGACGAGGTCGCCGCCGACCATGACTCTGTCATCGAGCTGCAGGAATGGCTGGTGCGCGAGGGCCTGACCTATCCTTCGATGCCGATGGACGGCGGCATGCCGAACTTCTTCACCATCAACGGCAAGGCCTATCCCTCGACGGAGACGATCCGCATGAAGGTCGGCGAGACCCTGAAGGTGCGGTTCATCGGCACCAACAACGGCTTCATCCATCCGATGCACATCCATGGTGGGCCGTTCGAGGTCGTCGCCCGTGACGGCGAGGCGATTCCGGCCGCTGCCCGCTTTCTTGCCGATACGATCAACGTCGGGCCGGGTCAGCGCTATGACGTCGTCTGGAAGGCGCAGCGCCCCGGCAAGTGGCTGATCCACTGCCACATCCCGCATCACACCACGAACAACAATGTCGAGGAGAAGGGCGGCGGCGGGCTGATGGTGGTCATTGATGTCGGCTGACTGGCCATGTCTCGGGACGAAACCAGTTTTCCGAAACGTTTATCGAATAGGCAACGCTCAAAGCCAGGCACCCGTCGCCGATAAGCAAACCCCTCCGACAGCAGCGCCACGGTTGCACCGTGCCCGACGCCCAGGAGACAGAACATGACCGCCAAAGCCTATATCAACCGGATCGCGACAGCGGTTCCGGAGCACGAAGTCCATCAGTTCTACCTGCGCTACGCAGCCTCGATGCTCGCCGACGATCGCCGCCGGCTGTTCGAGCGCATGGCCGGCCTCGCCGGCATCGAGCACCGCTTCTCCTGCTTTGCGCCCGCTCTCGACCCCGAAGGGCCGTCGGCCGACCTGGCCGGAACCTTCAGGCGCGGCGCGTTCCCGGGAACGGCCGCGAGAATGGCGATGTTCAGCGAAGCCGCGCCCGTCCTGGCTCAGAAGGCCGTTGACGGACTGCACCTTGGCGACGATGCGTCGCGGGTCACCCATCTCGTCGTCACCTCCTGCACCGGCTTTTCCGCGCCGGGCATCGACCTCGACCTGGTTCGGCGCTGCGGTCTGCCTGACGGTATCGAGCGCACGATGATCGGGTTCATGGGCTGCTACGCGGCGGTCAACGCCCTCAAGCTTGCCCGCCACATCGTCCGCTCCGACCCGCAGGCCAGGGTTCTGCTGGTCAACATCGAGATATGCACCCTGCATCTGAGGGAAACCACCGAGCTCGAGAAGCTTTTGTCCTTCTGCCTTTGGGGCGATGGCTGCGCGGCGACGCTCGTCACCGCCGAGCCGCCCGGCATCGAGCTCGATAGCTTCCGCTGCACCGTCGCGGATGAGCAGCGGGAGCTGATGACCTGGGATATCCACGACCATGGCTTCGAAATGGTCCTTTCCGGCCAGGTGCCGGCCGCGGTCCAGCAGGCGTTGCGGAGCCACCGGGACGACATCCTGGGCGGCCGGTCGCCGGAGGCGATCGACCTCTGGGCCGTGCATCCCGGCGGACGCACCATTCTCGACGCCGTCGAGAGGGCGCTGAACCTCGCGCCCGCTGCGCTCGAGCCGTCGCGCGAGGTGCTGCGCCGATACGGCAACATGTCGTCGCCGACCGTCATGTTCGTGCTGGAGAAGATGCTGAAGGCGCCGGACGGACAGCTTGGCTGCGGCATGTCGTTCGGACCCGGGCTGACGGCCGAGACCATGCTGTTCAGGACCGTCTCATGACCGCGCTCGCCCGCCGCAGCCTCGTTCCGGAAATCCTGGATGGGCTGGCCGCCGACGATCCGCGGGCGCTGCGCTCGCGCCGCGATCTCGCCCGCATCAACGCGCTGATGTTCCAGGCGCCGATCATGGCCTCGCTGTTGCGGAGGTTTTTGCCGAGGCCGCCCGGTCGCATCCTGGAGATCGGCGCCGGCGACGGCACCTTCATGCTGAAGGTGGCGCGGCGCATGGCAAGAGACTGGCGCGAGGTGGAACTGACGATGCTCGATCGCGTCGATCTCGTCACGCCAAAGCTCACGGCGGATTTCGCCGCGCTGGGATGGGCGGTCGAAACCGTCACCGCCGACGTATTCGACTGGGCGGAGAGGGCGGATGGCAGGCCCTTCGACGCGATCACGGTCAACCTGTTCCTGCATCATTTCGACGACGCCGGGTTGCTGCGCCTGTTTTCGCTTTTGCGGCGCAAGGCCCCGTTGCTCGTGGCGACTGAACCGCTGAGGACGGGCTTCGCGCTCGCCGCCGCCCGGTTTCTGCCGGCAATCGGCGTCAACGACGTCACCCGGCATGACGCGGTGGAAAGCGTGCGCGCCGGCTTCCGCGGCAGCGAGCTTTCCGACCTCTGGAGCGCCGCCGGCGGCAGGCCGCTTGAGGAGCGGCGCGCCGGTCCTTTCTCCCATGTCTTCGTTGGCGCGGCACGGATGCCGGCGGAGGACGCGCCATGAGGCGGCCATCCACCCACGACGCGATCGTCATCGGCGCCGGCCCGGCGGGTGCGTCGGCGGCGCTGGCGCTTGCCCGGCGCGGATGGGCCGTCGCGATCGTGGAGAAGAGCGCGTTTCCGCGCAGAAAAGTCTGCGGCGAATACATCTCCGCAAGTAACCTCGCGCTCCTCGACCGGCTCGGGATCGGCGATGCCTGGCGGGCCGAGGCCGGTCCCGAAATCCGCCGGGTCGGCCTGTTTTCCGGTGACTCCAGCATCGAGGCGCCGATGCCTGGCGCACGATCCGGATCCGCGGCAGGAGACGGCTTCGGCCGGGCGCTCGGCCGCGACATACTGGACACGCTTCTGCTCGACGCGGCCCGCTCGGCCGGCGCTGAAGTCTTCCAGCCCTGCCGCGCCGTCGCCGTCGAGCGCGACGGCGATTGCCAGGCGGTGCGGATCCAGGCCAAAGGCGGCAGTTCGAGCGACGAGGCGACGGTCCTGCGGGCGCCGGCGATCGTCGCCGCGCACGGTTCGTGGGAGCCGGGGCCGCTGCCAAGCCAGCTCGAGAAGAAAAGCCGCCCCTCGGACCTGCTCGGCTTCAAGGCGCATTACACCGGATCGTGGCTGCCGCCCGACCTGATGCCGCTGCTGACCTTTCCCGGCGGCTATGGCGGCATGGTGCTCGCCGACCATGGCCGCATGTCGATCTCCTGCTGCATAAGGCGCGATGTGCTCGCCCGGCTGCGCGGCAGCCTTGCCCGCGAGCGCGCCCGCCATGTCCCGGCGGCCGAAGCCGTCGAACATCATATCATGGCGACATGCCGGGGCGCGCGCGACGCTCTGGCGGAAGCCCGCCTCCACGGTCCGTGGCTTGCGGCCGGGCCGATCCGGCCCGGCATCCGCACCGGCTACGAAGCGGACATCTTCCGCGTCGGCAATGCCGCTGGCGAGTCGCATCCGATCATCGCCGAGGGCATATCGATGGCGCTTCAGTCCGGCTGGCTTCTGGCGCATGAACTCGGCGAGGCGGCAAGCGGGCAGGCGGGACGCGAGGCGGCCGGCAGACGCTACGAAGCGGCCTGGCGGAGATTGTTCTCGACGCGGGTTCATGCTGCCGAGGCCATCGCCCGGCTGGCCCTTGGCCCCGGCGGCGCCGCCTTGATGGAGGCGGTCGTTCGCAATTTTCCGCGGGCGCTCACCTTGGGCGCGCGGCTCAGCGGCAAGACGAAACCCGTCCCCCGTTTGGCCGATGCACGCCTGCCGGGCGCTGAACTCTAGGCCAAAGCCACGATCACGTGCGCCTGGATTTTGGCGGCGACCTCGCCGCTGCCGTGTCTGGCTGCGATCACCGAAGTGGCGTAGTCGGTCGCGGCTTCCAGTTTTCCCGCATCTCTGGCCTCGATTTCGTTGCGCAGCAGAGTTCCCTGGCAATAGGCAACGGCAGGAATGCGCGCTGAGGAGGCACGACTTTGCTCGGCTCGCGTCTCGATCGCCACATCGGAGAAACCCGCGGCCACCAGATCGCTGCGGATGACGTCCTTATCGTGGTAGCCGTGCGGCGTGCGCGCGAGGAAGCGCGGCGGATCGTTGGGAAAAATCTCCGCGAGGGCATTGGTCACGTCATCGGCGAATATGTTCTCCTCGATGCGATCCCAGACGCTGAACAGGAACCGTCCCCCGGGCTTGAGCACGCGTTTTGCCTCACGATAGGCAGCCGAGCGGTCGGGAAAGAACATCGCGCCGAACTGACAGCAGACGAGATCGAAGGCCGCATCCTCGAACGGCAGCGCCAGGGCATCCGCCTGGCGCCATGTGATGCGGCTGTCGGGCCGTTGTCGCGAAGCGGCGTGGTCGAGCATCGGCTGATTGAGGTCGGTCACGACGTAGCTTGCGCCGGGGGACAGCCTTGGCGCCAATGCGCGGGTGACAACCCCGGTGCCCGCCGCGGTTTCCAAAACGGCGCCTGGCGAAAAGGACGCTGCTCGTCGTGCAAGATCGGCGGCATACGGTTCGAAAATCAACGGCACCATATAGCGGTCGTAGTTTTCCGGGACAGAGCCGGCGAACACCTTGTCCGTTTCCAACATTGCAATCCCCGCCGTCTGCTCGATGAGGCGCGAGACTAGCACGTAATTGTTTGATTTGGCTCGTTTTCGACCGAGGCGGCCACCAGCATATGCGGCTATGTCGTCGCTGCTGCGCGTTAACGAGTCCGCGCACCAAACGCCGTGTTATGGAACATTCCCGGGCAACCGGAGTTCGGTACATGTCCGGCTTTTTGCCGCCAAGCCCGTGATGAGTTCCGATGTGGTCTGAAGGCGGCGCTCGCCACGCTTGCGGGAGGCATTACCATGGCCCAGCAGACGATTCCCCACAATCCGCACAGCACGGCAAGCATTGCCGGCCATCCCGTCCATGCGATGCTAATACCGTTCCCGATCGCCTTCTTTGTCGCGACCTTCGTTTGCGACCTCATCTTCTGGCGGACCGGCAATCCGGGCTGGGTCACCGCTTCGCTCTGGCTGCTGGGGGCCGGTCTGATCATGGCCGCGCTTGCCGCTCTTGCCGGCCTGACCGATATTTTGGGCGATGCTCAAATCCGCAATCTTCGCGACGTATGGCTCCACGCCGGCGGCAACGTGATCGTCGTCCTGATCGAGCTTTACAACTGGTACACGCGCTATGCCCAAGGTGAGGCGGCGGTGATGCCCGTTGGCCTCGTCCTGTCGCTGATCGTTGTTCTCATCCTTCTGTTCACCGGCTGGAAGGGTTGGGGAATGGTCTATCGGCATCATGTGGGGGTCGCCGACGGAACGGACGAAACAGGCTGAACACAGCGGCTTTCCGCCCCGGCAATTGCATATAAAAACAAATATTTAGAGCGGGTAAGCAATTCAAAGGCTGAACAGGCCAGGGCGGAGTGCAGCTCGGACGACGAACTTGGCTTCACGGCTCTGCCATTGATTTTCGGCCGGTGCCGAGACCTTCCTTCTTGCCGCCGGAGTTCGCCCCGCGTTTCCATCCAGCAGCGATGTCGCGCCTCGCGCCGCAGCCCCTTCCCGCCGTTTTTTAACCTCAATCCGTCCTTAGCTGGCGATCGCCCGAAAGGGGTAGAACCTTCGCCTTTGCTTGACTCGGCCGGCAAAAACGGGCAGCAAAAGCGGGCGAAGGCGAGCATTTTTACCGTGGCGCAGACCATGGAGGGCTCTTTTTCGTATGGACCGTCGCCGGATTGGCGGCTGGTGGAGGGATTGGTTAACCATCTTTGTCCATCCTTTGAATCAATCGGCAACAGACGCGTGAAGGTGCAGGGGGCACCAGGCGAACTGTGATCGTGACGGGTGCCAGGTCCGCAAACCGGCATGCCGATTGAGAGTGGTCGTATGGCGTTTTTGCGTTTGAAGAACCGGGGTGACACTCCTGAGAGGGGTTTGACTTCGAAGAAATCTGGTGGTCATCGTTGGGTTGTGGTGCCGGCTGTCGGCGCCGCGCTTGCCTTATGGTCGGTGGCGACCATGGCTGGCCTTCACTCGGTGAGCACCTCGCTCACCGCCGCTTCCAACGGATTGCCGCAGAGCCTGCTTGCGCCGCGCAGCATCGCGCTCGCCGACCAGCACGGCAAGCTTGCCAATGCCTGGGCGCCGCGCGTTGCCGCGGCCGGCGCCTACAAGACAGGCTCGCTCACCCACGGCTGCGATGCCGGCTGCCTCAGTCTCGCCGCCAGCTTAGCGCGTGATGGCTTCGTGCATGACGGCAAGGCCGCGCGGCTGAAGCCGGCGGCTCCCGACAGCGTATCGCATGAAAGGGTCGTGGTGGCCTCGGCTGCGGACGTCGCCGACCGGTTCGACAGCGTCATCAAGCGCGCCGGGCTTTCGCCGCAGAAACTTGCCGATGCCTTCCGACGTGCCGAGAGCGCGCCTTTCCTGCTTGCGAGCCTGCCGGCGGCGAACCGCTTCGGCGCGGCCCAGACCGGCCCAGCCCAGACCGACACGGCCCCGACCGTCGCGGCAGAGAGCGGCCCGGTCGAGGCGCGCTTCGGCCCAAGTCAGGTCGACGTCCAGCGTGCGTCCGAACTGGCGCTGGCGCTGGCAAATGTCATGCCCGACGAGACGGTCGACGTGCCGACCGCGGTCGCGCTTGCCAACAGCGACGCGCCCGATACGACGGCCGGCGCCTCGGACGATGCTGAAGCCTCGGCTCAAACCGCCGGGAACCAGGGCGAGGTGCAGGTCGCCTCGCTGCCGCCGCAGGACGATTTGCCCGACAGCATTGCCGTTCCGGGCCTGAGGCCGCGCACCACGCTTGAGCGCGCGACCGAGGCGCCCGAACAGAATGCCGCGAGGAAGCCAGAGCCTGCCAAGCCGCAAGCGGCCCAATCGGCAAGGCCCCAAGGTGCCAAATCGGAGGCTGCCAAATCGGAGGCGGCCAGGCCGCAGCCGCCCGTTGCCGACACCGCGGAAGGCCCGCAGACGCAGCGCTCGCTGAGGAACGCCGACCAGGCGCTTCCGGGCGTGCAGGGCTCGAAGCCAGTCAATGCAGGGCCGACCAAGCGCGGCAAGGCGCAATCCTCCGAGATGCTCGCCTATGCCAAGCCGGACACGCCCGAGCGCGGCGGCCTCAGCAATGCCTTTGGGAACCTGTTCAACCGGCCTTCGACGGGCAATGGCGTCGCCGTCTATGACATCTCGGCCAAGATCGTTTACATGCCCGACGGCTCGCGGCTTGAGGCCCATTCCGGGTTCGGCTCGATGGTCGACCAGCCGCGCTTCGTCAACCGCAAGAATGTCGGCCCGACGCCGCCCGACACCTACAATCTGTCGATGCGTGAATCGCGCTTCCACGGCGTCGAGGCGATCCGGCTGACGCCGGCCAGCGGCAAGAACAAATATGGCCGGGATGGCCTGCTCGCCCACACCTACATGCTGCGCGGCGGCCGCGCCGAATCCAACGGCTGCCTCGTCTTCAAGGATTATCACCGCTTCCTTGCCGCCTACAAGAAAGGCAAGATCAAGCGCCTCGTCGTGGTGCCGCGCCTGACCAGGTCGCCCACCCAGGTCGCCCAGGAAGGGCGCCAGGGTTGATCCAGGATTTCACGACGTTTGGGATTGGCTGAAGCCTCCCCAACCTCGTCATTCTAGGGCGAAGCAGGAGCGAAGCTC
>NZ_RQXT01000005.1 GCF_003863365.1 Mesorhizobium tamadayense | reverse complement strand
GGGACCGGTCCAGTCGGGATGGCGCGAGGCCGAGCGCTGGTCGATGCCCTTGGGCAGCGTGCGCATCTCGGCGACGCGGTCCGAGATCTTCTGGCCAAGCAGCATGCCGCCGCCGCCGGGCTTGGCGCCCTGGCCGACGACAACCTCGATGGCGTCGGCGCGGCGTAGGTCGCGCGGGTTCATGCCGTAGCGCGAGGGCAGGTACTGGTAGACCAGGGTCTTGGAATGGCCGCGCTCTTCCTCGGTCATGCCGCCGTCGCCGGTGGTGGTCGAGGTGCCGGAAAGCGAGGCGCCACGACCCAGCGCTTCCTTGGCCGGGCCGGAGAGCGACCCAAAGCTCATGCCGGCAATGGTGATCGGGATCTTCAGCTCGATCGGTTTCCGGGCGTGGCGCGCGCCAAGCACCACGCTGGTGTCGCAGCGCTCGCGATAGCCTTCCAGCGGATAGCGCGAGATCGAGGCGCCGAGGAAAAGCAGGTCGTCGAAATGCGGCAGCTTGCGCTTGGCGCCGGCGCCGCGGATGTCGTAGATGCCGGTCGCGGCGGCACGACGAATTTCGGAAAGCGTGTAGTCGTCGAAGATCGCGGACTTGCGCGGCGTCGTCGGCGGGTTGCGGTAGGTCATCTTGCCTCAATACGCATCGGCGTTGTCGATGTTGAAATTGTAGAGCGTGCGGGCCGAGCCGTAGCGCTTGAACTCCGACGGCTTGACGCCGGTGACGCCGGCGCGGTCGAGCAGGCCTTGCAGCAGTTCGATATGCTCGGGCCGCATCTCCTTGGCGATGCAGTCGGCGCCGAGGCTCTCGACCTTGCCGCGCACGAAGAGCCGCGCCTCGTAGATGGAGTCGCCCAGCGCATCGCCGGCATCGCCCAGCACGACCAGATTGCCGGACTGCGCCATGAAGGCCGACATGTGGCCGATATTGCCGTGCACGACGATGTCGATGCCCTTCATCGAGATGCCGCAGCGCGAGGAAGCGTTGCCTTCGATGACCAGCAGGCCGCCGCGGCCGGTGGCGCCGGCATACTGGCTGGCATCGCCTTTGACCACGATTTGGCCCGACATCATGTTCTCGCCGACGCCGGGGCCGGCCGAGCCATGCACGGTGATGGCGGCGCCATCATTCATGCCGGCGCAGTAATAGCCGACGCTGCCGCGCACATCGACGCTGATCGGCTGGTCGACGCCGACGGCGACCGAATGGCTGCCTTTCGGGTTGAGCACTTCCCAGGCGGTCTCGTTCGAGCCGGGGGTCAGCTGATGAAGCGCCTGGTTCAGCTCACGCAGGGACTGCTGGCCGAGATCGAAGACCCTTGCATGGCCTTGCTCGCGCTGCGCCTTCGGCATGGTTGTTGCGGGCATGAACTCAATGCTCCCAGAAATAGACGGTTGCGGGCTCCGGTTCCCAAACCCTCGCATTGTCTATGCCGGGCAGCTTGGTGAGCGCGCGATATTCCGAGCCGAAGGCGACATACTGGTCGGTCTCGGCCATCACGGCGGGCTTGCAGGCGATCGGATCGCGCACCACGCCGAAGCCGTTCTTGGTGCCGACGACGAAGGTGAAGAAGCCGTCGAGATCGGAGAGCGTGTCTTCGAGCGCCTCGCCGAGATTCTTGCCATGCGCCATCCTGTTGGAGAGATAGGCGGCCGCCACCTCGGTGTCGTTCTCGGTCTCGAAGGTCATGCCTTCGCGCACCAGCTCGCGCCGCACATTGTTGTGGTTGGAGAGCGAACCGTTGTGCACCAGGCACTGGTCGGCGCCGGTCGAGAAGGGATGCGCGCCCATCGTGGTGACCGCCGATTCCGTCGCCATGCGGGTATGACCGATACCGTGCGTGCCGGTCATCGAGCGCACGCCGAAGCGCTCGACGACGGCTTCCGGCAGGCCGACTTCCTTGTAGATCTCGACCGCTTCGCCGGCGCCCATGATGCGGATATCGGGCCGCAGCGATTGCAATGCCTCGCGTGCAGTGTCGACCTTCTCCGGCGTCGTCCTGATGACCGCGTGCGTCGATTTCACGGCGACGCTCACCGGCGCGCCCACCGCCTTGGCAAGGTCAACGTCGAGGCCGCGAAAATCGCGCTCGGGCTTCGGCGACTGCACGGTGATCTTGGCCTCGTTGCCGGTCGGCGCGCCATAGATGGCGATGCCGGCGCTGTCCGGACCGCGGTCGCTGAGCGAGACCAGCATCTCCGACAGCATCGCGCCGAGCTTCGGCTCCAGCGCCTTGTCCTTGAGGAAAAGTCCGACGATTCCGCACATGCCAGCCTCCGACGTTTATGGCTTCCTCAGATGTATCGAATGAGCCCGAGGAATTCAATTGGTATGAAAAAAATTTTCCTGTGATTATACATCAGCGTTTGCGCCGTTTCCGGCGCCGTCGCCATCCGGACGCGTCCTGTGAGCCCATGTCGCATGGCGGATGCGCGCTATCCTGTAGGCGTCGAGGATCGATAGCGCATAGATGAGGAAACCGCCGGCGTGGCGGCCGATGAAGCTGGCGTCCGGCGGCGCCACCTTGGTCGTCACCCAGCCGAGGATCACCATGAAGAACAGGAATTGCAGGCCGCGCGCCGGCAAGCCGAGCATGACATGTCCGCTGCCCGGCAGGACGACAGCGGAGGCCAGCACCAGGTAGGGGTTCGAAGGCCGGTCGGCGGGGGTGATGGTATCGCTCATGCGGCCTGCCTTTCGCGCTGGTTGATCGCCTGACGAAGCGAGGATGCGGCCGCGAGCAGTTCTTCGAGCAATGCCGGATCGAGCCTCGCGTCGCCGAACGCGGCTTGGCGGAACACGCCGTAACGCGCCCGGTCGGCCTGGGCGAGCAGCCACACGATGCGCACACCCTTCGGCGTGATCAGCAATTCCTTGGCACGCCCCTCGGCAAAGATCCCGGCATGCGCTGCGATCACGTCCTGCGGAAAGACCACGCCCTTGCGGTTTGTCCGCAGCACCGCATCGTCGGGGAACGCCGCCGTCTTCGGCAGCGTGTGCTCGAGATGGTCGAAATTGGAGAAGGTCGTCGGCGACCCGGGCCGCATCATCATGTCGAAAATGCCCGGCACCGCGACCGGCTCGGTGATCGACACGCTCAGCCAGCGTGTCGGCAGCTTTCGGGTCGCGAGCGTGTCGACGATGGTGCGCACCTGCGCGCGCTCGCCGTTCCACGAACCGGCCCAGGTATCGACTCCGGCCGTGCCGTCCGAGGCATCGATGGCGTCCGCGATGACCGCCCGGATAGCGGCCTCGTCGGCGGCGAACGCCGCCTTGGCCCGGTTGCGGCTGGCGCGCGCGAGCCAGGCAAGATGGAGGACGACCGCAAGCACGATCGCCCCGGTAAGCAAGACTGACGTCAACTCAGACATCTCGACACGCCAAGACCCGCCGCCTGGCGGCGGGTCTTTTTCCGTTCAATAGCCCTGCGGCTTCGGCCACGGCATCGTGAACTGATCGCCGCGGCGCACGAACTTGTAGCGGTAGAAGTGGAACCACAGCGAGATCAGGAAGTAGAAGGCGACCATCGCGATCAGCTGCGAGCCGAAGCCGAGGAAGATGGCGAAGAAGGTCACCACGCACAGGCAGAACAGAACGATCGCCGGCAGCGGGTGGAAGGGATGGGTGTAGCCGCGCCGGATCGAGCCCAGCGGCCACTTTTTGCGGAACATCATGATGTTGATGCTCATGAAGGTGTATTGCAGCACGCCCGACAGGATCGAGAAGGTGATCGCTTGGTTGAGGTCGGCGATGAAGGCGAAGGCGAGCGCGATCGGCAGCAGGAACAGGATCGAGCGGTAAGGCGTGCGGTACTTCGGATGCACCGCCGAGAACCAGCTCGGCAGGTAGCGGTCGCGGCCGAGCGAGAACCAGGCGCGTGCCGCATCGTTGATGCAGCCATTGGCGGAGGCCAGTGCCGCGAGAAGCGTCGCGATGAACAGCAGGTTCTCGAGCAGCGGGCTGCCGGTCAGCTTGCCGGCGTCCCACAGCGGATAATAGGTGATGCCGAGATATTCCCAGGGCATCAGCGAGGCGCAGACATACCAGGTCATGGCGGCGGCGATCAGAAGCGTGATCATGCCGGCCATCGTGCCGTAGGGCAGGGAGCGCGCCGGCGAGCGCACTTCCTCGGCCGCCTGCGTGGTGCCTTCGATGCCGAGATAATACCAGATGCCGAACTGGAAGGCGGCGATCACGCCGATCCAGCCATAGGGAAGCGCATTGCCGGGCGTCACCAGCTCGTTGAGCTTCAGCACCGCGCCTTGCGTCCACGGGCTCACCGAGAAGAACAGGATGATGATCGAGATATAGGCGACCGCGGTGATGACAAAGTTGACGTTGAGCGTCATCAGCACGCCGCGATAGTTGAGCCAAGCCAGCACCACGATGGTCGCGGCGATGAAGGAATTGTGCGTCAACCCTTCGACGCCGGCTTTGGCGACGATCGTGTCGCCGAGCAGAATGGCGTCGGAGACTTCCAGCATCGTGTAGGCGAAGACCAGGAACAGCGCCACGTTGAAGGCCATCAGCGGCCCGACGATGTGCTTTGCCTGCGCATATTGCCCGCCGGCGGCGGCGACGGTCGAGGTCACCTCGGAATCGATCATGGCGACCGATGTGTAGAGCAGGCCGACGATCCAGCAGACGATCAGCGCGGCGAGCGCGCCGCCCTTGTCGGCCGCGAAATTCCAGCCGGTGAACTCACCGACAAGCACGATGCCGACGCCGAGCGCCCAGACATGGGCGGGGCCGAGCACCCTGAGCAGCGAGACCCTGTCGCCGTGGATTACCGTTTGTCCCGTTTCAATCGCGACTGTCATTGTTGGCTCCACTCAGATCCGGTGCTTTTCGGAGACGGCTTCAAGCTCGCCTTCGCGCGAGGAGGTCAGCGTCTGCTCGGAATAGGTCGTATCGACCTTGAACCAGTCGTAGAGCATCCAGAGCGCGAGCAGGATCGAAATGCCCCAGCATGCGTAAGAGAGTGTCATCCACATGATCTTGTCCCCGCAATTACTTGTCGTCGAACTTCTCGTTGATCACCTCGCGATATTCGCGATCGGAGGCTCGGAACAGGAAGACGAAATAGCCGATCAGCACCACCGCCATGATGATCAGCGTCGGCCAGTCGATGATGTAGTGGAAGCGATTCTGGATGATGTCGTGGGCGGTCTCGGGCGTGTAGCCGAGCTTCTCCCAAATCGCGGCCATGGTCGCGTTCTGGCCGAGCGCGTCCCAGGTCTTGGCGTCGAGCGCATCGATCGATTTCGCAGCACCGGCAAGGCCGAGCTTCAGCGGCAGCCACAGCGCCACGAAAATGGCGACCACGACGACGGCGATGTCGAAGACCTGACCGGCCTTGTTCTGCTCCGGCGGGATGTAGCGGGACATGGTTTCTCCCTTCAGGACTGGCGGTTGCGGAACGCGTCGGCGTTCTTGATGTCGAGGCCGTAGATGAATTCCTTGTCTTCCTTGTAGTGATTGAGCATCGCCAGGATAGCGGCGGTGTTGAAGATCAGCACCGCGGCAGCCGCGATCACCACCACGACCTTGATCCCGCTATCGGGGATGTAGGCCCAGGTCATCACGAGGACGAAGAGGATCGTCGCCCAGAGGCAGGCGATCAGGAGCACGGATCCGCGCACGTCGGAGCGGTACAGCGCTTCGATGCGCTGATGCAGGTCGGACATCGGTTTTTTTCCCCTTTCTCGACGTCCGGCTCCGAAGCGGCCAGGCGTCCACTCTTTCAACAGAGTGAAATTTTTTTCATAAGTTCTGCCCGAACCGTGGAATTGTCAAGCCGGTTTTACGCTCGGCAAACCGTTTGGTCGGCCGTCCGAGGTTTGCCTGTGGATAAAACTACTTGCCTGCAGGAAATTGTCGCGGACGGCTTGGCGCCGGTGTGGGCGGGCAGAAAGAACGCCGACGGAAAAGGCAGCGCGATGTCGGGCCACCGACCCATGCTGGATAGGAGGATGGCAGCCGCGCATGTCCGGCGCGTGAGCGACTAAGGCAGGTGGCAGGTCGCGTTAAAAAGGATTCACGCGACCTGCTTTAGGTGTTTGATTTTAGGCATGTCTTTGTCCCGAAACCGCTGCACAATTTCGGGAGACATGCTTTAGCTCGTGCTGTTTTGCGGATAGCAGATGATCGAGAGATAGCGCATCGGTAGCTGTGTCAGCTCTTCCGGCCCGTGCGGCGCGTCCGCATCGAAGAACAGGCTGTCTCCCGGCTTCATCGGGTAGAGATGGCTGCCGTGCCGGTACACGACCTCGCCCTCGAGCATGTAGAGGAACTCCATGCCCGCGTGCTGGAAGGTCGGAAACACGTCCGAATCCTCGGTCAGCGTGATCAGATAGGGCTCGACGACGACGCCGCTTGTGTTTGCGCCAATATGGCCGAGCAGATTGTACTGGTGGCCGGCGCGAGTGCCGCGCCGCTCGACGTCGACGCCTTCGCCGGCCTTGACGAAGACGGCGGCGCGTTCCTCCTCGAAGCGGCGGAAGAAGGCGGTGACCGGAACACCGAGCGCCCGCGACAGCGCCTGCAGCGTGGTCAGCGACGGCGAGGTGATGCCGTTCTCGATCTTAGACAGCATGCCGAGCGAAATGTCGGTGGCGGCCGCGAGATCGGCAACGGTGATGCCGAGCTTCTTGCGGAAGGCGCGCACCTCATGGCCGATCGCCACCTCCAGCACTTTCTCGCGTGTGTCGCGGATTGCATGCGGGTCCTGCGTGAGCGGCGGGCGGATGGTTCGGACGGTTCTCCCGTCCGCCGAGACGCTCTTCGGCAATGCCTTTTCTTTGGCGATCGCGCCGGAAGGCTTGGTGTCGCTAGTCTTCTTCGCCATGGCGCCCCTCAACTTTCCGCCGATTTATTTCACTCATGGTGAACATAATTGTGGCGATACAAGAGCGCAATGATGGCGGCAAGCCTCTTATGTCGCAGGCCCGGCGACGAAATCGGCCGGCGCAGCCCTGATGCCGGTCGCAGGCGAGGTTGGCGCCGCCTTCGCCTCAACGCGTAGTGCCCCCTCACGACATGATCAGCCCGCCATCAACGTTGATGGTTTGTCCGGTGATGTAGGCGGCGTCGTCGCTGGCGAGGAAGCCGACCAGGCCTGAGACATCCTCGCCGCTGCCGGCGCGGCCCATGGGGATATTCTTCACCCATTCCGCCATCAGCTCGCCCGGCTTGTAGTCGCCGAGCAGCTTGCCCCAGGCAGTGTCATTATAGGCCCACATGTCGGTGTCGATGATGCCGGGGCAGATGGCGTTGACGGTGATTTTTTCCTTGGCCACTTCCTTGGCGAGGCTCTGGGTGATGCCGACCACGCCGAACTTCGAGGCGGCGTAATGCGGCGTGTAGATGAAACCCTGCCGCGCCTGGCCTGACGCCGTGTTGATGAGCCGGCCGCCTTCGCCATGCTTGCGCATGCGTCCGATCGCTTCCTGGCAGCACAGGAACACGCCCTTGGTGTTTACCGCCATCACCTTGTCCCATTCGGCTTCCGTCAGCGCCTCGATCTTGGCGATGGTGATGACGCCGGCGTTCTGGACGGAGATGTCGACGCGGCCGAATTCCTTCTCGGCGAGATCGTAGAGTGCCGCGACCTCGTCCTTCTTCGTAACATCCATGCGCATCGAGGCGACCTTCGCGCCCGCAGCCTTGAGGTTGGCCGCAACCTCGTCGACGCGCGGGTCGATGGCGCTGACCACGACCGCGGCACCTTCCGCCGCGAAGCGTTTTGCCATGGCTGCACCGATGCCGCCGCTGGCGCCCGTGACGACCGCCGTCTTTCCTTCAAAACGCTTCTGCACTTTTTTCTCCTACCAGCAGACGAAGCCGCCATCGACGATGAGGTCGATGCCGGTGACGAAACTCGCGGCCCGGCTCGCCAGGAACACGGTCGGTCCGACCATCTCCTCGGGCGTTGCCATGCGGCCCATCGGCGTGTCGCGCTCGAAGATTTTGACCTGCTCGGCGACCTCGGGCCGCTTGTTCATCGGCGTCAGCGTGTAGCCTGGGCTTACCACATTGACGCGCAGGCCGCGATCGGCCCACTCCATGGCGAGGCTCTTCGACATGTGGATCACCGCCGCCTTCGACGAATTGTAGTGCGCCTGGGTCAGGCCCCGGTTGACGATCGAGCCGGACATCGAGGCGATGTTGACGATCGAACCTTTGCGGCGCGGCAGCATGACGCGCGCCTCGGCCTGGCAGGACAGGAACACGCCGCCGACATTGACGTCGTAGAGCTTCTGCCATTTTTCCATCGGCAGCGTCTCGGCGGGTTCTGCCCCGGCGACGCCGGCATTGTTGACGGCAATCGTCAGCGCGCCGAGTTCCCTTTCGATACGTTCGACCGCCGCTGCGAGGTCGCTTTCGGAAGTCACGGTGCCCATCAGCACCAGCGCCTTGCGGCCGAGCGCCTCGATCCTGCCGGCCGTCTCCTCCAGCCCGCCCTTCGAGCTGTGGCCGAAGCAGGCGACGTCGGCGCCGGCCTCCGCGAGCCCTATGGCGATCGCTTGCCCGATGCCGCTGCCAGCGCCCGTCACAAGCGCCACGTCGCCATGAAGATCAAATAGTTTCATCTCTCTCCCTCTCTCTGAAAGAAGGGGCGCCAGTCCTGCTGGCGCCCCGCGCGGTCCGGTGCTTGGGAGGGTATCACCTGCTGCGCTTTGTTCCCATGTGTCGTCCTCAGCTTGTCGCCAGTTCCATCACTGCGATGTTGCTTGCCTCATCGCGATCGAGAATGCCGCGCTGGCGGCCGCGGCTTAGCACCAGCACGCGATGCGAAAGCCCCAGCACTTCCTCGAGGTCCGAGCTCACCACCACCACCGCCATGCCCGAGCGGGCGAGGTCGGCGATGACGTCGTAGATCGCCGCGCGGGCGCCGACGTCGATGCCTCGCGTCGGCTCGTCGAGGATGAACACCTTGGGGGGCCGCGACACCCATTTGGCGATTATCACCTTCTGCTGGTTGCCGCCGGAAAGTTTTGAGACCGCCTGGCTAGGCCGACCCTTGACGCCGAGCCTCGATATGCCGGCTTCGGCGAACCTCTGCACCGCTTTGGGGAACACCCAGCCCTTCGGCGCGACATGGTCGAAATTGCCGATCGCCAGGTTCTCGCCGATCGTCTGCTCCAACACCACGCCCTGCTCCTTGCGGTCCTCCGGGACCAGCACGACGCCGGCCCTGATCGCCGCCGCCGGGCCGCTGAGATGCACCGGCTGGCCTGCGACGCGCACCGCGCCGGATGAGATCGGGTCGGCGCCGGCGATCGCCCTGACCAGCTCCGTGCGGCCGGCACCGATCAGCCCGGCGATGCCGAGGATCTCGCCCGATCTCACCGCGAAGGAAACGTTGTTGAAGCTGCGCTCCGGCGAGGACAGGTTCTCGACTTCGAGCACGGTCTCCCTGCCTGGCGGCGACAGCTTCGGGAACATGCGCTCGACGCTGCGGCCGACCATCTGCTCGACCACGGTGCGCACCGGAATGTCGGCGCGCTCGTGCCGGGCGACAATGCGGCCGTCGCGCATTACCACCACGCGGTCGGCGATCTGCGCGATCTCGTCGAGGCGATGGCTGATATAGATGAAGGACATGCCTTCGGCCTTGAGCTTGCGGATCTGCCTAAAAAGCAGCTCCGTTTCCTCGCCGCCGAGCGCCGCCGTCGGCTCGTCGAGGATCAAAAGCTCCGCATTCAGCGTCAGAGCCTTGGCGATCTCGACCTGCTGCTGGGCGGCGACGCGCAACGTGCGCACCTTGCGCTCGGGCGAGACATCGAGGCCGAGGCGCTTCAACTGCGCCGAGGCCTTCGCGTTCA
Organism: Mesorhizobium tamadayense; assembly: GCF_003863365.1. Taxonomy (GTDB): domain Bacteria; phylum Pseudomonadota; class Alphaproteobacteria; order Rhizobiales; family Rhizobiaceae; genus Mesorhizobium; species Mesorhizobium tamadayense. Next base: position 208,905 of record NZ_RQXT01000005.1, on the reverse strand, counting down.
TGGCCGCGCGGTCGATGCGGCCGCCGCGCATCGGCAGGCGCCCGACATAGACATTCTCCGCCACCGAAAGGTCCGGCAGCAGCTTCAATTCCTGGTGGATCATGCCGACGCCGGCCTCGATGGCCGCCGCGGGGTTGGCGGGGGAATAGGGCCTCCCCCGCCAGGTGATTGAGCCGGCATCGGGCTTGATCGACCCGGCTATGATGTTCGAGACGGTCGACTTGCCGGCGCCGTTCTCGCCGAGCAGCGCCACGACTTCGCCCGGCCGAACCTCGAAGCTCGCATCGGCCAGGACCTGCACCGGTCCATAGCTCTTGCAGAGGCCGTTGACGAAGAGCCCGTCATGCGGGCTTTCGCTAGGGCGGAGGTCAGGGGACATCGTGGCGCTCTTTGAGTCTCGGCTATTCCGCTCTTACGGATGCTTTTCGATGAACTGCGCGACATTGTCCTTGGTGGTCAGCGTCGCGTCCTGCAGCTGCTCGGCCGGCAGGCTCTCGCCGGCCACCAGCTTGATCGCCGCATCGACCGCGAGCCGGCCCATGCCTTGCGTCTGCTGGGTCGCGGTCACGTCGAACACGCCGTCCTTCAGCGCCTTGAGCGCCGCCACGTCGCCGTCAAAGCCGGCGACCCAGACCTTGTGGCCGGGATTGGCGACCTTGACCGCCTGGGCGGCACCCAGCGCCAGCGCGTCGGCCTGGCCGAAGATGATCGACACGTCCGGATGCGATTGCAAGAGGTCCTGCGTCAGCTTGAAGCCTTCGTCCTGGTGCCAGCCTTCGCTCCACAGCTCGCCGACCACCTTGACGTCCGGATAGGCCTTCAGCGCTTCGCCACAGCCCTTCGAGCGGTCGACTTCCGGCGTCGTGCCCTTCTGGCCGTGGATGATGATCATCTCGCCCTTGCCGCCGGCCTGCTTGGCGATGTAGTCGCACACCGCCTTGGCGGAAGCGACGCTGTTGGTGGCGATGAAGGTGTCGCCGGGCGCGCCGTCGGCGTTGCGGTCGACATTGACCACCGGAATGCTGGCGGCCTTGGCGGTCTTGGTCGGTACGGTGGCGGCGGTGGCGCCGGCCGGGATGTAGATCAGCGCGTCGATGTTCTGCGTGATCAGGTCCTGCACCTGGCTGACCTGCGTCGCCGAATCGCCCTTGGCGTCGACGGTGACCACCGCGATGCCCTTCTCCTTGGCATAGGCTTCGACGGACTGCTTGATCTGGTTGAAGAAGTCCGCCTGCAGATTGGCGACGGCCAGCCCGAGCTTCTTGGCGTCCTTGGCCGAGGCTGCATCCGACAGGCCGAGCAGCGGGACGATGGCCGCGGCTGCGAGCAGCAGTGAACGTTTGGTCAGCATGTGTTTCCTCCGTTGGTGTTCAATCTGTCCCGCCTGCGCATCGCGGCGCCCCGGCCGAACATTCCCAGTCTCGGATCGACCGATCCGTTTTCGCCCGGACATCCGGGCGAATTCTCATTGTCTGCGGCGCCGCCAGGTGTCGGTGGCGACCGCAAGCGCGATCACAACGCCGATCACCACCTGCTGGACGAAGGGCGAGACGCCGAGCAGGTTGAGCCCGTTGCGCAGCACGCCGATGATGAGCACGCCGATCGCCGTGCCGCCGATCGAACCGATACCGCCCGAAAGGCTGGCGCCGCCGATCACCACCGCCGCGATCGTGTCGAGCTCGTAGCCGAGGCCGGAGCTCGGCTGCACCGAATCGAGGCGCGCGGCGAGCACGATGCCGGCGAGGCCTGCGAGCACGCCGCAGGTCGCATAGACCCAGTTGGTCAGCGGCTTCACCGGAATGCCGGAGAGCCGGGCGACCTCGGCGCTGCCGCCGATCGCGTAGAGGCTGCGCCCGGTGGCGCGGTAGTTGAGGAAGACGGCGAAGACGATCGCCAGCACGATCATCAGCCCGACGGTGACCGACAGGAAGCCGAGATGGCGGATGATCGACAGGTTGGTGAACCAGTCGGGGAAACCGACGATCTGCGAGCCGTCGGTGATCATGTTGGCAAGGCCGCGCGCCACCGACATCATGGCCAGCGTCGCGATGAAGGGCGGCAGCTTCGTCACCGTCACCAGCAGGCCCGAAACGAGGCCGCAGAGGCCGGCGACGACGAGCGCCGCCGCGATGCCGGCAGGCATGCCGAGATTGAGATAGTCGGGGTGCGCTACGAAGCCCATTACCATGGAAGCCAGCGCCAGCACCGAGCCGACCGAAAGGTCGATGCCGCCGATCAGGATGACCAGCGTCATGCCGATCGCCATGATGCCGAGCACGGTCACCTGGTCGAGCACGTTCAGGATATTGCGAAAGGTCAGGAAGGTGTCGGTGGTCAGCGTCAGCGCCAGGCACAAGAGCGCCAGGCCGATCAGCGGTCCCATCGTTCCGGCAAACAGCGCCGAAAGCTTCGCGCCGGAAGCGGCCTGCGCCGCGCCGGTGCCAGCCTTCAACTCGCTCGTCTCGTTGCTCACGGCCACTTCGTCTCCTCCGTCAGCGAGCCGGCGATGACCCTGCCGGCTGCTCTTGTTCACCAGGTATCCTCCCTGTGAACAATTTATCTTTGATATGCAATTTTGTTCAGCTAAAACGTTCATCAGAAAATTGTCAAGTGCCGCGACGCATTGGGCGGCGGTTTGCGCGAACCGTCGGTTTGCCATAGGGAAGTTCAGCGCATTCGGGAGGCATAAGGATGGCGGTGATCGACAACGAGAAGGCCTCACGCTTTCCGGATGCCGAGCTCAAGGCCCGCGCGGCCTGGCACTACTATGTCGAAGGCCTGACGCAGGAGCGAATCTCCGAGATCCTCGGTGTCGGCCGCATCAAGGTGCACCGGATTCTGTCCGCCGCGCGCGAGGAGGGCGTCGTCCAGTTCCGCATCCGAGACAGCGTCGTCGAATGCGTGCAGCTGGAGGACAGCCTGAAAAAGCGCTTCGGTCTCAGCCAGGCCGTGGTCGTGCCGTCAGCCGCCGACAGGAGCAACGCCCCGCTGATGATCGGCCATGCCGCGGCCGCCTATCTCGCAGACAACGTCAATCCAGGCGACGTCATTGCGCTCGGCTGGGGCCGCACGCTGAAATTCGCCATCAACGAATTGCCGCGCCGGCCGATCGCCAGGACCACGGTGGTCTCGATGCTTGGCGGCCTCACTCACGCGCAGCCGCTCAACCCGACCGAGAGCGCCTGGGAATTCGCCGAGAAGATCGGCGCCGAATGCTATCTGCTGCCCGTGCCCGTCTACGCCGACAGGCCGGAGCAGCGCGACGCCTTCATGAGCCAGCGCAGCGTCCAGGACGTCGTCTTCCGGGCACGGCGCGCCAGCATCGCCGTGCTCAGCGTCGGTTCCTTCTCAAACGACAGCCCGATCGCCAATTACGGCTTCATCAAGCCGAGCGAGCTGGAGGAATTGCAGGCGGCGGGCGCGGTCGGCGACATCCTCTGCCATTTCATCGACGCCGAAGGCCGCATCGTGGACCATGAGGTCAACCGCCGCGTCTGCGCCTATCCGCTGCAGGATCTCTCCGACATCCCGACCACTATCCTGGTTTCGGGCGGGCAGGAGAAGATCGCCGTCATGCGCGCCGCCCTCGCCAATACGAAGGTTTCCGTGCTGATCACCGACGAGGATGGCGCCGAGGGGCTGCTTAGCCGGTAGGGTCTGGACCTTCTGCGCCCAGCCGCGCGTGGATGTCTCGCGTCGCGTGATAGAGGTCGCGGTAGATTTCTTTGCGGGCGCGATAGGTCGGGACCAGCGCCTCGACGGGGTCGACCTGTCTTGACGGCGGCGCGGCCATTGCCTTTGCCGCGTCCTCCGGCGAGGCGAACCAGCCGACCGCCGAGGCCGCCAGCATGGCGGCGCCGAGCGCAGCCGCCTCGTTGACCGGCGAGACCAAGAGCGGTCGCTCGAGCACGCTCGCCATGATCTCCATCAAGAGCGTCGAATTGGTGCCGCCGCCGGCGGCGATCATCGCGCCGGCCTTGCCGGTCTGCTCCTCCATCGCATCGGTGGCGATCGCCTGCTCGAAAGCGATGCCTTCAAGCACCGCGCGGAACAGATGCTTCGGCTCGTGGTCGAGCGACAGGCCGACGATCGCGCCGCGCGCGGCGCCGTCCCAGTAAGGGCTCATGACACCGGCCCAATAGGGCATGACGAGCAGGCCGTCGCTGCCCGGGGCGACATCCTTCGCAGCCTTCTCCAGCACCTCGGCCGAAGCCGAGCCGGTGGTGCGCACGATCCAGTCGACCAGTTGCATGCCGGAGCGCAGCACCGTCTCCAGCATGAAGCCGGAGCCGGTCGGCGAGACCAGCGTGCGGAACGCATCCGATGTCGTGACCGTGCCGGAATAATTTCCGCTGACGACGCCCGAGCCCAGCGACAGATAGCTCTTGCCGGGACCGCAGACGCCCATGCCGAGGCCCATCGCCTGACCGTCGCCGGCGCCGGCCACGACCGGCGTGCCGGCCTTCAGGCCGGTCGCCGATGCGATGCTTTCGCAAAGCGTGCCGCAGATCGCGCCGGGCGCTGCCAACTCCGGCAGTTGCTCCGACTGCAAGCCCGCCGCCTCGACCAGCTTTGGGTGCCAGGTGCCATGGGCGATATCGAGCAGGCCGAGCGGATCGGCGCTCGCCGTGCTGGTGACAAGCCGGCCCGTGAGCCGGTGGACGAAGAAAGCATGCACGTCGACCAGCGCTGCCGAGTTGGCGAGCGCCTGCGGCTTATGCTCCTTCAGCCAGGCCAAGGCATAAAGCGCCGGCGTCGGATCCGGCGGCTTACCGCTCCAGTCGCGGATCGCCTCGCGGCCGAGCTCGGCCGAAAGCCGCGCCACCTGGCGGCGCGCACGCTCGTCCAGCCACAGGATAGCAGGGATGAGCGGCTCGCCGGCGGCGTCGATCAGCGTGAAGCTCTCGCGCTGGTGGGCGATGGAGATCGCCTTCACGCGCGACGCGCCGACCTTGTCGGCAACCTGCTTCAGCGCCGACAGCAGCGCTGTCCACCAATGCTCGGCGTCCTGCTCGAAATGGCCGGGCGCCGGATTGGAAAGCGGGTAGGTCTCGCGTGCCTGGAAAAGCTCCGTGCCGTCGCGCGCGAAAGCGATTGCCTTCACGGCCGTCGTCGAGGCGTCGATCCCGATTACGACATCGTCCATCAGGCGGGTATCCGGAAGGTCAGGCCGCGTTGGTTACGAACCGCCCGTCCGACTGGTCGAGACGACGGCGGATCTGGGTTATCACCATCGAATCGTCGGGTACACAATTTTCATAGGTGAGGAAATCGCCGGCCTTGACCGGCTTCACCACCTTGGCGCGCTCGGCGAGACCGAGCGGCAGGGCACCCTTGGCGCGCGCGCCCTCCCAGGTCATGGCGAAGCCGCGATAGTCATTCTCGCCGATCATGCCGAGCGACTGTCCAGTGCCGAGATTGGTCTTGGCGACCGCCACGGCTTCCGCCACCGGATGGTCGAGCGGCTCCATGTCGGCGCGCTTGTAGACGACGGCGCGCGCCGCCGACAGCGGCACTTCCAGGCTGGTCAGGTGATACGGGCGGAAGATCGTGAAATAGGGGCCCTTGCCGACCTTGAGGTCGATCATGCGCTCCAAGACGCGCGGATGCTTCGTCTCGATGATGCAGAACACGCCGGGCGCCACACCTTTGCCGATCGAATAATCGACCACGCCCTTGCGATGCAGCACGCCGCCATCCTCGCGCGGGCAAAGCACGCTGGCGAGCTCCTCGAGCGTCGCCGTCGGGCCGTGCATGCCGGGCACGTCGGGCACCAGGCCGGTGGCATTGGCGATCGCCACCATCTCGATCGCCGTCTTCGAGCCGTCGACGAACTCGACCAGCATGCGCGCGTTCATGTTGCGCTCGGCGGCCTCCTTCTCGTAGTCGGCCGGCACCGCGTCGAACTTCAGCGGATTGTTCTTGCCCTTGCCGGCGGCGACTATTGTGAAGCCGAGGCTTTTGGCGAAGCCGATGATCTCCAGCGTGCAGGCAGGCTCGTCGCCGGCCGCTCCGGTGTAGACGACTCCGGCCTTGCGCGCCTCTTCCTTCAGGAAGCGGCCGATGGTGATGTCGGCCTCGACATTGAGCATGACGATGTGCTTGCCGTTCTTCATCACTTCGAGCGCGAACAGCGTGCCGATGTTGGGATTGCCCGTGGCGTCGATGATGACGTCGATGCGGCCGGCCGCGGCCAGCGCATGCAGATCCTCGGTGACGGCGATCTTGCCGGCCTCGATGGCGCGGTCGATGGCGGCGGCGTTGGGCGCCTGCACGATGTCGGAACGGTCGTGGCCGGCAAGAAGCGCTGCGTCGATCGCCGCCTGCGGCCGCACTTCCGAAATAGCGCCGATGCGCATGCCCGGCATCAACGCGACCTGCACGACGATATCCGTCCCCATCTGCCCGGCGCCGGCGAGACCGATGGTGATCGGCCCCTTTTTCTCAGCGCGCTGCAGGAGTTCCGCTGCGAATTGCGGATGGGACATGTCGCTTCCTCCAGTTCCGGGCGCGCCGCCGCGCCAAGGCAATCATTTTGAACATTCCTATTTCTATTTGAAAAATATTTCAACCGGCATTTGGGCGGTTGTGGCGAGAACCTGTTGAATGCCGGCAGGACAGAGGGGCGCGAAGGAACGAGACGGCTGTTATCTCACACCGCCGCGCTGCTTGGTTTCCGGATGATGAGAGAGCCGCTCAGAAATACCCATCCGAAGCCGCCGTCGCTTCCTTCGGGAGCTCCACCCCGTCGACCAGGATCTTGTCGACCAGCTCGTGGTGGAAGCACACCAGGCCCTTGATGCGCTCGGCCTCGTGCACCGGCTCGAGATAATACCAGACGAGGTTCTCGTGCCGCTTCTTGGGCGTCGTCACATGGTAGTAGTTGGAGATGCCCTTGTAGGGACAGCGCGAGATGTAGCGGCTGGGCGAGAACATATCGAGCCTGGTGTCGGAGATCGGCAGGTAGTGGCGCACCGGATGGCCGGTCTCGAACAGGAACACGCCGCGCCGTGAATCCGCCACCTGCTCGCCGTCGAGGATCACCTGGACGCGCCGCGAGGACGGCAGGCAGTCGACGCGGCGGAACGGATCGCGGGCATGGACGAAGATCTCTTCGTCCTCCTCCCACCAATGCGTCATCTTCGGCCAGTAGAAGGATATGTAGTCCGCTATCGGCGGACAGCCCTTGACCGGATCGAGATAGCGCCAGGCGCCATCCTCAACCAGCGTGATGCCGGTGTTCAGCGAATAATGCGTGGCTGTGCCCTTGAACGGATCTTCCGTCGTCGTCTTGCTCGGCAGCAGGAACTCCTCGCGCACGTCGCTCATCGGAAAGTAATAGACCGGCAGGTGATCGCTCTCATAGAACACCAGCGCCTTGGTGGTGTCGGCGACGATCATCGGCCCGACCTGCACCCGCAGCCGCTTGGGCGACGGCATGGTGAAAGCCACGTAGCCCGGCTCGAACTCGTACTGTACGATTGCGTCGAGCAGGGGGAAATGCGGCCCGCGGCCGCGCAGATGAGGCTTGCGAATGGTAGTCTCCCGTCTTCTTGTCTTTGCGGCCGTGCGGTTGGACACGGATCAGCCTATCGATACCCGGTCGAGCAGCAGCCCGGCGGCGATCGGCGACAGGCCGCTGACGGTCTTGCGCACCGGCACCAAAAGATCCGGGAAATAGCTGAAGATCACCGGAGTCTCGTCGAGCAGCAGTTTCTGGATGTCGGAAGCGGCCTTGCGCTGCGTGTCGAGGTCAAGCGCCTTCAGATAGCCGGCGACCAGCCCGTCATAGGTCGCGTTCTTGAAATGCGCCGCGTTCCACGGACCATCGCTGACCAGCGGGCTTTTCAGGAAAACGTTCGGCACGCTGCGATGCGCGTAGTCGGTGATGCCGAGCGGGCTGTCCAGCCAGTCCGACTGGCCGAAGACGGCCTTGCCGTAATATTTGTCCTGGTCCTCGATGTTGAGTGAGATGCGGGCGCCGATCTCCTTGGCGAAGTTCTGGAAGAGCTGCGCGTAGCCCGGGATGTCGGAGTAGCGCAGCGTCGTCAGCGTCATGTCGAAGCCGCCGGCGAGGCCGGCCGCCTCCATCAGCTGCTTGGCCTTGGCGATGTCCTGCGCGCGCTGCGGCAGCGACTTGTCGGTGGCAGGGAAGGCCGGCGCGAAGGGGCTGTCATTGCCGGTCGCCGCCATGCCGCGGCAGAGACCGTCGACCAGCTTGGAGCGGTCGATGCACAAGGCCAGCGCCTGGCGCACCCGCTTGTCGGTGAAGGGCGCCATGTCGCAGCGCATGTGGAGCTGTCGATGCGCGGTGGAGGCGACGCGCAGCACCGTGATGTCGGGATTGCCGAGCACCACCTGGCTGACGTCGAGCGGGATGGCGTCGAGCACGTCGACCTCGCCCGCTTGCAGCGCCAGGATGCGCGGCTGCACGTCGGCGTAGAACTTGAATTCGAGCCGGTCGGGCAGCGCCTTCTCGCCCCAATAGTCGGGGTTGCGCACGAAGCTCGCGCCGACCTTCGGCGTGTAGCTTTCGAGACGGAACGGGCCGGTTCCGTCGAAGGTCTCCTCGTAGTCGCCCTTGTAGCTCGCCGGCAGGATCACGGCGTTGTAATTGTCGATCGACACCGAGTAGGGAAAGCTGCCGTTCGGCGCGTCGAGGTGGAACTCGACCGTGTGGTCGTCGACCTTGCGCGTGCCGCCCTTCGACAGCAGGCCCTTGAACACCGACAGCGCGTTGGACGCGCCGTTCGGATCGGCGAGGCGGTCGAAAGTCGCCACCACGTCATCGGCCTTGAAGTCCTCGCCATTGTGGAATTTCACGCCCTTGCGCAGCTTGAAGGTCCAGACGCTGCCGTCCGCATTTGGCGACCAGTTTTCGGCCAGCACCGGCTTCAGCGTCAGGTCCGGTTGCGTCACGCACAGGAATTCGGCCGTCTGGAAGACAAGCTGATAGCTGCCGCTGTCGTAGAATGTGACCGGGTCGATGGCGCCGCCGGGCACGGCAATGCCCGCGCGCACCGTGCCGCCCGGCTTGCCTTCGGCGCGCGACTGCGGTGCGCCGAGCCCGACTGCCGAGGCGATGCCGCCGAGGAAGGGCAGCGATAGGCCGAGCACGCTGCCATGGCGCAGGAATTCGCGCCGGCCGATCCTCCCGGCCAGCAATTCATCGATAGCGGAATTTTCGATTGCGCTAAGATTTCTGCGAGCGGCGTCGATCGTCCTGAAATGCCTCGGCATGGCTGCATTCCTTGGCTGGCGTGGGGGCTCCAGCATCTAGTTCACTGTTGACCACGGTCGAAAAGCGATATTTTTTGATGAGAGTCATCGGAATCTTCGATTGCTGCTGAGCCGAAAGCGAAAGCCATGAATACCGAGAATCTTCGCAGTTTCCTCGAGGTCGCGGCGCATGGCAGCTTCACAATTGCCGCCCATCGGCTGAACCTTGCCCAGTCCACCGTCAGCGCGCGCATTCGCGGCCTGGAGGAACAATTGGGGCGCAAGCTGTTCGTTCGCGACAGCGACGGCGTCACGCTGACGCCGGCCGGTCGGCAGTTTCTGCCGCATGCCTCCACGATCACCCGGACCTGGGAGCAATCGCGGCAGGACATCGCCGTTCCCGATGGCTATGAGACGCTGCTCAGGCTCACCGCTCCCGCCTATCTCTGGGACAGCATCACCTCGCCCTGGATCAGCTGGATGCGGGCGAAGCGGCCGAACGTGGCGCTTCGCCTCGAAGGGAGTTTTCCCGATCTGGCGATCGAGCAGATGGCCGAAGGACTGCTCGACATCTGCATCCTCCATCTGCCCAAGCCGCATCCTGGCATCGTCTATGAGACCCTGGCCGTCGATCAGGTGGTCCTGGTCCAGCACGCGGCGCAGGTCGGGGCCTGGACGGAAAACTACATCCTGATGGACTGGGGGCTGGAGTTCCGCGTCGAGCACGATCGCGCCTTTGCCGGCAGGGTGAAACCGGCGATCTCGGCCGGGCTGGTGTTCATCGGGCTGCAGCACGTGCTGTCGCAACGGGCGGCCGCCTATCTGCCGCTGAGCGCCGTGAGCGCCCATATCGAGCGCGGCGAGCTGCGGCGCGTCGGGGACGCGCCGGCGTTCCAGCGCCCGATCTACCTTGCTTATCCGGAGAACCCGGCCTCTTCCGATGCCCTCGACATTGCGCTCACGGGCCTGCGCACGCTCGCCAGGAACCTGTCGAACGATCAAGCCTTCGCGGAGAGCGACCGCGCCTTCAGCATGGCGGGCGCGGCGGCATCCTGATCGCGATCACGCCGGCTGCATGGTCTTCGGCTTCTGCAGCCTCGCCAATTCCGCAAAAGGAATATGACAGCGGATCGTGTGTCCGGACTCGGCCTCGGCGAGCTCCGGTTCCTGCGTCTCGCAGATCGCGCCGATCTTGCGCGGGCAGCGCGTGTGGAAGACGCAGCCCTTCGGCGGATTGGCCGCGCTCGGGATTTCGCCGTCGAGGCGGATGCGGGAGGTCTCCGTGCGGTCGAGTTTTGGAACGGCCGACAACAACGCTTCCGTGTAGGGATGGTGCGGGCCGGAGAAGACCGCTTCCGACGGCCCGAACTCCATGATGCGTCCGAGGTAAAGCACCGCGATCTTGTCGGACAGATAACGCACCACCCCGAGGTCGTGCGAGATGAAGATGTAGCTGACATCCTGCTTCGACTGCAGGTCGGCGAGCAGGTTGAGGATCGCCGCCTGCACCGACACGTCGAGCGCCGAGGTCGGCTCGTCGCAGACGACGATGCGCGGATCGCCGGCGAAGGCGCGCGCGATCGCCACGCGCTGCTTCAGCCCGCCCGAGAGCTGGCGCGGCTTGACGCCGAGATGACGATCGGTGAGCCGCACCGAGCGGACAAGCTCATCGAGGCGTCTGTCCAGCGTCTTGCCGGTGAGCCCGCCCAGCCGTTTCAATGCGCGGCTGAGGATGTGCCGGATCGAATGCGAGCGATTGAGCGCCGAATCCGGATTCTGGAAGACGATCTGCACCGCCTTGACCTGGTCTTCCGAGCGGCTGGCGAGCCGCGGCGCCAATTGCTTGCCCTCGAGCTCGATGCTGCCGCCTTCGTCCGGCGGGACGAGGCCGAGCAAAAGCCTGGCGAAGGTGGTCTTGCCGCTGCCGGATTCGCCGACCAAGCCGAGCGTCTCGCCGGGCCGCAGGCTGACGGAAACGTCCTTCACGGCCCTCAGCGGGCGGCCGTGGCTGGCATAGGTCTTGTTCAGCCCTTCGACCTGCAGCACCGGTGGGGCCTGCTTTGGTGCGATGGCGGCAATCTCGGCGGGCGTCGCGCGCGGCAGCGACTGCGCCTTGTCGTGATAGTGGCAGCGCGACAGCCGGCCGCCCCCAAGCTCGTAGAGCGGCGGCGGCTCGCTGCGGCAGCGCTCCGTCGCCAGCGCGCAGCGGTCGGCGAAGGCGCAGCCAGCGATGTTGGTGCCGATGCCGGGCAGGAAGCCGGGGATGGTGTCGAGACGGCCCTGATCCTTGCGCTGGCCGCCGCGCGGCAGGCAGCGCAGCAGTGCCACCGTGTAAGGGTGGCGCGGATCGTTGAAGACGTCCTTGGTCGAGCCTTCCTCGACCAGCATGCCGGCGTAGAGCACGCCGACCCGGTCGCACATGTTGGAGACGACGGCCAGGTTGTGGCTGATGAACAGGATCGAGGCCGACAGCTCGCGCCGCAATTGGCCGATCAGGTCGAGCACTTCGGCTTCCACCGTCGCGTCGAGGCCGGTCGTCGGCTCGTCGAGGATCAGCATCGAGGGGTCGTTGGCCAAGGCCATGGCGATCGCCACGCGCTGCTGCATGCCGCCGGAAAGCTGGTGCGGGTAGCGCTGCATGACGCTTGCCGGATCCGAAATGCGCACAAGGTTCAGCATCGCGATCGCCTTGTCGCTAGCCGCTTGTCCCGAAACACCGGCCAGCTCGAAGATCTCGGTGAGCTGGCGGCCGATGCGCAGCGACGGGTTCAGCGCCTTGCCCGGGTCCTGATAGACCATGGAGACGCTTTCCGCGCGGGCGCGCCTGAGCGCCTCGGCGTCGAGCTTCATCACATCCTTGCCGTCGAGCGCGATCGAGCCGCCGGTGATCGAGCCGTTGCGTGGCAAATAGCGCACCACCGACAGCGCCACCGTGGACTTGCCGCAGCCGGACTCGCCGACCAGTCCGTAGGCCTCGCCCGGCTTTATCGTGAGGTTGACGTTGCGCAGCACCGCCCGGTTGCGGCCGCCAACGCGATAGGCGACCGACAGATCCTTGAGCTCGAGCGCGTTCTTGTCAGTCATTGAACGCTCCATGGACGCCGTCGGCCACCAGGTTGACGCCGATCACCAGCGAGGCGATCGACAAGGCATCGAACAGCACCGTCCACCAGAAGCCGCCACCGATCATGCCGTAATTGCTGGAGATCGAGAGGCCCCAGTCGGGCGAGGGCGGCTGGATGCCGAAGCCCATGAAGGACAGCGTTGCGACCGCGAAGATCGCATAGCCGAGCCGCACCGTCGTCTCGACCAGGATCGGCGGGACGACGTTGGGCAGGATCTCGACGAACATGGTGTGCAGCGCGCCTTCATGGCGCAGCTTGGCCGCCGCGACATAGTCGAGCTCGCGTTCGGCCAGCACTGCGGAGCGCACCGTGCGCGCGATGATCGGCGCGAAGCTCAAGCCGATGACGACGATGACGGTTATCTTCGAGGTGCCGAGCGCGACGATGGCGAGTAGCGCGATGATGACCACCGGGATCGCCATGAAGGCTTCCAGCACACGGCTGACGATGTCGTCGACGATGCCGCGGAAATAGCCGATCAGCAGGCCAAGCGCGGTGCCTGCAACGGTCGCCAGGATCGTGGCTAAAGGCGCGACCGTCAGGATGTCGCGCGAGCCGACGATGACGCGCGAGAAGACATCGCGGCCGATCTGGTCGGTGCCGAACCAATGCTCGGCCGACGGAGGCGCCAGCGCGTTGATGATGTCGTCGGCGAGCGCATCGTAAGGCACGAAATGCTCGCCTAACAGCGCGCAGATGACCCAGAACAGCACGATGCCGAAGCCGGTCAGAAAAGTGCCTGACCTGAGCAACGAATGCAGCACCTCGCCCCAGGGGCTGCGCCGCGTCTCGGCGTCGGGCGAGGGCATGCCGACAGGAGTATCTGCTGCGCTCATTGTTCTGCTCCCAGCCGGATGCGCGGATTGAGCACGGAATAAAGGAAGTCGGCGATCAATGTCGCCACTGCATAGACGATGCCGATGGTGAGGATGCCGGCCTCCAGCATCGGGAAATCCTTGCCGCGCGCGGCGGTGAAGATCAGTGAGCCGATGCCCTGGTAGCGGAACAGCGTCTCGATCACCACCAGGCCGCCGATCAGATAGCCGGTCTGCGTGGCGATGACGGTGATGGTCGGCAACAGCGCGTTGCGCAGCACGTGCCGCCAGACCACCGTGCGCCAGGGCAGGCCCTTGAGCACGGCGGTGCGCGTGTAGTCGGAATCGAGCGCCTCGATCATGCCGGAGCGCGCCATGCGCGCGATGTAGCCGAACAGTACCAAAAACAGCGGCAGCGACGGCAGGATGAGATAATAGAGCTGGGTGAAGAAGCCGGCGCCTTTCGGCCAGGTGGCCGCGATCGGCAGCCAGCGCAGCCAGACGCCGAAGATAAGGATCAGGATGATGCCGGTGACAAATTCCGGCAGCACTGTCACCGACAGGCCGCCGAGGCTGATGATGCGGTCGAGCGGCCGGTTGAGGTTGAGCGCGGCGATGACGCCGCCCAGGATGCCGATCGGCATCACCAGCACGAAGGCGACGAGCCCCAGCTTCATCGAATTGCCGAGCGCGTCGATGACGAAGGGCGCGACAGGCGCGCGGAAGATGTAGGACGTGCCCATGTCGCCATGGAGGAAATTCCAGATCCAGGTTCCGTATTGGACGAGCAGCGGACGGTCGACGCCAAGCGAATGGTTGAGCGCGTCGACGGCGCGCTGGTCGGCGAACGGTCCCAGTATGGCGCGCCCGACATTGCCGGGCAGCACCTGGCCGCCAAGGAACACCATGACGCTGAGCAGGAACAGCGTTACGAGCGACAGCGCCAGGCGCCGGACGAGGAAGGCGAGGATGGCGAATACTCCTATCGGAGCCGGCTCTCCGTGGAGAGCCGGTTGTCAGGGATAGACTTGCTCGCTCTCGTCAGGCCTTCGAGGCCTTTTCGAGGAACAGCTGCGACATGGCGGTGGGCTGCACGCCCGCCACGCCTTTCGCCGTCGCCGTCAGGTAGTCGTAGAAATAGCCGAAGATGATCGGCGTTTCCTCGAGCAGCAGCTTCTGGATCTTGCCGGCGGTGGCCTTTTGCGCCTCCAGGTCGAGGGCCGCGATATAGCTCGTCGCCAGCTGGTCATAGTCCTTGTTCTTGAAGTGCGCCGCATTCCAGGTGCCGTCGCTCTTCAGCGGTGCCGCGAGATAGACGTTGGGCACGCCGCGGTGGCCGTAGTCGGTGATGCCCATCACCGAATCCAGCCAGTTCGACTTGCCGAACACCGCATCGCCGTAATAGGCGCCCTGGTCGAGGATGTTGAGCTCGAGCTCGATGCCGATTTCCTTGACCCAGTTCTGGATGAGCTGCGCGTATTCGGGGATTTCCAGATAGCGCTCGGTGGTCAGCGTCACCTTGAAGCCCTTGCCGGCGCCGGCCGCTTCCATCAGCTGCTTGGCCTGCGCGATGTCCTGCTCGCGCTGCGGCACGCTGGTGTCGGTCGACGGATAGGCGTCCGCGAACGGGCTGTCGTTGCCTTCCTGGGCACGGCCCTTCATCAGCCCGGCGACCAGCTTCTTGCGGTCGATGCTGAGCGCGATCGCCCGGCGCACGCGCGGATCCTTGAACGGGTCAGAATCGCAACGCAGGTGCAACTGCTGGTGCGCCACCGACTTCAGGCTGATGATGTCGACGTTCGGATCGTTGAGCAGGCCGACGCCGGCCAGCACCGGCATCTGGTTGATGATGTCGATCTGGCCGCCCTGCAGCGCCAGGATCTGCGGCTGGATGTCGGTGAAGAAGGTGAACTCGGTGCGCTCGGGTAACGCCTTCTCGCCCCAATAGTCGTCATTGCGGACGAAAGAGGCGCCGACCTTAGCCGTGTATTTCTCCAGCTTGAACGGCCCGGTGCCGTCGAAGCTCTTTTCGTAGTCGCCCTTGTAGCTCGCCGGGATGATGACGGCGTTGTAGTTGTCCGACGAGACCATATAGGGGAAGTTGCCGTTCGGCGCGTCGAGGTGGAATTCGACCGTGTAGTCGTCGACCTTCTTGGTCGCCCCCTTCTGCAGGATGCCGGTGAACACCGACAGCGCGTTGGAGGAATTGGCGGGATCGGCGAGACGGTCGATGCTGGCCACCACGTCGTCGGCCTTCATCTCGCCGCTTGAGTGGAATTTCACGCCCTTGCGCAGCGTGAAGGTCCACACCGTACCATCGGCGTTCGGCTTCCAGCTTTCGGCGAGCGCCGGCTTCAGCACCAGGTCCGGGCCGTCGATGCAGAGGAATTCGGCGACCTGCTGCAGCACCAGAAGGCCGCCGGCGTCGGCGATGGTGACCGGGTCGATCGTGGCCGCCGGCACGCTGCTGCCGACGCGGATGGTGGCGCCGGGCGCGCCCTGGGCGCGGGCAAGCGAGGGCGCGGCGCCGAAGCCCGCTGCCATGCCGATGCGGCCGAGAAGCGGCAGCGACAGGCCGAGCAGGCTGCCGTGGCGAACGAAGTCGCGGCGGCTGACGCGGCCGTCGATAAGCCCGTCGATGAGGTGATTTTCGAGCGGCGTGCGGTTTCGCCGGATGAGATCGAGAATGCGATAGTTCTTGCTCATGGGTTTAAACCCTTTCCCCAGTTTTTGTGGTTGGCGAGTGCATTCCGGTTAACGACATTCCGTGGAGTTCTCCGGTCCCGGCCGTCGTCAAGAATTTCGGTCGAAAGACTGTAGCACGCAGTTTGGTCCGGTCCCATCCGCGCTTGAAAGCGGCAAGGTCAGATTTTCTTGATGCATGCCTTGTCCGGTCTTGCGGTCCGATCGAAATCGCGGCCGCTTCTTCTCTGCGTCTGTCGCCTCCTTTCCTTTGACGTCTTTTGGTTCAGCGGCAACCGACGATAGGTGCCGGGCTTTTCAGGATCGTGTGCGGTCGTTGATCTTCATCTCAGCCGATCTCGAAGAAAGGCTTGCCGAGCAGGCCAGGCTCAACATCGATGCCGAGGCCGGGCCCGTCCGGAATGCCTATGCGGCTGCCCCTCACCGGCGGCTTGTTGGAGGCGGTGCGCACCGTCACCCATTCGTGGAAGGCGATCGCATGCAGCCGGCGCTCTTCCGGCGTCGACAGCGACAGATGCGCCATGGCGGCCGTGTCGATCTCGGCGCCGCCGGTGTCCTCCACGGTGATCATGAAGCCGAGATCGGCGGCGACGTCACGGATCAGGCGGGTCTGCGTCACGCCGCCCAACCGCGAGATCTTCAGCGTCAGCCCGTCGGCCGCGCCGCGGCGATGGATTTCCAGCATCTCCTGCAGCGAGGTGACGGACTCGTCCAGCACCATCGGCTTGTCGAGCATGCGGCGCACCGACATGTTCTCCTCGATCGTCGTGCAAGGCTGCTCGAACGTGTAGTCGATGCGGCGCGTGGCGTCCGCGAACTGTCGCGCCTGATAGGGCGTCCAGCCGGCATTGGCGTCGCAGAAGATCACCGTGCCCTTCGGCACGGCGGCGGCGACAGCCGTCACCCGCTCGATGTCGTCGCGGACATTGCCGCCGACCTTGACCTGCAGCCGCTGGTAGCCTTCGGCGACGATCATCTTGGCAAGTGCGGCCATCTGGTCGACCTTGCCGTGGGTGACGACCCTGTAGAGCTCCGCCGTCTCGCTCTCGCGGCCGCCGAGCATCGTCACCAGCGGCACGTCGGCGGCGCGGGCGGCGAGATCCCAGCAGCCCATGTCGAGCGCCGACTTGATATAGGGATGGCCCTTGAACACCGTGTCCATCAGCCTGCCGATGCCGGCAAGGCCGCGCGGGTCGTGGCCGATGAGATGCGGTGCGATCTCCGGCACGCCCGCGCGCGTTCCCGCCGGGAAAGCGGCCGAGTAGAAATTGCCGAGCGGCGCCATCTCGCCCCAGCCGGTCACGCCTGTATCGGAGGTGATGGCGACGATCACCGCGTCGAAGCAGTCGGCGACCCGCCCCTTCGACATGCGGTAAGGGCCGTCCACGAAGGGCTGCACGACATGATAGGCCTTTATGCTCTTGATCTTCACGTTGTTGTCCGTAGTCGGTGAGGTCAGTCAGCACCTTTCGCCACGCGCTTTTCGAGACCGCGCGCGTAGGCAAGAAGCTCTTCAAAATCGTCGTCGATATGCTCGCGCGCGTGGCGTTGAGCGGCGCGCATGTCCGCGCCCTTGAGCAACGCCACATAGGTTTCGTGCAAATCCTCGGTCGGCACCGGTTCGTTGCGCGCCCGCTGATGCAGCGCGAAATACATCTGCAGGCGGCTCGTCAGCCGCTGCCAGGTCTCAAGCAGCACCGAATTGTCGGCCCATTCGTAGATCAACCCATGCAACTGCAGCGCCGTCTCGATCTGGCGCGTGGTGTCGAGCGCCCGGGTCGCCTGCTTCACTGCTTCGTGGCGGCGATCGAGCTCGTCGAAGAAGCGCTGGTCACGCTGCGGCCAGGTAAGCTCGATGGCGAAGTCGTCCAGCACCTTGTTCAACGAATAGGCATCGGCGATGTCCTTGGCCGTGACGTCGATGACGAAGGTGCCTGCATAGGGGATGCTGGTCAGGATGCCTTCCTGCACCAGCTCGCGCATCGCCTCGCGCAGCGGCGCGCGGCTCACCCGCATCTGCTCGGAAATCCTGAGCTCGTTGAGCTTCTGCCCCGGTTCCAACTGGCCGGTCAGGATCGCCCGTCTCAGCAGCGCCACGATCTCGGCCCTGCGCGTCGTGTCCGCGATCGGACCGAAATCCAGCTTCGCCATGCGTCCCACTCCGGATGAACCGAGTGCAAGACAAGCAGATTGTCGACAATCTAACAAGGGGCTATTTCTGACAGGATTGTCTTTTGAGCCTCGACGTTCCAGCACCGGTGCGTCGTCAGACGGCCCGGCCGTGGAAGCCGATCCGCTCCTCGTCGCCGAACGTCACAGGGGCTTCTCACAATAGGAAAACGCCGCGATCATTCGCTCGCGCTTGCGGACACGTTCAGCCTGCCGGGCTTCATGCGCAGGATCCGGCCTTGGCCTCCGGCGACGCCGGCATAAGTGGGATCGCCGTCCGATCCCGTCAGGGTTCCGACCGCCCTTGACAATTATGCAGTTGAACGCGAACGCCATATCGCCCCAGGCCACTGGAGCGTCGGCATATTGCTGGGCGGTTTTCATTCCGCCCCTATGGCCTGGAGCAAGTCTTAGAAGTTAGGCTCGACGTTATGCTGAGCGCAAATGAGCCGAGCCTTCATCGTCGTCACGTATGGATCGGTGCTGACCTGAAGTAGCCTTGATGCACCGTGGCTTTCCTTGGTCACGAGAGGAGATCCGCCCTGAATTAGGGCTTCCTTGGGAAACCGATAGAGATCGCCGCTGCCAATTTCGACATAGGCGCCCGCTTCGGTCAAATCTTCCCAATCCGTTTCGCGGAGTTTCGCGCGATGCGCGGATTCGATTGAGTTTTCCTGCTTAGCCATCTGTCTGTCTCCTGCGATGTGCCCAGCAGCCTTGCGTGGAGTCTACCCCCATTGATGGAAGAAGCAAATCAAAAAATGCAATCCGTAGGAAGGCATAGGGTCGAAACTTGTCAATCTGGTGGAAATGGTGTGACGCCATTTGTCGGATACACGAAGCGCGAAGACGCAGGAAATGTTGACCATTTTCGAGTCCTTCGCGACAAAGTAGTCGGGCAGACGGACCACATCCGGAACGACGCGAAACGGCTGCAAGCCGCCGCGTCGAACCGCTCGGCCTCTGGCCTGAGCCAGATACCAAAACGGCGCCCCCGACATGAGTCGAGGGCGCCGTGCTGGACCGGGCCTGATCGGGGGTTGATCAGCTGGCCGGTTTCGGTTGCGGCAAGGGAGAAACCGGCATTCCGGGTCCGATCTTCTGCAGATTGCCCGTGATCACCTGGTCGGTTTCGGAGATGCCAGACGTAACGGAAATCAGGTCGCCGTCGGTCGGCCCGAGCGAGACCAGCTTCTGGTCCACGGTATTGCCCTTGCCCAGCACATAGAGGTACTTGCCAAGCTGACTGGACCCCAGCGCCACCTGCGGCACCATCAGCGTGTTGGGCTGTTCCTTCACATGCAGCCGCACCCGGACATACTGGCCGGGAAGCAGCCTGAACTTGGCGTTGCCGATCGTGGCGCGGGCGGTGATGGTTCCCGTCGAATGGTCGATCGTGTTGTCGATGAAGGTGAGCTCACCTTTTTGGCTTGGCTGCGTCTCGCCGGGCAGCAGCACGTCGACCGCGATCGGTCCCGCCGCCCTGGCTTCTTCGATCTGGACGAGGTCGGTCTCGCTCGGATTGAAGGTGACGTAGATCGGGTCGAGCTGCACCAGCGTGTTGAGCACCGTGCCGGCGACGCTCACCAGCGTGCCGACGGACGCCTGATTGCGGCCGACCCGCCCGGAGAAAGGTGCCTTGATCTCGGCATAGCCGAGATTGAGCTCGGCCGTCCGCACCGCCGCCCGGTCGACCGCGAGCGCCGCCTCGGCCCCGCGCAGGGTGCTGGTGCGCTGGTCGAAGCTGTCCTTGGCGAGATAGCCGCTCTTGGCGAGTTCGCTGCCACGGCCGAGATTTGAGCGCGCGTAGTCGAGCGTCGCCGTGTCGCGCTCCACCTGCGCCTTCGCCTGGTCGAGTGCTGCCTGATAGTCCTCGGGCGCGATCCGGTAGAGCAGGTCGCCCTGCTTGACGTCGCTGCCGTCGGCCGCCGTCTGCTCCTGCAGATAGCCCGGCACCCGCGCCTGCAGGGTAATGCTGCGGATCGGCTCCACGCGCGCGGCGTAGTCGAGATAGATTGGCAGCGTCCTCTTGACGACGTTCACCACCGGCACCGGCATGACGAAAGCCTTGGGCGCAGGTGCTGCGCCCGCCGTGCTGGCGTTGAGGCTCAGATTGCCCATGTCGAGCAAATGCACACTTGCCACCGAGATCGCGCCCAGCGCGACGGCCGTTGCCAAAGCGATTTTCCATTTACGCATGTTGATCTCCAATCCTATTCGGCCGCATCGGCGAGCCGCACGGGCTCGGCGGTCAGTTCAATCTCTTGTTGGTGCGGGGCATACAGTTGCCCCGCGGCAGGTTCGTTCTCGCCGCCGCGCTCGCGCAGCTTCTCGATCACCGCGTAGAAGACGGGCACGAAGACCAGCGACAGGACAGTCGCCGCCACCATGCCGCCGAAGACGGTGGTGCCGATCGACTGCCGGCTGGCCGCACCTGCACCGGTCGCGAACATCAGCGGCAGCACGCCGAGGATGAAGGCGAAGGCCGTCATCAGGATCGGCCGCAGCCTGAGCCGCGCGGCTTCCATCGCCGCTTCGACGATGGTCAAGCCTTCCTCGCGCCGTCGCCTGGCGAACTCGACGATCAGGATGGCGTTCTTCGCCGCCAGGCCGATCAGCATGACGAAGCCGATCTGCGAGTAGACGTCGATCTGCATGCCGCGAAGCAACAGCACGACGAAGGCGCCGAACAAGGCCAGCGGCACCGCCAGCAGCACCATGAAGGGCATCGCCCAGCTTTCATACTGAGCCGCCAGGATCAGGAAGACGAAGACCATGGCGAGCCCGAACACGATCGAGGCGATCGATCCGGCCTTGAGCTCCTGATAGGTGATGCCGGTCCACTCATAGCCGAAGTCGCGCGGCAGCACGTTCGCCGCCGCCCGCTCCATCGCCGCAACCGCCTGTCCGGACGAGAAGCCCGGGGCGGCGCCGCCGTTGATCAGGGCCGAGGCATTGTTGTTGTAATGCGGCACGGTCTCGGGGCCGACGATCGGCACCAGCTTGCCCAGCGTGCTCAGCGGCACCATGCCGCCCGACGCGTTGCGCACATAGAGCCGTGAGATGTCGGTCGCATCGGCGCGCGCATCCTTGTCGGCCTGGATCGTCACCCGGAAGGTGCGGCCGAACAGGTTGAAGTCGTTGACGTAGAGCGAGCCAAGATAGATCTGCAGCGTGTTGAACACGTCGGGCAGGTTGAGGCCCAGAAGCTTCGCCTTGCTGCGGTCGAGGTCGTAGTTGAACTGCGGCGTCGAGGTCGAGAAGGACGAGAACAGCTGCTGCGGGTTGAGCTCCGGCTGCTTGCGCGCCTCGGCGATCAGCGCCTGCGTCACGTCGTTCAGCGCGGCGCTGCCGCGACCCGAGAGATCCTCCACCTGGAACTCGAAGCCGCCGGTGGTGCCGATGCCGGGGATCGAAGGCGGATCGAAGGAGAGCGCGAAGGCCTCCGGCATCTGTAGGAGCTTGCCGCGCACCTGCTCGACGAGTTTCGAGGCGCTCTGGTCAGGGCCGCGTTCGTCCCACGGCTTGAGGATCGCGAACTCCACCGCCGAGTTCGATTGCGCGGCGCTGGTCAGGAAGTTGAGGCCGCTGATCGAGCCGACGATGTCGACGCCGGGTGTGTTCTGCAGGATGTCGCGCGCCTTCTGCGCAACCGCGTCGGTGCGCTCGAGCGAGGCGCCGTCGGGCAGCTGGATGACGACGAAGAAATAGCCCTGGTCCTCGACCGGGAGGAAGGTCGAGGGCAGCTTCTGCCAGACGAAATAGGTGGCGACCAGGCCGGCCGCGAACAGGCCGAGCATGGCCCAGCGCAGCTTGATCAGGATGCGCACGCCATGGGCATAGGCGTGCGACAGCCAGTCGAAGCCGGCATTGAACCAGCGGAACAACACAAATTGCGTCTCGCCGCGATGGCGCAGGAACGCCGCGCTCAGCGCCGGGCTCAGCGTCAACGAGTTGAAGGCGGAGATGCCGACCGAGATCGCGACGGTCAGCGCGAACTGGTTGTAGAGCCGCCCCGAAACGCCGGGGATGAAGGCGACCGGGATGAACACCGCCATCAGCACCGCGGTGGTGGCGATGATCGGCCCCGTCACTTCGGCCATTGCCGCGCGCGTCGCGGCAAGCGGCTTGAGGCCGGCCTCCAGCTGTCGCTCGACATTCTCGACGACGACGATCGCATCGTCGACGACAAGGCCGATTGCCAGCACCATGCCGAGCAGCGACAGCATGTTGAGCGAGAAGCCCAGCATGTACATCACCGCCAGCGTCGCGACGAGCGACACCGGGATGGCGATGGTCGGAATGATCGTGGTGCGCCAGCTCTGCAGGAAGATGAACACCACCGCCACGACCAGCACCAGCGCCTCGCCAAGCGTGATCAGCACGTCATGCATCGAGGCCGACACGAAGCGCGTCGTGTCGTAATGCATGGCGTAGCTGACGCCCTTCGGGAAGCGCGCCGACAATTCCTGCATCTTGTCCTTGACCCGCTGCTGCAGGTCGAGGGCGTTGGAGCCGGGCATCTGGTAGACGGCGAGCACCACGGTCGGGTCCTTGCCGAAGAAGGCTGACGAGGAATATTGCAGCGCGCCGAGCTCGATGCGGGCGACGTCGCGCAGCCGCACCAGCGAGCCGTTGGCGGAATTGGCGCGCACGACGATGTCACCGAATTCCTTCGGGTCGCTGAGGCGGCCGACCGCGTTGACCTGCATTTCGAAGGAGGTGCCGGCCGGCGCCGGCGACTGGCCGATCTTGCCCGCCGCCACCTGCACGTTCTGTTCGGCAATGGCGTTCTGAACGTCGACGGCGGTGATGCCGAGATTGGCGAGCTTGTCCGGATCGAGCCAGACGCGCATCGAATAACGGCGCTCGCCGAAGATCTGCACGTCGCCGACGCCGGGCAGCCGCTTCAGCGGATCGACCACCTGCAGATAGGCGAGGTTGCTCAGCGCCACCGGATCGACCGAGCCGTCCGGCGAGGTGAGGTCGACGATCAGAACGAAATTGGGGTTCTGTTTCTTGATCGTCACGCCGCCCTGGTTGACGATGGCCGGCAGGGAGGATGCGGCCTGCGAGACGCGGTTCTGCACGTCGACGGCCGCTGTGCTGAGCGGATAGCCGACGTCGAAAGTGATGGTGATGGTCGAGGAGCCGTCATTCGAGCTCGTCGACGACATGTAGGTCATGCCTTGCACGCCGTTGATCTGCTGCTCGAGCGGCGTGGTGACCGTGTCGGCCACAACTTGCGCGCTGGCACCAGGATAATGGGCGCTGACCACGACCTGCGGGGGTGTGATGTCCGGAAACTGCGAGACCGGCAGCAGGAAATAGGCGATCGCGCCGGCGAGCACCATGATGATGGCGATCGCGGACGCGAAGATCGGGCGGTGGATGAAGAATTTTACCATGATGCGGATGCCTCGCCGAACGGCTTTGCGAAATGGCGCATGCGCCGGACCCGGCCGGAGCCGGCGTCCTCCAGGAAGGATGGCAGGCCTTCATCACCCGGCGCCTGTTGCGCCGCGCGCGAGCGCAACATCCGTTCGAAGGCTCCGGGATCGATCCCGTCAGCCTTCATCACCAGCCGGATCATCGGATCCCGGATGGCTTCGTCGATCGTCAGGTCTTTGCGCTTTTGCATAGGAGTAACTCCTTGCTTGCGGCCCGCATCGGATGATCACGGACCGTTTTTTTCTCTTTTCACCGGCCGAAGCCGCATGACAGGCAGGTTCTGGTCCTATCTCGCTCTGGCAGGGCCTATCGGTAGGGGCCTTGTCGTTGACGGCGAGCGACATAGGTGTTACCAGTAAGTAACATTCTGGAAGTTACAGACCGGTAACACCCTAGTCAAGAGGTGGCCGAGGGATTTTTGGAAACCAAAGGAGAGCATGATGACAGACGGCGTCGTGGAGCGTACTCGCCCCCGGGATCGGATCCTGGAGACGGCGCAGGACATGTTCCACAAGCACGGCATCAAGGGCGTGGGCGTCGACGCCATCACTGAAGCCGCCGGCACCAACAAGATGACGCTCTACCGTCACTTCGAATCCAAGGACGAATTGATCATCGAATGCCTGCGGGCCACTGCGGCGAAGGCCGCGCGGATATGGGACGAGTTCGAGGCTGCACATCCCGGCGACAAGCTCGCGCAACTGCATGCCTGGGTCCAGAAGGCCTCGGAAATGCTGAGCGCAGACTGCCGCGGCTGTGACATGGCCAATGCCGCCGTCGAGCTCAGCGAGACGGACCATCCGGCAAGGCGCGTGATCAAGGAATTGAAGGAAGCCCAGCGCGAGAAGCTCGTTGCGCTTTGCCGCGACGCCGGCGTCGGCCAGGCCGAATTGCTCGCCGACACGCTGTCGCTGCTGCTCGAAGGCGCGCGCGTCTCGATGCAGAGCGTCGGCGCCGAAGGCCCGAGCGCGCAGTTCGTGCGCATGGCCGAGGGCCTGATCGCCTCGTTCCGGGCGCGCTGATAGCGCGATCGAATTCGCGAGTCCCCCTCATCCGGCGGCTTCGCGGCCACCTTCTCCCCACCGGGGAGAGGTCGGATTGCCCCGATTTGCCCTTCGCAATTCGGGTGGCAATCCGGGTGAGGGGGATTCCGCGGTCGCCGCCTTCATGCAGGCAAAGAAAAGCCCGCTGCCGGGAGGAGGTGGCAGCGGGCTCGATTTCGAACACGGCGCGGGAGGAGGTGCGCCGCACTCATCGTCGGCATCACATCTGGGAGGAGGAGACGGCCGACACCTATACATGTACTAGTTGCTTAATGATTCGGCAACCTCGAAACTTGCATAGCTGGTGTGCAGATTTGTCGCACCGCCGGCTATTCCTCCTACAAATCCGGGTATAGCGGCGTCGCCCGAAGCGGCTAACTCACTGTACCGGAACGTTTTCCTTGAAGATCAGCCGCGGCTCGATGAATTTCTTCGTCAGGTACGGCGCCGATGAGGCGATCGAGCCGAGCAGTCGGATCACCGCTTGCTCGGCAATCAGCCGCGCATTCTGGTCGATGACGACGTCGGCGAGATCGTCGACGAGATAGCGGCGTGTTTCCTTCGTCAGGTCGTGGCAGATGAACACCGGTTTCTTGCGCGGCTTGGCTTCAAGCAGCGCCTTCGCCACGCCCGAGCGTCCCGCGCCGACGCAATAGATGCCGAGCAGTTCCGGTTCATTGTGCAAGGCCTTCATGGTCGCGCTGTAGCTGGCGTCGGGTTCGTCGTTGATCTCGACCGCGCTCGAAATGGTGAGATTGGGAAACTCTTCGGCGAGCACCGAACGGAAACCCATCTCGCGCTCCTCATGGCC
The DNA here is from genome assembly GCF_003863365.1 of Mesorhizobium tamadayense. GTDB lineage: Bacteria > Pseudomonadota > Alphaproteobacteria > Rhizobiales > Rhizobiaceae > Mesorhizobium > Mesorhizobium tamadayense. The sequence goes on along the minus strand of NZ_RQXT01000005.1, from coordinate 183,569 downwards.
GCGATAGGAGCGCGAGCCGACCACCATTGCCAGATGTCCGGTCCGACCGCCGAGGAAGCGGCCCATCAGCAGCGCAGCAGTGCGCCCCGCCACTCGGTTGTCGATACCGACATAGGCCGAGCGCGGTGCTGCCGGCACGTCGGAGACCAGCGTCACCAGCCGGATGCCAGCCTCGACCAGCTCGCGCAGGATGTTGCGCGTGCGCGGATGGTCGACGGCGATGACGCCGACGCCATTGGCTTTCAGCGACAGGTTCTCGACCGCGCCCTGCAGCGCGCCGGGCGAAATGCCGGCAAGGTTGTGGATGCGGCAGGAGGCGACCAGCGGCAGCCGCGCGGCATAATCTTCGATATGATGGGCGAGATCCGCCATGAAGGCGTTGCTGCCGATCGGCAGGAAAAACTCGAGATGCGCCGGCTTCGACGGCAGCACGACCTGGTCGAGCGTCGGCAGATAGCCGAGCTGCTTGGCCGCTTCCATGACCCGCTGCCGGTTGGCCGCGCTAGCGCCGGGCCGGTTGTTGAGCACCCGGTCGACCGTCGCGGTCGACAGGCCGCAGCTCCTGGCGATGTCCGCTACGGTGGCTTTCATGGGTCCAGTCATAGAATGGGATGCGAGCCCCTGTGAGGCCAAATCAACGTCAGGCCAAATCAGCCATGCGGCTGCGGGCCGTCGGCAATGGCGTCGCGGATCTCCTTGTCCGACATGCCGGTGATGATCCGCTCGACCTCGGCGACGGTTGTCTGCTTTGGGTCGATGTCGTCGGCCACCACCTTGCCGCGACGCATCACCACGATGCGGTCGACCACCTGGAACACGTGGTGGATGTTGTGGGCGATGAAGATGCAGGAGTGGCCGGAATCGCGGGCGCCGCGCACGAAGCTTAACACCCCTTGCGTCTCCGCGACGCCGAGATTGTTGGTCGGCTCGTCGAGGACGATGAGGTCGCTGTCGAAATGCATGGCGCGCGCGATCGCCACCGCCTGCCGCTCGCCGCCCGACAGCGAGCCGATCGGCGTCGTCGGCGGGATGTTTTTCGAGATACCGACCTGCTTGAGCAGGTCGCGCGCCACCGTGTTCATCGCCTCCTGGTCCATGCGGTTCAGGAAGCGCGGCGGCTTGATCGGCTCGCGCCCGAGGAACAGGTTGCGCGCTATCGACAGCTGCGTGACCAGCGCGGAGTCCTGATAGATCGTCTCGATGCCCTCGGCGATGGCGTCGCTGGTGCTGCGGAAGTTCACCTTCCTGCCGCGCACGAAGATGTCGCCGCTGGTCAGCGGCACCGCGCCCGACAGCACCTTGATCAGCGTCGACTTGCCGGCGCCGTTGTCGCCGAGCAGGCCGACGATCTCCCTTTCGTTGACATGGAAGTTGGCGTCCACCAGCGCCTGCACGCGCCCGTAGGACTTGCGGATGTTTACCATGCGGATCAGCGGTTCGGCCATCGGTCACGTCCCTGCCTGGTGCCGGCGTTCGAGCCATGAATGCAGCGCCATCATGCCGAGGATGATCGCGCCGATGAAGATGTTGTAGGCGAGTCCCGGCACGCCGATCAGCACAATGCCGTTGCGCATCACGCGCAGGATCAGGATGCCGAGTACGGTGCCGATGATGGTGCCGCGCCCGCCTGTCAGCGCCGTGCCGCCGATCACCACCATGGCGATGACCTCGAGCTCGTAGCCGGTGCCGCTGTTGGGGTTGGCGGCCGAGGTGCGCAGCGACGAGATGACGCCGGCGAGCGAGGCCATGATCGACGAAAGGACAAACAGGCCAATCTTGACGCCACTGACGTTGACGCCGCGCGCACGCGCCGCATTGGGGTTGCCTCCCGCCGCCTGGATCCAGTTGCCGGTTCGGCTCTGCGTCAGCACATAGCCCAGCGCGATCGCAGCACCTATGAACCAGAACAGTGAGGCGTAGATGCGGAACGGCCCGATATAGAAATCGCCGACCAGGATGTCCGCAAGCCAGCTGCCTTCGGCGCTCCAGGTCCGCTGCGGGAATCCGTTGGTGACAAACAGGGCGGTGCCGCGCACCACCAGAAGCATACCGAGCGTGACCAGGAAGGACGGGATCTTGAGCTGGGTTACGAACCAGCCGTTGACCAGCCCGATGAAGGCGGCGACCAGCAATGCGATGACGAAGCCGGCTTCCAAAGAAGTGACGCCGCTGTTGAACAGGGTCCACATCAAGACCGGCGAGAAACCGAACAGCGATCCGACCGAGAGGTCGAATTCGCCCGACGTCATCAACAGCGTCATCGCCAGCGCGATCAGGCCGAGCTCTACCGTGAAGGCCAGAATGTTGGAGATGTTCTGCGGCGACAGGAAATCGGGATTGATGCCCCAGAAGACGGCGAGCTCGATGACCAGCAGCACCAGCGGCCCGAACTCCGGCCTCGCGACAAAAAGTTGGATGAAGGATCGGTTTTCCATTGAGCCCGCGACGTAGTTGATTGGCTGAAGCCTGCGCGGCGGCAAGCTCGGGAAAGGAATGGCCGTGGCCGCAGAAGCGGCCACGGCCATGGGTCGCGGATTATTTGCCGGATAGGATCTTGTCGTAGACCCCGGCGGTGTCCTTCTCATAGAGCGCGCCGGTGATCACGTTGAAGCCCGGAGGAATGCCGCTGGCGGCCATGTTGGCGAGCGACAGCGCGACATAGCTGGTCGCCTGCGGGTCTTGCCACTGGCCCGCGTTGACGTAGCCGTTCAGCACTTCCTGCGTGGTGTCGAGCGAGTTGCCCCAGCCGACCACCGGGATTTCACCCGGCTTGACACCGACCTGGTCGAACACGCGCTTGATCGAACCGGTGACGAGGTCGCCGAGGCCGATGATCGCCTTCACCTTGCCCTTGTGCGCGGTGAGGTAGTCGACCATGCGGTTGATCACTTCGGCCTGATCGAGCGTCGCTTCAGTGACCTCATAGGTGATGCCGAGCGGCTCGAACACGCTCTTGATGCCTTCCTCTTCCTGCACCCCATAGGTGGCGCCGGGAACCTCGACCGGCATCCACACGAAATCGCCCTTCTTCACCAGACCCTTGTCGACCAGATATTGCGCCCAGTGCTTGCCGAAGGTGACGTTGTCGCCGCCGACATAAGCGTTGAAGTTGGCCTTCGGGTCCGGCGTGTTGAAGTTGATGATCGGGATGTTGGCCGCGCGCGCCTCCTTGACGATCTCGACAAGGCTGCCCGGATCGGGGCTGGTGGTCACGATGCCGTCGGCCTTGGCCGAGATGGCGGCGCGAACGGCCTCCTGCTGGGACGCCACATCGCCATTGTGGAAGGACGTGTTCACGCTGTTGCCGGTGTCCGTCGCCCATTGCTTGGCGCCGGCCAGGAAGTAGGTCCAGACCGGATCGGCCGGGCCTCCGTGTGAAATCCAGTAGAATGTCTTGGCCTCGGCCATCGCCGGAATGGCGATTGCCGCGATCAAGCCAAGCACGAGCAGTCTCAGCCTCGAAAGCATTCGATTTCCTCCCATGTTGAAATCCACCTCCACATCAAGCGCGATGCAACCCTCAAGGACAGCATCTCCTTTCAGCGCCGACCGGAACGTCTAGAGCATTCCCTTTTTCGGCCGCTGACAAGCCTCCGTCGCCAATGGATGTTGGCACAGGCGCGCACGCCATCAGCAATCCCATCAGATTGCATCAGTTGCGGTGATATTCTGCGGGCAAACTCCGCCGTTGCGCTCATCAGCCTGCGGCAATGAGCGCAAGCCTATTGCCGCTATGATCCGCTGCTAGATGAGGCCGGCCCGGGCGAGATCGCGCATGAGGTGGCTGGCGCCATAGGTCCAGTGCGGGCAATCGGGCGACAGGCGAACCCGATTGACCAGCGCGCCGAGCTTCTCCGACGAGATGGTGACGATGTCGCCGACCTTGTGGGTAAAACCCTTGCCCTTCTCGCCGCGGTCCTTCGACGGCACGAACATGGTGCCGAGATAGAGCGCCAGCCCGTCCGGATACTGGTGATGCGGGCCCATCGCGGCCTTGACCAGCTCTTCCGGCGAGCGGCTGATCTCGGCCATCGAGCTTGCGCCTTCCAGCGAGAACCCGTCCTCGCCCTCGACGCTGAGCCGCACCGTGGCGCGCTTCACGTCGGCGATGGAGAACGTGTCGTCGAACAGCCGGATGAACGGCCCGAGCGAGGCGGAAGCATTGTTGTCCTTGGCTTTGCCGAGCAGCAGCGCCGAGCGCCCCTCGACATCGCGCAGATTGACGTCGTTGCCGAGCGTGGCGCCGACGATCCGACCCGAACTGTCGGCGATCATGGCGATCTCCGGCTCCGGATTGTTCCAGGTGGAGACGGGATGCAGGCCGACATCGGCGCCGAAGCCGACGGAGGCCATCGGCTGGCATTTGGTGAAGATTTCGGCGTCCGGGCCGATGCCCACCTCCAGATATTGCGACCAGGCGCCGCGCGAAATCAGCTTGGCCTTGATCTCCATCGCTTCTGGCGAGCCGGGCTTGAGCTTCGACAGGTCATGGCCGATCAGCCCGGCAATGTCGGCGCGGATGGCGTCGGCCTTTTCCGCCGAGCCGCGCGCCTGCTCTTCGATGACGCGTTCCAGCAGGCTGACGACGAAGGTGACGCCGGAAGCCTTCACCGCCTGCAGGTCGACGGGCGAGAGCAGGATCGGCTTCTTGGCGTCGCGCCTGGCCTCGAAACTGTTGGCGGCGATCTCGTCGAGCGCGGCGATCGCCTTGCCCTCGGCTGAGCGCACATAGTCGGCCGGATCCCTCAGCTCGCAGAGATCGCGAACCGTGGGCGCCGCGCTCGAGGTGATTTCGATGACCTGGCCATCGCGCACCGTGACCACCAGCGGATGGGACGCTTCGCTGGTCCTGGCGCGGCCGACGAAAATGCCGTCGGCGGGCAGGCGGGTCGGGTCGGTCATGATGTCGTTTCCTCTCGTTTTTTCGCGCGGCACTTTCCCCGCATTTTGCCCAAACGTCTATCCCGTTGATGACATCTGTCGTGGGGCCAGGGCAGATGCCGTCTTTCACGGCCGTCGCCGTCTGGCCCAGTGAAACGCTCTTTCAAGTTCGTGAAATCACCAATAGGATTTTCACAAAGCGTCGAACGCCGTAGGTGATCCTTGCCCGCAGTCTTTTCCGATCCCGTCTGGCGGAAGCCCAACACCGCAGCGGCCTTCCAATCCGAACTCTCAGCCGGCGGCACGCTCGACGCGGTGATCGTCGGCGGCGGTATCATGGGGCTGTCGACCGCCTTGCATGCGGCACGCGCCGGTCTTTCGGTCCAGGTGCTGGATGCCGGCGCGATCGGGCAGGGCGCTTCCGGCCTCAATGGCGGCCAGGTCATCCCCGGGCTCAAATACGATCCGGAATGGCTGGTCAGGCATTTCGGCAAGGAGCGCGGCGAAGCCTTGGTCGACTTCGCCGCCTCGACTGCGGACGCCGTGTTCGACCTCATCCGCGACGAGAAACTCGAGGTGCCGTTCACGCGCAACGGCTGGATCCAGGCAGCGCACACCGAGACTGCCTTGAAGGCTGCCGCCAACCGCGACCGGCAATGGCGGACGCGCGGCGCCGACGTCGAGCTACTCGGCCGGACCGAGATCGCGGCGATGACCGGCGCGAGAGGTTATCTCGGTGGCTGGCTCGATCGGCGCGCCGGCGTCATCGATCCGCTTTCCTACACGGCGGAGCTGGCGCGCATCGCGGCGTCCGCCGGCGCGAAGATCGCCGAACGGCAGAAAGTTGTGAAACTCGGCAGGGAAGTCGGCCTGTGGCGGGTTTCGACGCAAGGCGGAGCCGAACTGCGCGCGAAGTCGGTCGTGCTCGCCACCAATGCCTACACGGACGGCCTGCTGCCCGGTCTCGCGCAGACGATCGTGCCGCTGCATTCTTTCCAGATCGCCACCGTGCCGCTGCCGGCTGAGCTTGCTTCCATGATCCTGCCCGGCGGCCAGGCGGTTTCTGACTCGCGCCGCATCCTCATCTACTACCGCAAGAGCGCCGACAGCCGGCTGGTGCTCGGCGGCCGCGGCCGCATGGCGCTGCCGTCCAGCGCCGCCGACTGGGCGCATCTCGAACGCGCGCTCCTTCGCCTCTATCCGGTGCTTGAAGGCATTACGATCGAGAAGCGCTGGTTCGGCCGCGTCGCGATGACGCCTGACCACCTGCCGCATTTGCATGAGCCGGAAAAAGGGCTGCTTGCCGTGGCCGGCTGCCAGGGCAGGGGCGTCGGCCTGATGAGCGCGCTCGGCAAGCGTGTGGCAAATTACCTGGCGAGCAGCGATGCCAGGCAATTGCCTTTCCCACTGACGCCGATCCGGCCGATCCCGTTCCACGCCTTCCGCCAGATCGGCGTTGCCGCCACCATCACCTGGTACCGGATGCTCGACGCATTCGAGCGCTGAGGTCGCCGCCGGCGCTGCAGCGCACAACCGATTCAACTTGACAGTTTCACGGATATGAAAAATCATTAGACGATTTCAAAAAATCCGATGGGCAGCCCCCACATAGGCAGTCAGATGTCGACCATCGTTGCAGCGCGGCCATTGCCGGAATCTCGCATCTCGCCGGTCTTCCGCTTCGCCATGCTACTGCCGGGCGGGCTGGTCACCTTCTTCCTGATCCTGTTCGCGTTGGGCCTCGTGCTGTTCCTCGCCTTCAGAGGCAATGACGGCTCGCTGCTCGGCGCCGGCTTGACGGTAGAAAACTTCGTCACCGTTGCCACCGATCCGCTCTACTGGACAGTGACGCTGCGCTCATTGGTCATCGCCGGCCTGGTGACGCTGGCGACCGTGGTCACGGCCTATCCGGTTGCCTATTACCTCGCCTTCCATGCCGGGCGGCGCCGCAACCTGCTGCTCTTCCTGGTCACGCTGCCGTTCTGGACCAGCTATCTACTGCGCGTCTTCGCCTGGAAGATCGTGCTTGCCTATAACGGTGTGCTGAATTCGGCTTTCATCGAAAGCGGCCTCTGGTCGGAGCCGACGCTTGCCTTCCTCAACACGCCGACGGCGGTGGTAGTCACGCTCGCCCACGCCTACGCGCCCTTCGCCATCCTGCCGATCTATGTGGCACTGGACACCATCCCGAAATCGCTGCTCGAAGCCGCCTCCGATCTCGGCGCCAGGCCGTTCACCGCGTTCCGCCGCGTTGTGCTGCCCAATTCCATGCCGGGCGTGCTGGCGGCCGCCCTCGTCGTCTTCGTGCCGACGGTCGGCGACTACGTGACGCCGGCCATGGTCGGCGGCCCGGCCAGCACCATGATCGGCTCGCTCATTCAGTCACAATTCGGCAAAGCCAACGACTGGCCGTTCGGCGCCGCGCTCTCGGTCTGCGTCATGCTTGTCATCCTGTGCGTGGTTCTTCTGGCGCGCGGCGCCGACCGCAGATTTGGCAGCCGCACATGAGCGCGACGCGTTCCGGAACCAACGCAGGCGGCCGCTGGCTCGGCCTCTATGTGCTTGCCTATCTCGTCTTCCTTTATCTGCCGATCCTATTGATCCCGCTGTTTTCCTTCAACGATTCCATCCAGGCGGCGTTTCCGCTGCAGGGTTTCACGCTTGAATGGTATGCGACGCTCTACGGCAATCCCGCGCTCTCCGGCGCTTTGGGCAACAGTCTTGTCATCGGTGTCGTCGCTGCATCCGGCGCCACGCTCTGCGGCATCACCGTCTCCTATATGGACCTCTACGGCCGCTCGCCGCTGGCGGCCACGATCAGCGCCGTCGCCCGCCTGCCGATCCTGATCCCCGGCGTCATCGTCGGCATATCGCTCTTGATCCTGGTCAACCTCGTCGGCCTCGGCCCGTCGCGCGTCGCCATCGTGCTCGGCCACATCCTGGTGGCGCTGCCGGCGACGGTGGTGGTGATGCGCAGCCGCTTCGCCGCCATTCCAAAAACCATCCGCGAGGCGGCGCTCGACCTCGGCGCCTCCGATTGGATGACGTTTAGGCGCGTCATGCTGCCGCTCAGCCTGCCGGCGGTGCTGTCGGCCTTCATGCTCGCCTTCCTCACCTCCTTCGACGAGTTCATCGTCGTCTTCTTCCTCGCCGGCACCGAGCCGACGCTGCCGCTCTACATCTGGAGCCAGCTGCGCTTCCCACGCTCGCTGCCGACCGTGATGGCGCTCGGCACCGTGATCCTCACCCTGTCCTTCGTCATCGCCGCCCTCGCCGAGATACTGCGCCATCGCGGTCTCGGCGCCGCGCGCCGCAATCCAGCCTGAACCACAACAAAGAAAAGAGGAGAACGAAAATGGCATTCCACCTGAAATCGATCGCCGGACACAAGGCCCGGGCCGGCCTTGCCGCACTGGCGCTTGCGCTGTCGTCGACCGTGGCGCTGGCCGCCGACAAGCTGCAATATTTCACCTGGTCGGGCTACGAGCTGCCCGACTTCAACAAGAGCTTCCTCACCGCCCATCCGGACGGCGTCGAGGCGACGATCTTCGGCGACGACGACGACGCCTTCACCAAGGTCAAGGCCGGCTTCCGCCCGGACATCGCGCATCCCTGCTACGACAAGCTGGCGCGCTGGAACAAGGAAGGCCTGCTGCAGCCGATCGACACCAAGCGCATCAAGAACTGGGATTCGATCTTTCCGGTGTTCAAGAACCTGCCCGACCTGCAGGCCGGCGACGGCAAGGTCTGGATGGTGCCGTGGGATTGGGGCAACACCTCGATCCTCTACCGCACCGACCTGGTGAAGAACCCCGAGGCGAGCTGGAACCTTCTTTGGGACAAGCAATATGCCGGCCGCATGGCGACCATCGACGCCGTGCACGACACGCCGATCGTCGCGGCGCTGCTGGCGGGCGTAAATCCCTTCGACATGACCCCGGACCAGATGGACAAGGTGGCCGAAAAGCTGCGTGAGCAGCGGCCGCTGCTGTCGAGCTACACCACCGACATGACCTCGGTCGAACAGGCGCTGGCGAGCGGCCAACTGGTCGCCGCCATGACCTGGAACGCGTCGGCCACCTCGCTCAAGAAGCAGGGCGTGCCGGTCGAGTTCATGAAGCCGAAGGAAGGCATGCTGACCTGGGCCTGCGGCTTCGTCATGCTGAAGGACGCCAAGAACGTCGATCTCGCCTATGACTTCATCAACAGCCGGCTCGATGCCGACTCCGGCAAATATCTGATCCAGTCCTACGGCTATGGCAGCTCGCTCGGCACCGCCTTCGCCGGCGTGTCGAAGGAGGAGCTGGACAAGCTGCAATTGCCGTCGGATCCGGAGGTGATGCTGAAGAGCACGATCTTCACCGGCCCGATGAAGCAGAATGACGACGTCGCCAAGATGTTCGAGAAGGTGAAGGCCGGCGGGTGAGCTGAGGCTCCCCCTTCTCCCCCTTGTGGAGAAGGTGTCGCCGAAGGCGACGGATGAGGGGTGCTCCAGCTTGGCAACGACGGCGTTCGGGCCAACACCCCTCATCCGTCTCGGCGCTTCGCGCCGATCCTCCTTCTCCCACAAGGGGAGAAGGAGAAAGCAAAACGAGGACCGACGCATGGACATACTGGACGAAGCGGCCGAAAGGTCGAAGGACGATGCCGACGTGCGGGTCGGTCGCCGCGTGCGGGCGCTGAGACTCGAGCGCAAGCTGTCGCTGGCCGAGCTTGCCGCCAAGGCCGGCATCTCCATCGGCGCTCTCAGCCAGATCGAGCGCGGCATGTCCTCGCTGCGCGTCAAGGTGATCTGGCCGCTGGCCGCGGCGCTCGACATCGAGCCCTCGGCGCTGATTGCCGACGGCAATGAAGCGGTCAACGACCTCTATTGCGTGCGGGCCGACAAGCGGCGACAGATCCCCGTGAAATCCGAAGGCATCGCCAAGGCGCTGCTCTCGCCCCCCGCCGCCACGCTCACCGGCATGCTGGTGACCGTCGAGGCCGGCGGCGGCACGGCGGAAGCCTACGCCCATGCCGGCCATGAGTTCGGCTTCGTGCTGACGGGCGAAGTCGAGCTGGTGGTGGATGCCACGACCTATGTGCTCAAGGCCGGCGACAGCTTTGCCTTCAAGAGCACGCTGCTGCATGCCTTCCGCAATCCCGGCGCCGAGCGCTGCCAGATCCTGTGGGTCAACACCACCAAGCCGTCCGAGGTGCGCGATGGCGCCTGATGCGCTCGTTCGGTTGGACAAAGTCTCCAAGATCTTTCCGGGCGGCATTGTTGGCCTCGACGCCGTCGATCTCGACATCGCGCCCGGCGAATTCCTCACGCTGCTCGGTCCGTCCGGTTGCGGCAAGACGACGAGCCTGCGCGTCATCGCCGGTTTTGAGAATCCGTCGAGCGGCAGGGTGCTGCTTGAAGGCCGCGACATCACTGGCCTGAGGCCCTTCGACCGTCCGGTCAACACCGTCTTCCAGGATTATGCGCTGTTCCCGCATATGGACGTCGCCGAGAACGTCGGCTTTGGCCTGTCGTTGCGAAAGCTGTCCGGCACCGAGCAGGCCAAGCGCGTCGGCGAGGCGCTTGAGATGGTCGGGCTCGCCGACAAGCTCGGCGCCCGCGTCCTGGAACTCTCCGGCGGCCAGCGCCAACGCGTCGCGCTCGCCCGCGCCATCGTTTGCGAGCCGCGCGTGCTGTTGCTCGACGAGCCGCTGTCGGCACTCGACGCGCATCTGCGCGAGCAGATGCAGGTCGAGCTGAAGCGGCTGCAATCAAGCCTCGGCACCACCTTCGTCATGGTCACTCACGACCAGACCGAGGCGCTGTCGATCTCCGACCGCATCGTCGTCATGAACAAGGGCCGCATCGAGCAGATCGCGCCGCCGGCCATACTCTACGATCGGCCCGCCACCAAATTCGTTGCCAGCTTCATCGGCACGATGAACCTGTTGCAGTCGCGCTTTGTCGGCCGCGCCGGCGAGCGCCTGCGCTTCGCCGCCGGCAAGCTGCCGTTGGAGGCGGTCTCCGAAACCGGCGAAACACCGGCCGCGGGCGAAACACGCACCATCGGCGTGCGTCCGGAGGATCTGCTCGTTGTCACCGAGGCCGCCGAGGGTACCGCGCCGGCGCGGGTGAGCGGCATCGTCTTCCACGGCCGCACGCTGCGCCTTCATGCCGAGCTCGGGCAGGGGACCTCGATCGTCATCGATGCCCCGCGCCGCGCCGACGGCTTTCAATTCAGCGTCGGCGACGTGGCGCATATCAGCCTGCGGCGCGGCGCCAACTGCCCTGTGCTCGCGAGCTGATGCGACAGAGCACTCACGACGCCTTGGCGAAAAACCCCTGGTAGTCGGATTTGGCCTGCAGAAGGCGAAGGATGTTCTCGCGCGATCCGCGCACATGCGCGCGGGCGCGCTCGCCGGCTAAAGCGACATCGCCGGCGCAGATCGCGTCGACGATCCCGGCATGCTCCTCGCGGGTGAGCTTCCACTCGTCAAGCCACAGAAGCTCCGTCCACACATATTGCTGGCACTTGTCGAGTATGCCGCAGAGCATGCCGTGCAGCATCTCGTTGCCGCTGATTTCGGCGATCACCCGATGCAGGTCGATGCCGACCTGCAACTCCTCGAATTTCTCCCTGGTGCTGCGGTCGGGGATTGCCGCCAGCCGCTCGCATTCGGCGAGCATCTCGCGCAGCCGAACCTTGTCGGCGGCGGTCGCGTTGGCCGCCGCCAGTTCGGTCGCGCGCCCGTCGAGCAGCTCGCGGATATCGAAGGCCTCGCGGAACATAGTCAGGTTGAACTCGGCGACCACATAGCCCTGGCGCGGACGCCCGATCACCAGACCGTCGCGCTCCAGCCGGTTGAAGGCTTCGCGAACCGGCGTGCGGCTCACTTTAAGGCGCTCGGCCATGTCGGCCTCCGTGACGCGGGAGCCGGGCGGGATCTGCCCGGTGATGATCATCGCCTTCAGCTTCTCGAACACCGAGTCGCGCAGCGTGTTTTTCCGTTCCTTGCTCAAGCGTCCCGCCTCCAACGGTGCCGTTCATGGATTCGCAGTCTAACTGACGCCTCCATTTCCCGCCGCGAAAAAACGTCTGCCCGGTCACGACCCATGTTGACATCGGCTTCCGGCGGATTACACTCAAAATTGTATACAAATTCGCATACCAAATCAAACGATAACGGGAACACCGGTTGGAGAAGCGAAAATGACGAAGGGATTTTGCATTCACGGCCCGGCCATTGCCGGCCTGCTGGCCTCGGTCGCTGTTCCGGCATCGGCCGCGGACACCATCACTGTCGCCTCATGGGGCGGCACCTATCAGGAGGCGCAGACCAAGGCCTTCTTCGATCCGACAGCCAAGGAGCTCGGCATCACCATCAAGCAGGACACCACCAACGGCCTCGACGACGTGCGCCTGCAGGTCACCGGCAATGCCGTCAAATGGGACATCACCGAGCTTGGCGCCGACGAATGCGCGCGGGGTTCCAAAGAAGGCCTGTTCGAGAAGCTCGACTACAACGTCATCGACAAGAGCGGCATCAACCCCAAGCTCGTTCATGACGACTGGGTGGGCATCTCCTATACCTCCGTCGTGCTGATCTACCGTACGGATGTTTTCGGCGACAAAGGTCCCAAGAGCTGGGCCGATTTCTGGGATGTCGAGAAGTTTCCGGGCCGCCGCGCGCTCTCCGGCAGCCAGGCGACGGAGACGCTGAGCGTCGCCGCGCTCGCCAAGGGCACTCCGATCGACAAGGTCTATCCGGTAGACATCGACGGCGCGCTGCAATCCGTCGACAAGGTTCGCGGTCACATCGACGCCTGGTGGACCTCCGGCGCGCAGGCCATGCAGCTCGTCAAGGACGGCGAGGTCGATATGGCCAGCATCTGGAACGGCCGCGCCGGCACTTTGAGGAAGGAAGGCGCGCCGGTGAGCTTCTCCTTCGACCAGGGCGTGCTGACCGCCGACTGCATGGTCATCCCGAAAGGCTCGAAGAACAAGGACCTCGCCATGAAGGCGCTGGCCAAGTTCGTCAGCCCTGATCTTCAGGCCAACCTGCCGCTCTATGTCGACAACGGCCCGGCCAACGAGAAGGCCTTCGAGACCGGCAAGATCCCGCAGGAGCGGATCAAGGACATCAATTCTGCGCCGGAGAACGTCAAGAAGCAGGTGCTGCAGGATCCCGAGTTCTGGCGCGACAACCTCGTCGAGGCGACCGAGAAGTTCAACAACCTGATCCAGCAGTAGGTTAAGCAATTCCAGGAAAAGCGCGCAGCGGTTTTCCGTCCGGAATTGCGTGACAACAGACTGTCGGAGCGGCGCGCCGAACGTCGCTCCGCTCCCGACAACGATCCGGAGTTGAAGGAGATGCTCTTGTCTCTTGCGCCGTCCGCGCTTCCCATCGGCATCCATGGCATCGAGAAGCGCTTCGGCGCTGTCTCCATCCTCAGCGATCTCTCGCTCGATGTCGCCGCGGGAGAGTTCCTGACGCTGCTCGGCCCGTCGGGGTCGGGCAAGACGACGCTGCTGATGATCCTCGCGGGCTTCGTGCGGGCCAATGCCGGCAGCGTCAAGGTCGGCGGCGAAGAGATCATCACCATGCCGCCGCACAAGCGCAACATCGGCATGGTGTTCCAGAACTATGCGCTCTTTCCCCACATGAACGTCTTCCACAACGTCGCCTTTCCGCTGAAGCAGCGGCGCGTTTCGGCGGCCGATACCAGAGAGCGTGTGGCGAAGGCGCTCGACCTCGTGCGCCTGCAGGGGTTGGGCGAACGCCGCGTCGACCAGCTTTCCGGCGGCCAGCGCCAGCGTGTGGCGCTCGCCCGCGCCATCGTCTTCGAGCCGCGTATCGTGCTGATGGACGAGCCGTTGTCGGCGCTCGACAAAGGCTTGCGCGAGCACATGCAGATCGAATTGCGCACCCTGCACCGCCGGCTCGGCATGACGACGGTTTACGTCACGCATGACCAGCGCGAGGCGATCACGATGTCCGACCGCATCGCGGTCATGAACGCCGGCCGCATCGAGCAGATCGACCAGCCGGAGGCTCTCTACGCCAGGCCGAAGACGAAGTTCGTCGCCGGCTTCATCGGCGAATCCAACTTCATCCCGGTCGAATGCCGCAATGGCAGCGTCTGGTATGAGGACAGGAAACTTCGCATGAACGATCCGGCGCCGTCCGCCGGCCGGCATCTGATGGTGGTGCGGCCGGAAACACTGCGGCTGGTCACCGACGCGGAACAGGCAGGCGCCCTCAACATGCTGCCGGCAATCGTCGGCGACGTCATCTACCAAGGCGACAGTTTCATCTGCTACGCAACACTCCAAGACGGCCGCCAGGTGACGCTGCGCGATTATTGCCGTTCCGACGTGCTGGCGAAGCTGCCGGCGCCGGGCGAGCCGATCACGCTCGGCATCGACGCGCAGGATATCGTGCTGGTGGCGGATCAATGAGCATAGGGTCCGTCAGCCTCGACCGTGCCGGCAGGCCGGACGCTGTCCTGAACGCCGATGCGCTGCGCGCCGATGCCAGGCGCCAGGCGTTGGGGCTGCTTGCGTTGTTGTCGCCCGGGCTGTTCCTGGTCTTTGCCGTCATCATCGTGCCGATCGGCTGGCTGTTCTGGCTTTCGCTCTTCGACCAGACCGGTCAACTCAGCCTCGCCAACTACGCGCGTTTCTTCGAGCAGGCGTCCTACATCAGGACCTTCGCCACCACCTTCAAGGTGGCCTTCGCCGTCACCGGTGCCAGCGTGCTCTTCGGCTATCCGCTGGCCTATATGCTGTCGCAGCTGCCGCGACGCGCGGCCTCGATCTGCCTGATCTTCGTCATCCTGCCGTTCTGGACCTCGGTGCTGGTGCGCACCTACGCCTGGCTGGTCATCCTGCAGCGCAGGGGCCTGGTCAACAGCTGGCTGATCGACCTCGGCGTCATCGGCCAGCCGCTGCCGCTCGCCAACAATTTCGCCGGCGTCGTCATAGGCATGACCCACATCATGCTGCCGTTCCTGGTGCTGCCGCTCTACGCCTCGATGAAGACCATCGACGTCGACTGCCTGCGCGCCGGCATGAATCTCGGCGCCAGCCCCGCCGCCACCTTCCGGCAGATCTTCTTCCCGCTGTCGCAGCCCGGCCTTGCCTCCGGCGTGGTCATCGTCTTCGTGCTTTGCCTCGGCTTCTTCGTCACGCCGGCGCTGATGGGCGGCGGCAAGGTCATCATGTGGGCGATGCGCATCGAGCAGGCCACCAGCCTTTATTCCAACTGGGGCGCGGGCGCGGCTCTCGGCGTCGTGCTGCTTGCCGTCACGCTGGCGCTGCTCGGTCTCTTCCAGTGGCTGCTCGGCGCGCGCGCCACCGGCGTCTGGAGTTCGCGATGAGCACGGAAAGCAGCCTGCCCATCTCGCATTGGCAACGCCTCTGGCTCTACCTGCTGGGCGGTCTTGTCATGCTGTTCCTGATCGCCCCTTCGGTGATCATCGTCATCATGTCCTTCTCCGGCTCGACGCTGCTGCAGTTCCCGCCGCAGCAATGGTCGCTGCGCTGGTACGAAAGCTATTTCGGCTCCGTCGAATGGCGCGACGCGACCATCGTGTCGATCAAGGTGGCGGTGATGACGGCGATCGTGGCGACGCCGCTCGGCACCGCAGCCGCCTATGCCATCAATGCCGGAACGCTGCGGCTGACCGGCGCGATCAACGCGCTGCTCACCGCATCGCTGATCATCCCGGTCATCCTGATCGGAATCGGCACCTTCTTCCTCTATGCCCGCATCGGCCTCAACAACACCCTGACCGGCCTCGTCATCGCCCACACCGTGCAGGCGCTGCCGCTGGTCGTGCTCACCGTGCTTTCCGGCCTGAGGTCCTACGACATGAACCAGGAGATGGTGGCGCGCAGCCTCGGCGCAGGGCGTTTCCCCGCCTTCTTCCAGGTGACGATGCCGCAGCTGCGCTTCTCGATCGTATCGGGCGCGCTGTTTGCCTTCATCACCTCCTTCGACGAGGTGGTGGTCTCACTCTTCATCTCGGGCGGCGAGACCACGACGCTGACGCGCCGCATGTTCAATGCGCTACGCGATCAGATCGACCCGACGATTGCCGCCATTTCGACTTGCCTGATCGTGCTATCGATCGTCTTGTTGTCCGCCGCCCAGCTTTTCGGCCGCGGACGTTGAATACAGGGATACCCATGCGTGATTTCCAGTTCCCAGGCCGCTCGCCGGTCCGCGCCACCGAAGCCATGGCCGCGACCTCGCATCCGCTCTCCACACTTGCCGCCATCGAGATGCTGCGCTCCGGCGGCAATGCCATGGATGCGGCCGTCTGCGCGGCCGCCGTGCAGGCGGTGGTCGAGCCGCAGTCGACCGGCATCGGCGGCGACTGTTTTGTCCTCTATTGCCCGAAGGGTGATGGCAATGTGATCGCCTTCAACGGCTCGGGGCGCGCGCCCCAGGCCGCTACGGTCGACTGGTATCGCGAGCATGACTTCAGCGAATTGCCGAAGCAGGGCCCGCATGCAGTGACCGTTCCCGGCGCGGTCGACGCCTGGTGCCGTCTTCTGGAAGATCACGGCCGCAAGGGCATCGCCGACGCACTCGCTCCGGCCATCCACTACGCGCAGAACGGCTATGTCGTGCATGACCGCGTCGCTTTCGACTGGGAGGACCCGGAGACCGACCTGTCGGCCGACGAGGTGGCGTCGCGCATCTTCCTGCCTGGCGGCAAGCCACCGAAGGCCGGCGACGTGCACCGCCAGCCGGAACTGGCGGAGGCGCTGCGCACCATCGCCAAAAAGGGCCGTGCCGGTTTCTACGAAGGCGCGGTGGCCGAGGATATTGTCGGACGGCTTCGTGAACTCGGCGGCCTGCATACGCTCGACGACTTCGCCGCGACCAAGGGCGATTACAGGACCGCGATCAGCACCTCCTATCGCGGCCATGACATCCACCAGATGCCGCCGAACAATCAAGGGCTGACCGCGCTGTTGATGCTGAACGTGCTGTCAGGCTTCGACCTCGGCGCGCTCGACCCGAATGGCGCGGAAAGACTGCATCTGGAGATCGAGGCGGGGCGGCTGGCCTATCGCGATCGCGACAACCTCATTGCCGACCAGGATCATGTCGCGGTGCCGGTGGAGGAACTGCTCTCCGCCGCTTATGCCGCCCGGTTGCGGGCCGCCATCGACCCGCAGCGCGCCATGACCGGATTGCCGCGCCTCGACCTACCGGGCAGCGACACTGTCTACATCTCTGTCGTCGACCGCGACTTGAATGCGGTGAGCTTCATCAACTCGACCTATTATTCCTTCGGCAGTGGCATCGTCGGCCCGAAGACCGGCGTCGTCCTGCAGAACCGCGGCTCGAGCTTCCGGCTCGATCCGAGGCATCCGAACGCAATAGCGCCGGGCAAGCGGCCGATGCACACGATCATGCCGGGCATGATGACCAGGAACGGCCGCGCGGTGATGCCCTTCGGCGTCATGGGCGGTGGCTACCAGCCTTTCGGCCATGTGCATCTTTTGACCAACATGATCGACTTCGGCATGGATCCGCAGCAGGCGCTGGATGCAGCGCGCGTCTTCTACAACCACGACGTCGTGGAAGCCGAGCGCGGCGTTCGCGCGGATGCGGTTGAAGGCCTGCGCCGCCGTGGCCATCAGGTGGTGGAGCCCGACCACCCGCTTGGCGGCGGGCAGGCGGTGCTCATCGATTGGGAAAAAGGCACTCTGACCGGCGCCTCGGATCCGCGCAAGGACGGCCTGGCGCTTGGATATTGAGCAGCCTGTTGCTGGACATCGGCCGATCGTTCGAAACATAGTCTGGAACCATGACAAGAAGCGAAAATCCCATCGACGTTGCCCATCGTCTTGCTCCCGGCGCCGAAGACGCTCCGGCAATCGCGGCGCCTGAACGGACAGCCCTGTCGCATGGCGGGCTGCGCCGGCTGATTGGCGAGACCGCGGCGCGGCTCAACGCGCTTGGCATCGGCCGTGGCGACCGCGTCGCCATCGTGCTGCCGAACGGCCCGGAGATGGCGACGGCCTTCATCGCGGTGGCCGCGGCCGCTTCCACCGCACCCCTCAATCCGGCCTACCGCGCCGACGAGCTCGATTTCTATTTGAGCGATATCGGCGTCAAGGCGATCCTCGTTGGCAAGGATGAGGCAGGTCCCTCGGTCGAGGTTGCCGAACGCCTTGGCATCCCGGTGCTGCGGCTGATCGTGCCGGATGGCGCGCCGGCCGGCGTCTTCAGGATCGAGGGCGACCCGGTCGGGCCGCCGCTCGCGTCCGGATTGGCCGAGGATGGCGACACCGCACTCCTGCTGCACACCTCAGGCACCACCTCGCGTCCCAAACTGGTGCCGCTCAGTCACGCCAACCTTGCTGCTTCGGCCGCGCATATCGGCGCAACGCTCGGCCTGACTGCTGGGGATCGCTGCCTCAACATCATGCCGCTGTTCCACATACACGGCCTGATCGCGGCAGTGCTGTCCTCGCTTGCCGCCGGCGGCAGCGTCTTCTGCACGCCGGGCTTCAACGCGCTACGCTTCTTCCAGTGGCTCTCCGAGGCGAAGCCGAGCTGGTACACGGCGGTGCCGACCATGCACCAGGCGATCCTGCCGCGCGCCGCGCGCAATCCCGGGCAGCTCGCCGAGGCAAAGCTGCGCTTCATCCGCTCGTCCTCCGCATCCCTGCCCGCGCAGGTGATGGCGGAACTCGAAGCGACCTTCGGCTGCCCGGTGATCGAATCCTATGGCATGACCGAAGCCGCGCACCAGATGGCGTCCAACCGCCTGCCGCCCGGCCAGCGCAAGCCCGGCAGCGTCGGCGCGGCCGCCGGGCCGGAAGTGGCCATCATGGCGCCCGACGGACGGCTGCTCGAACCCGGCGAGATCGGTGAGATCGTCATTCGTGGCCCGAACGTCACCGCCGGCTACGAGAAGAACCCGGACGCCAACGCCAGCGCCTTCGCCCATGGCTGGTTCCACACCGGCGACCAGGGCATGCTCGACGAAGACAACTACCTGCGCGTCACCGGGCGGCTGAAGGAGATCATCAATCGCGGCGGCGAGAAAATCTCGCCGCTCGAGGTCGACGGCGTGCTGATGGACCATCCGGCGGTGGCGCAGGTGGTCACCTTCGCCATGCCGCATGACAAGCTCGGCGAGGAGGTCGCGGCCGCTGTCGTGCTGCGCGAAGGCCAGAGCGCCAGCGAGGCCGATATCCGCGGTTTTGCGGCCATGCGGCTCGCCGACTTCAAGGTGCCGCGCAAGGTGGTGATCCTGGACGAGATTCCGAAGGGCGCCACCGGCAAGCTGCAGCGCATCGGCCTTGCGGTAAAGCTCGGTCTCGGCTGATGCGCATTACCGTCTTTGGCGCGGGCGCGATCGGCGGCTACCTCGCCGCCAAGCTGACGATCGCCGGCCGGGTCGATCTGTCGATCGTGGCGCGCGGCGCGCATCTCGAAGCGATCAAGGCCGGCGGTCTTCGCCTGATCGAGGACGGCAAGGAAACGGTGGCACGGGTGAGGGCCGCGGCGCGGGCCGATGAGCTTGGCGCGCAGGACTATGTCGTGCTGGCGCTGAAGGCGCATTCGCTGGCGCCGGCGCTCGGCCAGATCGAGCCGCTGCTGGGCGAGGGGACCGCCGTCGTCACCATGCAGAACGGCGTGCCCTGGTGGTATTTCCACAGGGCCGGCGGCGCGCTCGAAGGAACGCGACTTACTGCAGTCGATCCCGGCGGCACGATCTGGGAGCGTATCGGGCCAGAGCGCGTCATCGGCTCCGTCGTTTATCCGGCCGTCGAGGTCGATGCGCCAGGCCTGATCCGCCATGTCGAGGGCACGCGCTTTTCGCTCGGCGAGCCTTCCGGCGAGAAGAGCGATCGTGTCGCAGCGCTCGCGCGCGAACTGGTCAAGGCCGGGCTGCAGGCGCCTGTGCGCGAGGATATACGCTCGGAGATCTGGGTGAAGCTCTGGGGCAATCTCTCCTTCAACCCGATCTCGGCGCTCACCGGCAGCACGCTTGCAGCGATCGTCGCCGATGAAGGCACGCGCGCTGTCGTCCGTTCCATGATGATCGAGGCGCAGGCGATCGGCGAGCGCCTCAGCGTGCGCTTCCCCATCGCCGTCGACCGGCGCATCAAGGGCGCCGGCGCTGTCGGCGAGCACAAGACCTCGATGCTGCAGGATCTCGAACG
This sequence comes from Mesorhizobium tamadayense, assembly GCF_003863365.1. Lineage (GTDB taxonomy): Bacteria > Pseudomonadota > Alphaproteobacteria > Rhizobiales > Rhizobiaceae > Mesorhizobium > Mesorhizobium tamadayense. Next base: position 163,506 of record NZ_RQXT01000005.1, on the reverse strand, counting down.
CGGCCGCCCGATGGAGATCGACGCGCTGGTGGGCGCCGTGCAGGAGCTCGGCCGCTTGACCGGCCAACCGACGCCGACCATCGACAGCGTGCTGGCGCTGGTGCGCCGGCTCGCCATCGAGCGCGGGTGTTATTGACGTATCAGTTCCGAAGGTGCCGGCGCTGTCTGCCACTTGAGTTCCGTGATCGCCGCGGCGTAATGCTCCAGCCGCGAGCATCCTGACACGAGGTGTCAGCTACAAGCAGGCCGGCGGTGGCAGGCCGGCAGGCGGCGCCCTACTTGCATTGCGCCTAAAGGGAGGAAGTCATGACCATTGCGGAAATTGCCAAGGATTTCACCGAGATGCTCAGGCAGGGCGACAGCGCAAGCGCCGCTGCAAAGTACAATGCCGACGACATCGTCAGTTATGAAGCCATGGAAGGGCCGAACGATGTCTGCCGGGGAAAGGAAGCTGTGAGGCAGAAGGGTGAGTGGTGGCAGGCGAACAACGAAGTTCATGGCGGTTCGATTGATGGCCCCTACGTCAATGGCGATCAATTCGCATTGCGCTTCAAGTTCGACATAACGCCCAAGGCCACTGGCGAGCGCACCACCATTGATGAGGTCGGCCTCTACACGGTCAGGAACGGCAAGATCAGCGAAGAGCGCTTCTACTATTGAGGCCTAAAACCAGCAGCCAGCGCATGTCGCTGCACGGTTGGCAACCGGCATGGCGGCCAGGATGACGCCTCGGCCGCCATGGGCGCGTCAAATCGTCTTCACATAGTCCCGCTGGCAAAGCGGCAGAGGCAGGCTTACGTTCGCTCAGATTCGCAATCCCATCCGCCCGAGGTCTGAGTTTGACGATCGTCATGTACGGCATCACCAACTGCGACACGATCAAGAAGGCGCGCGTCTGGCTGGAGAGCCATGACGTCGCTTACCGCTTCCACGATTACCGGGCCGAAGGGATCGAGGCGCAGAGGCTGAATGGCTGGGTCGGCAAGATCGGCTGGGAAAAGCTCCTCAACAAGGCAAGCACGACTTTTCGCGAGTTGTCCGAGAAGGACAAGGAAGCGCTCGACGAGAAGAAGGCCAAGACGCTGATGCTCGCCAAGCCGACGATGATCAAGCGCCCGGTGCTGGAAGTCGGCGAGCGTATTCTGGTTGGGTTCAAGCCGGAGGTTTATCAGGAAGCGGTTGGGTAGGGCGCAGCCTCCGTGGCATCGTCATCCGATGGCGGAGCAAGGAGCGGAGCGACGCGGCGCAGACCATAGGATCCATGCCGCGACCTTTGAGAGTTGCAACGGGTGCAGATTCTTCTCCGCTGCATCCTTCGGCGGAGGTCACGGCATGGATCCTCGGGTCAAGCCCGAGGTGACGAACGAGAGGTCACGCCCTTCGCAAATATCCAGCCAGCGCCACTGCGTTGTTGTGCGCCTCGTCATGCGCCCCATAGAGCAGCGTCACCTTGCCCTCGCGCAGCAGCCCTCGCAATTGCGCTACCGCCTCTTCGTTGTGCTCAAGCTCCGCGCGATACCGCTTCTGGAATTCTAGCCAGCGCCCGGGGTCATGCCCGAACCATTTGCGCAGTTCCTCGCTCGGCGCGATTTCCTTCAGCCAGAGCGCCAGCTCGGCGTCCTTCTTGGCAACACCGCGCGGCCAGATGCGGTCCACCAGCACCCGCTGGCCGTCGGTCTTCTCGGGCGCCTCGTAGATGCGCTTCACCGCCAGGTCGAAGGCCATCACGCCTCCCTTGCCAAGCAATTCCAGGAAAAGCGTGCAGCGGTTCTCCGCCCGGAATTGCGCAAGACAATCAGTTCTCTCAGGCCCACTCGCCCTTGCGCATGACCGGCACGCGGCGGCCGTCCTTGGCCAGGCCGTCGATGTCGATCTTGTCCGAGCCGATCATCCAGTCGATGTGAATGAAACTCTTGTTGCCGCCGCGCTCGGCGATCTCGTCCTGGCTGAGCGAGGCGCCGTTGACGAAGCACTTGGAATAGCACTGCCCCAACGCGATGTGGCAGGCGGCATTCTCGTCGAACAGCGTGTTGAAGAACAACAGCCCACTCTTCGAGATCGGCGAGGAATGCGGCACTAGCGCCACCTCGCCGAGCCGGCGCGCGCCCTCGTCGGTGTCGAGCACCTTCTTCAGCACATCCTCGCCCTTCGAGGCCTTGGCCTCGACGATCCGCCCGCCCTCGAAGCGGACCGAAATCTCGTCGATCAGCGTGCCCTGATAGGAGAGCGGCTTGGTCGAGGAGACGTGGCCTTCGACCCGCGAGGCATGTGGCGTGGTGAAGACCTCCTCGGTCGGGATGTTCGGGTTGCAGGTGATGCCGTTCTTGGCCGTCGAGGCGCCGCCCATCCATTCATGGCCCTCAGCCAGTCCGACGGTCAGGTCGGTGCCGGGCCCGGTGAAATGCAGCGCGTGGAAATTGTGCTCGTTCAGCCATTTCGTGCGCTCGGCCAAGGCGGCGTTATGCGCCTTCCAGTTGCCGATCGGATCCTCGACGTCCACGCGCGAGGCCGCGAAGATGGCGTCGGCGAGCTTCGCAACCGCGACGTCGTCGGGCTCGCCCGGGAACACTTGGCTAGCCCAGGCAAGATCGGGATAGGCGACGATGTTCCAGTTGATGTCGAAGCCGGTGATCTTCTCCAGCGCCGGCTGGTAGGCCATCGAGTTCGCCTTGTTGGCGCGCGACACCTTGGCCGGGTCCTGCGCCGACAGCAGCGAGGGATCCTCGCCGCGCACCGCGAGCCGCGCCGCATTGTTGGAGAAGGCCTTTGCCATGCCTTCATAGAGCCAGCCGGCGGCGCGGTCGAAGCCGGCGTCGGCGCCGTAGCGGAAGCGCGCCAGCGTGATCTCGTCGTCGTTGAAGATCGGCGTCACCAGCCCGGCGCCGGCCTTGTAGGCATGCTCGACGATGCGCCTGGTCAGTGGCAGCGCCGCGATGGACGAGGTCAGCACCAAGTCCTGTCCCGGCTGCAGCTGCAGCCCGACCTTGACGGCGACCTCGGCCAGCCTGTCGAGCTTCACCGGGTCGATGGTTGCCGAGACACCGCGCGAATGTGTGGTCATGATCCTGCCTGCCGTTATGTTGGGGTCTGGCCCTTACATAGACCGGCGAGCTTGGCCTTTCCACTGCGATCGACTGGGTCAGGCGGCGTTGTCCAACGCCCTGAACTGCGCCATGGTCGCTTCGATCTCCTCGCGGATCCAGGCCTTGAAGTCGCGCACCTTGCGGCTCTCGCTCTTCGTGGCCGATGTCACCAGCCAATAGCCGAGCCCGCTTTGCGCGCGCACGCCGAAGGGCGCGACCAGCCGTCCGTCGGCCAGCGCATCGGCGGTCAGCAATTGCCAGGCGAGCATCACGCCGTGGCCGGCGATCGCCGATTCCAGGCAAAGCATCGGATCGGTGAAGCGCGCGCCCTTGAGGAAGGTGACCGGCTCGACGCCCGCCGCCTCGAACCAGCTGTCCCAGCTGATCATCGCCCGTTCGTCGGTGATGGCGCAGGTCTGCGCCAGGTCGTCAATCGATTTCAGCTTGGCGGCGATCGACGGCGCGCAGACCGGAAACACCTCTTGCGCCAGCAGAAGCTCTGCCCGGCCGCCCGGCCATTTGCCGTCGCCAAGCCGGATGGCGATATCGATGTCGGAATGGTCGAGGTCGGCGATACGAGCCGAAGCGTCGATCCGCAGCAAAACGTTCGGGTGGCGGGCGAAATGCCGCGACAGCCTGGGCAGCAGCCATTTCGAGGCGAAGGCCGGCGCCACCGAAACCACCAGCGTGCATTCGCTCGCCTCGTCGGCGAGCGCCACCGCCTGCGCGAGCTCACGGAAGCCGGCGCTCAGCCGCGCGGTGAAGATGGCGCCGAATTCCGTCGGCACCAGGCCGCCGGGCGTCCGCTCGAACAGCGCTTGGCCGAGCTGCTTTTCGGTGCGCTTGATCTGCTGACTGACGGCGCTGACCGAGACGTTGAGCTCGCCGGCCGCAGCCGCGAGCGAGCCCAGCCGGGCGACGGTTTCGACGGCGCGCAGGCCGTTGAGATGGACGCGGTTCAGCATAGCCATTCAGTTTTTCTAAACCGGCAGGACCGAAATCTCAATTGAAACTTGGCGGGAAAGGGCGGATTTTAGCAAGACAAGCTAGACCTTGGAGGCAATCCGATGAAGATTTTATCTTTGCTGAAGGGGCTTTCCGGCGCCGAGCCGAGACAGGTTCGGCCCGATGACGGCGAGGTCGCCCGCTGGGTCGTCGATCCGCTGTCGCATCCAGTGCTCGACACGATGTCGGAGCGCGAGCTAGGCGACATGCCGTTCCGGCTGACCGCGCACCGCACGGCTTACGAGACGGCCTGCCGCTGAAAGCCGCCTGAGCCGAACTGGCCCAACACAAACGCATTGTTTCGCCTGCGCGCGCACTTATGTTGCGCTGCAATGAACGCCCCGCCATCCCCCTTGCGCCTCGCTATCGCCGGCATGGTCGCGCTTGCCGTCGCCATGGGCATTGGCCGCTTCGTCTACACGCCGATCCTGCCCGGCATGATGGAGGAGCTGCACCTGACGCCGGCCGACGCCGGCTGGATAGCCTCCGCCAACTATCTCGGCTACCTGATCGGCGCGCTCGCCGCGGCAGGCGGCTGGGCGCACGGCCGCGAGCGCCTGCTGATGTTCGTCAGCCTTGCCGCCAGTGCCGTGCTCGCCGGGCTCATGGGGCTGAACGAGACGATGGCGGCATTCATCGTCATCCGCTTCCTTGCCGGCCTCGCAAGCGCCTTCGTCATGGTGTTCATGGCCTCGATCCTCTTCAGCCATCTTGCCGCCGCCGGCCGCGGCGACCTGCAGGCGCTGCACTTCGGCGGTGTCGGGCTGGGCATCGCAGGATCCTCGGTGCTGCTCGCCATTCTCGTCACAGAACACGCTGGCTGGGCCGCTGGCTGGCTTTGGTCCGGAGCGCTTTCGGCAGTTGGCCTTCTCGTTGTCGCGCTGCTCGCCGGCTCGGTCACGCCTGCCAATGGCGTCGACGGTCGCGAGCCGGCGCTGCCCAAGGACAGGTCGCTGGCAAAGATGATCGTCGCCTACGGGCTGTTCGGCTTTGGTTATGTGGTGACGGCGACTTTCCTGGTCGCCATCGTTCGCCAGGGCGGCGGCGGGCGGGTCTTCGAGGCCGCCGTCTGGATGGTCGCCGGCCTTGCCGGTTTTCCATCGACCTGGTTCTGGCAGAAGCTCGCCAGCAGGACCGGGCTTTACACGGCCTATGCCGTAAGCTGCCTGGTCGAGGTGGTCGGCGTCACCGCCAGCGTCGTCGTCAAAGGGTTCACCGGGCCGCTGCTCGCCGGCGTGCTTCTCGGCGGCACCTTCATCGCCATCACCGCGCTCGGCCTGCAGACGGCGAGGCGGCTTGCGCCGCAGGCGCCGCGCCGCATCTTCGCGGTGATGACGGCCGCCTTCGGCCTCGGCCAGATCATCGGCCCGATCGCCGCCGGTCTGCTCGCTCAGGCCGCGGGGAATTACGTGCTTGCTTCGGTGATGGCGGCCGCCGCGCTGCTCGCTTCCGGCGTCATCGCCTGGTCGGCTGCACCAAAATCGCCATGATTATGGTTTTGCTCGGTACCGGGCAGCGGGCAGGCATTTTCTTTCCAACTAATGTGTGAGCTTATGCCTGCCGAACAGCAACGCCGCTGATTTGCGGTCAGACCGAGGAAACCCGTCACAGTGTTCGTATCCTTCTTCCCGCAGCCGAAGCTGTTTTTCACCTCGGCGGTCTTATGGAGTGCGGTCATGGTGGCCGTATGGTTTCTGGGCGGCGCGCAGCTTGGCGCCTTCATCGGATTGCCTCCCGCCGCTGCTGAAGCGCCGCCCATCATCGGCGTTTCGGTGTTCTGGTCGGCTCCATTCCTTTGGTTCTACATCTATTTTGCGCTTGGGGTGCTGGCCTTTCACGCCTTCTGGCATGTGTATTCCCCGCACCCGTGGGCTCGCTGGTCGATTCTTGGCAGTTCTCTGATCCTGTTTACAACCTATTTCCAAGTGCAGGTAAGCGTCGCGATCAATGCCTGGTATGGGCCGTTTTGGGATCTGATTCAGGGCATCGTGAGCAAAAGCGTTCAGGCGACAGAAAGTGATCTTTACGCGCAGATAATAACCTTCCTAGGTATCGCACTCGTGGCCGTTACCGTGCTGGTTTTGACGAACTTCTTTGTCAGCCACTGGGTGTTTCGTTGGCGCACCGCAATGAACAATTACTACATGTCGCATTGGCCTAGACTGCGCCAGATCGAGGGCGCTGCCCAGCGCGTGCAGGAGGACACGATGCGGTTCTCCCGGATCATGGAAGATCTCGGCACGAGCTTCGTCGATTCCATAATGACGCTAATCGCCTTCATGCCGATTCTGCTCGGCTACTCCAAGCACATCACGGTGTTGCCATTCGTCGGACAGGTTCCGCAGCCGCTTGTTCTGGCTGCGATCTTCTGGGCAATCTTCGGCACCGTATGCATCGCCGCCGCAGGTATAAAGCTTCCCGGTTTGCAATTCCGCAACCAGCGCGTAGAGGCCGCCTACCGCAAGGAACTCGTTTATGGTGAGGACGATCCGTCCCGGGCACAGCCGGCGACTGTTTCCGAATTGTTTGAAAACGTGCGTCATAATTACTTCCGACTCTATTTCCATTATGTCTATTTCAACGTGGTCCGCTATCTTTATTTGCAGACCAATACTGTCTTCCCCTACTTCCTGATGGTTCCTTCGATGATCGCCGGAACGTTAACGCTGGGTCTCATCAACCAGATCAGTTCGGCGTTCTCGCAAGTGACGAGTTCGTTCCAGTATCTCGTCAATTCCTGGTCGACGATTGTCGAACTTCTGTCGGTCCACAAGCGCCTGCGCGCGTTCGAAGCCACGATCAAAGGCGAACCGCTGCCGGACATCGACCGCCGTTTCATCGAGCGCCAGGCGAAGGAATTCGATCCGGCCTGATGTTGTCGGAGAAAAGTGGGCGGCTCAGCCGCCCACCACAGCCTGTTTTTGATCAGAGCGCAGGCGCGCGACATAATCGCGGAAGCTGATGCACTCGACCTGCTGCAGGACGCAGATATCGCTGGCAAAGCGCTCCAGCGCGTCCCAATAGGCGCCGTTGTTCATTTGCGTGAAGTGGAAGCCGAGCTCGAGCGGCAGTCGCTTGCCGTTGTATTGCGCATCGAAAGCGCCGCGGAACGCCCGGTAGGCGCGGTCGGCGAACTCGCCTGCCTGCGACGGCTTCTCGAAGCCGCCCGAATGGCGGACATAGAGATTGTAGTCCATGGCGACCACCGGCTTGGCTTTCGGCCCTTCCGGAATCAGCGGCAGCGCAAAGCGCATGACGCCGTTCTTGGTCGGCGGCAGGGCAGGGCCTGGCGAAACCCCGCTAGCGTCGTACTCGAAGCCGGCCGCGGGCAGCGCTTCGTAAAGCGCCTTGTCGGTCGAGAGGTACGGCGCGCGAAAACCGTTCACGGCATGGCGTGCGAAATCGCGCCAGCCAGCCGGCTCGGGCGAAATGCCGTTGAGCGCGTAGGCATTCTCAAGGATGCGCCGGAACGCGGAGAATTCGGCCAGCCAGTCGGCCTTGCTCCAGTCCTTGCCGTCGAAATGGCCGCAGGCATGGCTGCCGATGTCGTGGCCTTCCGCGGCCGCGAGCCGGATCTGTTCCAGCCGGTCCGCCACCTCCTGCCTGGAGGCGGCAAAGCCGATATTCGATTTGCCGGCGCCCTTGCCGGGTGCCGTGTACTCGCTGCGTGTATCCGGCGAGAGCAGGAAGACGCATGAGAGAAAATAAGTGAAATGCGCGCCGGTGCGTTTCGCCAGCGCGCGGCTGCGCTCCCATTGCGAGATCTCGCGCGCGCTGTCGAAGGAGATAAGCACGATCTGCTTTGGCTTCGCCGCGACGGGCTCAAGCGGCTTGGGCGGATCGGCGAAGGCGGCGGCAACGGAGGCAAGCGACGCGAGACCGAACGCAAGGACACGGAACAAAGGTGGCATTGGCAACTTTTCGGGAATCTTTCGGGGTGTCGGGAAGCCGGCTATCGCCCAAATGTGGCATCGATGCGTTCCGGGCAGTCTTGGAGCCGCTTCAGCTTGTCCCTCCGATTTTCCGGCAGCACCCCTTCCATGCGGCTAAAATTTCGCTAAAACGCGGGCTCAAGAAGCGCCCCGTCCTGGGCCGCAATGGTTTTTGATTGATGTCGGACGACAGTTTTATCCGCGAAGTGAACGAAGAGATTCGTCGCGAGCAGGCGCAGGCGCTGTGGGATCGCTTTGGTCCGGCCCTGCTTGGCCTGGCCATCCTTGTGGTGGTCGGCACCGCCGCCTTCGTTGGCTACCGCTACTGGGACGAGACCCGCGCAAACCGTTCGGGCGACGCCTTCTCGCAGGCGCTGAAGCTCGCCAATGACGGCAAGAACGACGAGGCGATCGCCGCTCTCGATCAGCTGGGAAAGGATGGCTACGGCGCCTATCCGCTGCTCGCCCGCATGCGCGCCGCGACCGTCAAGGCCGACAAGGGCGACGTCGATGCCGCCGTCAAGGATTTCGACGAGGTCGCCGCCGACAGCGCCATTCCCGCCGGCATCCGCGATATGGCGCGGCTGAGGGCGGCGCTGCTGCTGGTCGACCACGGCTCGTTTGCCGATGTCTCCAGCCGGGTCGAGGCGCTCACCGCCGACACCAACCCGCTGCGCAGCTCGGCGCGCGAGGCGCTCGGCCTTGCCGCCTGGAAGGAAGGCAAGTCGGCGGACGCGCTCAAACTATTCGACCAGATCGCTTCGGATGACGGCGCCCCGCGCAACGCGCGCCAGCGGGCGACGTTGATGTCCGAACTGATCCGTGGGTCGGGCAACGCATCGTGACCTCGGATGGGTTTTAAAGTCGCCATCATCGGCCGGCCCAACGTCGGCAAATCTACTCTTTTCAATCGGCTGGTGGGAAGGAAGCTGGCGCTTGTCGACGACACGCCGGGTGTGACGCGCGACCGTCGCGTGCACGCCGCCAAGCTCTACGACCTGCACTTCGACGTCATCGACACCGCCGGCTTCGAGGACGCGGCGGCCACGACGCTGCCGGGCCGCATGCGCCAGCAGACCGAGATCGCCATCCGCGAGGCCGATCTGATCTTCTTCACCGTCGACGCCAAGTCCGGCCTGATGCCCGACGATCGCACCTTCGCTGACGTGGTGCGCAAATCCGGTAAGCCGGTGGTGCTGGTCGCCAACAAGGCCGAGGCGCGGGGCGCCCAGGGCGGCATGCTGGAGGCCTGGGAGCTTGGTCTCGGCGAGCCGATCCCGGTCTCGGCCGAGCATGGCCAGGGCCTGCCCGACCTGCGCGACGCGGTGATTGCGGCGCTCGGCGAAGAGCGCGCCTTCGGCGAGGACGAGGACGAGGCGGGCGACGAGATCGCCGCCAGCGAGGTGCTGATCGGCGAGGACGTCGCCGATCCGGATGCCGAACCCGCCTATGACGACACCAAGCCGCTGCGCATCGCCGTCGTCGGTCGTCCCAATGCCGGCAAGTCGACACTGATCAACGCGCTGATCGGCGAGGAGCGGTTGCTGACCGGCCCGGAGGCCGGTATCACCCGCGATTCCATCTCGGTCGACTGGGACTGGCGCGGCCGGCGGATAAAACTCTTCGACACGGCCGGCATGCGGCGTAAGGCCAAGGTCCAGGAAAAGCTCGAAAAGCTCTCGGTGCAGGACGGCCTGCGCGCCATCCGCTTCGCCGAGATCGTCATCATCATGCTCGACGCCACCATCCCCTTCGAGAAGCAGGATCTGCAGCTCGCAGACCTCATCATCCGCGAGGGCCGCGCGCCGGTGATAGCCTTCAACAAGTGGGACCTGATCGACAACCCGCAGGAGCTTCTTGCCGAGCTGCGCGAGAAGACCGAGCGGCTTCTTCCCCAGGTGCGCGGCATCCAGGCGGTGACGGTCTCGGCCGAGACCGGGCGCGGCCTCGACCGGCTGATGGAAGCCGTCATCAAGACGCACAAGGTCTGGAACAGCCGCGTCTCGACCGGCAAGCTCAACCGTTGGCTGGAAGGGATCCTCGCGCATCATCCGCCGCCCGCCGTCGCCGGCCGCCGGCTGAAGATCAAATATGTGACGCAGGCCAAGACCCGCCCGCCGGGCTTCGTCGTCTCGTGCTCGCGCCCGGACGCGATGCCGCAATCCTATGTCCGCTACCTGTCGAATAGCCTGCGCGAGGCCTTCGACATGCCCGGCGTGCCGATCCGCATCGCGCTGCGCACTTCGGAAAATCCTTTCGCCGGCAGGGCGAAGAAGCGCTGAGATCTGGGGCGGCAACACTCGTCCAGTCATCCTATGGTCTACGCCGCGTCGCTTCGCTCCTGCTCCGCCCAGGGACGAAGTCGATAGGCTACCGCCAAGATGTTCACGCGGCGCTTAGCAGCTTCTCCTTCATCTCAGCACCCTCCGGCAGCGCCTCCATCGCCGCCTGCAGCAGGATGTCCGCCAGCCGCGCCGCCACCGGGTCAAGCTCAGCATCCCTCCGGTGCAGATGCAGCGCCATCTTCGGCAGGGCCGGCAGCCCGAGCGCTCCGGGCGCGATCGCCCTGACATTGGCGGGCAGGCCGATATCGGTGCGGATCGTCAGGCCAAGGCCGGCCGCGACCGCTGCCCAGATGCCGCCAAGGCTGGGGCTGGAGAAGGCCATGCGCCAGGCGAGGCCGGCCTGGTCGAGCGTTTCGGTCGCCACGGTGCGCAGCAGGCAGGGCGCCTCGAACACCACCAGCGGCAGCGCTTCGCCGTCGCGAGGGCCTGCCGCGACCGGTTTCGCCGGGCCGATCCAGCGCGCCTGCACGTCGGCGACATGCCGGCTGTAGGGCAGCGTCGTGCCGTCGTGCCAGGCGAGCGCGATGTCGAGGCTGCCTGAGAGAATGCGCTCGGCAAGCTCGTGGCTGCGTCCGATCCGCGCTTCGATCCGAACCCTGGGATGGGCGCGGGCGAAGCGGCCGAGCACTTCCGGCAGCACGGCTTCGCCGAAATCCTCCTGCAGGCCGAGCCGCACCCAGCCTTCCAGCTCGACGTCCCTGATGGCGGATGACGCCTCGTCGTTGAGCTCGATCAGCCGGCGCGCATAGCCGAGCATGGTCTCGCCGGCCTCGGTGAGCGCCAGCCCGCGCCCCGCCTTGCGGAAGATCGGCGTCGCCGCCTGCTCTTCCAGCTTCTTCAGCTGCGCGCTGACGGCGGAGGTCGAGCGGCCGAGCCTTTCCGCCGCCCTGGCAAAGCTGCCCAACTCCATGCCGGTGACGAAGGTCCGGAGGGCGTCGAGGTTGAATGTGACGCGTCGCATGGGAGAGTCCTTATTTTCAGGATTATCGATCAAAAACTTCCTGATTTTATGGATGACGCTATGGCGCTACATCCGTCCCGTCAAGCCGGTCGACCGGCGCAACGGGAATGGAATCATGTCAGCCATCGTCACCCGCAACGATCGCCAACCGCCCGGGCGAGATATCGCCGCCTCCCCAGCCGGCCGGACCTTCGGACCCAACCATCGCTGGAAGGTGCTGGGCATAGGCGTTGCCGCCAATGCCGGCTTCTCCGCCACCTTCTCGGGCATACCGGCTACCGCTGTGGTGATGCGCCAGGGCTACCATCTCGATAATGCCGCGCTTGGCTTTGCGCTCGGTCTGCTTGGTCTCGGCGTGGCGCTCAGCGAACTGCCCTGGGGCGTGCTCACCGACCGCTGGGGCGACCGCCGCGTGCTCTTGACCGGGCTCGGCGCCACGGCGGCATGGCTTCTCGTCATGGCCATGCTCGTCGTGCCGACGAAGCTGGCCGTTCCCGGCGTCACGCTGCTTTCGGCAAGCCTGCTCGTTGCCGGCCTGCTCGGCGGCAGCGTCAACGGCTCAAGCGGCCGCGCGATCATGGGCTGGTTCGGTGAAGGCGAGCGCGGCTTTGCCATGAGCGTCAGGCAGACGGCGGTGCCGCTCGGCGGCGGGCTCGGCGCGCTCGTCCTGCCTTCGCTTGCCCTGGCCTTGGGCTTTGCCGCGGTCTTCGGCCTGCTTGCGGCACTATCCGCGCTCTCGGCCTTCTTCGCCTGGCGCTGGCTGCACGAGCCGCCGGCGCAAGGCGATGCTCACGCCGCAGCCACGGCGAGCGGTCCGGCACCGCTGCGCAACATCGAGGTCTGGCGCATATCGACGGCCATCGGCCTGCTCTGCTTCCCGCAGGTGGCGGTGCTCACCTTCGCCTCGGTCTTCCTGCATGATTTCGCCGGCATGGGCACATGGGTGACCAGCGCCAGCCTTGCCGTCGTGCAGACCGGCGCCATGGTGATGCGCGTCTGGAGCGGCCGCTTCACCGACCGCCACGGCAACCGCCGGCCGTTCCTGAGAGTCTGCAGCGCTCTCAGCGCGCTGGCCTTCCTGGTCCTCTGGCTGCTGGTGATCGCGGCGGCCACGCGGCCGGCGCTGATGCTGCTCGTTCCCGTCATGGTGGTCGTGGCCGGCATCTCCGTCTCGGCCTGGCATGGCGTTGCCTACACCGAGCTTGCGACGCTCGCCGGCGCCGGCCATGTCGGCACCGCGCTCAGCCTCGCCAATACCCTTGTCTTCGTAGGCTTCTGCCTGGTGCCGATCGCCATCCCCTGGCTGCTGATTCTCTTTGCATGGCCCGGCGTCTGGCTCGCGGCGACGATCTGCGCGGCGACCGCATGGCCGATCTTCCTGCGCGCGGCCTGATTCTTGGCCGGCTTTCCACAGCGGTGGGAAGCCGGCTTGCCTTCAACATGAAACTTGCCTTCAACATGAAAAAAACACGATCGATGCCGTTAACCCCCCATCAAGGTTAATGCTTCATTTTGGCTCTCCGGGGTCAGTAGCGTATCTGGAGAGTTCCGTGCATCGACGCGTTTTTATGCGGCTCGTCGCCGACGCCGTTGCGAAAAAACGTTCCTTCCTTCCTCCTTTGGTTCTGGGACTCGGCTTTTGGGTCGGCTTTCCGTCGGTCGTCGCCTATCAGGACATGGCGAGCCTCGTGTCCGGGCTGGAATCGCCGAACCACCGCTGGAACGCCTATGTGGAAAAGTCCGTCGCCGGCTCGGTGCACGCCGCCGAGATGCCGTTCGTCGATTCGGCCGCCACGGGCTCGATCTCCGGCTCCGGCGTGGACCTGCCCGGCATCGGCACGGTGGCCTTCCGCGGCAAGGGCAGCGTCGCCGGCGCCACGCCCGATGAGGACCGCGTCGTGCGCGCCGACAAGAAGGGCCGCCTCGTCCAGGTCTCGCCCGTTGCGCCGCCGAAGAACTTCAGCGCCGGCTCGATCTTCGAGCGCACCTCCTCGCTGCGCCGTCCCACGATGGACAGCGGCCTGAAGCTCACTTTCGCCAAGCCCGGCATCAAGGGCAAGGAAATCCAGATCGCCCAGGCTTTCCACATCCGCGAGGACCAGAAGCCCGATCCCGACTTGCCGGCGGCCCTTGTCGCCCTCGTCAACAATGACAAGCCGGATATCCTCGCCACCGCCTATGCCCAGTCGGCGCCCGACTATGCCAAGGCCTCGCCATTCGAGGCGCTGCTGCAGGACGATCCGAACGACGGCCGCTTCATCCCGCCGATGGGCAAGGGCGACCACGCGTGGATGCAGAACCCGCTGCCGGCGGCCGTCTTCTCCAGGCCGGAACAGGAATGCCTCGCCAAGGGCATATATTTCGAAGCGCGCAGCGAGACCGTGCGGGGCCAGGCCGCGGTGGCGCAGGTGATCCTCAATCGCGTCCGCAACCCCACTTATCCGAAGACGATCTGCGGCGTCGTCTACCAGAACGACAACTGGTTCAACCGCTGCCAGTTCTCCTTCGCCTGCGACGGCAGGAAGAAGCGCATCAACGATCCCGTCGCCTACAAGACCGCCCAGGATGTCGCCATGGCGGTGACCGCCGGCAAGATATTCATCCCCGAGGTCGGATCCTCCACGCATTACTACGCCAACTACGTCCATCCCGGCTGGGCGCGTGCCATGCAGCGCATGACCAAGATCGGCCTGCATATCTTCTACCGCACCTATGGCGGCGGCTGGAGCTGAGCCGTTTGGGCGGCTCGATCTGAGCCGCTTAGGCGCTCGAGCTGAGCCGCTTATCGACGCCTGCCGCAACGCTCCTTGTCGCTCGCCGCGCGCACCGATCGGCGCGGCTTGCCGCGTGGATTCGCGCCGAGTCCTCGCGCGGGCGTGACGGGCACGATGTCGCACCTGAGTAAGTCTTTGATTTAAAAAAGAAAAATACACCGCTTCGAAGTTCGGCACGTGGCTTGACGGGCGCAGACCCTCTAACTATGTTGCCGGCGACTTTAGAAGCGGACGGACGGTGATAGTCTGCCCGGGCAGGGGGTTGCGATGGCCGACAAAAAAGGGCCAGACGGAACCGGAGAAACCGGCCGTGGCAAACAGCATGAAGCCGCTATCCGCGACGACGAACTTGAGCGCCGCCGGCGCGAGCTTGAAGCAACGCTTGCGACAAGACGCACGGACCGGCTCGAGGGGAAAGACGAAGCGAACGCTGCGACCAGTTACGGTCAGGCACTGAAGCTGTCCAGCGAGTTCATCGCCGGGGTGGTGGTTGGTGTCGGCTTGGGCTGGATCATCGACCGCCTGGCGGGAACCGCGCCTTGGGGTCTGATCGTCGGCCTGTTGCTGGGCTTTGGCGCCGGTATACTCAATGTCCTGCGTTCGGCGGGACTAACGGCGCAGTTCGGTCAGGGCGGCACGCCGCGCGAGCCGAAGGAATGAAGTGAGGCGCCGCAAGGCGCGAAGGAAACTTAAGAAGCCGGTTGTGGCTTTGACGGGGATTTAAAGTGGCTGCTGCTGACAAGGTCGATCCGATCCACCAGTTCCAGATCCATCCGATCATCCCACTTCATATCGGCGGCTACGACGTCTCTTTCACCAACTCCTCTCTGTTCATGGTTGTGACGATCGTCGTCGCTTCCGCTTTCCTCTACATGAGCACCGCCAGCCGCGCCCTCGTCCCGGGCCGCCTGCAGTCGATGTCGGAAATGGCCTACGAGTTCGTCGGCAACATGCTGCGCGACGCGGCGGGCAAGCAGGGGATGCAGTTCTTCCCCCTGGTGTTCTCGCTGTTCATGTTCGTGCTTGTCGCCAACCTCATCGGCCTGTTCCCCTATTTCTTCACCGTCACCAGCCACATCATCGTCACCTTCACGCTGGCCGCGCTGGTCATCGGCACCGTCGTCGTCTACGGCTTCGCCAAGCACGGCTTCGGCTTCCTCAAGCTGTTCGTGCCGCATGGCGTGCCGGTCTATCTTCTGCCGCTGGTGGTGGCGATCGAAGTCATTTCCTTCGTCTCGCGTCCCGTCAGCCTCTCGGTTCGTCTTTTCGCCAACATGCTGGCCGGCCACATCACGCTGAAGGTGTTTTCGGGCTTCGTCGTCAGCCTCAGCGCGCTGGGCGCCGTCGGCATCGCCGGCTCGGTCCTGCCGCTCGCCATGGCGGTCGCACTGACGGCGCTGGAACTGCTGGTGGCCTTCCTGCAAGCCTATGTCTTCGCGGTGCTGACCTGCATGTATCTGAACGACGCTCTGCACCCGAGCCACTGATCGATTTTCACCGGCGCCCCGGCGCCAGCATTACCCAACGTACCAACCGCAACGACTACGAAAAACCACAGGAGTTTTGAAATGGACGCAACTGCAGCAGCTGCTATCGGCGCTGGTATCGCCTGCATCGGCATGGGCGGCGCGGGCATCGGCCTCGGCAACATCTTCGGCAGCTATCTCTCGGGCGCCCTGCGCAATCCGTCGGCTGCAGACGGGCAGTTCGGCCGCCTGATCTTCGGCTTCGCCGTGACCGAAGCTCTGGGCATCTTCTCGCTCCTCATCGCGCTGCTGCTGGTCTTCAAGTAAAAAGCACGCGTTAACGAAAGGGGCCGCATGGTGCGGCCCCGTATGGACAGGGGAATGAGATGTTCGTGACATCTGCCTTTGCGCAAGAAACCGCGCCGGCCGCGGCCGAAGGCGATACGCATGCGGGCACCGCCGTGCCTGCTGAGGGGCATGAAACGTTCCCGCCGTTCAATGCCGAGACCTTCCCGTCGCAGATTCTGTGGCTCGTCATCACCTTCGGGCTCTTCTATCTGTTCCTGAAGCGGGTTGTGATGCCGCGCGTTGGCGGTATCATCGATGTCCGCAACGATCGCATCACCCAGGATCTCGACCACGCCGCGAGGCTGAAGGGCGAGGCCGACGCGGCTGTTGCCGCCTATGAGCAGGAACTGTCGGAAGCCAAGTCGCGCGCCAACACGATCGGCCAGCAGGCGAGCGACGCCGCCAAGACCGAAGCCGAAAGCACGCGCAAGAAGCTCGAGGCGGAACTCGACAAGAAGCTCGGCGAGGCCGAGGCGAGCATCGCCTCGATCAAGGCCAAGGCGATGAAGGAAGTCGGCACGATCGCCGAGGACACCACGTCGGCCATCGTCGAGGCGCTGGTCGGCGGCAAGACCGATAAGGCCGAGATTTCGGCCGCGGTCAAATCCGCGAGCCGGTGAGGAGCGCATCATGGACGCCACATCACTTGCCACGATCTGGGCCACCATTGCCCTGATCATCTTCCTCGGCGCCGTCATCTATCTGAAGGTGCCGGGCATGCTCGCCAAGTCGCTGGACGCCCGCGCGGCCAAGATCAGCAGCGAGCTCGAGGAAGCGCGCCGGCTGCGTGAGGAGGCCCAGCAACTGCTCGGCCAATACCAGCAGAAGCGCAAGGAAGCCGAGAAGGAGGCCGCCGACATCGTCGCCGCCGCCAAGCGCGAGGCCGAGCTCCTTGCCTCCGAGGCGCACAAGAGAACAGAGGACTATGTCGCCCGGCGCACCGCACTTGCCGAGCAGAAGATCAGCCAGGCCGAGCGCGAAGCGATCGGCGAGGTGCGCGCCAGCGCCGTCGACATCGCCGTCGAAGCCGCCCGCGCGCTGCTTGCCGCCAAGGTCGACGCCAAGGCCGGCGCGGACCTGTTCAAGTCGGCGCTGCAGGACGTGAAGGCCAAGCTGAACTGACGAGTTTCGCAGTTACGGAATCAAAAAGCCGCCTGGGCAACCCGGCGGCTTTTTTGTTGGGTCAGGGGGAGCAAGGCGCCGAAGCTTTCAATCTCCCCCTTGTGGGGGAGATCAGCCGTCCCCAAGGCCGCGCCTTATTCCAATCCTGCGAAACTCTCTTCCTCTTCCACCTCGACGCCACCCAATCGGAACGGCGCAAATGACGCCCGGTGCAATCGGGCCACCGGCCCATGGGCCTCGATCGCGGTGCGGTGCCGGACCGTCGCGTAGCCCATATGCACCTCGAAGCCGTAATGCTCGTGATGGCCGCCGCAGCCGCTCATCATGCGGTCGCGCATCACCTTGGCGACGATGGAGGCGGCGGCGATAGATTGCGAGCGCTGGTCGCCCTTGATCAGCGCGCGGCCCTCGCAGGCGAGCCCAGGCGGCACGTCGCGGCCATCGGCCAAGGCCAGTTTCGGCTGCAGCGACAGGCCGGCGGCAGCACGGCGCATCGCTTCCAGGCTGGCTTTCAGAATGTTGCTGTTATCGATGCCTTCGGCGCTGATCGACGCCATCGAGACGCTGAGCGCCGAGCCCAGGATTTTGACGAACAGCGCCTCGCGCTGCAAATGGGTGAGTCGCTTGGAATCATCCAGGCCCTCCGGGATGTTGGCGGGGTTGAGCACTACCGCCGCCGCCACAACCGGGCCGGCGAGCGGCCCGCGGCCTGCTTCATCCATCCCGGCGACGGGCCACAGCCCGTCGGCCATCGCCTTCGTCTCGACGGAGAAGTCGGGCTTCTCGACCATTTCAAAGAGAAGCGGAGAATCGGAACGCGCGCGAGCCATGGTGCGGCGAGGTTCGCATCGGCTCCGATTCTCCGCAAGTCCCTCCGGGTCGGATGGGGCGTCGGACCGGGAGGGCACCGTCTCACGGCCGGGGGACAGTGGCCGGACGGGATTCTTGAGCAATTCCAGGAAAGGTGCGCAGCGGTTCTCCGTTCGAAATAGCGTAAAAGCAAATACTTAGCGGGTCGCAATCCGGGCAGAAAACTGTGTCTCCCAAGTTGCTCGGTGCCGGCCTTTGCTGGCCGGCACCGTCTTTAAAGCAGCATCAACTGTTCGCCGCCGCCAGAGCCTGCGACGAATTGGTCGGTGCGAAGCTGCCGCCGCTCGGCATTGAGGCCGAGCCGCTTGGCGGCGATCTCGAAGCGACGGCCGATCTGCCAGGCATAAGGACCGGCGCCTTTCATGCGCTTGCCCCATTCCGAATCGTAATCCTTGCCGTCGCGCATCGAGCGGATCAGCGACATCACATGCCGGTAGCGATCCGGATAATGACGCAGCAGCCAGTCCTTGAAGATCGGCGCCACTTCGAGCGGCAGGCGCAGCACGACATAGCCCGCCTCCCTGGCGCCGGCGGCGCGCGCCGAATCGAGGATGCGCTCCAGCTCCGGATCGGTGAGGCCAGGGACGATCGGCGCCACCATCACCGAGGCAGGGATGCCGGCGTCCGAAAGCTGCCTTATCGCCTCCAGCCGCTTCGTCGGCGTCGAGGCTCGCGGCTCCATGGTGCGCGCCAGCATGCGGTCGAGCGTCGTCACCGAAAGCGCCACCTTGGCGAGGCCGCGCTCGGCCATGCGCGACAATATGTCGATGTCGCGCGTCACCAGCGCCGACTTGGTGACGATGCCGACCGGATGGCCGCGCGCCTCCAGCACCTCCAGGATCTCGCGCATGATCCGGTACTGCTTCTCGATCGGCTGGTAGGGGTCGGTGTTGGTTCCGATGGCGATGGTGCGCGGCTGGTAGCCGGGCTTCGACAATTCCCTGTCCAGCATCCGCGCAGCGTCCGGTTTGGCAAAGAGCTTCGATTCGAAATCGAGCCCCGGCGACAGGCCCATGAAGGCATGCGTCGGCCTGGCGAAGCAGTAGACGCAGCCATGCTCGCAGCCACGATAGGGATTGATCGAACGGTCGAAGGAAATGTCCGGCGATTCGTTGCGGGTGATTATAGTGCGCGGCTTTTCGACCTGCACCTCCGTCTTGAACGGCGGCAGTTCCTCCAGCGAATTCCAGCCATCGTCGAACACATGCCGGCTGACCCGCTCGAACCGGCCGGACGGATTGATGCCGGCCGAGCGTCCGCGATTGCGTTCGGGGCGCACGCGCATACCGCTCTGTTCCAGCATCGCGTTTGCCATTTCGGCTCTGCCTGCTCCGAAAGCGGCAATGTCGGCGCGCACGATCTGTTCCATTTTCGCCCTCTCCCAAGGACTGTCGGCAGACTGTCGAATCGCTCTGTTCATGAAACTATTCCTATTTTGCCGATGAGAACAAAGCAAGAACTTTTTCGATTGGAATGCGCAAACTGGCGCGGCGCCGCGCTTTCCGGTATTCGGCTGGGAATGCTCAGCGTTCTCATCGAGACCAGGAACGACGAAGAGGGTCTTGCCCGCACGCTCGCCTCGCTGATCAGCGGCGCGGTCGAAGGCGTGGTGCGCGACGTCATCGTTTGCGACGCCGGTTCGACCGACCAGACGCATCGCGTCGCCGAACATGCCGGCTGCCATTATGTGGCCGGCAGCATCGCTGCCGGTATCGGCCAGGCCAAGGGCGACTGGCTGCTGTTCCTCGAGCCCGGCGCGCGGCTGGCCGAGGGCTGGATTGATGAGGTCGTCGCCCACACGGCAAGGCAGACCATGCCCGCGCGCTTCGCACGCGCCCGCGCCAACCGCACGCCGTTCCTGGCCCGGGTCTTTTCAGGCAACCGGGCGCTGGCTGAAGGCCTTGTCATCAGCAAGCGACAGGCCGCGGCGCTCGCGAAATGCGCGCGCAGCGCCGAAGCCCTTGCACGCGGGCTGGCGACCAGAAAGCTGAACGCGGAAATCTGGGTCGCGCCGCCGAAGTAACCTATTCGTCCTCGCTGGTGGACGAGAGCCGGCGCTGCACTTTTTATATAAGGCGAATTTAATTGTGCATTGCACAAAATTTGCCGCGAAGTTAGCATTCCTTTGACGCGGGACAATCGGGTTTGGGTAATGCCAGAGCGGTAAGCGACTCACGGTTCGTCGGCTGCCGCGCATATCTGAGGAACCCGATGAATCCTGCTACGTCTGAAAAATCCGGCACTCCCAGTCTGGAGGCCATTGCCCGCAACGGCAGCCTGCTCCGCCGCATCGCGGTGCGCATCCCGACCTACATGACGGACCTTCGTGAGAACCCGGCCTGGCTGCCGATGTTCATGCTGGCGCGTACCATGCCCGGACGCCGCATGCACTGGCTGGGCGCCAAACGTGCCCGTCCGCTCGACAATGCGGCTGAGACGATGTTCACCGGCGTCGATCGCAAGGCGGTGGTTGAGGCGTTGCGTTCCGATGGACTGTTTTCGGGCCTCATGCTGCCGCCCGCGATCCACGGAGAGATCGCCGCTTTCGCGCAGCGCACGCCCTGTTTCGGCAATTTCGACCGCCGTCTCGAATTCATGCCGGACGAGCATGACGAGGCGGAAAAGCGCTTTGGCCGCTCGCTGCTCAGCGGGCACTATTTCGAGCGCATCCTCGATTGCCCGGCGGCGCTTGCCATCCAGAATGATCCGCTGCTTCTCGACGTCGCCCGGCATTATCTCGGCGGCCAGGCCAAGCTGATCACCACGCGCGTCTGGTGGAGCTTCCCGACCGGCAAGGCCTCAGACGCCGACAAGAACCTCGCCTCGCTCGGCAAATATCATTTCGACCTCGACGACTGGCGCATGCTGAAGTTCTTCTTCTATCTGGCGCCGGTCGACACAGGCGCCGGTCCGCATGTCTATGTCCGCGGCAGCCACAGGCGGCGCGCGCTCAAGCATCAGCTGACGCTTCTGGTCGGCCATTCGGCGGAAGAGGTGCTCAGCGTCTATGGCCAGCAAAGCGCCGTCACGCTGACGGGCGAAGCGGGTCTCGGCTTCGTCGAGGATCCGTTCGGCTTCCACATGGGCACCGTGCCGGCGCGCTCGCCGCGGCTGATGATGGAAGTCGGCTTCGGCGTCTCGCGGCCGTCGCGCCGCCGCTTCCATGGCGAGCCTGTCATCCGCTGAGCCGGACCCGGCCGGTCAAATCCCCTGGATCTCGACCGGCATCCAGGCGCTGCGGCGCCTGGTAACCCGCCGCTCGCGGCTTTCGGCGTCGTAGCGGACTGGGATCGGCTCGCGGGAGAATTGCTCGCGATCGTCGAGCGCGTTGACGATGACAATCGCCATGGCGTCGGCGCCATTGCCGGCGATCGCGGCGACATAGACGCCGCATTCACGGCAGATGAGATAGTCGGCGGTGCGCAGGCCGAAGCGGTAGATTTGCAATCGCGCCCTGTCTTTGACTGAGACGACCAGCTTCCCGTCCGGATCGGCGGCGGCACGCGACCCGTGCCGGGTGCAGAACGAGCACTGGCAGGCGCGGATTTCCATTCCGGCAGGATCGAGAGCGCTGGAGAAGCTCAGGCGGATGTTGCCGCAATGGCATCCGCCGCCGTGAACGGTCATGGCATTGTCCCTTGTTTCCTCGCACAAGGTACTTTGCCGGCGTCGGCTTCGGAATGGCGCCTCGAAGGCGAGTGCGCCATTGCGCCTGCAAACCGGATGCCGATCGGATGCTTTGCCTATGCTTTACGAGGCAGGCTTGCCGCCGCGCCGCAGATGCTCGTCCAGCCGCGGCATGATCTCGACGAAGTTGCAGGGCATGTGCCGGTAGTCGAGCTGGGCCTTGATGATGCCGTCCCAGGCGTCCTTGCAGGCGCCGGGCGAACCCGGCAGCACGAAGACGAAGGTGGCGTTGACGACGCCGCCGGTCGCCCGGCTCTGGATCGTCGAGGTACCGATCTTGTCGTAGGAGATGCGATGGAAGACCTCCGAAAAGCCATCCATGCGCTTTTCGAAGATCGGCTCCAGCGCCTCCGGCGTCACGTCGCGGCCGGTGAAGCCGGTGCCGCCGGTGGTGATGACGACATCCACCGCCTCGTCCTTCGACCAGGCGAGCACTTTTTCGCGGATCTTTTCACGATCATCGGTGACGATGTCACGGGCGGCCAATACATGGCCTGCCTCCACGATGCGGTCGGCCAGCGTCTGCCCCGATTTGTCGTCGGCCAGGCTGCGCGTGTCGGAAACCGTCAGCACCGCGATGCGCACCGGAACGAAGGGACGGCTTTCGTTGGCCATCAATCAGCCTCCATGCTGCGCGTCGCGGCGACGAACCAGCCGGGATGGCGGCCGCGGATCTCGATCGCCGCCCGCTTGGCGACATTGCCGGTCTCGTACAGGCCAAAGCAGGTGGCGCCGGAGCCGGACATGCGGGCGAAGGCGGCGTCTGCTTTGTTCAGCGCCTTGAGCGCTTCGCCGATGGCAGGCTGGATGGTCGCCGCGGCAGGCTCAAGATCGTTACGGGTCGCCTCGAGCCAATTGCGGATGGTGTGGAAATCCAGACGGCTGGGCAGGGGCGGCAACACCTCGTTGTCGCGCCTGGCAAGCGCCTTGAACACCTCGGGCGTCGAAACCGCCACACCGGGGTTGACCAGAACCAGCGCCAGCGCCGGGAATTCCGCCAGCGGCGACAGTTCATCGCCGGCGCCGCGCGCGATCAGCGGCTTCGCCTTGAGGCACATCGGCAGATCGGCACCGAGCGTCAGCCCGATCCGGGCCAGTCCGGCCTCCTCGATATCGAGTCCCCACAGATGCGAAAGGCCGTTGAGCGCGGCCGCCGCGTCGCTCGAGCCGCCGCCGACGCCGGAAGCGATCGGCAGGTTCTTTTCCAGCCGGATGGCGACCGGCGGTGCCTGGTGCGCGCCGGCTTCCCGTCGCAGGGCCTCGCGTGCTTTGATGACCAGATTGCCGCCGTCGAGCGCCACATCGGCGGCGAAGGGGCCGGACACCGCGAATTCGTCACGCTCCGCCGGCTCGATCTGCAGCCGGTCGCCGAAGCGGGTGAATACGGCAAGGCTGTCGAGCAGGTGGTAGCCGTCGGCGCGCCGGCCGGTCACATGCAGCGCCAGATTGATCTTGGCGGGCGCAAGCCATGTCCGGGACTTGGCCCCGGGCTCCGGAATGTCGGCTGCTGGCGAAATGGTGTTCAGTCCTTGGCCAGGCGGTACTCGCCGGTCTTCGGATCCTTGACCAGCGTGCCCATCGTGCCGTTGGCCGCCTGTTTCTCGGTGCGCCGGATCTTGGCCGTCACCCGCTCGGCCTCGCGGATGAAAGCGCGATAGCCGAAATAGGCGGCGGCGCCGACGACAACGAAGAAAATGATCTGCGGCATCTCGAAACTCCTCCCGCGATAGCGGTAAGGCCGGGTCGGTCAAGCGGTCATGCTAGACGTTTTCAGCACTTTTTCAAAGCCCGAAGCGCGCCCACAGCGCGCGCTCTTCCGCCGCATCGATGACGCCGCTGGCCGCGGCCGCGGCGATGTCGGGCGCCGAAAAGCGCGAGCCGAACAGGCCGAAACGGCCGAAAAGCCCGCGCGGCGCGGTGATCAGCTTGAGCTGCGTCTTGTCGCCGAAGCGGGTCTTGAGCACGCTGCGCATGTCGCCCAGCGCATCGACGAGGCCGAGCTCCAGGCCTCTCTTGGCGGTCCAGAACAGGCCGGTGAACAGGTCCGGGTCGTCCTTGAGCTTGGTGCCGCGCCGCTCCTTGACGAGATCGATGAAGGTCTCGTGCACTTCGAGCTGCAGGGCCTTCAGCCGCTCGACGTCCTCCTTCTTTTCCGGCTTGAACGGATCGAGCACAGCCTTATTCTGGCCTGCGGTGTGGACGCGCCGCTCGATGCCGATCTTCTTCAACAATTCCGGGAAGCCGAAGGAGGCCGAGACCACACCGATCGAGCCGACGATGGAGGAGGGGTCGGCAAAGATCTCGTCGCCGGCGACCGCGATCATATAGCCGCCGGAGGCCGCCACGTCCTCGACGAAGACCAGCACCTTCTTGTTCTTCTCCGCCGCCAGATCGCGAATGCGCTTGAAGATCAGCCGCGACTGCACCGGCGAGCCGCCCGGCGAGTTGATCGAGATCGCAACCGCCGGCGCGTCGAAGCCGAACGCCTTTTCGATCACGCCGGCCGTCGAGGCGAGCGACAGGCTCGGCCGGAACTGGCCGCCGCCGGGCAGGATGGTGCCGTGCAGCCGGATGACGGGAATGGTGACGACTGTCGAGCGCCAGGATTTCGGCAGCAGGCGGTTGAAGAGGCGTTTCACGAAAGCTTGTCTCCGCAAGAGGTGCAAGAGCAAGGTGAGACCTCATCCTTGCTCCCGGCATGTAGGAATTCGCCGGCCAACGGCAATGCCGCATCGCCGGCCTCTGATCAATCGCCGAATAGCGACGCCAGCCCGTTGGTGATCATCTCGGTCCGCTCCGTCGGCTCGTTGCCGGACGGTCCGTGCAAGATGAGCGGCGGCCGGATCGACAGCTTGCCGCGCGCGCCGAGCATCGCCCTGACGACGATGCGGATCGCCGCCGCGTCCGGGCGCGGATGCACGCAGAGCATCTCGGCGTCGCCGAAGCGGCCTTCGATCGCATCGAGGATGGCGACGAGCTGCTCGGGCCGCGCGATCACCGCCAGCCCGCCGCGCGGTTTGACGACGGCTGCGGCACTCCTGATCCAGCGCTCGAACAGCCCGTCCTCGATGACATGCGCCTCTCTGCGCAGCGCGTCCGGCGTGGCGCGATCCTCGGCAGCGTTGAAGGGCGGGTTCATGATGACGAAGTCGAAGGCATTGTCGGCAAGCCCGGCCTCGGCCCGCGCCCGGCCGGCAAGCGTGACGTCGGCCGTCAGCACCGAGGCGCGGCTGCCGAGATGCGCGTTGCCCGGATGCGCAAGCGTGGCGGCGGCGAACGCCGCCATCTCGGCGGAGCGCTCGACCAGCACCGCGCGCGATTGCGGGCAGCGCGTCAGCACGGCGAGCGCGGCGGCGCCGGCGCCGGCGCCGAAATCGGCCAACCGGCCGGAAAAGGTGGACGGGACAGCAGCCGCCAGCATCATGGCGTCCATGCCGGCGCGATGGCCTTGCCTTGGCTGCATCAGCCAGAAGCGTCCGCGATGGAAGGCATCGACCGTGTGGGCCGGCGTGTCGGGGGCGAGGGTGGTTGATGCTGCCATTATTTCCGGCGGATCTCGTTCTCGATGCCGGCATCCTTCAGAATGCGCCGCGCTGCATCGGCCTTCTCGGCGTCGACCATGACGCGCCGGGGCAGGATGCCGATCGATCCGTCGAGCACGCTCATGTTCTGGTCGGCGACGAAACAGGCGATGCCGGCATCGCGCATCAGCGATTCGACGAAAGAGATGACGACGGCGTCGTTGGTGCGGACAAGCTCGATCATGGAATGAAAATCGCAGGTTGCGGCGTTCATGTAAACGTTGAAGCAGACCCGCGCTAGAGCAATTCCAGGAAAAGTGTGTAACGGTTTTCCGTCCGGAATTGCGTAAAAACAATCAGTTAGAGCAGTTCAGCTGTTCTGCCAAACGCTGAACTGCTCTAACCGGCCGCGCCAATTCGCCTCTTGCCGTGCCCGGTTGTACCGCCCTAGAGTCGCAACGGGACCAGGGTGTTGTCGTGCGCGTCAATAGACGGGAGTGATCGTGGTGGGTGTCGTTCTGAATATCGAAGGCAAGCGGGAACCTGCTTCCATCAAGGATCTCATCGACCTGACGGCAGCCGACATGGGACGCGTCAACGAGTTGATCCTGTCGAAGGCCGGCTCGGACGTCGAGATGATCCCCGAGATCGCCAATCACCTGATCTCGTCCGGCGGCAAGCGGCTGCGGCCGATGCTGACGCTCGCCGCCGCCCAGATGTTCGGCTATGCGGGCGAGGGCCATGTCAAACTCGCCACCGCGGTCGAGTTCATGCACACGGCCACGCTGCTGCATGACGACGTCGTCGACGAAAGCGCGCTGCGCCGCGGCAAGAAGACGGCGCGCATGATCTGGGGCAATCAGGCGAGCGTGCTGGTCGGCGATTTCCTGCTCGGCCAGGCTTTTCGCATGATGGTCGAGGTCGGTTCGCTGGAAGCTCTGGACATCCTGTCGAGCGCCGCTTCCATCATCGCCGAGGGCGAGGTCATGCAGCTTGCCGCCGCCAAGAACCTGGAGACCACCGAGGACGAGCATTTCGCCGTCATCAAGGCCAAGACCGCCGCCCTGTTTTCTGCCGCCGCCGAGGTCGGCCCGGTGATTGCCCAGGCGTCCCGCACCGACCGCACGGCGCTGCGCTCCTACGGCATGAATCTCGGCCTCGCCTTCCAGCTCATTGACGATGCGCTGGATTATGGCGGCTCGAGCCAGGACCTCGGCAAGAATGTCGGCGACGATTTCCGCGAGGGCAAGGTGACGCTGCCGGTGATCCTGGCCTACCGGCGCGGCACCAAGGCCGAGCGCAGCTTCTGGAATCGGGCTATCGAGGACAACGTCACCGACGACGCCGGGCTCGAAAAGGCGATCGGCCTGATGACCCGCCACGGCGCCATCGCCGACACGATCGGCCGCGCGCGCCACTTCGGTGAGATCGCCCGCGACGCACTGGCGCCGCTCGAGGCGACGCCGCAAAAGTCGGCGCTGATCGACGTCATCGATTTCTGCATCAGCCGCGTCAACTAAGAGCCTGTCGGCTTTCTGGTGGTTGTCTGGCGCCCGCCAGGGCAGGGCATCTGTGAATCCTGCTTTGGTGGTCTCGACAAACGACCGCTGCGCAAATTATCTATAAAATATGACCAACACTGAGGACACGATCGCCGTCCGCATCAGCAAGGAACTGGCGGACCGCATCATTTCGGGCGCAATCGAGCCCGGATCGCGGCTGCGCCAGGACCATGTCGCGGAGGAATTCGGCACCAGCCACGTGCCCGTACGCGAGGCTTTCCGCCGCCTCGAGGCGCAAGGCCTGGCGATCAGCGAACCGCGCCGCGGCGTGCGCGTCGCCGCTTTCGACCTCGGCGAGGTCAGGGAAGTGGCCGAGATGCGCGCGGCGCTCGAAGTGCTGGCGCTGCGCCACGCCGCCCCGCATCTGACGCCGGCGATCCTCGACCAGGCCGAGGAGGCGACCAAGGCGGGCGACAAATCCCGTGACGTCCGCTCCTGGGAAGAAGCCAATCGCACCTTCCACCGGCTTATCCTGGCGCCCTGCAACATGCCGCGGCTGCTGTCCACCATCGACGATCTGCATGCCGCAAGCGCCCGCTTCCTGTTCGCGGCCTGGCGTTCCGAGTGGGAAACCCGCACCGACCAGGATCACCGGGCTATCCTGAGCGCGCTTCGGCAAGGCAACACCGAATCGGCCGCCGTCACGCTTGGCCGGCATGTGCAATGGATCGGCCAGAAACCGGTCAAGACCGCCTCCGGCAAGACCCGCGACGCCTTCGCCATTGTTGGGTAGCGCGAGCGGAAACGCTTCGCGCTGCGGCGCTCTATTGCCGCCAAATGTCGGCTTTGGGCATCCCAAAACACCCTGAATTGCTCAGCGTTGCCGCTCGTCGATCGACGTTTCCGCCATGGAGCGCTTGCCATCCTCCCAAAAATACGGATTCGATAATAGATCGAATTCAAAAATTATCTATAATTTCACCAAGCAGGGACATCACCGTGACAAACATCGCCGTTTCCACCGCCAAGCCCTCCTTCAGCCCGCTCGGACTGCACAACCGCTCGCTTGCCTGGAAGGCCGGCGCCGTCATTCTCGGCTCGCTGTTCCTGGCGCTTTCGTCCTACATCGAGGTGCCGATGATACCGGTTCCGGTGACCATGCAGACCTTTGCCGTGACGCTCGTCGGCGCGCTTTACGGCTGGCGGTTCGGCGCGCTCACCATCGTGGCCTGGCTTGTCGAGGGCGCCGCCGGCTTTCCCGTTCTGGCCGGCGGCGCGGCCGGCGTGCAGCATTTCGTCGGCCCTACCGGCGGCTATCTCTTCTCGTTCCCGATCGTCGCCGCGGTTGTCGGCTGGCTGGCCGAGCGCGGCTGGAACGGCAATCGCGTGATGCTTGCCTTCGCCGCCATGCTCATCGGTAATCTTCTGTGCCTGGTTCTCGGCACTGCCTGGCTTGCCGTCATGATCGGCGCCGAGAAGGCCATTACCTTCGGCTTCCTGCCGTTCATCGTCGGCGGCTTGCTGAAGTCGGCCCTCGGCGCCGCCACGCTGAAGCTCTTCTCGACCTATCGGGCCGAACCGCGCGACCGCTCGCCTGAGGCACGATGACCGTCAGGCTCCGTGCCCACCATCTGCTCTGCCTGCTGACCTATGTCGGCAAGGGCTACTCGCCCGCCTTCACCGCCAATTACGACAAGGTGGTGAGGCGGCTGGGCGAGGGCGAGACGGTCCTGATCGTCTCTGGGCCGGATGATATCTGCGCCCCTCTGCTTAGCGAGCCGGAGCCGCACTGCCTGCGCGGGAGCGCTGCCGAGCGGGACCAACTCGCCGCGCGTGATGTCGGCGAACTCCTGGGCCGGCCGATCGAGGACGGCGCCCGTTTCAGCCTCGATACCGCGCGCTTGGCCACCATGCGGAAAGCGTTTTCCTCCGGCCAGACGCGCCAGGCGTGCCTAGGCTGCGAATGGTCCGACCTGTGCAGCGCGGTTGCCGGCAGCGGATTCCACGATACGCGCCTTTAGGCAGTTCACTGGCCTGTCGGTGTCCGCGCGCCGGACTTTTTGGTCGCGCGGCATCGTTTTTTAAGCCGGATGCTGCATTGTGATTCGCGGCGGATTGAAGCCTGACCCCAAAAAGGCCATGCTTTGTTTGGAAAACTCAGAGTCTGTGGGCGGTCCGCTGAGGGCGGGATCCCGTCTGGCTGAAAGGGATAAGATGCAGCAAGGACGTGCGCGCTGGCTGACGAGGCTGGCATTTGTGACGGGTGTGGCGCTTTCGGTGCTGCCTGCCCATGCCAAGGAAAACGCCCAACCGGTCCAGATCACGTCCTTCTCGGGCGCCTATCTTGCCGCTCATATCGCCGAAAGCGACAACGATCTCGACAACGCCATCGCCTATTACAAGCAGGCGCTGGCCTTTGCCCCCAATGACACCGACCTGCAGCAGAGCCTGATGCTGGCGCTGGTCGCGCAAGGCCGCTTCGAGGAATCGCTGGTCTATGCCGACAAGCTCAAGGAAGTGCCCGACGTCGAGCGCTTCTCGCGTCTGGGGCTTGCCGTCGATTCCTTCCACAAAAAGGACTACGCCAAGGCCCAGTACTGGCTGAAGCTGTCGCTCGAATCCGATCTCGACCGGCTGCTCTCCGGCGTCATGGACGGCTGGGCCAAGGAGGGCGCGGGCGATGCCTCCGAGGCGATGGCTTCGATCGACAAGCTCAAAGGACCGGACTGGTTCGGCCTGTTCAAGTCCTTCCACCGCGCGCTGATCGCCGACGCGGCCGGGCTTTCCGACAAGGCCGATGAAATCTACGCCGCCACCCTGGCCGACACCGCCGCCGGCGGCTCCGCGCCCGAGACCTGGATGCGCAACGCGCAGGCCTATGCCTCGTTCCTCGTCCGCAAGGGCGAGAAGACAAAGGCGATTGCGGTGCTGAACCAGGCCGAGGCCTTCGCGCCGGGCAAGCTGGAGATCACCACGCTGCGCGACAGGATCAGCAAGGGCGACAAGATCGAACCCTTGGTCGCGAGCCCCGCCGACGGCGCCTCGGAAATCCTGCTTGATCTCGCTACCGCGCTCAACCGTGGCGGCGGCGAGCCTTTCGTGCGGCTCTATCTGCAGTACGCGTTGGCGCTGAACCCGGACAGCGACGCCGCCCTCGTGCAACTCGCCGCCGTCGCCGAGCAGCTGAAGGACGGCGAAGGGGCGATTGCGCTTTACCGCCGCATTCCGGCCTCCTCGCCGTTGAAGGAGCTCTCGGAATTGCAGCTTGGCCTGAACCTCGCCGACATCGATCGCCACGACGAGGCCATCGCCCACCTCAAGGGCTATGTGGATGCGCATCCGGCCGACATGCGCGGCTATCTCGCGCTTGGCGGCGTCTACTCCTCCAAGGAGGATTTCCGCTCGGCCGCCAATCTCTACGACAAGGCGGTCGAGGCGTTGAAGACGCCGACCGCCGCCAACTGGAACATCTTCTACCAGCGCGGCATCGCATACGAGCGGCTGAAGGAATGGCCGAAGGCCGAGCCCAGTTTCCGCAAGGCGCTGGAGCTGCAGCCCGACCAGCCGCAGGTTCTGAACTATCTCGGCTATTCCTGGGTCGACATGAACATGAACCTCAAGGAAGGCCTGGCGATGATCCAGAAGGCCGTGGATCTCAGGCCGAGCGACGGCTACATCGTCGATTCGCTGGGCTGGGCCTATTACCGCCTCGGCCGGTACGACGACGCCGTGCGCGAAATGGAGCGCGCCGTGTCGCTGAAGCCGGAAGATCCGGTCCTCAACGATCACCTTGGCGACGCCTACTGGCGCGTCGGCCGCAAGCTGGAAGCGACCTTCCAGTGGACCCAGGCCCGCGACCTGAAGCCGGACCCGGACGTGCTCGCCTCCCTGCAGCAGAAGCTGCTCAAGGGGCTGCCGCCGATCGAGTCCAACACGGCGCAGGAAACCCCGAAGGTCAAGCCGGTCGCACCGCCCGCGCCGAAGGGCTGAACCGCCGGAACTGTTCAAATAAACGGGGCTCGCTGAGCCCCGTTTTCTTTTCAGAAGAGCTTTCGGTAGACGACGAAGCCGGAGCGTTCGCCGATCCTGTCATAGAGCTGCATGGCGGTATGGTTGGTCTCGTGCGTCAGCCAGTAGACGCGGCCGGACCCCGCGGTTTTTGCGCGCTCATAGACGCCTTCGATCAACGCCCGGCCGACGCCTTGGCCGCGCGCGGCCGGCGATGTGAAGAGATCCTGCAGATAGCAGTTCGGCGCGATCGCCGTGGTCGAGCGGTGGTAGAGATAGTGGACGAGACCGAGAAGGTTGCCGTCGCGCTCGGCCACAAGCGCATGCACCGGCTCATAGGCGTCGAAGAAGCGTGACCAGGTCATTTGCGTGATCTTGCCGGCAAGCGCCGTCTCGCCCGAGCGGCCGTAGAACGCGTTGTAGCCGTCCCAGGCGGCAGCCATTGCTCGTAATCCTGCCGGGTGACGGGGCGGACGATGAGTTGACCGGGCATGGCGGGTACCTTTGTCGTTGCTGCTTGCCCGAGCAAACGGCCAGCGTGAGCGCCCGGCAATGGGCCAGCCGCCGGCAAAGCGTTCAACCTCTCGGTGATACGGCACCGCCTTGACGCTAGCCGGCCCGGCAACTAGGGAATGCCCACTGCCAGCGCTTTCCGAGGCCGCCGTGACCATCGAGATCCCTGCCCACATGCATCCCAGCTGCTCCTTCCAGGGGCTGATCCTGACCTTGCACAATTACTGGGCGGCCTATGGCTGCGTCATCCTGCAGCCCTACGACATGGAAGTCGGCGCCGGCACCTTCCATCCGGCCACCACCTTGCGTGCGCTTGGTCCGCGTCGCTGGAACGCGGCTTACGTGCAGCCGTCGCGCCGCCCGAAGGACGGCCGCTACGGCGAGAATCCGAATCGGCTGCAGCATTACTATCAGTATCAGGTCCTCCTGAAGCCGAACCCGCCGAACCTGCAGGAACTCTATCTCGGCTCGCTCGAGGCGATCGGCGTCGATCCGCTGCTGCACGACATCCGCTTCGTCGAGGACGACTGGGAAAGCCCGACGCTGGGCGCCTGGGGCCTTGGCTGGGAGTGCTGGTGCGACGGCATGGAAGTGTCGCAGTTCACCTATTTCCAGCAGGTCTGCGGCATCGAATGCGCGCCTGTGGCGGGCGAGCTCACCTACGGGCTGGAGCGGCTCGCCATGTATGTGCAAGGCGTCGACAATGTCTATGATTTGAACTTCAACGGCCGCGAAGGCGCCGAGAAGGTCACCTATGGCGACGTCTTCCTGCAGGCGGAGCAGGAATATTCGCGCCACAATTTCGAATTCGCCAACACCGCGATGCTGCTTCGGCATTTCGAGGACGCCGAGGCCGAGTGCAAGGCGCTGCTCGGCGCCGGCGCGCCGGCGTCGAACGACAATCTCGCGCACCGCATGGTCTTCCCGGCCTACGACCAGTGCATCAAGGCAAGCCATGTCTTCAACCTGCTCGACGCGCGCGGCGTGATATCCGTCACCGAGCGCCAGAGCTACATCCTGCGCGTGCGCAATCTGGCCAAGGCTTGCGGCGAGGCGTTCCTGAAGACGCAAGCCGGCGGTCTGGCGGCTTAACCCAGCACGATTTTTGCGATTTCGGCGGCGGCTGTGACCGGCAGCGCGCTTTGGCTGATAGCGCCATCCATCGTGCGCAGCGCTTGCCTCACGCCAGGCATCGAGAACGTGCCATGCATCTGGGCGACGAAGCAGGCGCTAAGCGCCAGGATCTGCAGGGTTCTCGATACCGTTCTCATCGTCGTTCAGCCAATAGTTCTCTGCCTGAGCGTTGGTCGCTTCAGCGCAGCGTTTGGTTCATGGGAATTTCTGCTCCTAGGACGCGCAGGTCCGCTTGGTCCCGACAGTTGGTCGCAAAATTTCCGGAAATCGATCAAAAAGGGGATCGGCATGCAGGGTGACAGCGGCCAGCCGAGTTGCTATGCCCCGCGCGGACATTCTTGCCGCAAGAGCCCTGTCGATGCCTGACCTACTCCTAGAACTCCGCTCGGAAGAAATCCCCGCGCGCATGCAGCGCAAGGCTGCCGGCGATCTGCGCAAGATGCTGACCGACGGTCTGGTCGAGGCGGGTCTGACCTATGAGGCGGCGCGCGAATACTGGACGCCGCGGCGCCTGACGCTCGATATCCGCGGGCTCACCGCGCGATCGAAGGACATTCGCGAGGAGATCAAGGGCCCCTCGACCACGGCGCCCGAGCAGGCGGTGCAGGGTTTCCTGCGCAAGGCAGGGCTTGCCTCGATCGCCGAGGCGCATGTCCATTCCGATCCGAAGAAGGGCGACTTCTACGTCGCCCACATCTCGAAGCCGGGCAGGGCGGCGGAGGAGATCATTGCCGAGCTGGTGCCGGGGATCATCAAAAACTTCCCCTGGCCGAAATCGATGCGCTGGGGGCCGGCATCGGCCAAGCCTGGCTCGCTGCGCTGGGTGCGGCCGCTGCAATCGATCGTCTGCACCTTCGGTCCGGAGACCGAGGAGCCGGTGGTAGTCGATTTCGAGGTCGACGGCATCCGCTCCGGCAACGTCACTTACGGCCACCGCTTCCATGCGCCTGGCCCGATCACCGTTCGCCGCTTCGACGATTACGTGGCCAAGCTCGAAGCGGCCAAGGTCGTGCTCGATGCCGACCGGCGCAAGGAGATCATCCTTCACGACGCCCGCAACGTCGCCTTTGCCAACGGCCTCGATCTCGTCGAGGACGAGGGCCTGCTGGAGGAAGTCTCTGGCCTGGTCGAATGGCCGGTCGTGCTGATGGGCGAATTCGAAAAGGATTTCCTCACCATTCCCGCCGAGGTCATCCGCCTGACCATCCGCGCCAACCAGAAGTGTTTTGTCACCCGGTCGCACGGCGCGGGCGAAGATCTCTCAAACCGCTTTATCCTTGTCGCCAACATCGAGGCGAAGGACGGCGGCAAGGAGATTGCCTACGGCAACGGCAAGGTGGTGCGCGCACGCCTTTCCGATGCGCTCTACTTCTGGAAGACCGATCAGGGCGATTTGCCGGACCTCGATCAACTGCAAGAGTCCGCGGCAAAGTTCGACCTGAATTTGAAGAAGCCGCTCGACCAGCGCATCGCGCGGCTCGACCATCTCAACGTGACCTTCCATGCCAAGCTCGGCACGCAGGGTGCACGCGTCGCGCGGATCAAGCGGCTGGCGGAAGAGCTGGCGCCGGTGGTGGCGAGAGCGATCTCCCCCTCAGAGGGGGAGATGGCCGGCAGGCCAGAGGGGGTCGCTTCGGCTGGCGCGACCCCGTCCGGTGGTTCGAAGAAAGAGGAAGTTGGCGCTCCACGTGAGGCGACCCCCTCTGTCGCCTTCGGCGACATCTCCCCCTCGAGGGGGGAGATTACCGCGCTCGTTGCCCGCGCTGCGGTTCTCGCCAAGGCCGATCTGCAGACTGAGGTGGTGGGCGAGTTCCCGGAGCTTCAGGGCGCCATGGGCCGTAAATATGCGCTGCTGCAGGGCGAGCACCCGTCCGTGGCAGCCGCCGCCGAGGAGCACTACAAGCCGCAAGGCCCGTCCGATCGCGTGCCGACCGACCCGGTCTCGGCTGCCGTCGCGCTTGCCGACAAGCTCGACACGCTCACCGGCTTCTGGGCCATCGACGAGAAGCCGACCGGCAGCAAGGACCCGTTCGCGCTGCGGCGCGCGGCGCTTGGCGTGGTCAGGATCCTGATCGAGAACCGCATTCGCCTGGAGCTCACTTCGATCTTCTCCAGGGCCTTGGCGAACGTCACGAGCGGCGCGGATCACTCGTCCGACCTCCTAGCCTTCTTCCACGACCGCCTGAAGGTATACCTCCGCGACCAGGGCGCACGGTACGACTTGATCGATGCTGTGTTGTCGGCAGGTTCGCGCCTGATCTCCTCCACAAGGGGGGAGATCGGCCAATCGCCTAACGACGACCTCCTGCAGATCGTGCGCCGCGTCGAGGCCCTGGGCTCCTTCCTTGACACCGAGGATGGCAAGAACCTGCTGGCCGGCACCAAGCGCGCCGCCAACATCCTGGCTGCCGAGGAGAAGAAGAAAACCGTCATCGCCGAGACCGTTGAGCCGGCTCTGTTTCGCGAAGACGCGGAAAAGAAGCTGTTTGTGGCGGTGAATCAGGCCGAGAAGGAAGCCGGCCAAGCGATTCAAAACGAAGATTTTTCCGCCGCCATGCTGGCGCTTAGCGTTTTGCGCGAACCGGTTGATTCATTCTTTGAACGTGTTCTCGTGAATGATGAGGACCAGGCCGTGCGCGCCAACCGCCTGGCGCTGCTTGCCCGCATCCGCGCCGCCACCGACCAGGTCGCGGATTTCTCCAAAATCGTCGGCTGACGGCCAAAAATGGCACGCTCGGAAGCTGCCTGCGCCTTATAAGGCGCGGGCGTGCGTCGCCAATTTCTTGGCCCAAATTTAATGGGCCGGACCCGGCTTATAGTCATATGGCGATGACCTCCGCATGGGAGAACCAATGCATGTCGCCCAGAAGTGGTCAGCGGTTCTGGGACAACGACATGCATCAAACAAACACTTAAGGCGCGTCGCCTGAATTCGTTTCAGCGCGACGCGCCGTAAGACGTTCCCCAACCACGGAGGCATGCCATGAATTCCGTTCACGAATTGACCGAAGAAACCCCGGCCGCCGCCGAGGCCGCCGCTTCCGACGACATCCTCGACCGTGCCGCCGCCGCAGCGGTTGAAGCCGCCGAAGTGTCCGAAGACGATGAGGAAGACGCCGATGAGGAAGCCACGGCCTCGGACGACGACGAGTCGGAGGATGAGGACGAGGACAGTGACGAGGATGAGGGCGCCGACGAAGAAGCCAAGGCCTCCGGCGATGACGAGTCGGACGACGAGGACGAAGACGGCGAGGACGACGACGAAGACGAGTCCGAAGATGACGATCAGGAAGAAGCGGCCTGAACCGTTTCTCGCCGCTTGAAAGAAAGCGGGGCGACGCGGCAGGCGTCGCCCCTTTTTGTCGGTCCTCGAGGGCTGCCCCGCCTACATTGCCTTGCTGAAGCGCGGCAATGTCGGGGCTTCTTTCGGTTGAGCTTGCGGTTGCGTCTCGTCGCCCGACGCGTCGGCCGCCGCGGCCGCCTTGTTGTCGCCCGCCTTGGTGTCGCCGTTGGGAGCCGCCGCGGCTGTGCCGTTGGGAGGCGTGGCCGTAGCCGGCGCGGTGCCGTTTGCAGGTGTCGCGGCCGCAGGCTCGGTGGACTTGGCCGAGGCAGTCGCCGCGGGCGCCGTTGAAGCGCCGCCGACGATACCGCCGCGAATGATCATCGGCGCCTGCGCGTGCTTCTGCCCGGATTTCTCGGGGATCGCGGCCACCTTCTCATCCGTGACGGCTGGCACCGGCTCGCCGAGCGCCACCACGGACGGCGTGGAAGCCGCGGAGACCTTGCCTGGCTCGATCGCAGCCAGCCTGACAACGGATGGCGTCGAGGTCGCAACGCCAAGCACGACGATGGACGAAGCCTGCGCCAACCCGGTCGTCGCCAAAAACCCGACAACGACCGCTCCGAGAGTGTGTAACCCGTCCGGAATTGCGTCAAAGCAAAGCATGCGCATCACGATAACTCCCCGAGCCCAACAACCGGAAATCCGCACCCTAGTGCCGGCGAATTGATGCCGGCTTGCGCGGAAACTTAACATTTTAGGGATTGATAAATCGCCAATGCCCGCCTTGCCCCGCATTGTCCGCCGTATTACGGGACCGGCATGTTCAGGATTGGTGAGCAATTTGGCTGAGATACTTGCCGTCGGCGAGGCGATGGAGCGGGCGCTGGCGCTGCTCGACGGCGGCTATGTCGTCGCCATCCCGACCGAGACCGTTTACGGTCTGGCGGCCGACGCCACTAATGGCGTCGCGGTGGCGCGCATCTTCGAGGCCAAGGGCCGGCCGCGCTTCAACCCGCTGATCGCCCATGTCGCTGATCTCGCCATGGCAAGCCGCATTGCCGAATTCCATCCGCTATCGACGAAACTGGCCGAGGCCTTCTGGCCCGGTCCGCTGACGCTGGTGCTACCGCAGCGCGCGCAAAACGGCATCCATCCGCTGGTCACCGCCGGGCTGGACACGATCGCGCTCCGCATTCCGAGAGGCTTCGGCGGCGAGCTGATCGCGCGGCTCGGCCGGCCGCTCGCCGCCCCCAGCGCCAATTCCTCCGGCAGGATCAGCGCCACGACGGCCGAGGCCGTGGCGGCCGATCTCGGCGAGAAGATCAAGCTGGTGGTCGATGGCGGCGCGACGCCCGTCGGCCTGGAATCGACCATCGTCAAGATCGAGGACGGCAGGCTGCGGCTGCTGAGGCCCGGCGGCATTGCCGCCGAGGAGATCGAGGCAGTCGCCGGAGCGGAATTGATGCGCGGCGGCGGCGGCATAGAGGCGCCTGGCATGCTCGCCTCGCATTATGCGCCGGGCGCATCTGTCCGGCTCAATGCTAAGAAGATCGCCGGCGGCGAAGCGCTGCTCGCCTTCGGCCGCGACCGCGCCGAAGGCTGGCAAGATGCGGTGGCGCTGCGCAATCTTTCGGAGGGAGGTGATCTGCGCGAGGCCGCCACCAACCTTTTCGCCTACATGCAGGCGCTCGACCGCAGCGGCGCTGCCACCATTGCTGTCGAGCCGATCCCGCACGAAGGTCTGGGAGAGGCGATCAACGACCGCCTCGCGCGCGCCGCCGCGCCGCGTGACAAGATCGCCTGAGCGCCATAGGTTCTGGCGCATGAACGATCTGACCGACGACCAGCCCTTCGATCTCGATCCCGGCCTCATCGACCGCTTCGCGGCAATCGTCGGCGACAAATACGCGCTGCGCGACCAGGCCGATATCGCGCCCTACATCACCGAGCGGCGCGGCCGCTGGCATGGCCGGACATCGCTGGTGCTGAGGCCAGGCAGCGTCGAGGAAGTGAGCCGCATCATGCGGCTGGCGACCGAGACCGGAACGCCGGTCGTGCCGCAAAGCGGCAACACCGGCCTGGTCGGCGCCCAGGTGCCGGACAAGTCCGGGCATGACATCGTGCTGTCGCTCTCGCGGCTGAACCGCATTCGCGAGATCGATGTCCTGTCGAACACGGTCACAGCGGAAGCCGGCGTCATCCTGCAGACGCTGCAGGAAGCGGCCGACGCCGCCGACCGGCTGTTTCCTCTGTCGCTTGCCGCGCAAGGCTCCTGTCAGATCGGCGGCAATCTTTCTTCGAACGCCGGCGGCACCGGCGTGCTTGCCTACGGCAATGCGCGCGAGCTTTGCCTCGGCATCGAGGTGGTGCTGCCGACCGGCGAGGTTTTCGACGATCTGCGCAAGCTCAAGAAGGACAACACCGGCTACGATTTGAAGAACCTCTTCGTCGGCGCCGAAGGCACGCTCGGCGTCATCACCGCCGCGGTGCTGAAACTCTTTCCCAAGCCGAAGGGCAGGGAGGTCGCCTTCGTCGGCCTGTCCTCGCCAGAGGCAGCACTCTCGCTGTTCACCCTGGCGATGGACCAGGCCGGCGCCTCGCTCACCGCTTTCGAGCTGATTGGCCAAAGGCCATACGATTTCACGCTCCGGCATGCGCAAGGCGTGACGCGGCCGCTGGCCGACGACTGGCCATGGTATGTGCTGATGCAGGTCTCCTCCGGCCGCTCGCAAGAGGATGGCAGGGCGCTGATCGAGGAGGTGCTGGCGGCGGGTTTAGAACGAGGGATTTTCGGCGACGCGGTGGTCGCGGCAAGCCTTGCCCAGGGCGAAGCCTTCTGGATTTTCCGCGAGGTGCTGCCCGAGTGCCAGAAGCCCGAGGGCGCCTCGATCAAGCACGACATCTCGGTGCCGATCGCCTCGATCCCGGACTTCATCGAGGCGGCAGCCGGCGCCGTCCAGTCCGTCAGCCCCGGCGCGCGCGTCGTCTGCTTCGGCCATATGGGCGACGGCAACCTCCACTATAACATTTCGCGCCCCGAAGCCGGCGACGACGAACAGTTCCTTAGCCTCTACCGCCCGATGAACAATGCCGTGCACGATGTCGTGCGCTCCTTCCACGGCTCGATCTCTGCCGAGCACGGCATCGGCCAGTTGAAGCGCGACGAGCTGATCGCCACGGCGCCGCCGATGGCGATCGACCTGATGCGGCGGGTGAAGGCGGCCTTCGATCCGGCCGGCATCATGAATCCCGGTAAGGTTATCTGATCCTTCCAACATCTTGTGGCTGGTCGCATTCCGATAACCATCGGCTCCGATCAGCAAAATTTAACCGACTTTCTTAAGCGCGGCGGTAAGAAGCGAGCGCTAATGTTTCATCCCATAGCGAGGCCGGAAAAACCGGCCCGGAGAGAACCGGAAAACGGCCCTCAGGAGAAACAGGAAGGCATCGATGAATACTGGACTGAAGCCAGTCTGGGCCGGGCGCAACATGCGTCTCGACCCGTTTCGCCTGCCGCAAATGGTAAGCTATGCCACGCGCGACGACTATGGCGATGTTACCTTCACCATCGACCATCGCGGCGCCGTCATCCGGCGCTTGCTGGAGATGAGCGGCGTGCCGGCGATCATCGCGCTGCCCGCCAATGCGTTCCGCGGCGTCGCCGCCCGCGCCATGGAAGATCCGGACGGCAACGTCACCGTGACCTTGGAACTTCTGCACAATGATCCGATGCTGTCGGTGCCGCTTTTGGTCGCCGACGATCTCGACGACGTCGCCGCCGACTGGCGCGCCTGGGCCGACGCCTATCGGCTGCCGATGCTCCTGATCGAGGCCGACGGCATTGCCCGCACGCTGGAAGAATCGCTCGGCGCCGCCATCAAGGCGCTGCCGCCGCAGGAACGCCGCAAGGGCCGTGTCTCCAACATGCGCCGTCCGCGCTTCCTCGCCCGCCGCAGGACCGGCAATCTTGGCCTGCGGCTTGTCATCGGCGGCGAGGAGATTATTGCGCGGGAGTAGCGCGATTCTTCCTTCTCCCCCTGTGGGAGAAGGTGTCGCCGAAGGCGACGGATGAGGGGAGCTCCAGCTTGGCGCCGACGGCGCTCCGTCACCCACCCCTCAACCGTCTCGGCGCTTCGCGCCGGTCCACCTTCTCCCGCATGGGAGAAGGAAAAGAGCCGCTACACCAGCGGCTTCAGCGCCACCCATAGCGCGCCGCCGATCAGGCCCAGAAAGATCAGCCAGCCGATCTGGTTGTTCGACTTGAACAGCCTCAGGCATTGGTCCGGATCGTTGATGTCGAGCCGGACGATCTGGCGCGCCATATGCGCGCCGGCGGCGATCAGTCCGGCCAGCGCGGGCATCGGCACCTGCGCCGAGGCAAAGGCGATGGCGAAGCAGATGAGCGTGCCGCCGTAAAGCCCGACCAGCCAGGTGTTGGTGTTGTCGCCGAACAGGCGCGCCGTCGAGCGCACGCCGACGATGGCGTCGTCTTCCTTGTCCTGATGCGCGTAGATCGTGTCGTAGCCGATCACCCACAGGATCGAGCCGATATAGAGCATGATTGCCGGGCCATCGAGGTCGCCGAACTCGGCCGCCCAGCCCATCAGCGCGCCCCAGGAGAAGGCCAGCCCGAGCACGAATTGCGGCCAGTTGGTGATGCGCTTCATGAACGGATAGATGGC
This sequence comes from Mesorhizobium tamadayense, assembly GCF_003863365.1. GTDB lineage: Bacteria > Pseudomonadota > Alphaproteobacteria > Rhizobiales > Rhizobiaceae > Mesorhizobium > Mesorhizobium tamadayense. The sequence goes on along the minus strand of NZ_RQXT01000005.1, from coordinate 123,270 downwards.
GACGATCGCGAGCGAGACGATGCCGAGAAGAATGGCGAAGCTGTTGAACTGCAAGAGCACCACAAGCCCGACCAGCGCCTGGATGATGAGGAACGCCCAGGCTTGGCGGCGCGTCACCTTGCCCGCTGGCAGCGGCCGCGAGCGCGTGCGCTCGACCTGGTTGTCGATGTCCTCGTCGACGATGTCGTTATAAGTGCAGCCGGCGCCGCGCATGGCGACGGCGCCGATAAAAAACAGCAACAGGTACCAGGGCGCCGGCAACAGCGTCAGCAGCGGGTCCGTCGGGCGCGGATAGGCGCTGGCGGCAAGCGCCGCCGACCACCAGCAGGGCCACAAGAGCAATTGCCAGCCGATCGGCCGGTCCCAGCGCGCGAGCTGCGCATAGGGCCACAGCCAGCGTGGCAGCACCCGGTAGACCCAATGGCCGCTCGGCGCGTCGGCGACACGGCCCTGGGCCGCTTTCGACTGGATGGTTTCCATTCCGTTGGAGTGGCAGCAGCGATGGGCGCCGTCAAGCGGCCGCGTTGTCGCTCAAGCGCTGAAAACTCAGGCGGTGAAAACATCGTGACTGGCGAACCACGCTTTTGCGGCCTCTATGAAGGCAAGCGCCGCCTTCGGCAGGCGCTGGCGCGTGTCATGGGTCAGGATGATGCGCTGCATGGGCAGCGGATCGGAGAGCGGCTTGCAGACCAGCGGCAGGCCGTCATAGCTCATATCGCCATGCGGCCTGGTGTAGCTGACCGCGACGCCGAAGCCGTTGGCCACCATGCTGCGCTGCAGCTCGAACGAGCTTGTCGATGACCGGGCGACGGGCGACAGGCCGCGGCTGAGGAAGAGATCGAGCATATGCTGCCAGCTATGCGGCTGATCGGTGGTGATCAGCGGGTGGGCGGCGAGATCAGCCAGGCTGACGGTCCGCTTGTCCGCCAGCACGTGACCGGCAGGCAGCAGCGCATGCGGCCGAAGCTCATGCAACAGGATGCGCGCGAAATGCGCTGGCAGGCCGAGATCGTAGGTCAGGCCGAGATCGACGGCGCTGTCGGCCAGTCGCCGCCCGAGCGTCTCGAAGGTCTCGTCGCGGACAATGACGGTCACCGACGGGCAGCGCTCGGAGAATGAACGGATCAGCGCCGGCGCGAAATAGGGCGCCAGATCCTCGAAGCAGCCGAGCACCAGCTCGCCGGCGACATCGGCCTCGCGCGATCCTAACCCGACAAGCTCATCCGCCTCGGCCAGCACCTGCCTGGCCTTAGCCACGGCGCTGCGGCCGAACGACGTCAGCGCGATGCCGCTTCCCCGCTGACGCACGAACAGTTTTTGGCCAAGCGCATCCTCGACATTGTCGATCGCCACCGAGATCGAAGGCTGCGACACGTTCAGCGCCCTGGCGGCCATGGTGACGCTGCCGTAGCGCGCCACGGCGACGAGATAGCGCAACTGCGTGAGGGTAAGCTTCATAGAGTAAAACTATAAGCGAGATGGCAAGTTATTATTTTACGCCATGTGACGCACTTGCGATAGTCGGTTTGCCGGACGAAGGAGATTGCTCATGGCCGCCGCAAAATTCGATGTCGCAACGATTGCCGATTACCAGCGCGATGGCGCGGTCTGCATCCGCGGCGCGTTCAAGGACTGGGTCGACGTCATCGCCGACGGCATCGAGCGCAACATCAAGAACCGCAGCGCCACCGCCTCCGACATCGCCAACGGCAAGGGCAGCTTCTTCGACGACTATTGCAACTGGGAGCGCATCCCGGAATTCGTCAGGATCGTGCGGGAATCGCCGGCCGCCGAGCTCGCGGCCGCCGTCATGCAGTCGCGCAGCGCGCAGTTCTTCCACGACCATGTGCTGGTCAAGGAGCCCGGCACGCAGAAGCCGACGCCCTGGCACCAGGACATCCCCTATTATTTCGTCGGCGGCAGCCAGACGGTAAGCTTCTGGATCCCGATCGATCCGGTGAAGGAGGCGACGCTTCGGCTGATCGCGGGCTCGCATAAATGGCAAAAGATGATCCTGCCGGTGCGCTGGCTCGATGACGGCAATTTCTATGCCGCCGAGGGCGACTACCTGCCGGTACCCGATCCCGACAGGGACCCATCGCTGAAGGTTCTCGAATGGGAGATGGAGCCCGGCGACGCCATCCTGTTCGACTTCCGCACCGCCCATGGCGCGCGCGGCAACATGACCTCGGCCCGGCGCAGAGCACTGTCGCTGCGCTGGGTCGGCGACGACGCCCATTATGTCGAGCGGCCCGGCCGCACCTCGCCGCCCTATCCGGGTCACGGCATGAAGCCCGGCCAGAAACTGCGCGAGGACTGGTTCCCCATCGTTTTCCAGAGCTGAGTCGCTTTCCGGAGCTGACCGGCGGGATCGGTTTCCTTACCGACAAACATGCCTCATCGCGTCTTGATACGGGCAACGTTCCCGTGTGCAATCGCCACCAAAACGCTAAGACGCCTTGACCCGTCGCCCTTGGACCAATAGCGGGTTCAGGGAGACGATCAGCAAGAGGTGGCCATGAACGTTCTTCTTCTCGGCTCGGGCGGCCGCGAACATGCGCTGGCCTGGAAGATGTCCGCCTCGCCGCTGCTCACCAGGCTCTATGCCTCGCCGGGCAATCCCGGCATCGGCCGCCTCGCCGAACTGGTCAAGCTGGACATTTCCGACCATTCCGCCATCGCCGCCTTCTGCCAGGACAAGACTATCGATCTCGTCGTGGTTGGCCCGGAAGCGCCATTGGTGGCCGGCATCGCCGACGACCTGCGCGCCTGGGGCATCCGCGTCTTCGGTCCGTCAAAGGCTGCGGCGCGGCTTGAGGGCTCGAAGGGTTTCACCAAGGATCTTTGCGCGAAATTCAACATCCCGACCGCAGCCTATGGCCGCTTCAGCGACCTCGCCTCGGCCAGAGCCTATGTCGAGCAGACGGGCGCGCCGATCGTCATCAAGGCCGACGGGCTTGCCGCCGGCAAGGGCGTCACTATCGCCATGACGCTGGAGGAGGCGCTGGCTGCGATCGAGGCCTGTTTCGATGGCGCCTTTGGCGCTGCCGGCGCCGAGGTCGTCGTCGAGGAATATCTGACCGGCGAGGAGGCGAGCTTCTTCTGCCTGTGCGACGGCGCCACGGCTCTGCCCTTCGGCACCGCGCAGGACCATAAGCGCGTCGGCGACGGCGATACCGGCCCGAACACGGGCGGCATGGGCGCCTATTCGCCGGCGCCGGTGATGACGCCCGAAATGACCGATCGCACCATGCGCGAGATCATCGAGCCGACCATGCGCGGCATGGCCGAACTCGGCGCGCCGTTCGCCGGCATCCTCTTCGCTGGGTTGATGATCACCGACCAGGGTCCGAAGCTGATCGAATACAACACCCGCTTCGGCGATCCGGAATGCCAGGTGCTGATGATGCGGCTGAAGGACGACCTGCTGGTCCTGCTCAACGCCGCCGTTGATGGCCAACTCGCGCATATGTCGGCGCGCTGGAGCGACGAAGCAGCGCTGACCGTGGTGATGGCGGCGAGGGGCTATCCCGGCACGCCGGAGAAAGGCTCGGTCATCCGCGGCCTCGACGAGGCCGCGAGCGAGGGCGCCGAAATCTTCCATGCCGGCACCGCCATCAATGGCGGTGCGCTGGTCGCCAATGGCGGCCGTGTGCTCAACGTCACCGCTCTCGGCGCCACGGTCGGCGAGGCGCAGAGACGGGCCTACGCGGCGATCGACCGGATCGACTGGCCGCAGGGCTTCTTCCGCCATGACATCGGCTGGCGCGCCGTCGAGCGGGAGAAGGCCGGCGGCTGATCGCCGCGGATCAGGCGGCCTTGCTCTTGCCGTCCTTACGCGCCCAGGCCGGCAGCCAGTCGCCGTGAGCGGCGATCAGGTCGTCGACCAGCGACCAGATCTGGTCGAGGTCGAGCTCGGCTGCTGTGTGAGGGTCCATCATCGCCGCGTGGTAGATATGCTCGCGGTTCTCGCTCATCAGCGCCCGCACCGTCAGTTCCTGCACATTGATGTTGGTACGGATCAGCGCCGTGAGCTGCGGCGGCAGGTCGCCGATATAGGTCGGCTGGATGCCCGAGGCATCGACCAGGCACGGCACTTCCGCCGCGCAGTCGAAAGGCAGCGAGGTGATGCAGCCATTGTTGCGGACATTGCCGTAGATCACCGACGGCTCGCCCGTCCAGACCGAGTTCAGGATCGAGGAGGCATATTCCTTCGATTGCTCGACCTCGATCCGGTCGGCCGAACGGTAGGCTTCGGCCTGTCTCTTCCAGCCCTCGATCTGCTCGATGCAGCGCTTCGGATATTCATCCAGCGGAATGCCGTATTTCTCGATCAGGTCGGGGCGGCCCTCCTTGATGAAATAGGGCGTGTACTCGGCGAAGTGCTCCGAGCTCTCGGTGACGAAATAGCCGAGCCGGGTCAGCATCTCGTAGCGCACCTTGTTCGGGCAGCGCGGGTTCCAGCCCGGCTTCGGCGCGTGGCCTTCGCGATAGGCGCGGACAAGATCGGGGTAGAGGTCGCGGTAGGACCCGTCCGGCTGGCGATGATCGAACTTGAGATAGAAGGCCATATGGTTGATGCCGGCCGCGCGGTAACGGATTTCCTCGTAGGGGAGGTCGAGGTCGTGCGCCAGCTCCATCGCCGTGCCCTGCACCGAATGGCAGAGGCCGATCTGCTTGATTGTGGGGTATCTCTCGGTGATCGCCCAGGTGTTGATCGCCATCGGGTTGACATATTGCAGCATGATCGCCTCGGGACAGACCGCGAGCATGTCCTCGCAGATCTTCCACAGATGCGGCACGGTCCTTAAGGCGCGCATGATGCCGCCGACGCCGAGCGTGTCGGCGATCGTCTGGCGCAGGCCGTATTTCTTCGGCACCTCGAAGTCGGTGACGGTACAGGGCTCATAGCCGCCGATCTGGAAGGCGACGACGACGAAATCGGCGCCGGCGAGTGCCTTGCGCTGGTCGGAATAGATCTCGGCCTTCGCCTTCACGCCGAGCGTCGCGATCAGCTTGTTGACGACGACGGCGCTCTCTTCCAGCCGCTGCGGATTGATGTCCATCAGCGCGATGGTCGCGCCCGACAGCGCCGGCCGCTGCAGCACGTCGCCGACGATGTTCTTCATGAACACCGTCGAGCCGGCGCCGATGAAAGTGATCTTGGGATTTCTTGCCACGCTAACCTCCGGCAAATGTTCAGGCTACGTCGAAAGCGGCCCTGACGAGCCGTTCGGTGTAGGCGGTCTTGGGATTGGAAAGCACCTCGTCGACGGGCCCCTGCTCGACGATCTTGCCGTGCTGCATGACGATGACGCGGTGACACAGCGCCCGCACCACCTTCAGGTCGTGCGAGATGAAGAGGTAGCTCAAGCCCCGCTCGTCCTGCAGCTTGCGCAAAAGGTCGATGATCTGCGCCTGGACGGAAAGGTCCAGCGCCGAAGTCGGCTCGTCGAGCAGGATGAATTCGGGCTCCAGCGCGATGGCCCGGGCGATCGCGATGCGCTGCCGCTGGCCGCCGGAGAATTCATGCGGGAACCGCGACAGGATATTTCCGGGCATGCCGGCGCTGACCAGCGCCTCGCGCACCCGTTCGACCCGCTCGCGCCGCGTCACCCCGATCCTGTTGACGACCAGCCCTTCCTCGATGATCTGGCCGATCGTCATGCGCGGATTGAGCGAGGAGAACGGGTCCTGGAAGACGACCTGCATGCGTGAGCGCAGCGGCCGCATCTCGGCCCGTGACAGGCCCTGGATCGGCTGGCCGTCGAAACGGATCTCGCCGCGCTTGGCGTCCAGCAGCCGAAGCAGCGCCTGGCCGAAGGTGGTCTTGCCGGAGCCGGATTCGCCGACCAGTCCGAGCGTCTCGTGGCGGCAAAGCTTGAGGCCGAGGTCGTCGACGGCGACCAGCTCGCGCCAGTCCGGTTTGAGGAAGGTGCCATGGCGCAGCGTGAAGCAGACGCGCACGCCGTTCGCCTCGAGGATGGTGCCGGACTTATCGGGAAGCGATCTCGGCCGTCCGCGCGGCTCGGAGGCAAGCAGCCGCTGCGTGTAAGGATGCTGCGGATCGGCGAACAGCCGCTCGGTGACGTTGTGCTCGCACATCTCGCCATGCTGCATGACATAGACGTAGTCGGAGAACTTGCGCACCACGGTGAGGTCGTGCGTGATCAGGATCACCGCCATCCGCATCTCCTTCTGCAGGTTGCGGATCAGGTTCAGTATCTGCGCCTGCACCGTGACGTCGAGCGCGGTGGTCGGCTCGTCGGCGATCAGCACGTCGGGCTCGTTGGCCAGAGCCATGGCGATCATGACACGCTGGCGCTGGCCGCCGGAGAGCTGATGCGGATATTGCTTGAGCCGGGCTTCCGGCTCGGGAATCTGGACATGCCGCAAAAGCTCGAGCGCCCGCGCCCAGGCTTGCCTGCGGCTCACCTTGCGGTGCACCCTGATCGCTTCGACGATCTGGCTGCCGACCGTGTAGATCGGGTTGAGCGAGCTCATCGGCTCCTGGAAGATCATCGAGATGCGGTTGCCGCGCAGCTTGCGCCGGGCGCGCTCGGAGAATTTCAGGATGTTCTGCCCGTGATAGTCGACGCTGGACCGCGGCGACACCGTCGCCCGCCGCGTTAGAAGCCCCATGACGGTGCGCGCCGTCACCGACTTGCCGGAGCCGGATTCGCCGACGATCGCGATTGTCTCGCCGCGATAGAGCTGGAACGAGACGTCCTTGACCGCCTCGACGGTGCCGTGCTCGACCTTGAAGGCGACCTCGATGTTGCGGGCGTCGATGACCGGCTGGTCATGGCGGCCGTCATGGTCGAGCCGGACGGCCGGTGCGAAGGATTCTGCGAGAGCGATCGTCGTCATTCCTGCCACCTCAGTACGGATCGACGGCATCGCGCAGGCCGTCGCCCAGCGCGTTGAAGGCAAAGACCGTGATCAGCACGAAGCCGACCGGCGAGAGAATCCACGGATAGGTGCCGATGACCGAATAGGTCGCGGTATCCTGCAGCATCAGCCCCCACGAGATCAGCGGTGGTTTCACCGCGAAGCCGAGGAAGCCGAGGAAGGATTCCAAGAGCACCACCGTCGGGATCGCCAGCGTGACCGCGACGATCACATGGCTCATCACATTGGGGAAGATATGCTGCATGATGATGCGCCGGTCGGTGGCGCCGACCGCCATGGCGGCACGCACATAATCGATCCGCGCCAGCGCCAGCGTCTTGCCGCGCACCTCGCGCGACATCTGCGCCCAGCCCAGCGCCGACATGACGATGATGACGAAGGCGAGGAAGACGTTGGTCGGCGCGGTGACCGGGATCAGCGTCGTCAGCGCCAGATAGAGCGGCAGTTGCGGGAAGGCGAGCACCAGCTCGACGAAGCGCTGCACCCAGACGTCGAACCTGCCGCCCAAATAGCCGGAAACCATGCCGACGGTGGTGCCGATGACGGTGATGATGAAGACTACCGTCAGCGCGATCATCAGCGAGACGCGCGAGCCGTGGATGGCGCGCGACAGCACGTCGCGGCCGAATTTGTCGGTGCCGAGGAAATGCACCGGCTGGCCATCCATTGAGGCGAAGAAGTGCCGGTTCGCCGGAATAAGCCCAAGGAGCTTGTAGGGCGCACCCTCGACAAGGAAGCCGAGCAGTCGCGGATGATCGTAGTCGGGGCCGACGATCGGCTGGAAGGTGACCGGGTCGAGATCGGTCGAATCGGCCAGCGCATAAACCCTGGGCCGCGCGGCAAAATTGCCGTCCTTGTCATGGAAAACAGGCACTTGCGGCGGCGCGAAGGCGACATCGGTGGCCTTCGGGTCCATCGGCGCCAGGAATTCAGCGAACACCGCCATGAGAAGCAGCAACACGACCAGGCAAAGCCCGGCCATGCCGGTCCAGGAGCGCTTCAGCCGGCGCCAGACCAGCGCGATGTAGCTTTCGTTGCCGTGTCCGGGCTTGGTCGTGGTTCCCTCGGGCGGCAGGGGCGGTGGTGATGGGTCGCGCGCCAGCATCTAGCGCTCCCCGAACTGGCGCACGCGCGGGTCGAGCAGGGCGAGCAGCATGTCGGCGATGATGTTGCCGACGATCAGCGTCGCCGACAGCACCATCATGAAGGTTGCCGTCACATAGACGTCGCCCACCGCCATCGAGCCGACGATCGCCGGGCCGACGGTCGGCAGCGCGAAGATGATCGCCGTCTCGATCTCGCCGGTGAGCATATAGGGCAGCACCACGCCCTGATACATTACGAGCGGATGCAGCGCGTTGGGCACGGCGTGCCGCATCACCACAGCGCCGCCGGTCAATCCCTTGGCCTTGGCCGTCTCGACATATTGGGCGTTCAGCGTGTCGAGCAGATTGCCGCGCATGACGCGCATGTTGTAGGCGAGTCCGCCGAAGGTCGCGATCGCCACCACCGGCCAGACATGCTTGACGAGGTCGACGAACTTCGCCCACGACCACGGCGCGCCGCCATATTGCGGCGAGAAGAACGAGCCGATCTCCGAGACGTTGAACTGGAAGACCAGCAGATAGACGATGATCAGCGCCATCAGGAAGCGCGGCACCGTCATGCCGAGGAAGGAGATGGCCGACAGCGTCGAGTCGATCCAGGTATACTGGCGTGTCGCCGCCCAGATGCCGAAGGTAATGCCGAGCACTGAGGCGAGCAGGTGGCAGACAAGCGCCAGCAGCAGCGTGCGTGGCAGCCGCTCGCCGACCACATCGGCCACCGGCTTGTTGTAATAGAGGCTGTAGCCGAAATCGCCGCGGGTGACGATGCCGCCGATCCAGTTGAGATACTGGATGGGCAGCGGCTTATCGAGGCCATGCTCGACACGGTAGGCCTGCGCTTGCGCATCGGCCTGGGCGAAAGAAGCGCCGCCCTGGTTGATCAGCTGCGAGCGGATGTAGTCGGCATAGTCGCCCGGCGGCGCCTGGATGATGGCGAAGGTGACGAGGCTCAAGATCGCGAGGACGGGGATCGCCGACGCTATGCGCATAAGCAGGAATCGCAACATCGACGGTCTGCTTCCTTCTTCTTCGCCGGTCGCTCCCTTGGGTGCGTTCGGAGCTTCTATGTGTCCGGCCGCGCCGCGGCGCGGCCGGACGTCTCTTCGTCAGGGAGGGTAACTAGTCCATCGGCCCCTTGTCTCCCGGCTTTCCGGGCAGTTCCTGGGGAAACAGTTCATACTTGGCCTGCTTGTCGGCCGCGACGAAGACGCGTTCGCGCACGATCGAATCCTCGGCCCAGTTGAACATGAAGATCGGCGTGCCCTGCGGGATGTTGGAGAAGCGCTTGTTGACGATCAGCGCGCCGGGATATTCCGTCAGGCCGACATTGTAGACGTTTTCCGTCGAGATCTTCTGGAACTTCTTCATCAGAGCGGCGCGCTGGTCGTTGTCCTGCGTCGAGACGAACTTGTTGACGATGTCCACCAGATTCTTCTCGAAGGGCATCAGGTCGACCTCGCCATTCTCCGGCGCGCGATGGTTCCAGCTGGTTTTCGGGCCGACCGGAGCGAGCTGCTCGGTGTTCTGCACGACGGAGGTCAGCTCCTGGTCGTTGCGCCGGATCAGCCAGTCGAAGCGGCCTGAATATTGCGAGGCGTCCCGCTGGGTGCCGTTGAGCCCGTTGAGCACGACCCTCAAGCCCAGCTTCTCCATCTGGGCGACGACGCCCTCGGCGAGGCTCTTGTCGGTGGTGTAGTCGTTGTTGACCAGCATCACGATCTCGACATCCTTGCCGCCGGCGGTGCCGGCCGGGAAGTTCACGATACCGTCGCCGTCAGTGTCCTTGAGGCCGGCCTTGGCGAGCTCCGCCTTGGCGCCCTCGAGATCGAAGGGATAGTAGACGGTGGACTTGCGGTCGTAGAAGCTGGTGCCCGACGAGAAGCCGCCGGGATAGATGGCGGTGAACGGACCCTTGACCAGAGAGTCGCCGAGCGACTTGCGGTCGAGCGCCATGGTGACGGCCTTGCGGAAGTCCTCGTTGCGGTTCAGTTCGCGTAGCGCCTGGCCGCGTTCGTCCGGATTGCCCCAGCCATTGGCGGAAAAGTTCATGCGCAGATTGTAGCCGATGAGGCGCGGGCCGAAGGCAAGTCGCGCCGGCGCATTGGCCTCCGCCGCGCGCTTCAGCGAAGCGACGAAGTTTTCCGGCTGCTCGAGGTTGGAGAAGTCGCCCGAGCCGGCGACGGCCTGGACGTCGCGGTCGGCCCAGGTCGAGAGCTTGTACTGCAGTTCATTGAGGTAGGGCAGCTGGTTGCCCTTCTCGTCGACCTTCCAATAATAGGGGTTGCGGCGCATGACGATGATGTCGTCCGGCCGGTATTCGACCGGCACCCAGGCGCCCATCACCGGCATGTTCATGAACTCCGGCGGGAAGGCGTTCTTGAACTGGTCGTAAGTGTTCTTCGAATATTTCGGATGCTTCGTCTTGAGGATATGCGAGGGGCCTGGGCAGAAGGTGCCATAGGCCATCGCATAGAGATACTGTCTCGGAAACGCCTCCTTGAAGGTCCATTCGACGGTGTAGTCGTCGATCTTCTTCAGTGTGGTGCCGACGCCGAAGGTTTCCGGCGTCGCGCCGTTCAGCGGCGAGACGTTCGGGTCAACGACTTCGTCATCCCAATAGAACATGACGTCGTCGGCATTGAAGGGTGCGCCGTCCGACCATTTCGCGCCTTCGATGAGATGCATGGTCAGCTTGTGGCCGTCGGCCGACCAATCCCAGCTCTTCGCCAGGTTTGGCAGCGGCTCGGTGTCCTTGGCCTTGACCTGGAACAGCGGCGCGGTGCGCGTCAGGCATTCGGAAAGGCCGACGTCGATGCCGCCCCAGCCTTGCGTCTGGCCGGCGCCGTAGTTCCAGCCTTCCGGCCTGCCGCCGATGACATGGCGCATCGTGTCGCCATAGACGCCGATGCCGTCCGGCATGTTGGCCGTCTTGAAGACCAGCGGCTCCTTCGGCAGCCTGTCCTTGACCGGCGGCAGCTTGCCGGTCTTGACGTATTTCTCCGTCACCCAGTCCGGCTCGTGATATTCCGACAGCGCCTTGAACTCCAGGATGGAGTCGCGCGCCACATAGTGGATCTTCCCCTCGGCCGGGAACGTCGCCGGCTCCGGCGGCACTGTCGGCCCGGAAGCGGAAGCGTTGAGAGCCGGAATTGAAACGCTCAGCATCAATCCGGCGGCAATGCCAATTCTGCGTAAGTTCCTCATAGTCTCCTCCCACGTGTTAGACGTCTGCTGTTGCCCGCCTTCTATTCGGTGCGGCTGATAGCGGCGGACCAACCTCCCGTCGGTCCGCTTCCATGGCCAAGTTGTCAGCCGGCCTGTTTGAGCGCCGCCTTTTCGGCGCGCAATTCCTCGATCGAGCGCACGCTTCGCCGCGCGGCACCCGCCCATTCGCGGGTCTTGACCCTGGATTTCGAAAGCCGCTCTTTTGCCGCCGGCACCGCGTCGGCATATTGCGGCAGCCAGGCTGCCTGGGCGACGACCATCTCGTCCACCATCTGCCAGACCTCCTCCGGCGTCGACACCGCGCCGACCAGCGGATCGTGCAGCACCGCGAGCTTCAAGAGGTCGATGTCGCCGGCGATCGCGGCATGCACCGACATGCGCTGGACGTTGATCGAGGAGATGCAGGTGGCCGCGCAGGCCTCCGGCAGCGTGATGCCGGCGGCCATGTTGATGCCGAAACGGTCGACGAAGCCGGGCGACTCGACAATGGCGTCCTGCGGCAGGTTGGCGATCACGCCGTTATTCCGGACGTTGAAGTGCCCGCGATAGACGCGGTTCGTCTCCAGCGCTTCGAGGATGTGGCTGGCATGCTCGTTGGAGCGCTTGGCCGGGTCGATCGGCCTCGAAGCCGCTTCGAGGAATTGCGGATATTCCGTCTCGAACCAGTTGCGGGTCTCGGTCGAATAGCGCAGATAACCGCCGGTCTCGCCATGGATCCAGTCCGACATGTCGATCCAGCGCGTGATCTCGTCAGGGCGCTTGCGGTACCAGGGCAGATATTCGGACAGATGCCCGTTGCTTTCGGTCGAATAGACGCCGAAGCGCTTGAGCACATCGATGCGCAGCTTCTCCTGCTTCGAATAGACCGGGTGCGCCTCGAAGGCGGCGACCAGCTCGTCCTTGCCGATCGGCCGGCCGTTCAGCCTGAGCTCGATGAACCAGGTCTGGTGGTTGATGCCGGAACAGACGTAGTCGAGCTCCCTGGGCGACTTCGCGCCGAGAACTTCGGCGATCTGTTCGGCGCCGTGCTGGACGCCGTGGCAGAGCCCGACCGTGTCGACCTTGCCGTATTCGATCGCGGCCCAGGTGTTCATCGCCATCGGGTTGGCGTAGTTCAGGAACTTGGCGTTCGTGTCGGCGACCGCGCGGATGTCCTTGCAGAAATCCAGGATCACCGGGATGTTGCGCTGGCCGTAGAGGATGCCGCCGGCGCAGATCGTGTCGCCGACGCATTGGTCGATGCCGTATTTCAGCGGAATGCGGATGTCGTCGGCATAGGCTTCGAGCCCGCCGACGCGCACGCAGCTGATGATGTAGCGCGCCCCCTCCAGCGCCTTCCGACGATCGGTGGTCGCCGTCACCTTGGTCGGCAAATTGTTCGCTTCCACGATCCTGTCGAGGATCGCCTTGATCATCCCGAGATTGTGCTCGCTGATATCGGTCAGCGCGAATTCGATGTCCCGGAATTCAGGCACGCACAGAATGTCCGTGAACAGCTTCTTGGTGAATCCGACGCTGCCGGCGCCGATAATAGCGATTTTGAAGCTCATCACCTTCACCTCGATCCAATCGAATGTTAGGCAAGGAGCAGCAGGAGGTGATATGGCCGCACGCTGACTTGCGTGCATGCCATCCGAGCCGGAAATCCGGCTCTTTCTCCTCCCGCCCGCTCCTCGACCGCGGGTCTTTCGCGTTCTGAGAAGCCGGATTATGCGCTTATTCGCCGGCGCGGCCAGAGAAGGATTATGCTTTCGAGGGTAATTTTGTGCTGCAGGACCTGATCGCGAACGGAAAGTTGATGCGGACGATCTCGCTGCCGCGCGGCCGCCAGCGCCTGCATGCCATGCCGACCAGCACGGGCTATGAAGTGCGTGAGGACGAGACATACGACTGGGACGGGCGAAAACGCGGCCAGACCCCGTTCACGGTTCTTCAGCACACGATCGGCGGCACAGGACAGTTGCGCTACGAGAGCCGCAACTATCGTCTGCAGGCGAACGACACGCTGCTGGTGCTGGTGCCGCACAACCATCGCTACTGGCTGGCCAAGGGCGACCGCTGGGAATATTTCTGGATCTCGATGAACGGCGAAGAGGCGCTGCGCATCCACAAGTCGATCCTCAGCGTCTCGGGTCCCGTGTTCCGGCTGCAGCCGGCGACCATCGATCATCTTGCCGATTGCAGCTTGCGCCTCATCAAGGGAGCGGGCTCGCCGGGTGCGGCCTCCGCCATCGCCTATGAGGCGGCGATGGCGCTTTACGACGATGTCTTCGGTTCCCATGCCTTCGCCGAAAAACAGAGCGCCATGCAGCCGGTCATCGATCATATCAACGCCAATCTCGACAAGCCGCTGCCCGTGGCGGAGCTGGTCGAGATCAGCGGCCTCAGCCGCGCCCATTTCTCGCGCTGCTTTGCCGAGAGCGAGGGATTGCCGCCGGCCGAATTCGTGTTGCAGCAACGGCTGCAGCGCGCCGCGAAACTGCTGACCAGGGCGGATTTCCTGCCGGTCAAGGAAGTCGCGGTGCTGTGCGGTTTCGAGGATCCGAACTACTTCTCCAAGGTTTTCCGCCGCTGCTACGGCATCAACCCGACGCAGTTTCGCACCACCGGCATGTATGCCAGCCGGGGCAGCCATCGCTGACGGCAGTTGATTTTGAAACGGTCAGTGGCGAGGCCTATCGAGCGTCGTCGAGGCAGTGCTGACCGGATCGGCAGCGGCGAAAGCGGCGTCGAGCTGTTCGGGCGTGCGCTGCCCGGCCCGCTTCCAGGCGACGTACTGGGCAATGCCGAAGCTCGGGCGCTGTGGCACTGTCTTCACCACAGGCATACGAAAACCGTCGCGGAATTTACCCCAGCGCGCGCCGAGCACCGCGACCATTTCCTCGAAGGTCGGCGGCGTCGCGACGTCGGCAAAGGTGAGGGTGACCTTGCCGGCGAGCGCAGCTTCGCGCCGGATCGGTACCGGTATCGAAGCAAGATAGTCGGGCGGCACGTCGAGCAGCCCGCCGAACGCCCATTGCCGACGCAATTCGCCGGCGCTCATCGGCGCGACGCTGACGTCGATGTCGTTGGGCGTGCCCGGCACCCTGTAAGGGCAGCTCAAACGGCCGCAATTGGCTTGCGCCGAGAACTGCCAGAGCGCGTAGCCCTGCCAGTTGCCCATCGGGAAATGCACGTCGATGTCCGGCTTGTAGCGCGCGTACCAGAGCGGCAGTCGGGACAGCAGCCGGTAGGTGTAGCGGTTGTCGGCGATATACTGGGCGGTCTTGCCGTTGCTGTAGAGCATCGGGAAGCGGCCGAGCCGCCTATGCACCTGGCGCACGAATTCTTCCGCGTCCTCAAGCGACATCCATTGCGTCGGGTCGTTGCCTTCGAGGTCGAGGGCGATGAGGTCGTCCGGTGCGGGCTCGGCGAAGTCGATGAAATTGTTGGCCTGCTCGACCGGATTGCCGGGGCGGGCCAGATGATAGGCGCCCCATTTCAGGCCGAGCGCCTTGGCCACCACCTTGCGCGTCTGGAAAAGCTCGCGCGTCACAGCATAGCGCTTCCACAACGCCTTGCAGAGCTTCACGTCGGTCTCGCCGCCGAAGCAGAAATAGGGCGGCGGCAGCCCGTCGGAGGCCTTGTTGATGAAGCCGACGATGCGCTTGTCGGTGGCAAGCTGCGCCCAGTCGATGGAATTGTATTCGTAGGCGTCGATCACCAGCGCGCGGTCGGCGTTCTTCCACGGCTCGGAGAAATCCGAGGCCTTTGCCGCCGTGCCCAGCACCATCGCCGCCGCGAGAAGCGCCAGGCGGCGAAGAGGGCGCGCCGGCTTTTTCAATCAGGGTGTCCCCACTGACCAGGGGACGATCCTGAACCGCTATAGTTAAGGAAGTGCTGCCGGGCCGAAGAGCCTTCAGCGCGGCCGAGCCCGGCTACCGAGATTCAACGACAGGGCTTTTGTAGGCGTCGGCGGCTTGCGAAGCGCGTCATTCGGCTCCGGCGGGTTCACAATTGCCTCGACCAAAGCGAGTTGATCTGCGGTCGACAGTCGAATGCTCGCGATCTCGTTGTTGGTTTCCTGCGCGACTTCGGCGAGGGCGCCACGGGGAGTCTTGCGGCTCGGCATTATGATTACCTCGAATCGGCGCTCACCGCCGGAAAAGTGACTGCACTTGGAACGGATCTGACGCCGGCTCTTGCGGCAGCGTGCCTTCGGCCGCGCGCTTCTTGTGATGCGCCAGCGAGCAGTGCGGGGAGCACAATATGCCGCGATCCGACCAGTAGGCAGGGCCGTTTTCGAGCTTGCCCTGATGGTACCAGAAGCCCATGGCCCGGAAGGGAAGGCCGCATTCGATACAACGGTAGGCGTCAGGTCTGGCAAGCATGGGAGGTTCCGATCCAGTTGCCCGGCGCATCATACCAACAGAATGTAATTCCTTGTTGCAGATATTTTGAGAGATGGCAGCAACCTTGGCCAGCCCTCGCGATTTCGTCATCCTATGGCGGAGCAAGGAGCGCAGCGACGCGGCGCAGACCATGATCCATGCCGTTGCGTTGAGGCGTTTCTATGGTCCAGAATTCTGTACCGCTGCACCCTTTGCGCGAGGTTACGCATGGATCCTCGGGTCTACGCATCCGCTTCGCCAGGGGATGACGAAGTCCATGCCGTTATTGCAAAATCCGCGTGACAAAGTTTGACGTTTACGTAAAAAGAAGGTGCGGGACCGCGCCCCAAAGGCGGATGGTCTCGCTTCGGCCATCTCCCTACGATTGGCCGGCACGGAGGAGGAGCAGGAAATGTATCGCGCACCGGTCGAGGACATCGCCTTCACGCTGAAGCATGTGGCGGGGCTGAAGCCGGCGCTGGAGGCCGGCACGTTCGGTGACCTCGGCGAGGATCTGGTCGACGCGATCCTGGCCGAAGCCGGCCGTTTCGCCAGCGAGGAGGTGGCCCCGCTCTACAAGATCGGCGACGAACACGGCGCGGTTCTGAAGGATGCGGCCGTCACCACGCCGCCGGGCTGGAAGGAGCTTTACCGCCGCTGGATCGATGGCGGCTGGAACGCGCTGTCGGGGCCGGAGGAATATGGCGGCCAGGGCCTGCCCACCATGCTTGCCGTCGCCGCGCTCGAAATGTGGAACTCCGCAGCCATGGCCTTCGGCATCGGCCCGACGCTGACCATGGGCGCAGTCGAGGCGCTCGACAAGCATGCCTCCGAGGCACTGAAGGCCAAATATCTCGCCAAGCTCGTCTCCGGCGAGTGGATGGGCACGATGAACCTGACCGAGCCGCAGGCCGGCTCGGACCTCGGCGCGCTGCGCACCCGCGCCGAGCCCGCAGGCGATGGCACCTACCGCCTCTTCGGCCAAAAAATCTTCATCACCTATGGCGAGCACGATTTCACCGACAACATCGTGCATCTGGTGCTGGCGCGGCTGCCCGACGCGCCGGCCGGCACGCGCGGCATCTCGCTGTTTTCGGTCCCGAAATTCCTGGTCAATGACGATGGCTCGCTCGGCCCCCGCAACGACGTCTTCTGTTCCGGCCTGGAGCACAAGCTGGGCATCCATGCATCGCCGACCTGCACCATGATCTATGGCGACGGTTTTGCGGGCACGACGCCGGGAGCCATCGGCTGGTTGATCGGCGAGGAGAACAAGGGGCTGGCCTGCATGTTCACCATGATGAACAACGCCCGCCTGGCCGTCGGCATGCAAGGCGTGGCGGTGGCTGAGACGGCGACGCAGAAGGCGATCGCCTATGCCAATGAGCGCCGCCAGGGCAAGGCTTCGGACTATGCCGGGTCCGGCATGGCGCCGATCGTCCATCACCCGGATGTGCAGCGTAATCTCTTGACCATGCGGGCGCTGACCCAGATCGCGCGCGCCATCAGCTATTCCTGCGCCCATGCCATCGACCGCGCGCGCGTCGCCGAGGGAGAGGCCGCCGCCAACTGGCGCGACCGCGCCAATCTGCTGACGCCGCTGGCGAAAGCCTTCTCCACCGATGTCGGCGTCGAGGTCGCTTCGCTCGGCATCCAGGTGCATGGCGGCATGGGCTTCATCGAGGAGACCGGTGCTGCGGCGCTCTATCGCGATGCCCGCATCGCGCCGATCTATGAAGGCACCAACGGCATCCAGGCGATCGACCTTGTGTCGCGCAAACTGCCGCTCGGCGGCGGCGAGCATGTGCATCGCTATATCGGCGAACTGAAAGCGGTGGCCGACGCGGTGCGCACCTCCAATATCGAAGGCTTCGGCCGCACCGCCGACAATCTCGACCGCGCGCTTGTCGATCTCGACGAGGCGACGCGCTTCCTGCAGAAGCTGATGACCGACGGCAAGGCCGACGCCGCGCTGGCCGGCGCCACGCCCTATCTTCGTCTGATCTCGCTCGCCGCCGGCGGCGCTTATCTGGCGCAGGGCGGGCTCGCCGACCGCGGCCGCATCGCGCTTTGCCGCTTCTTTGCCGAGAACCTGCTCGGTGAGACGCGCGCGCTCAAGGAGCGCGTCATCGACGGCGCCGAAAGTCTCGCCGCCGCCGGCAAGGCGCTGATCTCGGCCTGAACGTCCCGACATTCGAAGGAACCGACCGTGACCGACCATATCCTCATCGAGCGCCGAGGCGCCGTGCAGATCATCCGCATGAACCGGCCAGACAAGAAGAACGCCTTGACGCGCGACATGTATGCGAAAATGTCGGCTGCCCTTGCCGAGGGCGATGCCGATCCGGCGGTTCGCGTCCATGTCTTCCTCGGCGTGCCCGGCGCCTTTTCCGCCGGCAACGACCTTGCCGATTTCCTCGTCGTCGCCACCGGCGGCGAGGGCGGCAACGAGGTCTGGGATTTCCTGATGGCGCTGGCCAGGGCGGAAAAGCCGATGGTGTCGGGCGTCGACGGCGTCGCGGTCGGCATCGGCACCACGCTCAACCTGCATTGCGACCTGACTTTCGCCACGCCGCGCACGCTGTTCCGCACGCCCTTCGTCGATCTCGGCCTTGTGCCGGAAGCCGGCTCCAGCCTGCTGGCGCCGCAGATCCTCGGCCGCCAGGGCGCCTTCGCGCTGCTTGGCCTCGGCGAAGGCTTTTCCGCAGAGCGCGCCAAGGCCGCCGGCCTGATCTACGAGGTGGTCGCGGAAGAGGCGCTGGAAGGCGCGGTGCTGGCCGCCGCCGACGAAATCGCCGCCAAGCCGCCTGAGGCGCTGAAGATCGCCCGCGACCTGATGCGCGGGCCGCGCGAGGAATTGATCGCCCGCATCAACGTGGAAAGCGAGCATTTCCGCGAACGGCTGAAGTCCGACGAGGCGCGCGCCGCGCTGACGGCCTTCATGGACAGGAAGAAGGGTTAACTCCGCCTTCTACCGGTGCTCGGTGGCGATGCGGATGCCAAGGCCGATCAGCACCATTCCGGTGATGCCTTCGATGGCGCGGCGGATCGAGGGCCGGCGCAGGAAATCGCCTGCCTTGGCGATAACCGTCGCATAGAGCGCGAGCCAGGTGAAGGTCATGACGGCGAAGACCGCGCCGAGGCCGAGCAGCGCAAGGAAATTTTCCCCGCCGGGCGGCACGAATTGCGGCAGAAGACTGGCGAAGAACACCGCCATTTTCGGGTTGCCGAGATCGCTGATTAGACCCTGGCGATAAGCGCTTGCCACCGTCAGCCGCCGCTCCGGCCTAGCAATGGCTGCCGTGTCCTGCTGATGGGACGGACGCCATGCCTCCTGCAGCGCCTTGAAGCCGAGATAGGTCAGGTAAGCGGCGCCGGCATATTTGACGGTAAGGAACAGCGGCTCCGAGGCGACGAGCAGGGCGACGATGCCGGCGCTGGTGGCCAGCGCCCAGATCGTCTGGCCGCTGGAGATGCCGAGCGCGGTGAACACGCCGCACACGCGCCCGCCGAGCAGCGTGTTGCGGATGGTGATGGCGGTGTCTGGTCCAGGCGTCGCGAGCACGATGAACGAGACGCCGAGATAGGCCAGGAACAGGCTCATGGGATCACCTCCTTGCAGCCCAATCAGCTTGAGATCGCACCCTTGCGCGGCATTTTCTTTGGACAGTCAGGGATAAAGCCGTGTCTTGTCCCAGCCGCCCTTGGCGTGGCGCGAAAAGACGACGCGGTCATGCAGCCGGAACGGCCTGTCGTGCCAGAACTCGATCGTCTGCGGCAGGATGCGGAAGCCGGACCAGTATTTTGGCCGCGGGATCTCGCCGATCGCGTAGCGCGCCGTGTATTCGGCCACCGCCTTCTCCAGCGCGAAGCGGCTTTCCAGCGGCCGCGACTGTTTCGAGGCCCAGGCGCCGATGCGGCTACCGCGCGGACGCGTCGCATAATAGGCGTCGGCCTCTTCGTCGCTGACAATCTCCACCGGCCCGCGCACGCGCACCTGGCGGCGCAGCGATTTCCAGTGGAAGCACATCGCCGCCTTCATGCTACCAAGAATCTCGCGGCCCTTGGCGCTCTCGAAATTCGTGTAGAAGACAAATCCCTTTTCGTCGAACCCCTTGAGCAGCACCATCCGCACATCCGGCATGCCGTCGGCGTCGACGGTTGCCAGCGCCACGCCGTTGGGGTCGTTGATCTCGCTCTTGGTGGCGTCCTCCAGCCATGCGGCAAAAAGCCTGAACGGCTCCGCCGCCTGGGTGAAGTCACTGCTTGTTAACTCGGTTTCGTTCATAGTTTTCCAAATTTTTAACGTTGCGGGGGGAGTTCGCCGATTGTCGCGTATCGCGCAAGCTTTTGACAGCGGGCAATGGAGCGTTATCGCTTCGGCCAGCGCCAAGGCTGCGTTGCTGACATTGGCGCTTCCGCTTGCAGGCTGCGGCGCCGGCGGCTTCAGTCTGGAGAAGGCCGAGGTCGACCGCTCGATCGTCACCTCCAGCGCGTCTTCCGCACCTGTTCAGCCGGCGAGCATCGATCAGGATTCGGACCAGACCACCATCGGCAATGCGGTCTCCTCAGCCGATATCCAGCAGCTCGGCGGCCAGGCCGTGCCATGGGCCAATGCCGGCACCGGCTCGCGCGGCTCGATCACCGAGCTGGTGGAACTCAAGGATGGCGGCCTCAACTGCCGCCGCTTCAACGCCACGCGGGAGAGTTTCGACGGCGTCGCCTTGTACCAGGGCGAGCTTTGCATGGCCGGCGCCGGCGGCTGGCGCATGCAGGAGTTCAAGGCGCTCTGATTTCAATAGCCGGTCGCATCTTGCACCACTGGAATTTCTTCCTATGCAAGCGCATATAGAGGGCAACCGTGGACCCAATCTCTCTTTCAGGCAGGAAGCATGCGCGACCCCTATGAGCTGCTGGGCGTTGCCAAGAACGCATCGGCCAAGGAAATAAAATCGGCGTACCGCAAGCTCGCCAAGCAGCATCATCCGGACCAGAACCCGAATGATCCGAAGGCGAAGGAGCGTTTTGCCGCCGCCAATCAGGCTTACGAGATCGTCGGCGACGAGAAGCGACGCGCCGCTTACGACCGCGGCGAGATCGATGCCGACGGCAAGCCGAGATTCCAAGGCTTCGAGGGCGCCGGCGGCGATCCGTTCGCCGGATTCCGCCGTCAGCAGGGCCCTGGCGGCGCGCATTTCGAATTCCGCACCGGTCGCCCGGGCGGCGATCCGTTCGACGGCAACAGCGACATCTTCAGCCAGATTTTCGGCGATGCCTTTTCGGGCGTGCGCGGCGCTGGCCGTGGCGACCGTCGCCAGCCGGTCCAGGCGCCGGACCTCAACGTCACGCTGGACATCACCGTCGAGGAGGCGGCCACCGCCGAGAAGGTGACGGCGATGTTCCCCGATGGCCGCAAGATGGCGGTCAAGCTTCCGGCCTATGTCGAGGAGGGCCAGACCATCCGCCTCAAGGGGCAGGGCGAGCAGGGGCCCGGCCAGCCGGGCGACGCGCTGGTCAAGATCCACATCCGTCGCCATCCGCGCTACCGCATCGAGGGCCGCGACCTGCATGTCGACCTGCCGGTCGATCTGGCCGACGCGGTGCTCGGCGCCAAGGTGGCGGTCGAGACGCCGACCGGAAAGCTCGCGGTCAATGTTCCTGCATGGTCGAGCTCGGACAAGGTGCTGCGCCTGAAGGGCAGGGGCCTGCCGGAAAAAACAGGCGGCCACGGCGACCTCTACGCCCATGTGCGGCTGATGCTGCTGGAAGGCGGAGACGCCGATCTCGAAGCCCTGATGCGCAACCGAAAAGGCTGATCGAGGCGATTTTCTCCTCAAGCCAGTCTGTTTTCGACGCTTGAAGGGACCCTGTGCCTGTGCGATAGGCTCCACAAAGCAGACATTCTTGCGGAGAACGCACACATGGCGGGTGGACAGGGCCTGATGGCCGGTAAGCGGGGCCTCATCCTCGGCGTCGCGAATAATCGGTCGATCGCTTTCGGCATCGCCAAGGCTTGTGTCGATCATGGTGCCGAAATCGCGCTGACCTATCAGGGCGAGGCGTTCAGGAAGCGCGTCGAGCCGCTGGCGGCCGAGCTCAACGCGCATGTTGCCGGCCACTGCGACGTCACCGATCCGGAAAGCCTCGACGCTGTCTTTGCCGACATCGCCGATCACTGGGGTAAGCTCGACTTCCTCGTCCACGCCATCGCCTTCTCGGACAAGGACGAGCTGACCGGCCGCTATGTCGAGACGACGCGCGACAATTTCCTGCGCACCATGGACATATCGGTGTTTTCCTTCACCACCATCGCCAAGCGCGCCGAACCGCTGATGAGCGAAGGTGGCTCGCTGCTGACGCTGACCTATTACGGCGCCGAGAAAGTGATGCCGCACTACAACGTCATGGGCGTCGCCAAGGCGGCGCTCGAAGCCAGCGTGCGCTATCTCGCCGTCGAC
Organism: Mesorhizobium tamadayense; assembly: GCF_003863365.1. Classification (GTDB taxonomy): domain Bacteria; phylum Pseudomonadota; class Alphaproteobacteria; order Rhizobiales; family Rhizobiaceae; genus Mesorhizobium; species Mesorhizobium tamadayense. The sequence continues at coordinate 101,199 of NZ_RQXT01000005.1, read as the reverse complement.
CTCGGCGCCAAGAAGATCCGCGTCAACGCGATCTCGGCCGGTCCGATCAAGACGCTTGCCGCCTCCGGCATCGGCGATTTCCGCTATATTCTCAAGTGGAACGAATACAATTCGCCGCTCAAGCAGACGGTGACGCAGGAAGAGGTCGGCGATTCCGCCGTCTACTTCCTGTCAGACCTGTCGCGCGGCGTGACCGGCGAGGTGCATCACGTCGATTCCGGCTACCATGTCGTCGGCATGAAGGCGGTCGACGCGCCGGATATCTCGACCGTCAAGGACTAAATCTCTCCGCCTACTTTTCCGTCCAGGCCCTGGCCCGACCTCCGGAAGACCTGATGTATCCGCTCGTCTACATCGCGCGCCATGGCCAGACGCAATGGAATACCGAGCGTCGGCTACAGGGCCAGGCCGACACCGACATCAACGAGCTTGGACGCCTTCAGGCGACCGGCAACGGCCGGCGCCTGGCCGGGCTGATCGGCAAGGCTGAGGATTTCGATTTTGTCGCCAGCCCGATGCGGCGCACACGCGAAACGATGGAGCTGATGCGCGAGGCAATGGGCCTCGACCCGCTCGCCTACCGCATTGACGCGCGTCTGGTGGAATTGAGCTTCGGCGACTGGCAGGGCTTTACTTTTCGCGAACTCGAGGCCCGGCATCCCGGATCGACGCACGGGCGCCGCGGCGCCAAATGGGATTTCCAGCCGCCCGGCAAAGGCGCGGAAAGCTACGAGATGCTGCTCGAACGGATAAAGCCGTGGTTCGACGCGCTTGACCGGCAGACCGTCTGCGTCACCCACGGCGGTGTCATGCGCTGCCTGTTCCGCATTGTGGAAGGTGTGTCGAAGCAGGAGGCGGCAAGCCTTGAGATCCCGCAGGATCGCCTGCTCCGGCTGGAGGGCCTAAGCCTGGAGTGGTTGTGAAGGCTGCTGCGTGGGTCGTTGCGTCAGCGTGCTATCGCACACGCCATGGGGGTCGGCCGAAGACCGTGAACGTCGTCATCCTTGGGCGTAGCGACGCGAAGCGGAGCGAAGACCCAAGGATCCATGCCGTGACATCAGCCGAAGAATGCAGCGGCTCAGAATGCGTGCTGGTCACCGGGAGTGAAACGAAATCTGGACCGTAGCGGCGCTCAGACGTAACGGCATGGATCCAGGGTTTGCGCCGCGTCGCTTCGCTCCTTGCTTCGCCCCAGGATGACGAAGCTTTCGGCGTTCCGGCCAATTTCTGAGGTCGTCCTGTACCAACGCTGTGCGGCGGCCAAGACCTCGCGGCCTAGATTAGTTCTAGTCGCTGTCCGGCAACTGCATATCGGTCACGACATTCTCGCCGTTGGTCACGTCGTAGGCGATGACGATATCCATGCCGGGCTTCAGCGCGTCGAGGTCGGTCTCGGCGTTGAGCTTATAGGATTTTCCGTCGTCCAGCGTCAGCGTCAGCGTGTCCTTGTCGACGTTCTTGATAAGGCCTTCGGTCTGGCCGGCGAACGCGGCGGTGGAAATCATGAGCATGGCGCCAACAGCGCCAATCAGGGTACGCATCGTCGTCCTCTTTGGTCATTGCGCCGGCTGGTCAGCGAGCGGATCCTCAACGGCGGATGAAAGAGAGCAGAAACCAACCGAATGTGTCAAAACTAAATCGGCCAGATCACAGATTGATGCATCCGATCACCGTTTGACCGCCGTGGAAAACGCCAATAGAAGGCACCCTTGAACCGGCGAACCGGCTCCGCCGCCGGGCAGGGCGTTTTCCATGTCTCATAACACTTTCGGCCATCTGTTTCGCGTCACCACCTGGGGTGAAAGCCATGGCGCCGCGCTCGGCTGCGTGGTCGACGGTTGCCCGCCCGGCATTCGCTTCAAGCGCGAGGATATCCAGGCCGAGCTCGACAGGCGCCGCCCCGGCCAATCGCGCTTCGTCACCCAGCGCCGCGAGCCGGACGAGGTGAAGATCCTCTCCGGCTTCATCCTCGACGCGGACGGCGAGACGATGATCACCACCGGCACGCCTATCTCGATGCTGATCGAGAATGTCGACCAGCGCTCCAAGGATTATGGCGAGATCGCCCGCCAGTACCGGCCGGGCCATGCCGACTACACCTACGAAGTCAAATACGGCCTGCGCGACCATCGCGGCGGCGGCCGTTCCTCGGCGCGCGAGACGGCGGCGCGGGTGGCGGCCGGCGCGCTCGCCCGCAAGGTGGTGCCGGGCATGGTGGTGCGCGGCGCGCTGGTTTCCATGGGTGAGAAAGCAATAGATCGCGCCAACTGGAACTGGAATTTCGTCGGCGATGCCGAAAACCCGTTCTTCACCCCCGATCCGGCCTCAGTCCCGGTCTTCGCCGCCTATCTCGACGGCATCCGCAAGGCCGGCTCCTCGGTCGGTGCGGTGATCGAGATCGTCGCCGACGGCGTGCCGGCGGGCCTTGGCGCGCCGATCTATGCCAAGCTCGACCAGGACATCGCGTCCGGCTTAATGTCGATCAACGCCGTCAAGGGCGTCGAGATCGGCAACGGCTTCGAGGCGGCGCGCACTACCGGCGAACAGAACGCCGACGAGATGCGCATCGGCAATGACGGCAAGCCGGTGTTTCTCTCCAACAATGCCGGCGGCATTCTGGGCGGCATCTCGACCGGCCAGGCGATCATCGCCCGCTTCGCCGTCAAGCCGACGTCTTCGATCCTGACGCCGCGCAAGTCGATCGACAAGGAAGGCAAGGACGTCGAGGTCATGACCAAGGGCCGCCACGACCCTTGCGTCGGTATCCGCGCCGTGCCGATCGGCGAAGCCATGGTTGCCTGCGCGATCGCCGACCACTATCTGCGGCACAGAGGACAGACAGGAAGGGCGTAGGGGAGTAAGGCAGTAGGGGAGTATGTTATGCGCTTGTCGAGACGCAAACTTTTTCCTTTCCCCTACTCCCGTACTGCCCTATTCCCCTACTCCCTTGCGAGCGAAGCGAGCGCCTGATGCCATACGACCAAAAGAAGATCGTCGAAGCGATCCGCGCCTTCGAGCGCGGCGAGATCGTCGTCGTCATGGATGATGACGGGCGCGAGAACGAGGGCGACCTGATCGTCGCCGCCGTGCACTGCACACCGGAGAAGATGGCCTTCATCGTCCGCAATACCTCGGGCATCGTCTGCACGCCGATGCTGCGTGAGGACGCAAGGCGGCTGAACCTAGCGCCCATGGTGGCCGACAACGATTCCGCCCACACCACGGCCTTCACCGTCAGCGTCGATTTCAAGCACGGCACCACGACGGGCATTTCGGCCGACGACCGCACGCTCACCGTGCGCAACCTCGCCAACGGCAATGTCGGCGCCTCCGACTTCGTGCGTCCCGGCCACATCTTCCCGCTGATCGCGCGTGAGGGCGGCGTGCTGATGCGCTCGGGCCATACGGAAGCCGCGGTCGATCTCTGCAAGCTCGCCGGCCTGCCGCCGGTCGGCGTCATTTCCGAATTGGTCAATGACGACGGCACCGTCAAGCGCGGTCCGCAAGTGCAGGCTTTCGCCGAGCAGCATGGCCTGAAGCAGATATCGGTCGCCGACCTCATCGCTTACCGGCAGCGCAAGGAAACGCTGGTCGAGCGCGTCGCCTGCTCGGACATCAACACGCCCGGCGGCAAGGCGCAGGTTTTCACCTACACGCTGCCCTGGGATTCCATGCACCACGTCGCGGTCGTCTTCGGCGACATCCGCGACGGCGAGGAGGTGCCGGTGCGCTTGCATTCCGAAGATGTCGTTACCGATGTCTTCGGCACCAGCCACCGTCTGGACGCCATCATGAAGGCGATGGGCGAGCGCAGGCGCGGTGTCATCGTCTATCTGCGCGAAGGTTCCGTCGGCGTCGCCCACCAGGAGCGCAAGCGGCCGCAAAGCGGCGAGGATCATGAGGAAGCGCTGCGGCGCGAGAACGAGTGGCGCGAGATCGGCCTTGGCGCGCAGATCCTGAAGGATCTCGGCATTTCCTCGATCAACCTGATCGCCTCGCGTGAGCGCCACTATGTCGGCCTTGAGGGTTTTGGCATCCATATCGCGAAGACCGAGATACTGTAGTTCGTGGAAGGGTTGACGGGCGGAAAGCTCCCCGCGGGCAGGTCGCGTGCGTTGGCGATTGGCTGAGGCCACCGCGACGTCGCCATCCTATGGCGAAGCAAGGAGCGACGCGGCGCAGACCATAGTTGCTATGCCGCGACTTCGACGCACCGCAGCGGTGCAGAATTCTGCTCCGCTGCACTCCTCGATCAAGGTCACGGAATGGATTCCAGGGTCTTCGCGACGGAGCTTCGCTCCTGCTTCGCCCTGGGATGATGAAGTTCGAAGGGCTTCGGCCAATCCCGAACGCGATGGGTTCACCGAAACGAACGGCCAAGCGCTCTTGTTTTACTCAGCCGGGACAGCCGCTTCGTCTCCATCCGGGTCGTAATCGGACGTCGCAAGGCGGCGCTGACCGGCGAGCACGGTGGCTAAAGCAACCGCGCCCGCGGCCACCGACACGAAGAACCCGCTCTGTGGTCCAAAAGTGTCGACCATCCAGCCGGCGGCGAAGGAGCCCAGCGCCATGCCGATGCCAATCCCGGTCGTCACCCAGGTGACGCCTTCCGTCAGCATTGCCGGCGGCACATGGCGTTCGATCAGGCCGAAGGCGGTTATGAAGGTCGGTGAGATCGCAACGCCGCTGACGAAGACGGCGACCGCCAGCGTCGGCACGGTGCCGGCAAAGAGCAGCGGCAGCGTGGTGAGCGCGATGACGGCGACCGCGACAGCCAGTTGCCGCTGCAGCGGCGCCTTGAGGTTGAGCGCGCCGACGATGATGCCGAGCACGAAGGATCCGAGCGCATAGACGCCGATGACGAGGCTTGCCGCTTCAGGCTGGCCGAGCTGCTTGGTTATCGCAACGGTGGTGACTTCGGTGGTCGCGAAGGTCGCGCCGACGAAGATCAGTGCGAAGGTGATGATCTGGACCGGCCGCAAGCGGATCACCGAACCGGTCGCCGCCTGTTCCGCCGGACGCACCGGCGGCTCCGTCGAACGCTGGAGAAGGAACGCCACCGAGCCGAGAGCAAGCAGCAACGTGCTGACAACCATGCCCGCTTCCGGGAACAGCGCCGCACTTAAGCCCACCGATAGCGAGGCGCCTGCAACATAGACCAATTCGTCCGCCGCCGATTCGAAGGCGAAGGCGGTGTAAAGTTCGGGGCGATTGCGGAAGATCTCGGTCCAACGAGCCCTGACCAGCGCGGGAATGCTGGGCATGGCGGCGGCAAGCAGCGCGGCCAGGAACAAGGTCCAGATCGGCCAGTGCTGGTTGGCGGCCGCAATCAAGGCAGCGAAGGAAAGCACGGAAACGAGTGTCGTCGGCACGGCAATCGCGCTTTGCCCGAGCCGGTCCACCAGCCGCGAGACCTGCGGCGACAGGAAGGCGTTGACCAGCGCGTAAGTGGCCGAGACAGCGCCGGCCAGCCAATATTCGCCATGCGTCTGTGACAGCATCGCCACGATGCCGATCGGCGCCATAGCGATGGGCAGCCGGGCGATGAAGGCGGCCGCGGCAAAGCCCTTCGTGCCGGGAGCCCGAAAGATGTCCGAATAGGGGTTTCGCATGGTCCTGCTCCTCGACAAGGGAAGGCGCCGCAATTACATACGCAGCGTATGAGTGTCAGATAGTCCATACGTTGCGTATGTCAATTGGCATACGAGACGTATGTGAATAGGGCCAGAAGCCATGCACAAACCCCGCAAGGAGATGATCGCCGAGACGCGCGCCAAGCTGATCGCCGCGGCCCGCCATGCCTTCGGCACGATCGGCTATGCCGAGGCATCGATGGACGATTTCACCGCTTCGGCGGGTCTGACGCGCGGCGCGCTCTATCACCATTTCGGCGACAAGAAGGGTCTGCTGCAGGCGGTGATCGCCGAGATCGACGCCGAGATGGCCGCCCGGGTGAACGAAGTCGCCTCGCGGGCGCCGACCCGCTGGCAGCATTTCGTCGACGAATGCACCACCTATATCGAGATGGCGCTTGAGCCGGAGATCCAGCGCATCATGTTCCGAGATGGCCCGGCGGTGCTTGGCGACCCGGCGCAGTGGCCGAACGCCAATGCCTGCACCGCGTCAATGACGGATCATCTGACTAGGCTGCAGGAGGAAGGCGTCGTCGTTCCCGATCTCGATCCCGAGACCGCCGCGCGGCTGATCAACGGCGCCAGCAGCCAGGCCTCGCAGCGCATCGCCAATTCGCAAGATCCCGAAGCGACATCGAAAAAGGTGGTGGCGGCGTTCAAGCAACTGCTGGAAGGTCTGCTGAGGAAAGCAGACCGTCCGCTGGAATAAGCCCGGTGCCCCGAACTTGTGCACCGGTTTGATGACTGAATGGCGAGCCCGCAATTGACTTTGGTCGGCGTGAGCGCATCCTCCCCAGCCAACTCTGAGGCGGGAGAGTCGGGGCCATGTGGGACTTCAGCATCGGCCGGTCGGTGTCCATCATGATACGGACATGGCCGTTCATCGTCTTTCGCATGATCGTCTATTTCGGGATCACGGTCGCCTACATCATGGCGACCGGCACCGGCGCCAGCGTCGGCTATGGCGTCGGCCACATCTCCACGGACCCCGATGGGCCGATGTCGTTTGCCTTGTGGGGCGGGGTCGTCGGCTTCGGCGTCGTCTCGATCGCCGTCTACTGGATCCGCGAATACATCCTCTATGTCCTGAAGGCCGGGCACATCGCCGTCATGGTCCACCTGATCGACGGCCACGACGTCCCCGACGGCCAGGGCCAGATCGCCTACGCGAAGGAAGTGGTGACCCAGCGTTTTGCCGAGGCCAACATCCTTTTTGTCGTCGACCAGCTGGTCAAGGGCGCCATCCGCGCCATCACCGGCCTGATCGGCGGCATCGCCGCATTCCTGCCCATTCCGGGCTTGAGCGGCCTGATCAGCTTCATCAACACCGTCATCCGCCTGTCGTTGACCTATGTCGACGAGATCATCCTCGGCTACAACATCCGCATCAATTCAAACTCGCCTTTCGAGACCGCCAGGCAAGGCGTCGTGCTCTACGCGCAGAACGGCAAGCACATGGTCAAGAACGCCGTCTGGCTGGCGGTGATCATGTGGGGCGTGTCCTTCGTCATCTTCCTTTTGATGCTTGCGCCCGCCGGCGCCATCCTGTGGGTGATGCCAGGCCAGCTTGCCGGCTGGGCCTTCGTGCTGGCAATCGTCTTTGCCTGGGCGTTCAAGGCGGCCTTCATCGAACCCTTCGCCATCGCTTCGCTGATGCAGGTCTATTTCGCCGCCATCGAAGGCCAAGTCCCCGATCCGGAATGGGACCGGCGTCTGGCCGAGGCTTCGTCCAAGTTCAGGGAGCTTCGCGACAAGGCACTCGGCTCTTTCGGCGGCTCGCGCTGGGATGCGCCCCGGGCTGCTTGATCAGCAGCCCCGTGACCACGAAGGCCGCCTGATCATGGCTTCGGCAATTCAACGCCGCCAAGCCTTGCAATCGCCGACTTGAGCGGCGCCTCGCCGGCGCCGCAAAAAATCTCGCTCATCACAAGCTCGGGCAGCGGCAGGCGCTTGCCCCAGCCGTGCGCTTCGAGGTCGGGCCTCGGCGCGAATTCCGAGACGCGGCCGACGCAAAGATAGGCGATCGGGGTGACGTGCTCGGGGATCGACAGGAGCCGCTTCAGCGCCTCGGTCTCGATGATGCTCACCCAGCCGACGCCGATGCCTTCGGCGCGCGCCGCCAGCCAGAAATTCTGCACCGCGCAGACGGTGCTGTAGAGGTCCATTTCCGGATTGTGCCAGCGCCCGAGCGGCGAGTTCTTCGAGCGCTGCCGGTCGCAGGTGATGCAAAGGTTGAGCGCGCTTTCGCAGATGCCTTCGAGCTTCAGCTTGCGGTAGAGCGCCTGCCGCTCCGCCTCGATCACCGGCAATTCCTGCTCGCGGGCGGCGAGAAACAGGTCGCGCACCTGCCGACGCCTTGTCGCATCGCGGATGACGATGAAGTTCCACGGCTGCATGTAGCCGACCGACGGCGCGTGGTGTGCTGCGGTGAGGAGCCGCGCCAGAACGCTATCGTCGAGATCGTCGGCAACGAAATGGCTGCGCACATCGCGCCTGGTGAACATCGCCCGGTAGACGGCGTCGCGCGCCAATTGGTCAAAGTCGTCGCCGCCGACGGCGGCCGTTCGTGCCTGCATCGCTTGTCCCCTTGCGATAAGCAGTCCTCCGCCTGACCAAGCGGATGACCATGTCTGCCGGGCCGGTCTTCTGGCTCGGGATCGACCCGCATCCGGCGCCTTCCCGTCTAGGACAGTGGCTTTGCCGGCGCGGTCCCCCTCACAGCGTTGGGCACGCCACGGAGTTCAACCGTGTTCCCGATTCTCCCGCGTTGCGGGCACCAGGCAGCGCGGCGACCTTATCGCGAAGCGGAAGCCGCGCCAATGCGCCAGCGACACGATCAGGCGCGATTTTCCCCAATCATTCGGCGCTGAAACATGGCTATCCGGGCAACAGGTGCCTAGATTAGGCGCCATGACCACCCGTCTCTACACCCATCCGGTATTCCTGGAACACCTCACGCCGCCCGGTCATCCCGAGCGGCCCGACCGTTTGCGCGCCATCGAGCGCGTGCTCGACGACGAGGCTTTTTCGGCTCTCGACCGCGTCGAGGCGCCGCAAGGCGACGAGGCGACCATCCTCTATGCGCATCCAGCGGACTTCGTCGCCCGCATCCGCGCGGCCATCCCCGCAAGCGGTATCGTTTCGATCGACGCTGACACCAGCGCCAGTCCGAAGAGCTGGCAGGCTGCGGTGACGGCGATCGGCGCGGCAAACGCTGCTGTCGATGACGTCTTCGAGGGCCGTGCGGCCAATGTCTTCGTTGCCGCGCGTCCGCCGGGCCATCATGCGGAAAAGACGACCGCAATGGGCTTTTGCCTGTTCAACACCGCGGCGATCGCCGCCCGCTATGCGCAGAAGAAGCACCAGGCCGAGCGCGTCGCCATCGTCGACTGGGACGTGCATCACGGCAACGGCACGCAGGACATTTTCTGGGACGATCCCTCGGTCCTCTATTGCTCGACCCACCAGATGCCGCTCTATCCGGGCACCGGCGCGAAGAGCGAGACCGGCGCCGGCAACATCGTCAACGCGCCGCTCGCGCCGAGCACCGGCAGCGACACTTTCCGCGACGCCTTCCTGTCGCGCGTGCTGCCGTCGGTCGACGCTTTCAAACCGGACTTGATCGTCATTTCCGCCGGTTTCGATGCGCACCATCGCGATCCGCTCGCCCAGATCAACCTGACCGAGGATGATTTCGACTGGGCGACCGGCCAGCTGATGGAGCGCGCCGGGCTCCACAGCGGCAACCGGCTCGTCAGCCTGCTGGAGGGCGGCTACGATCTGCAAGGACTGGCATTTTCGGTCGCCGCCCATGTCGGGCGGCTGATGAAGGGATAAATTATGGCGGATGAAGCTAACGAAGACGTCAAGGCGATGAGCTTCGAGCAGGCGCTCGACGCGCTGGAGAAGATCGTCGATGATCTGGAGCGCGGCGACGTCCCGCTCGACCAGTCGATCAAGATCTACGAGCGCGGCGAGGCGCTGAAGGCGCATTGCGACCGGCTGCTCAAGGCGGCGGAGGACAAGGTCGAGAAGATCAGGCTCTCGCGCGACGGCAAGCCGGTAGGCACGGAGCCGCTCGACGCCGAGTAAGGTGTATTGGTATTCAGGTGAGGCCGGCCTGCAAATGGCGATTTCCTGCGCTTCCGGTGCTCACGTAATTCAAGTACGCTCCGCTCCGGTTCTCGGAAGTCACCATTTTCGGTGCGGCCTGACCTGAATCTCAACACACCTTCGTGCATTATCCCTGACCGGCGGGGACACGACAGACGGAGGCCTGCAAGCATGTGCCGAAACATCAAGACCCTGTTCAACTTCGATCCGCCGGCGACCGACGACGAGGTCCACGACGCGGCCCTGCAGTTCGTGCGCAAGCTGAGCGGCACGACGAAGCCCTCCAAGCGCAACGAGCACGCTTTCCATCATGCCGTCGAGGCGATCGCCGCCGCGGCGCGCGAGCTGCTCGATTCGATGGAAACCACGCAAGAGCCGCGCAATCGCGAGGAAGAGGCGGCCAAGGCGATGGCCCGATCCGCGCTGCGCTTCGCCTGAGGCCGGTCATGAGCTTCTTTCCAGGCAACGATCCTGAGGCCGGCGATGCCTTCGCCTGCGACCAGATCGAATTGATGGTCATCCCCAACGCCAAGGACATTGGCGGCTTCGAGGTCCGCCGCGCCTTGCCGACCGCCAAACGCAGGCTGGTCGGGCCGTTCATCTTCTTCGACCGCATGGGGCCGGCTATCCTGCGCGCCGGCCATGCGATCGACGTGCGCCCGCACCCGCATATCGGGCTTTCCACCGTCACCTATCTGTTCGACGGGAAGATCAGGCATCGCGACTCGCTCGGCACCGAAATGGTGATCGCGCCCGGCGACGTGAACTTGATGACTGCCGGCCGCGGCATCGTCCATTCCGAGCGCACGCCCGAGGAACTGCGCGGCGCGCCGATGTCGATCTCCGGCCTGCAGACCTGGCTGGCGCTGCCGGACGCCAAGGAGGAGATCGCCCCGGTCTTCGAGAACACGTCGGTGATCCGCCTGCCCGAGATCGACGCCGAAGGCGTCAGCGGCCGCGTCGTCATCGGCGAATTTTCCGGGCTGCGCTCGCCGGTCGCGACCGCTTCGCAGACGCTTTACGCCGATCTGCGGCTGGCCGCAGGCGCCAGCGTCAAAATCCCCGCCGATGCCGAGGAGCGCGCCATCTACACGCTGGAAGGCGAGGTTTCGATCGCCGGCGACCGCTTCCCGGCCGAGCGGCTCCTGGTGTTCAAACCGGGCGAAGAGATCGTCGTCTGGTCCGAGCGCGGCGCGCATTTCATGCTGTTCGGCGGCGCGTCGCTGGGTTCCAAGCGTTATATCTGGTGGAATTTCGTTTCGTCCTCGAAGGAACGCATCGAGCAGGCCAAGGAAGAATGGAAGACGGGCCGCTTCGATATCGTTCCTGGAGATGAGGAAGAATTCATTCCGCTGCCGGAAGGTTAGAGCAGGATGGACATCCTGCGCCAGCCGCGTCACTGACACGCATTTACATTCGCTCGCCGGCGGCATATTTCGCGCATGATCAAGGCGCATATTTGAAGGTTAGCGCAAGGTTAAGATTTCAGCAGGCTGCTCCAAAGTGAACTCAACGCCCGACACGCCACTTCTCGACAAGGTCCGCATCCCCGCGGATTTGCGGGCGCTTGACGAAAGCGAGCTGCCGCAGCTGGCGAGCGAACTGCGCGCCGAGCTTATCGATGCCGTGTCGCATACCGGCGGCCATCTTGGCGCAGGGCTGGGCGTCGTCGAGCTGACGGTTGCGCTGCACTATGTCTTCAACACGCCGGAAGACCGGTTGATCTGGGATGTCGGCCACCAGGCCTATCCGCACAAGATCCTGACCGGCCGCCGCGACCGCATCCGCACGCTGCGGCAGGAGGGCGGGCTCTCCGGCTTCACCCGGCGAGTGGAGAGCAAATACGACCCCTTCGGCGCCGCGCACTCCTCGACCTCGATTTCCGCCGGCCTCGGCATGGCAATGGGCCGCGACCTTTCGGGCGGCCGCAACAACGTCATCGCCGTCATCGGCGACGGCGCCATGTCTGCCGGCATGGCCTATGAGGCGATGAACAATGCCGGCGCGCTCAATGCCCGTCTCATCGTCATCCTCAACGACAATGACATGTCGATCGCTCCGCCGACCGGCGCGATGAGCGCCTATCTGGCGCGGCTTGCCTCCGGCAAGGCCTATCTGGGCCTGCGCGATTTCGGCAAGAAGCTGACCTCCTATCTCGGCAAGCGCGCCGACAGCGCCATCACCCGCGCTGTCGAGCACGCGCGCGGCTACGTCACCGGCGGCACGCTGTTCGAGGAAATGGGCTTCTTCCACATCGGCCCGATCGACGGACACAATCTCGAGCACCTGATCCCGGTGCTGAAGAACGTCCGCGACAATGGCGACGGCCCCATTCTGATCCATGTCGTCACCCAGAAGGGTAAGGGCTATGCGCCGGCCGAGGCCGCCGCCGACAAGTATCACGGCGTCAACAAGTTCGACGTCATCACCGGGGCGCAGGCCAAGGCGCCGGCCAATGCGCCGAGCTACACCAAGGTCTTCGCCGAAAGCCTGATCCAGGAAGCCCGCGAGGACGACCGGATCGTGGCGATCACCGCCGCCATGCCGAGCGGCACCGGCCTCGATCTCTTCGGCCAAGTGTTTCCGGCCAGAACCTTCGATGTCGGCATCGCCGAGCAGCACGCGGTGACCTTCGCTGCCGGCCTCGCCACGGAAGGCTACAAGCCTTTCGCCGCCATCTATTCGACCTTCCTGCAGCGCGCGTACGATCAGGTCGTGCACGACGTGGCGATCCAGAAGCTGCCGGTGCGCTTCCCGATCGATCGCGCCGGCTTCGTCGGCGCCGACGGCGCCACCCATTGCGGCGCCTTCGACACGACCTTCCTGGCGACGCTGCCGGGCTTCGTCGTCATGGCCGCCGCCGACGAGGCGGAACTGCGCCACATGGTGCGGACCGCGGCAAGCTACGATGACGGCCCGATCGCCTTCCGCTATCCGCGCGGCAATGGCGTCGGCGTCGACATGCCGCAGCGCGGCTCAGTGCTCGAGATCGGCAAGGGCCGTGTCTTGAAGGAAGGCACCAAGGTGGCGCTTTTGTCCTTCGGCACGCGGCTGCAGGATTGCCTGCTGGCGGCCGAAGAGCTCGGCGCGGCGGGCCTTTCCACCACCGTCGCCGATGCCCGCTTCGCCAAGCCGCTGGACGAGGATCTCATCCGCCGCCTCGCGCGCTCGCACGAGGTTCTTGTGACGGTTGAGGAGGGCGCGGTCGGCGGCTTCGCCAGCCATGTCCTGCATTTCCTCGCCCATGAAGGCCTGCTGGAAAACGGCCTCAAGGTGCGCCCGCTGGTCTTGCCGGACGAGTTCACCGATCACGCCAAGCCCGAGAAGATGTATGCCGACGCGGGCCTCGACACGACCGGCATCGTGCGCACGGTCTTCGCCGCCCTTGGCCACGACGTGCAGGCGCAACGCGCCTGAATCGAATTCTCGACGCGCTGAATCGGTTTGCCGGTTTCGGAAGCATTTCCAGCAAATGCGCACAGCGGTTTTGCGTCCGGAATTGCGTTAAGCCAGGATGCGTAAGCATTTGTTAACGCTTCCGTTTGGCGGTTCGGTTAGCGTATCTTTTGGCCGATTTTCAACGGCACCCTGCTAAGACCTTGGTCCGAGGCAGGTAGACAAGAACGATGAAATCGTTGCTTTGCGGGATGGCCCTTTCAATGGCCATGGCCGCGCCGGTGGCAGCCGAAACGCGTTACGACCGCAACCTCGAAAAGGCGGTGATCGAGATCGTCGCCGGCAAGATGGGCAACATCCGCGGTGGCTTTTCCTACACAGGCAGGTTCCCCTGCTGGTGGTACTGCCGGAGGCCACGCCGGTGCTGGCCGAGCCGCGCAAGCAGGTCTCCAACAATGACGGCCTGATGCCGGCCGTCGAGCGCCCGGTCTCGCGGACGGTCTTCTAAAACCACAGATCGCGCACGCAGCGGCCGTCGCGCGGCAGGTCGTCGAAGCTGTCGAGACCGTCGAAATGGTCGATCGGCAGGTCGGCGACGGCTTCGGGCGGAGCCAGCCGGACATTGACGGCGATGCGGGTGCGGGTGCTGGAGCCGGGGCGCAAGCCGCGCCAGGCGAGCACGCAGGCGCATGTCGGGCAGAACAGGATCTCGAGCGCGGGCTCGGCCACTTCGGCGCGCGTATAGGAGTTCATCGGTCCAGCAATGCGGATGCGCTCGTCGACGTAGTCGTAGGCCCAGAGGGTGCCATAGCGGCGGCAAAGCGTGCAGTTGCAGGCCGTGATCGGCCCCGGATCGCCTTCCAGGGTCCAGTGGGCGGCGCCGCAATGGCAGGTTCCCTTCAGCATTGCCTCCTCCTCAGGCTGGTGAAATGGCCCCGCATTCTGCCGCGCATCGCGCCATATTCAATACGTTCCCATTGCCTTAGCGGCCGGCTTTCGCCAATGAAGGCCGATGAACTCCCCTTTGCCAGCCAGCACACGCCAGCGGCTCGACGAACTGCTTGTCGAGCGCGGCCTGTTCGCCAGCCGTTCGCGCGCCCGCGACGCGATCGAGCGTGGCACGGTCACTGTCGACGGCGAGGTCGCCCGCAAGCCCGGCCAGTTGGTGGCGCCGGACTGCGTCGTTGCGATTGACGATCCGGCCCGGGCCTATGTATCGCGCGCGGCGCTGAAGCTGATTGCCGGTCTCGACCATTTCGGCCTCGATCCCTCGGGTAGCGAAGCGCTCGACATCGGCGCCTCGACCGGCGGCTTCACCCAGGTGCTGCTCGAACGCGGCGCGGCACATGTCACGGCGATCGACGTCGGCCATGGCCAGATGCATCCCGATGTCGCCAGCGACCAGCGCGTAACGGTGATCGAAGGGCTGAACGCCCGCGACCTCACCACAGCCGATCTCGGCGGCCGTGTTCCGGATTTCCTGGTTTGCGATGTCAGCTTCATCTCGCTGAAGCTGGCGCTGCCGCCGGCGCGCGACTTGGCAGGCGAGGGCGCCAGGGCGGTGCTTCTCGTCAAGCCGCAATTCGAGGCCGGGCGCGAAGCGATAGGCAAGGGCGGCCTGCTCAAGGAACCGGGCGACGCCGATCGCATTGCCGCCAATTTGCGCGACTGGCTCGCCGGCATTCCCGGTTGGCGTGTGCTCGGGCTCCACCCGTCGCCGATCGAAGGCGGCGACGGCAATCGCGAATTCCTGCTAGCCGCAATCAAGGACGGTGCATCGCGATGAGCACGCGTTTCACGGTCACAAGACTAGGCTCGCAGGGCGACGGCATCGCTGAGGCCGATGGCGGCGAGGTCTTCATCCCGTTCACATTGCCGGGCGAGACCGTCACCGCCGCGCGGCAGAAGGACCGCGCGACGCTGATGTCGGTGCTGGAGGCGTCGCCGCTCCGGGTCGATCCGGCCTGCCGCCACTTCACCGACTGCGGCGGCTGCGCGCTGCAGCATTTCGAGGCCGAGGCTTACCGGCAGTGGAAGCGCGAAAGGGTCGTCCAGGCGCTGAAGGCCAAGGGCATCGCCGGCGAGGTCGAGGCGGTGGTACCTTGCGCGCCGCACACGCGCCGCCGCGTCGTCTTCAGCGCTCGGCGCGCCGAGGCCGGCATGCTGCTCGGCTTCGTGCGCGCACTCTCCTCCGAAATCATCCCGATCGAGGAATGCCCGATCTCGTTGCCGGCGATCGTTGCCGCGCTCGATCGCTTGCGGAGGCTGGCCGATCTGGTTTGCGCGACGCCGAAGGCCTTTCACATGACGGTGACCGTCACCGCGTCCGGCCTCGATGTTGCTGTCCAGGACGCCGGCAAGCTCGGCGAGAACCAGCGTCGCATAGCCTCGAATTTCGTTCTTGCCGAGGGGCTGGCGAGGCTTTCGATTGACGGCGAGGTGATCGTCGAGCCGAAGAAGCCGGTGGTCCAGTTCGGATCCGTGGCCGTCGCTGTGCCGCCCGGTGCCTTCCTGCAGGCGACGGAGGCCGCCGAGCAGACGATGGCCGCCCTCGTCGGCCAGCATCTGTCACGCGCCAAAAAGGTCGCCGACCTGTTCGCCGGCTGCGGCAGCTTCGCGCTCAGGCTCGCGGCGAAGTCGGAGGTCCATGCGGTGGAGGGAGACGCGCCGGCGCTTGCGGCGCTCGACCGCGCCTTCCGTTTCGCCAGCGGCCTGAAGCGGGTGACCAGCGAACGCCGCGACCTCTTCCGGCGTCCGCTGACCTTCAAGGAACTGAACGTGTTCGACGGCCTGGTCTTCGATCCGCCGCGCGCCGGCGCTGAGGACCAGTCGAAGCAGATCGCCCGCTCGGACGTGCCGCTGGTCGCGGCCGTGTCCTGCAATCCGGTGACGCTGGCGCGGGACCTGCGCATCCTCCTCGACGGCGGCTATCAACTGAAGAGCGTGACGCCGATCGACCAGTTCCTGTGGTCGCCCCATGTCGAGGCCGTCGCCTTGCTGGAGAAGCCGAGGCGACGCCGGTAGTCCAATGCCGCTGGCTCGCGGAAATTTGTGAAGCCTCTGTTCTTTCGACGAAATTGCGCCCTAAAGCCGCCTCGTTGCGCATCTTATTTTTGCGCAGTTCGGGAAACATTCCGGCCCCTGCGGCGTTTATGACTTTGGAGGGACGACGGATGGCGGATTGCGGATTGCAATGCGGACGCTTCAGAAATTCCTTGGTCTCGTCGTCGTTCTCATCTTTTTCGCGGTCAGCGCCGCAACCGGAGCGCTGGCGCAAGGTGAAAAGCGTCTGGCCTTCGTCATCGGCAATGGCGCCTACAAGACCGCAGAGCTCGCGACGGCCGCCAATGACGCCGGCCTGATCGCGCAGACATTGCAGGCCGCCGGGTTCGACGTGGTCGGCGCGCGTGACGTGGACCAGGACTCGCTGCGCGGCGCGTTCCGCGATTTCATGAGCAAGGTGTCCGCCGCCGGTCCCGACGCCGTCGTTTTCGTCTATCTCGCAGGCCATGGCGTGCAGTTCGAGGGCGAGAACTACTTCCTGCCGGTCGATGCTCAGATCGCCAATCCAAACGATGTCCCGCTTCAGGCGATGCGGATTTCCGATATCACCAGGCCGCTGTCCGGGTTGCCGACGAAGGTCAATATCGTCGTACTCGACGCGGCGCGGCAAAATCCCTTCCCGAAGTGGAAGGAGCCGCTGGCCGGTGGCCTTGCCTTGGTCGATCCCGATCCGAATATGCTGATTGCCTTCAACGCCGCTCCGGGAACCGTCGCGCCGGAAGACAAGGGGCCGTACGGAGCCTACGCCAAGGCGCTTGCCGAGATGATGCGTGAAGGCGGCCTGTCGCTGCAGGACGTGTTCGACCGCACGCGGCTGCGTGTCAGCGAGGTCACGCAAGGCGGGGAACTGCCATGGAGCGCTTCGAAGATCACGGCGCCTTTCGTTTTCTTCGAACGCAGCGCGGAAGCTCCTCCGCCCAAGGTTTCGGCCGCGGAGACCCGGGCGGCGCGAACCAGGCCGATTCGCGATTTCGACGCGCATGACGCCTATGTTGCCGCCCTCGAGCGCGACACGATGCGCGGCTACGAGGATTTCCTTGACGCCTACCCACACGATGCGATGGCCAAGCGCGTGCGCGCCATCATCGCGGCCCGGCGCGAGGCGATCACCTGGCGCGAGACCTGGATGACAGACACGCCCGAAGCCTACTGGTCCTATCTGGAGCGCTATCCGCACGGTCCGCATGCCTGGGACGCGCGCCGCCGGCTGGAGCATTTCGACGCCGAGCTGGAGCCGCCGGAGAGCTTCACCGTCATCGTCTACGACGTGCCGCCACCGCCGCCCGAGGAAATTATCTATGTCGAGCGGCCGGTAATCTTTTTTGACGATTTCGATTTCGCGCCGCCGCCGCCGATCACGGTGATCTTCCTGCCGCCACCGCCGCGGGATTTCGTCGTGCTTGAGCCACCGCCGCCGCCGGTCGATGTCTTCGTCCTGCCGACGCCGGTGTTCGTGCCGATACCCGTGTTCATCAACCCGCCGCGCCACATCGTGCCGCCGCCAAACGACATCATCTTCAACAACATCCACAACACGACCGTCATCAACAACATCAACACCACGATCAAAAACGAGACCATCAATCAGGCCGCGCAGCCAGGCGCCGGTGTTCAGGGTGGCCGCACCACGGGCCGG
The DNA here is from genome assembly GCF_003863365.1 of Mesorhizobium tamadayense. Taxonomy (GTDB): domain Bacteria; phylum Pseudomonadota; class Alphaproteobacteria; order Rhizobiales; family Rhizobiaceae; genus Mesorhizobium; species Mesorhizobium tamadayense. The sequence goes on along the minus strand of NZ_RQXT01000005.1, from coordinate 83,358 downwards.
CAGACGACCGGAGGCGCCGTTGGTGCCCGCGCGGATGCGCTGGCGGCCAGGGTCGCACTGCCGCCGCCGCTGCAGAAGAAGGCGGCCATGTCCCGTCAGATCACTAATCAGCAACAGGGCGGCCAGAAACAGGGCGGCTTGCCGCCGAAGCCCGGCCAGCGCGTCATCCAGGGCCAGCAGCCCGGCACTGCTATTCCGCAGTCGGAGACCCGGTCCGCGACCGGCAAGCTGTCGCGCGACCACGCCCTGCCTGGAGCGAACGGAAAGAGGCTGCCGCTCGTCAACGGCAAGCCGGCGCTCGACGGTCGCAACTTGCCTAGCGACCAGAACTTGCCTAGCGACAAGTCAAGGAAGCGTTTGAGCGAGCGGGGCGCGGCGGGTGGCAACAACCAGCAGGCCACCGGAAACGCCGGCGCCGCCGTTACCGGCCAGGGCAATGAGCAGACCGGAGCCGGCAATGCCCAGGGCAAGAATCGCAAGCTCCGCAAGCTGCCGACCGTCAATGGCATGCCGGCCGAGAACCAGCCGGGCGCGCGGGAGAAGTTCCGGAAGAACAATCCGAACGCCTTCTCCGATGAGAGCAGTGGCAGGCCGAGGAAGCTGACGCGCAAGGACCTGTCCGCCGGCCGGTCCGTTTTCGAATCGGGTGATCAGGGCTCGACCGCAACCAAAAAGGGCAGGAAGTTCCGCAAGCTGCCGACCGTCAACGGCATGCCGGCCGAGAACCGGCCGCGCGTTGAGGAGCGGTTCAGGAACAACAATCCGGACGTGTTCTCCGAGCGGAACAAGGGCAGGGCGAGGAAGCTGATGCGCAGGGATTTGTCTTCCGGCCAGTCCATCGTCGAACCGGGCGATCAAGGTTCGGCCAACAGGAGCGACAGGGGCAGGAAGTTCCGCAGGCTGCAGAACGAAGAAGGTTCCGCCGGCGGCGAGGTCAACGTCCAGCGCAACTTCAAGGTCAACAGGCCGGACGAGAACGCGCAGCGCCGGTTCAGGCAGGAAAGGCCGAGCGAGCAGGTGCTGCGGCCGCAAAGACAGGAGCCGAACGAGAACGCGCAGCGTCAGTTCAGGCGGGAAAGGCCTAACGAGCAGGTGCTGCGGCCGCAAAGGCTGGAGCGGAGGCCGGAATTCCGTGAGCAGCCAAGACCTCAGATGCAGGAGCGGCGTCTACCGCAGCAGCAGCCGCAAGAATTCAAGAAGAAGAAGCCATCTTGCGGGCAAGAGGGCGAGCCGTCCTGCAACCAGTAGGCTGCTCGCGGCGGGAGCAGTTCCAGGAAAGGCGCATAGTTCGGAGTCTGAGAGCCTGGCGACACGTCAGGTTTTCGGAGTGCCGCCGCGCTGGTTGATCGACACCCAGATGTTCGGGTTCTGTTGAGACTGGCGTTTCAGGAAATAATAGCCGGTCGCGTTCCAGGGCCGGATTTCATCGGCCAGGTTGTCCAGGACGAGATCGCCCCTGTCGGTCTTCACCGTCAGGATGGTGTGGCCTTCATTGTTCAGGTCGCGCACAACCGTCATCAGCAGCGCCTGCCGGGGAAATCCCGCTTGCATGAGAAGCTTGCGCTTGTAGAGCGCGTAGATCTTGCAGTCGCCCTTGCCGTCCACCGGATAGTCCCAGTGGTCCATCATCGTGCCCCAGTGATCGTAGTTGCTGACGGGCTTGATGGCGCGGTTCGCCTTTTGGTTTATCCGCTTGAGGGTGCGCAGGTTCTGCGCAGTCAGCTTGACGCTCGTCGCCGGCAGGGCGGGCACCTTGCACTCTTTCGGCCGGCGATGGCAGAAATCGATCCAGCCATAGGGAACGCTGGTGCGTCCTCCAACGGCGGCGGAGCGCAGGTCGATCGCGATTGGCTGCGCCTTCGTGGCCGGAACCGATGGCCGCTTGAACAATGTCGACTGCGCCGCCGCGGGGCCGACAGATAGCGATGTCGCACCGATCAACGAAACAAGGCCAAGGAGGAAAGAAGACGTCAGGGCGCCAGGGGAACGCAGCACTGCCAACACCACCGCAACGAGAAGACTGGCGACGAGTTAATGCGGAAACGCCGGCCAAGGCAATTGAACAATTAATAATTTGCTAACACGGTCGTGTTCGGAGGCCGGCGGAGGCCGCTATGCCTCTTGCTGATTGCATCAATCGCGAGTATGGCGCCGCGCTTCGGCAAGAACGCCCGCGTCCATTTCTTCCACAGTTTTCGGCATCCCGCTGTGCGACAGGACGCCAAACGCCTCCTCCGGCCGCGTCGAGGCAAAAGCCTGCGCCGGATTCAGGAGAACGCCCTCCGGCGTGTCTTCGACCTGCAGACGCGTGCCGGCACCCCAGTGCCGCCGTTTCCGGATCGCACTGGGCAGAGTCACCTGTCCCTTGGTCGAGACGGTGGTTATGAGTTTTTTGGAGCCGGCCATCGGGGCTTTACAGGAACGGTCCAGGTGCCTCAAACCCTGGTGCCGCCCACCGTCATCTGGTTCATCCTCAGATGCGGCTGGCCGACGCCAACGGGCACGCCCTGTCCGGCCTTGCCGCACATGCCGATGCCGTTGTCGAGCTTCATGTCGTTGCCGACCATGGTGACGCGGTGCATAGCGTCGGGGCCGTTGCCGATCAGCATCGCGCCCTTGATCGGCTGGGTCACCTTGCCGTCCTCGATCATGTAGGCCTCGGTGCAGCCGAACACGAACTTGCCCGAGGTGATGTCGACCTGGCCGCCGCCGAAGGAGACGGCATAGATCCCGTTCTTGACCGAGGCGATGATCTCCTCCGGCGGCATGTCGCCCGAGGTCATGTAGGTGTTGGTCATGCGCGGCATCGGCTGGTGGGCATAGCCTTCGCGCCGGCCGTTGCCGGTCGCCTTCATGCCCATCAGACGCGCGTTCTGGCGGTCCTGCATGTAGCCGACCAGCTTGCCGTCCTCGATCAGCACGTTGTGTGCCGAAGGCGTGCCTTCGTCGTCGACGGTGAGCGAGCCGCGGCGCTCGGCGATCGTGCCGTCATCGACCACGGTGACGCCCTTTGCCGCCACTTGGCTACCCATCAGGCCGGCGAAGGCGGACGTCTTTTTGCGGTTGAAGTCGCCCTCCAGCCCGTGGCCGACCGCCTCGTGCAGCATCACGCCCGGCCAGCCGCTGGAGAGCACGATATCAAAGGTGCCGGCCGGCGCCGGAACGGCTTCTAGGTTGACCAGCGCCTGTCTCAGCGCCTCGCGCGCGGCATGCTTCCAGCTCTCCTCGGTGAGGAACTCGCCAAAGCTCTTGCGGCCGCCCATGCCGTAGGAGCCGCTCTCCTGGCGGTCGCCATCGCCGACCACGACCGAGACATTGATCCTGACCAGCGGGCGGATGTCGCGCACCACCTGGCCGTCGCTGCGCACAATCTCGACATGCTGCCATGAAGCGCCAAGTGAGGCCGTCACCTGGCGCACGCGCGGATCGGCGGCGCGCAGCCAGGCGTCGATCTCCTGCAATAGCTTCGCCTTGGCCTCGAAGCTGGGCGACGGGATAGGGTTCTCGTCGCCGTAAAGGTGGCGATTGGTGCGCGCGGGTGCTGCGGCCAGCGTTCCCGAATAGCCGCCCTTGACCGCCGAGACCGCATCGGCCGCGCGCAGCAGCGAGGCTTCGGACAAGTCGCTCGAATGCGCATAGCCGCTCGCCTCGCCGGCGACGGCGCGCAGCCCAAAGCCCTGGTCGGTGTTGAAATTGGCCGTCTTCAGCCGGCCGTTGTCGAACATCAGCGCTTCGCTTTCGCTGTATTCGAGGAACAGCTCGCCGTCGTCGGCGCCCTTGATGGTCTCGGCGACGATCTCTTTGACGCGATCGTCGGAAATGTCGAATTGGCCGATGAGGCTGTTCATGGCAGGGCTGTCCGCTGGCGGTTTCGTCTTTCCCCGATGTAGGGGCGAAGTGAGGTCAAGACAATCGGCGGCGTTCACAAGGGATCATCATCGCCGTGGGTCGACGGACGACCGCATTGCAGCCGTTGGATCAGGGCAGGGCGGAGAAACCCTCGGCAAAACCCTTGAGATCGACGGGGATGCCGATGCCTTCCTCCGGCGTCTGGAAGACGATGAAGGTGGCCGACGTGCCGGTCTTCAGCGTGTCGAGCAGCGGCTTCTCCAAGATCACTTCCGCATAGCATCCGTCCTGGAAGCAGCGCACGAAATAGGCGCGGCCGATGTCCTTGCCGTCGACATTGAGGCCAAGCCCGTTGGGCAATAGCACGCCGAGCGGCGCCAGCACCCGCAGGATCTCCGCCTTGTTGTCAGCGGTGCGCAGCACGACCACCGAAAGCCCCATCTCTGGACGGTCCTCGGCGACGACGTTCTGCATCATCACGCATTGCTCGGAGGTCGCGCCGGCGGGCGTGTCGCAGATGATCGACCACGCGCCATGCGTCGACTTGACAGTGCCGCTGGGCGGCGCGGCGGTCTGAGGCGGCGCGGCGTTCGCCACGCTGGCGCCAAGCAGGGCGGCAAGGAAGACGACCTTCGCCAGAGGTCTTGAAAGCCAGGAAGTCATGACGGCTCCATTGCGAATCACGGCACTTTAAGCTGCGCCAAGGCCAAGTAAAGGACGGGACCGTCGCCAGCCCGCCCAGATACCGGCAATCGCGCGCTTTTCCAGAGCAAATTCGCCCGAATTGCGACCGTCCGGGATGCGGCGCGGCGATGGCCGGGGATGCCCCTCGGGCTGCGCGCAAAAATGCCGCACGGTTTCGCCCGCTCCTTCCTTGCGGAGGGAAATAGAGTATGGTTTGAACCACCTTAGGGACAGACCGGGATTCCCGATCCCGGCGTCGTTCGTTATTGGTGCGATCCGATCGCAGGAAGTGGGAGACGAGAGGGCGATGAGAAAATTCCTGGCAAGCGCCAAGTTTCTGGCAGGTGCTGCAGGCGCAGGCGCGCTCCTCTCCAGCGCATCCGCCTATGCGGATCAGCCGCGGGATTGGGAGACAAGCTTCCAGGCGCCCGCGACCGAGATGATGCGTCAGATCGAATGGTTCGGGAACTACACGATGTGGTTCATCGTACCGATCACCGTCCTGGTGCTGGCTCTTCTCGCCCTTTGCATTCTGAAGTTCCGCGCGAGTGTCAACCCGGTTCCCTCGAGGACCAGCCACAACACGCTGATCGAGGTTTTCTGGACGGTCGGGCCGGTCATCGTGCTGCTGCTCATCGCCATTCCCTCGTTCCAGCTGCTCACCGCGCAATACACGCCGCCGGAAGAAGCCAAGCTCACCGTCAAGGCGACCGGCAACCAGTGGAACTGGGACTACGAATACCAGATCGACAAGAGCTTCTCGTTCAACTCGGCGATCCTCCAGGATGCCGACCGCGCCAAGGCCGGCAAGGAAGACCGCAACCTTTATCCGCGCCTGCTCGCCGTCGACAACGAGCTGGTGGTGCCGGTCAACACCATGACCCGCGTGCTGATCACGGCCACCGATGTCATCCACTCCTTCGCCGTGCCGTCATTCGGCATCAAGATGGATGCGGTGCCCGGCCGCACCAACGAGTCATGGTTCAAGGCCGAGAAGGAAGGCCTCTATTACGGCCAGTGCTCGCAGCTTTGCGGCAAGGATCACGCCTTCATGCCGATCGCGGTCCGCGTCGTGTCCGATGCGCAGTTCAAGACCTGGCTGGAGACGGCCAAGACCGATGTGCCCGCCGCCAACAAGGCGCTGATGGCCGAGATCGATGGCACCAACAAGGTAGCGGCCGCCGGCAACTGACGCCGCGGGTTAGCAAGATTTAGGGAACGGAGCGGAATATGGCAGAGGCTGCAGCTCACGACCACCACGACCACAGGCCGCATGGCTGGGTCCGCTGGGTGTACTCGACCAACCACAAGGACATCGGCACGCTCTACCTGATCTTCGCGATCATCGCCGGCGTCATCGGCGGTGCGCTTTCGGTCGCCATCCGCATGGAGCTGCAGGAGCCGGGCATCCAGATCTTCAGCGGTCTGGCGCAGATGGTCTATGGCATGCAGGGCGATGCCGCCATCGACGGCGGCAAGAGCATGTACAATGCCTTCGGCGCCGCGCACGGCCTGATCATGATCTTCTTCATGGTGATGCCGGCGCTGATCGGCGGCTTCGCCAACTGGATGGTGCCGATCATGATCGGCGCGCCGGACATGGCCTTCCCGCGCATGAACAACATCTCCTTCTGGCTGTTGCCGCCGGCCTTCATCCTGCTGCTTTCCTCGATGTTCGTGCCGAGCGCGCCCGGCGCCTTCGGCGTCGGCGGCGGCTGGACGATCTATCCGCCGCTGTCGACATCCGGCCAGCCGGGCCCGGCGATGGACCTCGCGATCCTGTCGATCCACATCGCCGGCGCCTCGTCGATCCTCGGCGCGATCAACTTCATCACCACCATCTTCAACATGCGCGCGCCCGGCATGACGATGCACAAGATGCCGCTGTTCGCCTGGGCGGTGCTGATCACGGCCTTCCTGCTGCTCTTGTCGCTGCCGGTTCTGGCGGGCGCCATCACCATGCTTCTCACCGACCGCAACTTCGGCACCTCCTTCTTCGTGCCGGACAATGGCGGTGACCCGCTGCTCTTCCAGCACCTGTTCTGGTTCTTCGGCCACCCCGAGGTGTACATCCTGATCCTGCCGGGCTTCGGCATCGTCAGCCACATCGTCTCGACCTTCTCGAAGAAGCCCGTCTTCGGCTATCTCGGCATGGCCTATGCGATGGTCGCGATCGGCGCCGTCGGTTTCATCGTCTGGGCGCACCACATGTACACGACCGGCCTGTCGCTCGACACGCAGCGCTACTTCGTGTTCGCCACCATGGTCATCGCGGTGCCGACCGGCGTGAAGATCTTCTCCTGGATCGCCACAATGTGGGGCGGCTCGATCTCCTTCAAGCCGCCGATGCTGTGGGCGCTGGGCTTCATCTTCCTGTTCACGATCGGTGGCGTCACCGGCGTTCAATTGGCCAATGCCGGCCTCGACCGCTCGCTGCACGACACCTATTTCGTGATCGCCCACTTCCACTACGTGCTGTCGCTCGGCGCCGTGTTTGCCATCTTCGCCGGCTGGTACTACTGGTTCCCGAAGATGACCGGCTACATGTACTCGCCGGTGATCGCCAACACCCACTTCTGGGTCACCTTCGTCGGCGTCAACCTGATCTTCTTCCCGCAGCACTTCCTCGGACTCGCCGGCATGCCGCGCCGCACCGTCGACTATCCGGATGCGTTTGCCGGCTGGAACATGGTTTCGTCCTACGGCTCCTACATCGCGGCCGTCGGTGTTGCGATCTTCCTTTATGGCGTGTTCGAGGCCTTCCAGAAGAAGCGGGTCGCGGGCGCCAATCCGTGGGGCGAGGGTGCCACCACGCTCGAATGGCAACTGCCTTCGCCGCCGCCGTTCCACCAGTGGGAACAGCTGCCGAAGATCAAGTAAGCTGCGTCCCGACGCATACGAGGCCGCCGGCGAGCCGGCGGTCTTGGCCAACGGAATAATGGACTTTAAGTACGCATGGCCCTTGCCGACGACAGATTGATGGAGGAAGCAGGCTTTCGCATGTCGGAAGCAACTGCAGGCGATTTCTTCGCCCTCCTCAAGCCGCGCGTGATGTCGCTGGTCGTCTTCACGGCCTTTGTCGGCATGGTCGCGGCGCCCGTCGCCATCAATCCGCTGCTGGCGGTGATCGCCATCCTGGCAATTGCGATCGGCGCCGGCGCCTCGGGCGCGCTCAACATGTGGTACGACGCCGACATCGACGCGGTGATGACCAGGACCGCCGGCCGTCCGGTGCCGGCCGGGCGCGTCACGCCGGGCGAAGCTCTGAGCTTCGGCCTGGTGCTCTCGGTGCTGTCGGTGATGACGCTGGGCGTGCTCATCAACTGGCTGTCGGCGGCGCTTCTCGCCTTCACCATCTTCTTCTACGCCGTCGTCTACACGATGTGGCTGAAGCGTTGGACGCCGCAGAACATCGTCATCGGCGGCGCCGCTGGCGCCATCCCGCCGGTGATCGGCTGGGCCGCGGTGACCGGGTCGGTCAGCCTCGAAAGCCTGATCCTGTTCCTGATCATCTTCCTGTGGACGCCGCCGCATTTCTGGGCGCTGGCGCTGTTCAAGTCGGACGACTACGCCCGCGCCGGCATCCCGATGATGCCGAACGTCGCCGGTCACGCCTCGACCCGCCGTCAGATCTTTGCCTACGCGCTGATCCTGGCGCCGGTCGGCGTGCTGCCCTGGGCGCTCGGCTATACCACCGCCGCCTATGGCGCGGTTTCCGTCCTGCTCGGCCTGGGCTTCGTCTGGTATGCCTGGAAGGTGCTGGGCATGAGCGACGCCGACCGCGCGATGAAGCCGGCCAAGGCGCTGTTCGGCTATTCGCTGCTCTATCTCTTCGCAATCTTCGCCGCCTATCTCGTCGACAGCGTGGTCGGGCGCGCCTTCGTCATGGGGGGAGCATGATCGTGGCCGACAAGAACCTCGAGCTGGTCACCTTGACCGAACGCCAGCGGAAGGCGCGGCGCAACCGCTCCGTCGCCATCGGCGTCGCGCTGGCCGCGCTCGTCATCATCTTCTACATCGCCACCATCGTGCGCTTCGGCCACCATGCATCGGCCCTGATGCCCACGAATTTGATGTGAGGCGGCGATGAGCGACGAGACCAGACCCATCGGGAAGAACAACAACCGCATCGTCGTGGCTGTCTGCCTCGCCTTCTTCACCGGCATGGTCGGCATGGCCTATGCGGCGGTGCCGCTCTACAAGATGTTCTGCCAGGTCACCGGTTATGGCGGCACGACGCAGCGCGCCGAGAAGCAATATGCCGGCCGTGTGCTCGATCGCGACATCACCATCCGCTTCGACGCCAACACCAACGGCATTCCGTGGCAGTTCGAGCCCGTCGCCCGCTCGGTGACGATCAAGATCGGCGAGACCGCGCAGGCGCATTACAGCGCCACCAACAAGTTCGATCGCCCGATCACCGGCCGCGCCTCCTTCAACGTGCAGCCGGAAATGGCCGGCGCCTATTTCAACAAGGTGGAGTGCTTCTGCTTCACCGACACGACGCTGAAGCCCGACGAGACGCTGGACATGCCGGTCGTGTTCTACGTCGATCCAGACATCGTCAATGTGCCGGAACTGAAGGACTTGAAGACCATCACTCTGTCCTACACGATGTTCCCGGTCGAGAAGAAACAACCGGTCGCTTCTTCCGCGCCGGCCGCTGGCACCAACAGCAACAAAGTTCCAGATTCCGAAGCAAGCCTCGGGGGTTGATATGGCAGACGCGCACGCAAAACCGAACCACGACTACCATCTCGTCAATCCTAGCCCCTGGCCTTTCCTGGGCTCGATCGGCGCGCTGGTCACGGCCGTTGGCGGCGTTTGCCTGATGCAGTATCTGAAGGCCGGCAACTTCCCGGTCTTCGGCCACAACATCGCCAATCCGTGGCTGTTCTTCATCGGCCTGATCATCGTGCTTTACACGATGTTCGCCTGGTGGTCGGACACCATCAAGGAAGCGCATGAGGGCCACCATACGCGCGTGGTGTCGCTGCACCTGCGCTACGGCATGATCATGTTCATCGCCTCCGAGGTGATGTTCTTCGTCGCCTGGTTCTGGGCCTTCTTCGACGCCAGCCTGTTCCCGGGCGAGGCGGACCAATATGCCCGCGCCGCCTTCACCGGCGGCGTCTGGCCGCCGAAGGGCTTGGAGGTCCTCGATCCCTTCCACCTGCCGCTCTACAACACCATCATCCTGCTTCTGTCGGGCACGACGGTGACCTGGGCGCACCACTCGCTCCTTCACGGCGACCGCAAGGGCCTGGTCAACGGCCTGGTGCTGACTGTCGGCCTCGGCATGCTGTTCACCATGGTGCAGGCTTACGAGTACATGCACGCGCCGTTCGGCTTCAAGGATTCCATCTACGGTGCCACCTTCTTCATGGCGACCGGCTTCCACGGCTTCCACGTCATCATCGGCACCATCTTCCTGCTCGTCTGCCTGGTGCGCGCGATGCGGGGCGACTTCACCCCGAAGCACCATTTCGGTTTCGAGGCGGCCGCCTGGTACTGGCACTTCGTCGACGTGGTCTGGCTGTTCCTGTTCAGCGCGATCTATGTCTGGGCCTCGAACGGCGCCATGATCGAAGCCCATTAAATCAACGGCTTTCGGAATCCCAAAAGGCGGCTGCGGCGACGTGGCCGCCTTATCTTTTGCGCGGAATGCTATAGGATGCCCGACATGAGCGAAGACAAGGCGATCGAAGACAGGGCGATCGAAGACAGGGCGATCTGGCCGCCCATCGACCCGATCTCGGCCGGGCTGCACGGCCATTGCCCGCGCTGCGGCGAGGGCAAGCTGTTCTCCGGCTTCCTCACCGTCGGCAAGCGCTGCTACAATTGCGGCCTCGACTATTCCTTCGCCGATGCCGGCGACGGCCCGGCTGTCTTCGTCATCCTGATCATCGGCTTCATCGTCGTCGGCCTGGCGCTGTGGGTGGAAGTCACGCTGAGCCCGCCGCTCTGGCTGCATTTCATTTTGTGGATACCGCTGGCGCTGGTGCTGTGCCTGACGGCGCTGCGCCTGATCAAGGGCGTGCTGATCACCCTGCAATATTCCAGAAAGGCCGCGGAAGGCAGGCTGGACAGCGGCCAATGAGTGACGCGTTTGTTTCGACTGCCGGCCCTTCGCGGCCGCGCGACGCATTGCTGCTTGGGCTCGGCCTTGTGCTGTTCGCCATCCTTCTGGGCCTCGGCACCTGGCAGGTCCAGCGCCTGCACTGGAAGGAAGGGCTGCTCGAGACCATCGACAGGCGCACCCATGCGGCGCCTCTGCCGCTGGCCGATGTCGAGAGACAGTTCGCCGCCTTCCATGACGTCGACTACACGCCGGTGACGGTGACCGGCACTTTCCTGCATCGGGGCGAGCGGCATTTCTTTTCCACCTGGCAAGGCGACACCGGCTTCAACGTCTACACGCCCCTGCAGCTCGACGACGGCCGCTTCGTGCTCGTCAATCGCGGCTTCGTTCCCTACGATCTCAAGGATCCGGCCAAGCGCCGGCTGGGCGAGGTCGCCGGCAAGGTGACGGTGACCGGCCTTGCCCGCAATCCGCTTCCGGAAAAACCCTCGACGATGCTGCCCGACAACGATGTCGCCAAGAACATCTTCTACTGGAAAGACCGCGACGTCATGGCCTCGAGCGCCGGTCTTCCGGCGGGTGCTGCGCTGGTGCCGTTCTTCATCGATGCCGACAGGACGCCCAATCCCGGCGGCCTGCCGGTCGGCGGCGTCACCATCATCGATTTGCCGAACAACCATCTGCAATATGCCGTCACCTGGTATGGCCTTGCCGCGGCCCTTGCCGCCGTGCTGATCCTCAGGCTTCGCCGCCCGGCGAAGGAGGGGTGAGCGCTGCCGCTCTTGACAGGGCAGGGCCGCACGCCTCATTTCGCCTCCAGCTTTCCGACTGAACCGGCCAGTTTTGATGATTGAGAAAAAGCCACCGCTGACGATCAGGCTCTGCCAGCCGCGCGGCTTCTGCGCCGGCGTCGACCGCGCTATCCAGATCGTCGTCCTGGCGCTGAAGAAATACGGCGCGCCGGTCTATGTCCGCCACGAGATCGTGCACAATCGCTATGTCGTCGAGGGGCTGCAGAGCCTGGGCGCGGTGTTCATCGAGGAATTGTCCGAGATCCCGCCCGAGCATCGTCAGTCGCCGGTCGTCTTTTCCGCGCATGGCGTGCCGAAATCGGTGCCGGCCGACGCCGAGGCGCGCAACCTGTTCTACCTCGACGCCACCTGTCCGCTGGTGTCGAAGGTGCATAAGCAGGCGATGCGCCACCAGCGGCTCGGCCGCCATGTGCTCCTGATCGGCCATGCCGGCCACCCGGAAGTGATCGGCACGATGGGCCAGCTGCCGGAGGGTGCTGTGACGCTGATCGAGACCGAGGCGGACGCAGCTACTTTCGTGCCGGCGGACCCGGCAGCGCTTGGCTTCGTCACGCAAACGACGCTGTCGGTCGAGGACACCGCCGGCATCATCCGGGCGCTGCAGGAGCGGTTCCCGCAATTGCATGCGCCGGCGGCCGAATCGATCTGCTACGCCACCACCAACCGCCAGGAGGCGGTGAAGGAAACGGCCGCCGGCGCCAACCTCTATCTGATCGTCGGCGCCCCCAATTCCTCCAATTCGCGGCGCCTTGTCGAAGTAGCGGAGCGCGCGGGTGCTGCGATGTCGCTTCTTGTGCAGCGAGCTTCTGAAATTCCGTGGGATGAGATCGGCGAGATTTCGACGCTCGGCCTGTCGGCCGGCGCTTCGGCGCCGGAAATCATCGTCGACGAGATCATCGACGCGTTCCGGCAGCGCTTCGACGTCACCATCGATCTGGCCATCACGGCCACGGAAACGGAGGATTTTCCGGTGATGCGGGTGTTGCGCGATGTCGAGCTGACGGCGGCCGACATGGCCTTCGTCAACGGAGCCGCGTGAACCCAAATGGCTGTCTACACCGACGTCAACGAAAACGAGCTCGGCGCATTCCTGAAAGCCTATCCGGTGGGGGAGCTCCTGTCCTACAAGGGCATCGCCGAAGGGACCGAGAACTCGAATTTCCTCGTCCACGCCTCCACGGGTTCCTACATCCTGACGCTCTACGAGAAGCGCGTCGACAAGGCTGATCTGCCCTTTTTCCTCGGTCTGATGGGCCATCTCGCGCGAAAAGGCATTTCCTGTCCGCTTCCGGTCACCGCGCATGACGGCACCATCATCGGCACGCTCGCCGGCCGGCCGGCCGTCATCATCACCTTCCTCGAAGGGCTGTCGCTGAGGCGCCCGACGGCGGCGCATTGCGGCGAGGTCGGCAAGGCGCTGGCAGAGCTCCATCTCGCCGGCCGGGATTTCCCGATGAAGCGGCCGAACGCGCTGGCCATCGACGGCTGGCGCAAGCTCTGGGCGGCGTCGCGCGACCGTGCTGACGAGATCGAGCCGGGGCTGGCGGCAGAGGTCGACGCCGACTTTGCCGACTTCGAGCGCAACTGGCCGACCGCGCTGCCGCGGGGCATCATCCATGCCGATCTCTTCCCGGACAATGTCTTCTTCCTCGGCGAGAAGCTGTCGGGCCTGATCGACTTCTATTTCGCCTGCGACGATCTCTATGCCTATGACGTCGCCACCTGCCTCAACGCCTGGTGCTTCGAGAAGGATTTTTCCTTCAACCTCACCAAGGGCGTGGCGCTCCTTGCCGGCTACCAGTCGGTGCGGCCGCTTGAGGCGGAAGAGAATGCTGCGCTGCCGCTGCTGGCGCGCGGCTCGGCGCTGCGTTTCATGCTGACCAGGCTCTACGACTGGCTGACCATTCCCAATGGGGGCCTGGTGATGAAGCGCGATCCGACCGAATATATCCGCCGCATGCGCTTCCACCGGGCGATCAAATCCCCTTCCGAATACGGGCTGATATGAACAAGCAAGTCGAGATCTTCACCGACGGCGCCTGCTCCGGCAATCCCGGGCCAGGCGGCTGGGGCGCGGTGCTGCGCTACAACGGCGCCACCAAGGAGCTGTCTGGCGGCGAGGCGCAGACCACCAACAACCGCATGGAGCTGCTTGCCGCCATCACCGCGCTCAATGCGCTGAAGGAGCCTTGCACGGTCGACCTCTATACCGACAGCAAATACGTCATGGACGGCATTTCCAAATGGATCCATGGCTGGAAGAAGAACGGCTGGAAGACCGGCGATAGGAAGCCGGTCAAGAACGGTGAGCTCTGGCAGGCGCTGGACGAGGCCAACAGGCGCCACAAGGTCATCTGGCACTGGGTGAAGGGCCATGCCGGCCATCCGGAGAACGAGCGCGCCGACGAACTGGCAAGACAAGGCATGGCGCCGTTCAAGCCGGCAAGACCTGCGCCGGTTGCGACTACACCGCCGAAGAGCGCAGCTCCGACCCGCAAGCCCACGCCTCGACGTTCGACCCAGAGTTACTGACGCGCCGCCTCTCTAACGGATCATCAGCGCCGTGGAGAACAGGCCGAGCGCGAACACCGTGTGCGAGACGAGGTTCAGCGCGCGAACCAGCATCGGATTGGGCAGTTTGGACGCCGCCCAGCCGGCGCCCATGCCGGGCGCCAGCAGGAACCAGCCGGCGCCGACGGTAACGATGCCCAGAATGAAGGCCGGCAGGAAGGTCGGCGCCGCCAGCCAGCCCGCGCCCGCGAGCATGACCAGGATGACGCCGTAGAGGATGCCGACGAGATAGTGGAACGCCCAGCCCAGCGCCTTTTCATGCGCATAGGGTGCGGCCTGACCGATGTCGTCGTGGAAGACCTTCTCGGGCAGGTGCCGGACCCAGCGTCCGACCAGGCCCCAATTTGGCCTAGGCAGGCCGAACGCCTTGTTGAGGACGATCGCCCAGACGTCCATGAAGACCGTGGCGCCGATGCCGATCGCGACGGCGCGCCAGACGATGTCGAGCATCAGAGCTGCTCGAGGATCTTGGCCGCGCCGCTCTCGTCGACACCCGGCTTGGTTTCGACGTTGAGCGCCGTGACCTTGCCGTCGTCAACGATCATCGAAAAGCGCTTCGAGCGCAGCCCCATGCCGGTCGCGGAAAGGTCGTTGTCGAGGCCGACCGACTTGGCGAAATCGCCGCTGCCGTCGGCGAGGTACAGGATCTTGCCTTCGCCGCCGGTGAAGCGCGCCCAGGCGCCCATGACATGGACGTCGTTGACCGAGACCACCGCGATGGTGTCGACGCCGCGCGCCAGGATGGCGTCGTGGTTCTCGAGGTAGCCCGGCAGGTGGTTGTTGCTGCAGGTCGGCGTGAAGGCGCCCGGAACGCCGAACAGCACCACCTTCTTGCCGGTGAAAATTTCGGCGCTCGTCATGGGCTTGGCGCCGTCGGGGGTCATCACCTTGAAAGTCGCATCGGGCAGTTTTTCGCCAACCGAAATGGTCATGGGATTCCTCGCTTGGGAGACTGGAAGGATTTCTGCCTGCGATATCGGACTGAGCGGCTTGCTGCAACCGTTCACCAAGCCTGGATCAAGGGAAAGGCAGCAGCCCGTCGACCGAACCCTCGGCGCTTGTCAGTGTGTAGTAGAGCCCGCCATCCGTGGGCGTCGCCGACGGCCGGTCCAGGATCGGCACGGTGAAGACCAGCTTGCCGTCCTTCTGGCTGCGCACCGGCGCGCCGAACATGTAGTCGCGCTCGCCGGCGATGAAGAAATCGACGGAATCCGGATCGCCTGGTGACCGGGCCTCGACGACGAGCGTTTCATGGTCGCCGGGCAGCACGTGGATGCCGAAATCGGCCCGCGCCGGGGAAGGGAGCGTTGCAAGCGCCGTCTTCACCAGCGCCGTGTCCGTGGCGTTGTCCGGATCGGAAGCGGGGTCGAGGCTGAGCCGCGTCTGCACCGGAATGCAGATCGTCTCGCAGATGCCGAGGAAGACGTTGGCATCGATCGTCGCCGGCTGGTCGGGCGCCGACAGCGTGAAGGTCACCGGCAGCGACACCGGGCGGTCATAGCCCGACCATTTGCCGTAGCCGTCGTCGTGGCGCTGCGGCGGCGGAAACGACAGCCTTGCATCGGCGATGTTGGTGCTGGCCGAGATGTCGATCTGGGGCGGCACGCCGGCGTCGCCGGGGTCGCGCCAGTAGGTTTTCCAGCCGGGCTTCAGCGCAATGTCGAGCACGCCGTGGATTTGGCCCGCCTCGTCCGGCTTGCCGCTGGTCACCAGACGCACCTTGCCGCCTTCGCTCTTGTACCAGGCCGAGGACGAGGCCTTGGCCGGCAGGCCGGCTGCGAGGCCGATGACGGCGCCGAGCGCCACAATGTTCAGGTATCGCATGGCGGTGATTTGATAGCCCGTTCTTGGCCGCGCAATGATTTCATGTTCCTGCCGGTATCATATTTGCGTGACATCCGGCAGCCTGACCACCTTTTCGGCGCGGCGGAAACGCGTTACGCTCGACTTCATGGACTTGTCACGCCACAAAAAGAAAACCGCCGGACGCGGCTTTCTCGACGATCAGTTCCTGATTGCCATGCCCGGCATGAAGGACGACCGTTTCACGCGCTCGGTCATCTATATCTGCGCCCACAACGACGAGGGCGCCATGGGCCTGATCATCAACCAGACGCAGCAGATGCTGTTCCCGGACCTTCTGGTGCAGCTTGGCATCATGAACGAGCAGGAAGCGATCCGTTTGCCGGCACATACCCGCGACTTCGTGGTGCGCAATGGCGGGCCGGTCGATCGCAGCCGCGGCTTCGTGCTGCATTCCGGCGACTATCGCGTGGAATCCTCGCTCAATGTCTCCGACGACATCTGTCTGACCGCCACGGTCGACATTCTGCGCGCCATCTCGACGGGCCGCGGGCCGCGTCACGCGCTGATGGCGCTCGGCTATTCCGGCTGGGGCGCCGGCCAGCTCGAAAGCGAGATCGCCGAGAATGGCTGGCTGACCTGCCCGGCGACGCCCGAGCTTCTGTTCGATGCCGACATCGAGCGCAAATATGACCGCATCCTTTCCTCGATCGGCATCGATCTCGCCCATTTGAGCGCCGCCGCCGGTCACGCGTGACCTATCGCGCCCAGAGGCCGTTTCGAAACTCGCTCATGCGAGTCATATGATGGTGATTTCGAGAACCGGAGCGAAGCGTACTTAAAGTACGTGCGCACCGGCCTGCGGCCGTAGCCTTAATTTAACTGCCACGCCACCCATGAGTGCTTCGGCTGGCGAAGGCCGGAAGCGCAGAAAGCGCCATCAGATGGCCGCAGGAGTAGAGTTTCCAAACGGCCTCTAAGCCTGCGTGAGCGGATATTGTTCCCTCAAGGTCTTCAGCACCTGGTCGCCGGGCATCGGCGCGCCGAACATGAAGCTCTGGACATATTCGCAGCCCATCTGGCGCAGCTCCAGCGCGTCGCTCTCGTCGGAGATGCCTTCGGCCACGACCGACAGGCCGAGCTCGTGCGCCATGTTGACCATGGATTTGAGCAGCACCGCCCGCTTCGGCGTGGAGTCGTCGACGAAGCTCTTGTCGATCTTGATGGTGTCGAAGGGGAAGCGGGTCAGGTAGGAGAGCGAGGAATAGCCGGTGCCGAAATCGTCGAGGGACAGCCCGATGCCGAGTTGCTTCAGCTTGGCAAGCACATGCGCGGACTGCTCGGGATTGTCCATCACCAGCGATTCGGTGAGTTCCAGCCTGAAGCAGCGCGGCTTCAGATTGGCGCGCGCGATCACCGAGCGGACGTCGCTGACGAGGTCGCGGCGGATGAGCTGGCGGCTGGACAGGTTGACCGAGACCGACAGCGGCGCGTCGCCGATCTGCTTCTGCCAGGTCGCCAGGTCCTCGGCCGCCTGCTGCATGGCGAAAAGCCCAAGCTGCACGATCAGCCCGCAATTTTCGGCCACCGGGATGAAGTCTCCCGGCGGGATCATGCCGCGCCTGGGATGGTCCCAGCGCAGCAGCGCCTCGAAGCCGGCGATGCTGCCGTCCTCTAGCCGCACGATCGGCTGGTAGGCAAGCGTGAACTCGCGCCGTTCGATGGCGCGGCGAAGGTCGGATTCGAACTGCAGCCGATCGGTGCCGACGGTGCGGAATGCCGGCCGGAACGGCTCGATCCTGTCGCCGCCGAAACGCTTGGCCTGATGCATGGCAAGCTCGGCGTCCTTGACCATGTCCTCGGACGAAGTCTGCGCCGTCGTCCAGGTGATCAGCCCGATCGAGGCGGTAAGCACGATCTCGCGCTTGGCGAAGGTGATTGGATTGTTGATCGCATGCTTGATGGCATCGGCCACGGCGGCGATGCGGGCGGGATCCTGCTCCGACAGCAGCATCAGCGCGAACTGATCGCCGGCAAAGCGCGACAGCGAATCCTTGGGCTTCAACAGACGGTGCAGCCGGCGCGCGATGGTGAGCAGGATGGTGTCGCCGGCCGAGATGCCGAGGCCGTCATTGACCTGCTTGAAGCGGTCGATGTCGATGACGAAGACGGTCGGGCGCACCTTGTCCTCGGTGCGGGCGATCGAGATGATCGCCTCCAGCCGGTTCATGAACAGCTCGCGGTTCGACAGGCCGGTGAGGTTGTCGTGCACGGCGTCGTGCAGCAGCCTTTCCTCGGATTTCTTCTGCTCGGTCACGTCGACCATGGTGCCGACGCAACGGATCACCTCGCCGTCCGAGCCGATCACCGGGCGCGCCCTGAGCGAAAACCAGTGATAGTGGCCGTCGGCGCCGCGCAGGCGAAAATTCTGCGCCACCCGGCCGCGGCGGTGTTCCAGCACCACGTCGAGCGTGGTGCGGAAGGTGTCGCGGTCGTCGGCATGCAGCACCGGCAGCCAGTTGCGCGCCGCACCCGACAGGCTGTTGGGGGCAAGGCCGAGCTGCATGCTGATGTCGGGCTTGGTCACCACGCGGTCGCGCAGCACGTCCCAGTCCCACACGATGTCGCCTGAGCCGGCGATGGCGAGCGCCTGCCGCTCGAGGTCGGAGAACAGGCCCTGGTGCAGCGCGCCGCCGGCAAAGGCATGCTGCATGACGGTGAAGCCGATCAACAGGATGATCAGGATCAGGCCGCCGCCCAGCGCCGGCTGGGCGATGTCGTTGTCCAGCATGCCGGTTATGGCCATCCAGGAGCCGCATAGCCACAGCAAGACCATCACCCAGCTCGGCACCAGCATGATCGCCCGGTCATAACCACGAATGCCGAGGAAGATGATGAGGCCGAGCCCGGTGAGCGCGGTGGCGGCAAACGAGATGCGGGCGATGCCGGCGGCGACCGCCGGGTCGACTATTGCCACGCCGGCGATCAGCAGCAACCCGAGGATCCAGACCAGCGCGCCGTAGCTGAAATGGCCGTGCCAACGGTTGAGGTTGAGATAGGCGAACAGGAACACCACGAAGGTTGCGGCCAGCGCCACTTCGGTGCCCGCCCGCCACATCTGCTCATTACCGGGCGATATCTCGATGACCTTGTTGAGGAAGCCGAAATCGACGCAGATATAGGCAAGCACCGCCCAGGCGAGCGCGGCCGTCGCGGGGAACATCGAGGTTCCCTTGACCACGAACAGGATGGTCAGGAACAGCGCCAGCAGCCCGGCGATGCCGATGACGATGCCGCGGAATAGCGTGTAGGAATTGACCGAGTCCTTGTAGGAGTCCGGGTCCCACAGGTAGACCTGCGGCAGCTTGGGCGAGGCGAGCTCGGCGATGAAGGTGACGACTGTTCCGGGGTTGAGCGTCACCCGGAAGACGTCGGCGTCGGGGCTGGTCTGGCGGTCGAGCGCGAAACCTTCGCTGGGCGTGATCGCCGCGATGCGGGTCGAGCCGAGGTCCGGCCAGAAGATGCCGGAATTCACCAGGCGGAAATGCGGCGCGACAATTAACCGGTCGAGCTGCTGATCGGTGCTGTTGGCGAGCGCGAACACCGCCCAGTCTCCGGTCGAGCGCGCGTCATTGGCCTCGACCTCGATGCGCCGCACGATGCCGTCGGGGCCTGGCGCGGTCGAGACCTGGAAATTCTCGCCCTGGTTCCGGTAGATCTCGACGGCGCCCGAAAGGTCGAGCGCCTTGTCGTCGCGGGCGATCTTGATCGGCTCGACGGCAAGCGCGGGCGCGGCTGCCGAGAGCGCGACGACGACCGCCAGGATGAGGGCGAACAGCGACGCGATTCGCGGAAAATTCGTCACATATCAGCCCTTCGTTCCATCACCCGGCGGATCGTCCACGATCCGGGCGTAGAGGTAGTGATCCTGCCAGTTGCCGTTGATCCTGAGATAGGATCGCAGCAGTCCTTCGCGCCGGAATCCGGCTTTTTCAAGCACGCGGATCGACCGGGCGTTGTCGGGAATACAGGCCGCCTCGATCCGGTGCAACCTCAGCGTATCGAAGGCAAAGCGCGACACCAGCTCGACCGCCTCGGTCATCATGCCGCGGCCGCCGAAGCGCTCGCCGATCCAGTAGCCGATATGGCCGCTTTGCGCGACGCCGTGGCGGATGTTTCCGAGCGTGATGCCGCCGGCGAGCTTGCCGCTCGACTTCTCGAAGATGAAGAAGGCGATGGCTGTGCCTTGCGCATAGTCCTCGCGGTAGCGGCCGATGCGCAGCCGCCAGGAGGTGCGGTCGAGCTCGTCCGGCTGCCAGCGCGGCTCCCACGGCTCCAGGAAGGCTCGGCTTTCGCCGCGCAGCGTCGACCATTCGCGGTAGTCGTTGGTCAGCGGCACGCGCAGCGTGACCTTGTCGCCCTTCAGTGCCGGCAGGTCCCGGCGAAAGAAGGGGAGCGCGAACACGGCTTTGGACGGGGTTAGACGGCGAGCTTGCGGGCTGTTGTCTGCGGGCCCGCAAGCGAATCGAGGATCGCCTCGTAGGGCGCCAGCGTGCCCACCGGGCCGACGGCCGTAAGCGTCGGCCTGGTCGAGAACAGCCGCGACGACAGGTCGGTCAGCCGCTCGACGGTGAGCGCAGCCAGCCGCTCCATCAACTCCTCCTTGGCGATCGGCCGGCCGAACAGCAGCAGCTGCCTGGCGATTTGCGAGGCGCGGCTGGCCGGGCTTTCGGCCGACATGATGAGGCCGGCGCGATATTGCGCGCGTGCACGGTCGAGCTCTTCCTGCAGGATGCTTTCACCTGCCTTCTGCAACTCGTCGATGACGACCGGCACCAGCTCCGCGATGTCGCTCTGACCGGTCGCGGCATGCACGCCGAATATGCCGGTATCGGAAAAGCCCCAGTGGAAGGCATAGACCGAGTAGCACAGCCCGCGCTTCTCGCGCACTTCCTGAAACAGCCTCGACGACATGCCGCCGCCGAGGATCATCGACAGCACCTGCGAGGCGTAGAAGTCACGCACATGGTAGGCGCGGCCCTCGAAGCCGAGCACGATCTGCGCATCCATCAAGTCGCGGTCTTCGCGGAAGTCGCCGCCGACATATTGCGCATATTGCGGAATGCTGCTGTCGGACTTGGCGCGGAAGCCGCCGAGCTGCTTTTCGACCTCGCGCACGAAATTGTCGTGTTTGACGTCGCCGGCGGCCACGATCACCATGCGTTCGGCGCCGTATTGCCGTTCGATGAAGTCGTGCAATTGCTTCGAGGTGAAGGACTTCACCGTCTCCGGCGTGCCGAGGATCGAGCGGCCGATGGTCTGGTGGCGGAAGGCGGTTTCGGTGAAACGGTCGAAGACGACGTCGTCGGGCGTGTCGTGCGCGGCGCCGATCTCCTGCAGGATCACATGCTGCTCGCGTTCCAATTCCTGCGGATCGAACTCCGATTCCTGCAGGATGTCGGCCAGGATGTCGACCGCCAGCGGCACGTCGTCGGACAGCACCCTGGCATAGTAGGACGTCGTCTCGACACTGGTGGCGGCGTTGATCTCGCCGCCAACATTTTCGATTTCCGAGGCGATCTCGAACGCGCTTCGTCTTTTTGTGCCCTTGAACGCCATGTGCTCGAGCAGGTGGGCCATGCCATGCTCTTCGTCGCGTTCATTGCGGGCGCCGGACTTTACCCAGGCGCCTAAGGCAACGGATTCGAGGCTTGGAAGGGTTTCGGTGGCGACTGTCAGGCCGTTCGACAGACGGCTTACCTCAACACCCATATGGCAAATACTCCCTAACGCGCCGCCCGCGTGTGGCGGCTCACGTGATCTTCCACCATTTTCAGCTCGGATGGAAGTATCGTGTATTTTTCGTCGGCTGTCATCAAGCCGCCGAGCCAAGCGGGGAGCGCTGGACTAACACCGCTGGCGGCCTCGACCGCCGCCGGGAACTTCGCCGGATGCGCGGTGCCGAGCACCACCATGGGCACGGCGCCTGACGCGTGGCCGGCAGCCACGTGCACGGCGGCGGCCGTGTGCGGATCGAGCAGGTAGCCGCTTGCTTCAAGCGTCTTGCGGATGGTTGCGGCGATCTCCTCGACGCTGGCGCGGCCGGCGTCGAACTCGGCGCGGATCTTCGCCATTTCGCCCGCTTCGACGGTGAAGGCGCCGGACTGCTTCAGCCCGTTCATGTAGCGCCTGACCGTCGCGGCATCGCGGCCGGCCGCCTCGAACAGCAGCCGCTCGAAGTTCGACGACACCTGGATGTCCATCGACGGCGAGGTCGTGGCGAACACGCCCTTGGTGCGGTATTCGCCGCTCTCAAGCGTGCGCGCCAGAATGTCGTTGTCGTTGGTGGCGATGATTAGCCGTTCGATCGGCAATCCCATGCGCTTGGCGGCATAGCCGGCGAAAATGTCGCCGAAATTGCCGGTCGGCACGGTGAACGACACCGGTCGGTCAGGCGCACCGAGCGAGATCGCCGAGGAAAAGTAATAGACGATCTGGGCCATGATCCGGGCCCAGTTGATCGAATTCACGCCCGACAGCGACACACGGTCGCGGAAGCCGTGGTCGTTGAACATGTCCTTCACCAGGCCCTGACAGTCGTCGAAATTGCCTTCGATCGACAGCGCATGGACGTTGGCCACGCTCGACGTCGTCATCTGGCGCTGCTGCACCGGCGAGACCTTGCCGTTGGGGAAAAGGATGAAGATGTCGGTGCGGTCGCGCCCCGCGAAAGCGTCTATTGCCGCGCCGCCGGTGTCGCCGGAGGTGGCGCCGACGATGGTGGCGCGATTGCCGCGTTCGCCCAGCACATGGTCCATCAGCCGCGCGAGCAGCTGCATCGCCACGTCCTTGAAGGCGAGCGTCGGGCCGTGGAAGAGCTCCAGGATAAAGCTGTTGGCGCCGGTCTGCACCAGCGGGCAGACGGCATCGTGGCGGAAGGTGGCATAGGCTTCGCGCACCAGCCGCTCGAAGACGGGTGCGGCGATCTCGCCGCCGAGGAACGGCGTGAGCACTCGGATGGCAAGGTCGGGATAGGCAAGCCCGCGCATTGCGCGGATGTCGGCGGCCGAAAACTGCGGCCATTCGCGCGGCACGTAAAGCCCGCCGTCGCGCGCCAGCCCGGCCAGCACCGCGTCCGAAAATCCAAGCACGGGGGCGTCCCCACGGGTACTCACATATTGCATCGTCAAAAGCCCATTGCTGCCGGCCGCGTCATCCACGGCAATTTGGTTAATTTTCCGAGCCGGCTCAGTCGCATTTTTGCCGCGCGGTTGATATACGTCACCGGCTTTGTGAGAGGGAAGTGCAGTTTCATGACGTTTTATTCGGTCGACCGTCGTTTTGTTACGGGTCTGGCGTTTGCCGGCTTTATGCTTGCCGCCGCAGGCTGCCAATCGAGCGACAATGGCATCCTGAACTTCGGTCTCGGCAAGAAGGACCCGACCGCGCCGCCGCCGCCGCAGGACCCAAAGGTGCTTGCCAGCCAGCTGCGCGCCTATTGTCCGAAGGTGACGCTGCGCGACGGTACCGCCTACTTCAACACTTACGCCAAGGGCGCATCCGCAAAGCCCAGGAAAAAGAAGGCTGACGCCGCCGCGGACGCCGAAGCCGCGGCAGCCGCGGCCGCGCAGACCGGACCCAACGGTCAACCGATCGACCCCGACCGCGATCCGACCAAGATCATCTACCAGGCTGCAATTACCGACGTGACACGCGACTGCACCCACGAAAACGGCCAACTGACGATGAAGATCGCGGTCGCCGGCAAGGTCGTGCCGGGCCCTCTGTTCACGCCCGGCACCATCACCATGCCGATCCGCGTCGCCGTCCAGCACGGGCCTGACGTGCTTTACTCGCAGCTGCATCAATACCAGGTGCAGGTCACCGATCCCTCGGCCGCCACGCAGTTCGTCTTCACCGACGCCAATGTCGTGGTGCCGGAGCCGACCGCGCGGGACTACCAGGCCTATGCCGGCTACGACGAGAACGCACCGAAAGCGACGGCGGACAAGTCCAAGGGCAAGCGGAAGAAGCGCGTCGCCGCGGCTGCGGTGACGAACTGAGCGAGGCTTGGGCAGGGGGCATAGCCGCAGGAGTAGAGTTTCCAGCGAACCCTAAGCGTCTTCCGACCACTCCGACAGCGCCGCAATCGTGCTGTTCAGCTCCGCCCAGCGGCGGATCACCGTCTCGGCGCCCGCCTCGGTCAGGGCGTCTGCATGGCCCGGATAGCTGTGCCCGGCGCCGGTGAAGCCGATGACGCGCATGCCGGCAGCCCTGGCGCCGGTGACGCCATGCACGGAATCCTCGATGACGAATGTGTTCTTCGGGTTGGCGCCTAGCTGTTCGGCGGCATAGAGGAACACGTCCGGCGCCGGCTTGGTCTTCTTGCTGGGGATGTCCAGACCGGAAAAGATGCGGCCGGCGAAGAACGGCAGCAGGCGCACCTTCTCCAGCATGAATTCTATCCGCTCCGTGCGCGAATTTGAGCAGACGGCGCGCGGCGCGGTAACGGACGCCACCGCCTCGCGTGCGCCGTCGATGACGCGCACGTCGCTGCGGAGCTTACGGTCGACCAGCTCCTCGGCGCGGTCGATCAGCGAGGCCTGGAACGGGATCTGCGACTTCTCCTCGATCCGCATCATGATGTCCTTGAAGGTCAGGCCGGCATAGGTCTCGGCAAGCTCCTCCGCCGAGATTTCGAATCCGGCCGAGGTCAAAAGCTCTGCTTCGATACGCGCGGCGACGATTTCGGAATCGACGAGCACGCCGTCGCAATCGAAGATGACAAGGTCTGGCTGGGGCATGGCAATCCGGAACGTGGGGGAAGGGAATATAGCCTGGCTGGCTCAAGCGGCGCGGCATACACCAATGGGCCGGTCTTCGCAAACCACGCAAGGCGTCGCAGCCTTCACCGAATGTTTACGCTGATCGGTAACCATAACAGGCAGTAAACCGTAACGCGTGCTTTGGGTGTTGTAATGTCTGCCGTGCGTCTCCTCGACGAGCTTTCCCACGCTCCCCAGCAGTCCGAATGGCTGGACACGATCCTGAAGGGCGACTGCGTCGCCGCCCTCGACAGGCTGCCGGAGAAGTCGATCGACGTCATCTTCGCCGATCCGCCTTACAATTTGCAGCTCGACGGCGACCTGCACCGGCCCGACCAGTCCAAGGTCGACGCCGTCGACGACGACTGGGACCAGTTCGAGAGCTTTGAGGCCTATGACGCCTTCACCCGCGCCTGGCTGCTGGCGGCGCGGCGCGTGCTGAAGCCCAACGGCACCATCTGGGTCATCGGCTCCTATCACAACATCTTCCGCGTCGGCGCCAGGATGCAGGATCTCGGCTTCTGGATCCTGAACGACATCGTCTGGCGCAAGACCAACCCGATGCCGAACTTCCGCGGCCGCCGCTTCCAGAACGCGCATGAGACGATGATCTGGGCATCGCGCGACCAGAAGACCAAGGGCTACACCTTCAACTACGAAGCGCTGAAGGCCTCGAATGACGATTTGCAGATGCGCTCCGACTGGCTGTTCCCGATCTGCACCGGCGGCGAGCGGCTGAAGGACGAGAACGGCAACAAGCTGCATCCGACGCAGAAGCCGGAGGCGCTGCTTGCCCGCATCATGATGGCCTCGACCAAGCCGGGCGACGTCGTGCTCGATCCGTTCTTCGGGTCCGGCACTACCGGCGCCGTCGCCAAGCGCCTTGGCCGGCACTTTGTCGGCATTGAGCGCGAGCAGGCCTATATCGACGCCGCCAATGAACGAATCGACGCGGTGCGTCCGCTGGAGAGCGCCGACCTCACCGTGCTGTCCGGCAAGCGCGCGGAGCCGCGCGTCGCCTTCATCAGCCTGATCGACACCGGCTTGATGGCGCCGGGCGCCACGCTCTACGACGCCAAGAAGCGCTGGGCGGCCAAGGTGCGCGCCGACGGCACGCTGGCGATCGGCGACAGCGCCGGCTCGATCCACAAGATCGGCGCCGTAGTGCAGGGGCTCGACGCCTGCAACGGCTGGACCTTCTGGCACTACGAGCGCAGCGGTGGCCTCACCCCGATCGACGAGTTGCGCCGCATCGCGCGCCTCGGCATGGAGCGGGCAGGCGGCTGATCCGCTTAAGTCAACGCTTCAACGGATCGCCGCAAGCGATTCAGATCAGGCCGCAATCCCCAGCCGCTCAAGATCTGCCTTAAGCGCCCTGGCATCGGTGAACAGCACCGCCTGCCAGCCGGCGGCCTTGGCGCCGTCGACATTCTTCTGGCTGTCGTCGATGAACAGCGTTGCGGCGGGCTCCAGGCCAAATGATGCGACGTGGTGGTCGTAGATGGCGCGGTCCGGCTTGATCAGGCCGATCTCGGCCGAGACGGTGACGCCGCGCGGACGGTCTAGGAAATCGAAGCGCTGACACGCTTCGGCGAAAGTGTCGGCGGCGAAATTGGTCAACATGGTCACGTCGCGGCCGCTCTCGATCAAGCCGACCATGATGGCGACGCTGTCCTCATAGGCGTGCGGCACCATATCGTGCCAGTGGCGGCGGAAATTGCGGATGTTCTCGGCGTGATCCGGATGCTCGGCGATCAGCAGCGCCTCGGCCTCTTCCCATGTCCGGCCGCGGTCCTGCTCGATGTTCCAGGCGCTGGTGCAGACATTGTCGAAAAACCATTTCCGCTTGTCCGCATCGGGGATCAGGCGGCTGAACGCAAGGTCGGGATCGTAGTGGATCAGCACCTTGCCGATGTCGAACACGATGTGGCGGATATCAGTCATCAGAGTCCTTTCAATGCGGACGTAGTTTTTTGGTCGCGCCCGGTATCGCCGCCTCAATTACCTTTTTCATGACGGTGGGCAGCGCTTCTCCGGAAATTTCATGGGCCAGCGACCAGAAATGCCCTTCCGGCACGTCATCTTCGATGTGGGCATGAAAGACTTCGAGTTCGAGCGCGAAATGCGTGAAGACATGGCCGATGCGCCCGGCGCGCCGCCAATCGGCCGCAAAGGGCGCGGCGTCTTGTGTGGTCGCCCCGTCTATCCGAGCCGTCCAGGCCGTGGTCGGCACCTCGGTCATGCCGCCGAGCAGCCCTTTGTCAGGCCGCTTGCGCAACAGGATCGCGCCGTCTTCGCGCTCGGCGACGAAGGCAGCGCCCCGCCGGAGCGGCTTGTCATTCTTCGGCAGCCGGACCGGGAAGCGTTCCGGGTTGCCCAAGAGGACGGCGCTGCAGTCCTCGCACACCGGGCACAGCATGCAGCGCGGCCGCCGTGGCGTGCAGATCGTCGCGCCAAGGTCCATCATCGCCTGGGCGAAGTCGCCGGGCCGCTCCTGCGGCACCAGCTTCTCGACCAGCGCGCGGATTTCGGGTTTGGCCTCGCTGAGCGGCGTCTCGATCGAATAGAGCCGCGAGATGACGCGCTCGACATTGCCGTCGACGACGGCCGCCGGACGGTCGAAGGCGATCGCCGCGATCGCCGCGGCCGTATAGACGCCGATGCCGGGCAACTCCTTCAGTCCGGCCTCGGTGTCGGGAAAGCGGCCGCCCCGCCGCGCCAAGAGATCGGCGCAGGCTTTCAGGTTGCGCGCCCTGGAATAGTAGCCGAGCCCGGCCCAGGCCTTCATGACGTCCTCGGTTGGCGCCGCCGCCAGCGCCTCGACGGTCGGCCATTTCTCCACGAAAGTCCGGAAATAGGCTTTCACCGCCTCGACCGTGGTCTGCTGCAGCATCACCTCGGAGAGCCAGATGCGATAGGGGGCAGGCCTTGTTCCGCGCGCGAACGCGCCGGGCGTCACACGCCAGGGCAGGTCGCGGTGATGCGCGTCGTACCAGGCAAGCAGGCGGGCGGCGATATGCCGGGATCCAGCTTCGCTGGTATCTCCGGTTCCGGTGTTCTTGGCTGCGGCCTTGCGGGTCTGGTCTTGCGGTGCCATTGATCGGGTGAACCGGGGATTGGAGAACGCACATGGCAGGGAAAAGGCCCTTCGGCAATCCCGTTCCGGTGAGCGATCTCGCGACCGAGATCCTCGATCCGGTGCTGAGGAAGCGCGCCGGTATCTCGATCGGGCTGGTGCAGTCCTGGGAAGAGATCGCCGGTCCGCGCCTGGCCAGCCACTCGCGCCCGGAAAAGATCCAGTGGCCGCGCCGCCTGCATGAGGACGACCCGTTCGAGCCGGCGGTGCTGGTCATTGCCTGCGAAGGCATGGCGGCGCTGCACCTGCAGCATGAAGCCGGCGAGGTCATCAACCGCGTCAACGCCTTTCTGGGCTTCAACGCCATCGGCCGCATCAAGATCCTGCAAAAGCCGGTCCTTTCGGCGAAAGCGCGGCCCAAGCCGGCGCCGAGGCCGCTTAGCGAGGCCGAGAAATCGAAGCTGGCGCTGACCGTCGGCAAGATCGAGGACGATGGCCTGCGCGCTTCGCTCGAGCGGCTCGGCGCGACCATCCTGGGACAAAAAAGGCCATGACCAGGTCTCCCGAAGTGTGCAGCGGTTTCGGGAAAAGACATGCAGCGTGCTGCAAAATTGTCGTCAATATCGCGTATTCGTGATCGCGCCCGAAAAATTTGGCGATTGGATTGGGGACGGCGATGCCTTAATTCGCGCCAACTCTCGCCTTTTCTAGCTCTTGCATTGCACAATCCAACCGATATCAGGTGATTCGCATGAACCGCTCCTTGTCCCGCAGGAACCTTCTAACCACGCTGGCCGCCGTTCCGGCAGTGGCGCTGCTTGCCGCATGCAGCGACTCGGGCGAGGACGCGAAGGCGGCCGACGTGAAGCCCGCCAACCCGTCGACGCCTGCCAAGCCGGCCACGCCGGCGGCGGCGCAGGTGCCGGAGGCGCAGGGCACGGTCGACATGGCGGAACTGCTGAAACCCGGCGCATTGCCGGAAAAACAGCTCGGCAAGGACGACGCCAAGGTCACCATCGTCGAATATGCGTCGATGACCTGCCCGCATTGCGCGCATTTCAACGACACCACCTTCCCTGAGCTGAAGAAGAAATACATCGACACCGGCAAGGCCCGTTACATCCTGCGCGAATTCCCCTTCGACCCGAGCGCCGAGGCTGGCTTCATGCTGGCGCGTTGCGCCAAGGACAACTACTTCGCCATGGTCGATGTGCTGTTCAAGCAGCAGCCGAGCTGGGTTGGCGTCGACAACACCAAGGAAGCGCTGCTGCAGATCTCCAAGCTGGCCGGTTTTACACAGGAGTCCTTCGAGGCCTGCTTGACGGACCAGAAACTTCTGGACGATGTGAGAGCAGTCCAGAAACGCGGAGCGGACGAGTTCAAGGTCGACTCGACGCCGACCTTCTTCATAAACGGAAAGACCTATAAAGGGGCGATGTCGATTGAGGAAATGTCGGCCATCATCGACCCTCTGCTCTGACGTCCAGGCCGCGCCGAAGCTGCTTGGCTTCGGCGCTTCCGCCTGTAGTGTAGGGCGGCGCGAATGAAGTTTTCGCGCCTTCGTCTCCTCGGTTTCAAGTCCTTCGTCGAGCCCGGCGAGTTCGTCATCGAACGCGGGCTGACCGGCATCGTGGGGCCGAACGGCTGCGGCAAGTCGAACCTTGTCGAGGCGCTGCGCTGGGTGATGGGCGAAAGCTCCTACAAGAACATGCGCGCCTCTGGCATGGACGACGTTATCTTTTCAGGCTCCGGCGCGCGGCCGGCGCGCAACACCGCCGAAGTCACGCTTTTCCTCGACAACAGCGACCGCACGGCGCCCGCCGCCTTCAACGATGCCGATGAGTTGCAGGTATCGCGCCGCATCGAGCGCGAGGCGGGCTCGCTCTACCGCATCAACGGCAAGGAAGCGCGCGCCAAGGACGTGCAGTTGCTCTTCGCCGACCAGTCGACCGGCGCTCGCTCGCCATCGATGGTCGGCCAGGGCCGCATCGGCGAGCTGATCCAGGCCAAGCCCCAGGCCCGCCGCGCGCTGCTGGAAGAGGCGGCCGGCATTTCCGGCCTGCACACGCGCCGGCATGAGGCGGAACTGAGGCTGAAAGGGGCCGAGCAGAACCTCGAACGGCTGGACGACGTCGTCGGCGAGCTCGAAAGCCAGATCGACAGCCTGAAGCGCCAGGCGCGCCAGGCCTCGCGCTTCAAGAACCTGTCGGCCGACATCCGCAAGGCCGAGGCGACGCTGCTGCATCTGCGCTGGACGCTGGCCAAGAGCCAGGAAGGCGAGGCGCGCTCGGCGCTCGCGGTCGCCACCACGCTGGTCGGCGACCGCGCTGCCGCGCAGATGGCCGCCGCCAGGGAGCAGGGCATCGCCGCGCACCGGCTGCCTGACCTGCGCGACGCCGAGGCCGCCGCGGCCGCGGCCTTCCAGCGCCTGTCGATCGCCAAGACACAGATCGAGGAGGAAGCCGGCCGCATCCGCGCCCGCCAGGCGGAACTGGAACGCCGCCTGCAGCAGCTCGACGCCGACATCGCCCGCGAGGAGCGTATGGTGCGCGACAATGCCGACATCCTGGAGCGCCTGCGCACCGAAGACGCCGAGCTCAATTCGGAAAACGCAGGTGCGGCCGAGCGCGAGGCCGCCACGCGCGCCGCTTTCGAGCAGGCCGGCGCGACGCTGTCGCAAAGCGAAGCAAAACTAGCCGCGCTGACCGCCGAACGCGCCGAGGCGGCCGCCTCGCGCCACCAGATCGAGCGCACGCTGCGCGAGACCGCCGAGCGCCGCGACCGCTTCGCCCGCCAGCTCGCCGAGGTCGACCGCGAGCTCTCCGATATCGTCTCGCGTGTTGCCGGCCTGCCCGATCCGGCCGAGAAGCGGCTGCTGGTCGAGGATGCGCTTGCCCGCCTGGAGGAGAGCGAGGCCGGCGCCATCGCCGCCGAGCAGGCGGTCGCCGAGGCGCGCGCCGCCGAGAGCGCCGCCCGCCCGCCTTTGCAGGACGCCAAGGCGGAATTGCAGCGCATCGAGACCGAGGCGCGCACGCTGGCCAAGATCCTCAACGCAGCGAGCGGCGACCTCTTCCCTTCGGTGCTGGAGCAGATCAGCGTCGAGCGCGGCTATGAGACCGCGCTGGGTGCCGCCCTCGGCGAGGACCTCGACGTGCCGCTCGACCGCAGCGCCCCGGTGCATTGGGGCGAGAGCGCGGTCCAGTCCGGTGACGCGGCATTGCCTGAAGGCGCGAAGAGCCTTGCCAGCGTGGTGCGAGCGCCGGGCCAGCTTGCCCGCCGCCTGGCGCAGATCGGCATCGTCGATGCCGCCGACGGGCGCCGTCTTCAAGCATTGCTGACGCCTGGCCAGCGGCTGGTCAGCCGCGACGGCGCGCTCTGGCGCTGGGACGGGTTGACGGCCAGCGCCGACGCGCCGACCGCCGCCGCGCAGCGGCTGGCGCAGAAGAACCGGCTTTTGGAGCTCGACGCCGAGGCCGTCCAGGCGACCCGCGTCGTGCGCGAAGCCGAGGAGGCGCTGGCGCGTGCCGAGCAGGCGATGCGCCAGGCGAGCGAGGCTGAGCGCAATGCCCGTCAGGCTGGCCGCGAT
This sequence comes from Mesorhizobium tamadayense, assembly GCF_003863365.1. Lineage (GTDB taxonomy): Bacteria > Pseudomonadota > Alphaproteobacteria > Rhizobiales > Rhizobiaceae > Mesorhizobium > Mesorhizobium tamadayense. The sequence goes on along the minus strand of NZ_RQXT01000005.1, from coordinate 52,070 downwards.
GCACAGCATTCGCTCGATGCCGCCCGCAATGCGCTGGCCGAGGCCGAGAAGGCCGGCGGCGAGCTGGCGAGCCGCCGCGCCGCCCTCGAGGAGGCGCGCGCCCGCATCGTCGACAGCCATGAGGAAACGCAAGCCGCCTTCCTCGAAGCCGAAGAGATGCTCAGGAACGCGCCCGATCTCGGCGACCTGCAGCTCCAGCTCGAACAGGCCTCCGCCAATGTCGCGCGCGACCGCGCTGCGGCCGCCGATGCGCGCGCCGTGCATGATGGGCTGCGGCGCGAGGCCGAGGCACGCACGCGTCGGCTCGACGCCATCGGCACCGAGCGCAAGAACTGGCTGGAGCGCGCCGAGAACGCCTCGACGCAGATTGCCGCCCTTGGCGAGCGCAAGGCGGAAGCCGAAGCCGAGCGCGAGAGGCTGGCCGACGCGCCCGACGAGATCGACGCTAAGCGCCGCGCGCTGCTGACGCAGCTTTCCGAGGCAGAGGCGCTGCGCCGCGCGGCCGGCGACCGCCTGCAGGAAGCGGAGACCAAGCAGGCCGAGCTCGACAAGGCGGCGACTGCCGCGATCCAGTCGCTTGCCGAAGCACGCGAAACCCGCGTCCGCGCCGAGGAGCGGCTGACCGCCGCCGACGAGCGCCGCGCTGAGGTCGAGGCGCGCATCCAGGAGGCGCTGAACACGCCGCCGCATCTCGTCGTCAAGCATACCGGGCTCGAAGCCGACGATCCGATGCCGGACATGGCCGAGGTCGAGCGTCAGCTCGACCGGCTGAAGATCGAGCGCGAGCGCCTCGGCGCCGTCAATTTGCGCGCCGAGGAGGAACAGAAGGAGCTGTCCGACAGGCTGGAGACCATCGTTTCCGAACGCGAGGACATCATCGAGGCGATCCGCAAGCTGCGCCAGGCGATCCAGAGCCTCAATCGCGAGGGCCGCGAGCGGCTGCTGGCCGCCTTCGAGGTGGTCAACGGCCATTTCCAGCGGCTGTTCTCGCATCTGTTCGGCGGCGGCACGGCCGAGCTGCAACTGATCGAGTCGGAAGATCCGCTGGAGGCGGGGCTGGAAATCCTGGCTCGTCCGCCCGGCAAGAAGCCGCAGACCATGACGCTGCTTTCCGGCGGCGAGCAGGCGTTGACGGCGATGTCGCTGATCTTTGCCGTCTTCCTCACCAATCCGGCGCCGATCTGCGTTCTCGACGAGGTCGACGCGCCGCTCGACGACCACAATGTCGAGCGCTTCTGCAACCTGATGGACGAGATGGCGAAGACCACCGAGACGCGCTTCGTCATCATCACCCACAATCCGATCACCATGGCGCGCATGGACCGCCTGTTCGGCGTCACCATGGCTGAGCAGGGCGTCAGCCAGCTGGTCTCGGTCGACCTGCAGGCGGCCGAGGCGATGCGCGAGGCAAGCTGAGGCAGCTCGGCGCCCGGTTCGGCTAGCTATTTCTCCGGAGCCGTGGCCGGGGCCGTATAACGGCGGCGCACGGCCTCCAGCACGCGCTTGCGGCTCTCCTCGGGCGATAGACGCTTGTCCTTCTCAGCCGCAGCCGTCTCGTGCGCGAGATCCTTGTCCCTGATCTGCCGGCGGAACCATTTGGAATAGTCGCCGGCGCGCAGGTGGTATTCCCAGGTCTTGTCGTCGATGCCTTCGGCCATCCGGGCGAAGATGATCAGGTTGTGCGCCCTCAGATTCATCGCCTTCTTCGGTCCGGTGAAATAAAAGCTGCCCGCCTCGTCGAGCTCGCCTTCGGCATATTTGCGGCTGTGCCGCTTTAGTGATTGGTCGGGCTCTATCGCCTTGACCGTGAACGGCTTCTTGTCGTCGTGCGGCCGCCATAGCAGCACACGCTCGCCCTTTGGCGTGGGGATGTTCCTGGGCGCCTCCAGCCCGGCTTCCTTGCAGAAGGTCTTGATCACGCTCTTCGCCTTTGGGCCGAGCGCGATCACTGCCGTCACCAGGCGCAAGACACCGGTCGAGATCGCTTCCGGATGCACTGTGATCAGCACCGTGCCGGGCAGCTCGAGCGACAGCACCGCGCGCGTGTCCTCACGCTTTTTGGGCAGGAGATGATGCGCCTCGTCGATGATCAGCCAATGTGGCCTCGCCGTGCGGTAACGGACGCTGCCGAGGCCTGGCAGCAATTCGGCAAAGAAGTCGGGTCGCTCGTCGACCTTCAGCGCCAGTCCGTTGACCACGACATTGGTGTCTGGCTTGCCGATCAGCTCCAGCAATTGGTCCTTGCTTGGCGCGCTCGAAGCATCGCCGAGCGGCACCGCGCCCTGCAGCCCGTCATAGTCGCCTTCCGGATCGAAGATGCAGAACTGCAGGTCTTTTTCGACAAGCCGCTCAGTCAGCGCGGTTGCCAATGTGGATTTGCCGATGCCCGAACTTCCGGCGATCAGAACCGTCTCGACCGGCGACAGATAGACCTTCTTGCCGTGGGCAGTTCCCAGCAGGACGCCGCGCGAGCGCTTGCGCACGATCAGATGGTCGAGCTTGATCAGCTTGCGGATCAGGTCCTCGACGCCCTTGCCGCGCGCGCCTTTCGTGACGAGGTCGGCTGTCTCCTTCACCGACGGCAGGGCATTGGCGACGGCCACGCTCAAGCCCGCGGCCCTGAGGAAGGCATGGTCGTTTTCGGCATCGCCGACGGCCACCACATTGCTCGGCGACAACCTGAGATCGTCCAGCGCTGCCGCGAGTCCCGTCGCCTTGTTGATGCCTGAGGGCAGGATCATCACCGCGCCCTTGTTGAAGATGATTTCCAGCTCCAGCCCGAGCTTCTTGATGACGTCGAGCACCGTGGCCTGGTGCGGTTCCCAGGTGGCTACGATCGAGCGGCCGACCGAGAGCGGCTTCACGCCGCGCTTTTTCAGCTTGTCGACAAGGTCGGTGGAAGGAGAGGGCGAGATCGTGCGCTCCTCCTCGCTGGCCGGCGTGTAGATCAGCGCGCCGTTTTCGGCGACGACCTTGTCGAACATGCCGATCTCCCGAAACGCCTCCTTGAGGTCGGGCAATTCGCGGCCGGTGACCAGGATGAGCTTGCGGCCGGACCGTTTCAGCTTCTCCAGCGCCGAGAGCGTGCTTGCGGAAACCAGCCCGTTATGCGCCAGCGTGCCATCGTAGTCGGTGGCCAGTGCCATGAAATACATCGGGTGGTCCTCTCCGTTGGCGGTCGCTTGCTCCGTCTGCAACGAACAACGCCTGTCGGCGGAAAAGGTTTAGGCCGGCGCCTTGCCTCGCAACGATCGGGGTGTTCCGCCCCAGCGCGCCATGTGGTGCGAGAAGCCTGCGGCAAGGCCGTTCCACCATTGCCCCTTCCTGCTCGGATGGAACCCGGTCAGGGCGCCCACGTTCGGTTTGGAGCGTCGCTCGAATCATCGAGGCCGCTTTCGCAGAAGCAGTCAGGCCGGAATGAGAGGCCCATCCGTTGTATGTTTTCCTGCAGGTCCTGACCGTGATCCTGGTGGCGAGCGCGATGGCCATGGCGCTCGCCCATGCGCTGGAATTGCCGGGCAAATTGCGGCTCGGCAGGCAAGAGTATTTTGCCGTCCAACGGATCTATTATCCGGGCTTCACGATCGGAGGCGGCGTCGCCGAGGTCGGCGGGATTGTTGCGACGTTTGCGTTGATGCTGACGTCGAGCGGCCCTGTCCGATTCTGGCTGATCGCCGGCGCGCTGGCTGCGCTCCTCGTCATGCAACTTGTCTTCTGGTTCATGACCCAGCCGATCAACAAGCATTGGCTGCAAGAGGTGGAGTTGACCGCGCCGGCCAAGCGCTTCTTCGCAACCGAAGGCAGCGACGGCACCGCGCTCCCGCCGACTGATGACTGGACCGCGCTTCGCAACCGATGGGAACTATCGCATGTCGTCCGCGCGGCGTTGGCGATGCTGGGCCTGATCCTGCTGACCACGGCAATCGCCACCCAAAGCGCCTGACCTGAAGCGTATCGAAGGGCGCGCACCCGTTGAGTCTCGGCCTTCGTCGCAATGCTAACCGAAAAGCGGTGAGGCGATGAGCAGGCTTTCGCCAGCTTAGAGGCTCCCTTGCGACGTGTTCAATGATTGTTCTTGTCGAATTCGGCCCGCGCTTTCTCCGCGCGCGGATCTGTCGAAGATCGCGAAGGCGAGCAACCTTGAACCACCGGCAGCACCAGCAAGTCGGCGCTGCGCGCAGACTGAGCCGCAGGTGAACGGCAGTGTCGCAGGCAAGATCAGGCAATTTATTCATGTCGTCGTCCGCTTCAGACGCTATCTAAAAGTATCCAGGCGTTCGCGGACAATCTCCCGCATCTGCGCCGCCCGTTCAGCGCCGACTGAACCATCTGTCAGAGGCGGTGGCGGCACAAGTTGGTCCAGCCCACGCGTGAGTGCTGCTACCAGTTCGTCCATGGCCGTATCCGCCGCCGCCGCCGGAATACCCGCCGTCGCCGCGAAACGCCGGAAATCCGCTCTCCTCATCCGTTCGTCCTTGCCGGTGATTTTGAGCGCCATATGGTCATGCTGCAGGTTCGGAAACACCCGCGTAGTCACCGCGTCGTAGAGCGGCGCCATGCGGACCGAGCTAAAATCTCCTCTGCCTGGCTCCGCGATTTTCAGCACGGCCATGTTCTTCAAGTGCATGTCGCCATCCGCGATCAGCCACGCAAACAGTGCCCGCCTCAAGAGCTGCAACAGGTCCGCGTCTGCGTCGGTGGAAAGCGGGCGCAGAGCCCCGGCGATCCGTTCCATGGTGCCTGTGTATTTGTCTTCCGCCCGCACGCCCAGGACGGACGCCATGTCCTCGAGCGCTATACGGCGCACGTCATCAAGACCGGTGCGGATATCGAACCGTTCAACTGCCAGGGCGTGCGGCATGCCATCGGGCATAGCAACGAGTGCAATGGCAGGCATGGTGAACCCGGCCGAGCGGCCGAGTTCCATGGATTGCCATTCGATTGCGGGCAGTGCCTCGAATCCCGACGTGCCGGCCGGCTTCAGAATATGCGTGAATGGCCTGTTCGTGCTTGGCATCAAGGTGCCGTCGGGATCAAGGAACATCGGCGCCTTGATCTGCACGCCCGAAAGGCGCGGTGTTGCACCCGTTGCGAATATCCGCGCCAGGTTCTGTTCGAACGTATCATGGATGTCGCCGCGGCCGGGACCGGCATAGATCCCAGTGAATATATGCTCCGTCGTGAAGGTGTTCAGCCGCGTCAGCAGAACATCAGCCGGCAGGGCCGCCAGCTCGCTTGCCCGCTCTACGATCGTGATGTTCGACATGTACCGCTTCCCGGTGCGCAGTTCCGCGCGCTCGTCCGGGCTGTTCAGCACCCGGTTCAGCCAGCCTTCCGGCAGCAGCGATTCAATGAAGGGAGGCAATCTGCCGGGCGTGGTTTGGCGCACGAGCGGCGGACCGTCCGGGTCGGACGCCTGCCATCGCCATTCGAAGCCATCATGCACCAGGTTACCGATCGGCGCGCCGTGCCACGCCACGATTAGGTCGAGCGCAGCCTGGTTTGCGACGGCGGCGGGGGCAGCCGGCTTCCGTTTGAGGAAGCGTTCGGCGGCGCTCCCTTCATCAAGCCAGTCATTGTCACGGGCAAGTTTGAACACCGCATCGGCGGCACCCTCCGGACTGCCGTATTCTTCAATCAGCCGCGCTGCGATTCCTTCTTTCATCGTTTCGTCGAACGAGGCGGCATGTTCGCTACGAATGCGGAAGGCTTCGAGGAAACGCTGCCGCAGCGAAGACACGTCCACGCGCAGTTCTCCCATGTCGTCGCCGACCACCGCCGGCGCGACGGACGGATGGTCCGGCGCTTTGTTCTGGATGATTTCGAGCGCCCTGATGCGCTGCCGCTGCGCGCGGCGGCCGCTCAGGAACAGGCGGCCATCGCGCATCGGGCCGAGCAGTACGGCGCTGGCGGCCGACAGGTAGGTGTTCGGATAGAGGTATTTAGCGATGCGTACCGCATGGGTGCGCACCGTCTGGTCTATATCGTCGCCGGCATCGACATAGATGCCGCGCATCAGCTGGACGAGCTTGCCAGCCTCCGCTTGGCGGTGGCCCCGCATTTTATCGATGTTTTCGCCGACGAGATGGAGGGGCATAATATGTAACTTTCACGTATTTTAGATACGGGAAAGTTACACGATGTCCTTCGCGGTTTCAAGCTATATGAAACTATCGCGTATCTGAAATACGCGATAGTTTCATATAGCGGTATGCCAAGCGCCTTGCGCACCGGGTTAGCCTGCCTGCGATCTCCCTGGAGACGGTGCACGTGCGCGCCGCGATGTCGGCGCAGCGCAACGAAACCGACAAGGCCGATGGGCATTGCTCATCTGATGCGCATGGGCTGAATTCGCCAAGCCTACATCAAGTCAGAGAGCTGCTACCGGACACGGCTTCTGCTGACGCACCGGCGCAATCTGAAGGCCAAGTTCCTCGACTTGGAGAACGCCATCCGGCACTCATTGAAGTCGTTCGGCATCCGCTTGGGCAAGGTTGGCGCGGGGCGTTCGAGCAGGCGGTGCGCACGGCTGTGGTGGATGATCCACTGTCGGCCGAACTGATGGACGCCATGCTGTCGGCACGCGCGTTGTGGAGGCAGTATTGCCGGCTGCACGATCTCGTCGTGAAGACCGTCGGTCGCAGCGAACCATGCCGTCGCTTTATGGCTATTCCCGGCGTCGGCCCGGTGACGGCGCTTTCGTTCATGACGGCGATCGACGACCCCACGCGCTTCCGCCGCTCGCGCGACGTTGCGGCCTACTTCGGGCTGACGTCGGGACCTCGATCGACGTTCAGGGCCGCATCTCGAAGGCTGGCGACGCGAACGTGCGGCGCGCGCTCTACGAGGCGGCGTCCGGTTTGATGACGCGCTTCAAGGGCAGGGACAAGGTCAAGAGCTAACAGCGGGTCCGGGCCAGTTATTGAACGCGATTTCGAAGGCCGAACAGTCAGCTTTTTGGGAATCATGCAGCTTGCACAGAAGAATCTTACATGGAGGACGGCGTTCGGCTCTTGGAACTGGCCCGCAACGCCAGTCATTTGTTTGATCAGCAGGCTCCTGGCGAGAAGAAACGGATTCTGAATCTGGTGCTATCGAACTTCGAATGGCATCAGGGCGAAGTTCGTGCAGCCTTCCGGCAACCTTTTGATTTACTTATAGAAACAGCGACGACTGCAGCGGCGCAGGAAGCTAGGGGAACCAAGTTACCCGCAGGGCATCCAGTTTGGCTGGGGTTCCTGTGACGTTGCCCCCAAGTTTTATCCAATCCTGTCTGAATCATTTTTGACTCAGAGTTTCATATCGCTTCCAAACTGCTGCAAGCAAATTTCCAGCAGCTCGATGGCCCGATCGATCTCGCCAAGCGGCGAATAGGTGCAGGCGGCATTGTAGCGACAGAGGTTATCGTCCGGATCGATAGCCAAAGCACGCGCCACTCATCGAATGGATCTACGGATTGCCCCGGGAGGTACGTGACAATGTCGACGTGATGCCGTTTGTAGTTGACCATCCCCATATAAGAGTTTCGGGCGCCGGCAGGCGTACGAAAGTCCCCGAGGAAGGAAATCGCGACCAGCTTCAGCGTCCGCTGAAAGCGGACATTTGACCGTTACATCAGGTACTTTCGTTGGCACCTCAATCAGTTCAGCGGATCGGTGAAATCGTTCGTCCGCAAGCCAGGTATGTTCCCGAAATCAGAAACACCATCAGCGTCGAATCGAGAATGTCATGGCCGACAAGGATGCCGGCCAGGCCGCCAACAAGGTATGTTATGACGGTGATGACAATCATCGTTGCCCCAAACCGCTCCAACGGATCGGTGCTGAAGCGAAGAACCCTTGTCGCATTCCATATCGCGACGACGAAGATCGAAGCCAATGCAAGCGCGCCCACAAGTCCAGCCTGCACCAACGCTGTCAGAAAGCCGTTGTGAAAGTGGTTGAACCCTTGGCTCAACCCAAAGCGGTCCTTGAACCCCTGCGTTGAAAGCGTCCGGCTGGCGGACATGCCGTGGCCGAAAAATGGCGCTAGGCGAAAGGCATCGAGTCCGACTTCCCAAAGCCCAACCCGCAACCCGAGCGGAGTGGAATGATCCCCTTTGGTGGTGAGGGCATTCCAGTCATCGAACAGGACATGCGTGCGATCCACGAGGATTGGAAACGTTATTGCTGCCGTCAGCAGGCCGGAAGCACCAGCTATTACCAGCAGCCGCCTAATATTCGATCGCGTGAACCTCTCACGATTGACCGCAAGGACGGCAACAGCGGCGATCAGCAAGGCCAGCCAAACCATACGCGAGCCCGAATAGACCGTCGCTACGACGCCTGCGAGCGCGGCGGCGGTAAGTGGCTTCCAGGCTTTCTCTACTCCCGACAGCGCGCCTGCAAGGCACATCAACACTGCGAGGCAGGTGACCGTCGCAAACACGATCGGATTTCCAGCGCCTCCTTCGGCCCGCAGCATCCCGATCCAGTGATATTGGACAACGGCCAGCGCCAGCGCTCCGACGCATGCCGCCGCGCTGGCCAGCACGGCAAGCCGTGCCAGAGTCGCCTTGTCGGTTATGCTCCAGGTCGAATAGGAGATCGGGAACAACAGCAAGGTGATCAGCGGCAGGAAATGCGCAACGTCAGCCCGCAGCGTACCGTTAACGATCGACGCCAGGACCTGGGCCGCACAATAGGCATAGATCGCGATGGCCGTGGTAAGCATCGGCCGGCCGATATTCAAGCGGCGGCGCCCGGCGGCCAGCAGCACCAAAGACCAGAGCGCGCCGCCATGAAATACGAAGCTCACTACCGACCCGAGCACCGGTGGCGAAAAGAAGCAAGCGATCGAGAAGTACCGGTTGACCTGTTCGGCGGTCAGGTGGCGCCGGAGCGATGTCAACGGGTTCAATGCCTTTGCTTCCAGGTTGCATGCAGGTTCCTCGAACGATCCACCGTCCCTGGCTCTTTGCCCGAGTCGGTATAGCTGTTCGCCTGGGCATCTGAAAGTGCGTAACCGTTTCGCCTGTTCAAGCCGCGACCGCCGCTGATGCGCCCTGCGTTGCTTCCCGCCAGGATTGGAACATCAGCACGTCCCAAAGCAGATACTGATTGTTGCGGTGTCCGGAGAGGTGTTCGGACCAGGCGCGCCGGATTGCGTCCGGCCGGAAGAACCCGTCTTCGCGCAGCCGGCGCTCGTCGAGCAGCGCCTCCGCCCAATCGCGCAGCGCACCGCGCAACCAGGCGTCGATGGGCACGCCAAAGCCCATCTTTGGGCGTTCGACAAGCGCTTTCGGAACATGTCTGTAAAGCAGCTGCCGGAGCGGCCATTTCGTCTGGTCGCCGGCACGTAGAATGGAAAGCGGCAGAGAGAGCGCGAAGCTTACGAGGCGATGGTCGAGCAACGGCACGCGGGTCTCGAGGCTTACGGCCATCGCCGCGCGATCGACCTTTACCAGGATGTCGTCTGGCAGATAGCTCATCATATCGATGTACATCATCCGCTCGACATTTCCCTTTAGCGCCGGAAGCGCTTCCAGTCCCGTCAGCATAGTGGGCGGCTCGACCGCATCCAGGATGATCTCGGGCGGCTCCCAATGCGAGCAGAGGCGACGGTAGACGTCGCTCACGGTCCGCAGCGAAAGGACGGACGCGGCCTTGTGGATCTTATCGCCAACGCGTTCGCGGCGCAGGCGCTGCGGCAGGAGCGGCATGATCCCGCCCGCGACATTGTTGTAGAGACCTGGCGAAGGCAGGGTCGCCAGGCTGGCCGATGCACGGCGCAAGCCGATCGGGACGCGAGAAAGCTTGTTCCAGAAAGCGTCGGCGAGGGCGTAGCGCGTGTAACCAGAGAACAGCTCGTCTCCGCCGTCCCCCGACAGCGCCACGGTGACGCTGCCACGCGCCAATTTGGAGACGAGGAAAGTCGGGATTTGCGATGAGTCGGAGAACGGCTCGCAATAGATACCGGGCAGTTGCGGCACGACATTGAGCGCGTCGCGCTCGCTGAGATAGAGTTCGGTATGGTCGGTGCCGAGGTGGCGTGCCAGCTTTTCGGCATGGTCCGCCTCGTTGTAGCCCGCTTCGTCAAAGCCGATCGTGAACGTGCGCACCGGTCGCGGGCTGATCGACTGCATGACAGCCACGATCGCGGAAGAATCGATGCCGCCCGAAAGGAAGGCGCCGAGCGGCACGTCGGCGACCATCTGCCCTTCGAGCGCGCGGCGAAGATGACGCTCGACCTCATCGACCGCCTCTTCGGGGCTTCCTTGAAAAGGCTCGCGCTGGCCTTGCTCGGCGATTTCGCTGGCGTTCCAATAGCGCTCGACGTGCGGCTCGCGCATGGGATCGGAAAGGACAAGAAAGTGGCCGGGCCTTAATTTCCGGATGCCTTGATAGATGCTGTACGGTGCGGGGATATAATTGTGGCGCATCAGCAATGCCAACGCATTGCGGTCGATGTCCGGGCGCCAGTCCGGCAGCGGGTGAAACGCCTTCAGCTCCGAGGCAAAAGCGTAGGCCTTGCCGATCCGGCCGTAATATAATGGCTTTTCCCCCAGGCGATCGCGTCCAAGAACGAGTGTTCTCTCGCGCCGGTCCCACAAGCCGAAGGCAAACATGCCGACGGCCAGTTCAAGCGCCTTTTTGATTCCAAGCGCCTCGATCGCGGCCAGAAACACTTCGGTGTCGGAATGTCCCCGCCAGGCATGAGCGCCGAATTCCCGATCGAGATGCGCCCGCACGTCGCCGTGATTGTAGATCTCTCCGTTGAAGACGATGACGTAGCGACCACTGTGCGACATCATCGGCTGCGCGCCTGCCGATGACAGGTCGATGATTGCCAGCCGGCGTTGACTGAGAGCGATACCGGCCTCGGCGTCGGTCCAGACGCCGTCACCATCCGGTCCGCGATGCCGGATCGTATCCGCCATGCGACGCACTGTGAAGCCGCCGCTGCTCGTCGCGGCCGCTCCACCCACAATGCCGACAATACCGCACATAAGGCGTTACTGCTCCATAATGGCCTGGACCATATGATAGCCCGGCTGCTGTTAATCCATTCGCTCGAAACACCATTCACCACAGCCGGTGCCGAAAAGGCCGATTCCAGGCTTTACGTTGAAGCGCTGCCTCGTGTGAAACCCAAGATTTTCGACGGCCATCTCAAGCGCCTTGGCCGAGGTGGATTGATAGGGGAAGCCACCGAGCCAGTCATCGACGTCCGCCAGGAACTCCATGCCTCGGCGCGTGCGATAGTTCCTTACAAAAGAGATCGGGTCCCGGTGGCGCAGCATCCTTGCCAACATGTAGGCCGAGATAAACAGCGCCTTCACCGGAGGCCGCAGCCACCGATGAGAGGAGTAGAGCCTCTTTTCGATCGCCCATAATCCGCAGAGCGGTGTCTTCAGGTAGATGGCGATGCCAAATCGTCCCCCCTTGCCAACGAGGCGGGCCGCGTTTCCAACCGCTGTCCACATGTCTCCGGTATGGTGGAGGACGCCCCACGAATAGACGACGTCGAAGGTCTCGGTCGGAAGCGACGCCTTGTCGAGAATATCGGCCCGCCCAACGCTCCACTCGGCTTGCGGCGCGAACCGGGACAGCACGGCCCTGGTCGTTTCGACGCAGTCCGCGTCATAATCGAGCGCCCGTACCTGCGCTGCCCCCAGCCGAAGCGCGGCCGCCGAATGCAGGCCCGATCCGCAGCCGATATCGAGAAAAGTCTTGCCCTTCAGATGGCCCACCAGGCGGCGAAGATCTTCGCAAGCCCGGTCGAGATGTTCGTCCTCGAAGCGCGCGGCGAGCTCGGACCAGTTGCGGCCGAAATCATAGCGTGCGTTCAACGGATCTCCACCCGTCCTCTGCGAAAGGCCCAAGCTTTGGATCATACCCGATAGAATTCCCGATACCATTCCACGAAGCGCGGAACCCCGATCTCGATCGGAATCTTCGGCTTGAAGCCGGTCGCCTCCTGGAGCGAACTGACATCGGCGAAAGTAGCTGGAACATCGCCCGGCTGGATCGGCATCAGGTTGCGGTTTGCCTTGCGTCCGAGCGCGTCTTCCAGCACTTCGATCAACCGGTTCAACTGAACGGGCGAATTGCCGCCGACGTTGTGGATCCTGAACGGCGCGCTGCTGGTCGCTGGATCCGGTGCAGCACTTGTCCAATCCGGATTAGCTGTAGCGGGATGCCTCATGACGCGGGCAATGCCCTCGACGATGTCATCGATATAGGTGAAATCCCGCTGCATGTTGCCATGGTTGAAGACGTCGATCGGCTCGCCGGCGAGGATGGCCTTGGCGAAGATGAACAGCGCCATGTCGGGACGTCCCCAGGGGCCATAGACGGTGAAGAAGCGCAATCCCGTCGTCGGTAGCGCAAACAGATGGCTGTAGGTGTGCGCCATCAGCTCATTTGCCTTTTTGCTTGCGGCATAAAGGCTGAGTGGATGGTCGGCCGGATCGTGCACGCAAAACGGCATACGGGTGCTGCCGCCATAGATCGAGCTCGACGATGCATAGACCAGATGGCCGACCGAGGCGTGCCGGCATCCTTCCAGGATGTTGAGGAAGCCGTTGAGATTGCTTTCGGCGTAGGCGTGCGGATTGGTCAGTGAATAACGCACGCCCGCCTGCGCCGCGAGATTAACGACGGTCTCCGGTGCAGCTGAATGAAACAGTGCAGAAATGCGGTCGCGGTCAGTGAGATCGACATGCTCGAAACGAAAGTTCGGAGATGCTTTCAAACGCGAGAGCCGCGCCTGCTTCAGCGTGACGTCGTAATATTCGTTCATAGAATCGAGTCCGATAACCTGCCGGCCTTCGGCAAGCAGCCTTTGGCACAGATGAAACCCTATGAACCCGGCCGCGCCGGTAATCAGAACAGGCCTGCTTGATATCACGGCGTATCCTAGCGTTGGTTTCAGGCCGAACCTTACAGGCTCCAATATCTTATCTTGTCAGGTATTTCATTCGGCTTGATGGCAGATTTGATGTCGAACAATGTCCCACCCGGCCTGATCATCTGAAAAAGACGCGCTCTCTCGCCGGCGAGATAATGCTTGTGAGGCACCGCCAGAACAAGCGCCTGCAAATCGCCTATCTCCTCGAGCGGCAGGATCGTTTCGCCATGATCGCGTCGAGCGGCTTCGGCATCGGCAAGAGGGTCATGGACTTTGGGGACAATGCCGAACTGCCTTAGTTCCTTGATCATGTCGAAGACGCGGCTGTTGCGCAAATCCGGCACGTCCTCTTTGAAGGTTAGGCCGAGAATGCCGACGGAAGCCCCTTTGACGGCAATGTCCGAGCGGATCAGCTGCTTGACGACCTGTTGGGCAACGAAGGCCCCCATGCCGTCATTGATGCGGCGACCGGCGAGGATGATCTGCGGGTGGTAGCCTTCAGCCTCCGCCTTGGCGGTCAGATAATACGGATCGACGCTGATGCAGTGGCCACCCACGAAACCTGGCTTGAAGGGAAGAAAATTCCATTTCGTCGACGCGGCATCAAGCACATCCTGCGTTCTGATATCAAGCCGCTCGAAGATCATCGCCAATTCATTCATCAGCGCGATGTTCAGATCGCGCTGGGTATTTTCGATGACCTTCGCCGCCTCCGCCACCTTGATCGACGGAGCGCGGTAAACCCCGGCATCGATGATACGGCCGTAGACGCTTGCCACGCGCTCCAGCGTTTCGGGGTTTTCGCCGGAGACGACTTTGACGATCCGTCGCAGCGAGTGTTCGCGATCGCCGGGGTTCGCTCTTTCAGGCGAATACCCGATCGCGAAGTCGTGAGGATGCCGCAGACCGGAAATCCGCTCGATGATCGGCCCGCAGAAATCTTCGGTCACGCCTGGATAGACCGTCGATTCAAAGACGACGACCGCGCCTTTGCACACCGCTTCGCCGACCAGTTCGGATGCCAGCTTCAGAGGACCAAGATCGGGAGCGCGGTTGATGTCGATAGGCGTTGGCACGGCGACGATGAAGAAAGTCGCGCCTTTCAGCATCTCCCGGTCGGTCGTGAGTAGGATCGAGGATTCCTTGAGCGCCGCCGCGTCAACCTCTCCCGTTCGGTCGACGCCGCCGCGCAGCTCGTTGATTCGACGTTCGCTGATGTCAAAAGCGATCGTGTCGGGAAAGAACTTCCCAAACGCTACGGCTACCGGCAGGCCGACATATCCTAGGCCGATAACAGCAATGCGTTCGGGCATCCGCGGATTTCCTCGAGCCAATTATTCAGTCGAGGCGCTTGTATGGCAGGCTGTGGGCCAATTCAACGACGTGTCGGCGCGCGGAGGAAAGTCTCCACTTAAAAAATGGTCCGCGACCAAATCTCGTGATGCCATCTACTCCTGCAGATCGATGTTGTGGATAACATGCGGCAGGATTGGGTTTCGAACGTCAAAAACCTACAAGAGGCCAATGGCCTGAAGCAATCGGCCCAAGAAATTGAACGCATGAAACGCATCGTCATTATCGTGAGCGAACCAAAGTCCCTTGCAACCACACGAGGGCATCTTCTGCTCGCTCTGCGCGCTGCCGGATACGAAGTCCATGCCCTCGCGCCGTTCGACGTCATGACAGTTCAGTGGCTGACCGAAAACGGCATCCGGTTTCATTCATTGCCGATGGAGCGAGCCGCTATTGCGCCTATCGGCGACACGCTTTTGGCCTTTCGTCTTCACAAAGAGCTGCGAGAACTCAAACCGCAGGTCGTGCTGAACTGCGCGATCAAGCCGATCGTCTATGGCATACCCGCGGCGCTGATTGCGGGTGTGCCGCGCCGGCACGCGCTTATCACCGGGCTGGGTTACGCGTTCACGGACCGGCACAAGTCGCTCGGCTGGAGGATGGTCAACGCGGTGGCCAGGCTTCTTTACGCCGCGAGCTTGCGCGTTGCCACGACGGTCACCTTCCAGAACGACGACGACCGGGACGACTTCCGTCGCCTTGGACTGCTTGGGCGCACACCGGCCAACGTCGTCAACGGTTCAGGAGTCGATCTCGATCGATTCAAAGTGGCGCCGCTACCGGACAAACCTCGATTTCTTATGATCGCGCGGCTGCTGCGCGACAAGGGCCTGGCAGAATATCTGGGTGCGGCGAGGCTGGTCAAGGCGGCTCGGCCGGAGGCTCGTTTCGACCTGGTCGGCGACAAGGATCCAAATCCTGCGGGATTTCCGGTATCGGAGGTCGAGGCGGCCGTCGCGGACGAAACCATCCATTACCACGGGCCTGTCGACGACGTGCGTCGGGTGATCGCCAGTGCGCGTGTCTTCGTGCTTCCGTCCTATCGCGAGGGGACGTCACGCTCGGTCCTGGAGGCGATGGCTATGGGGCGCCCGGTGATCACGACGGATGCGCCGGGTTGCCGTGCGCCGATCGTACCCGGGGTGAACGGCCTGCTGGTGCCGGTCGGCGCCACAGCGCCCCTGGCGGAAGCCATGATCCGCCTGATCGACAACCCAGAGGAAGCCAAATACATGGCGAAGAACAGTCGATCGATCGCCGAGGAGCGCTACGATATTCAGAAGGTTACCGCACACATGATGGAAATCATCGAAGCCGAGCACCGAGCCGCCCCAGAATGACATTTGCAGGAAATCCATCGTCGAACCGATACGAATTCGGAGCCAATTGGGCGTCGTTCGTCGACAATCACTACTCGGCTGAACGCCGCCGCATGGCCGCCGACAAGCTTCTGTCCTTCCTGGGCAAAAAGAGCTTAGAAGGGATGGACTTTCTCGATATCGGCAGCGGCAGCGGGCTGCATTCGCTTGCCGCCTTCGACGCAAAAGCGGATCGGATCCATTCCTTCGACTTTGATCCGCTTTCGGTCAGTACAACCGGAAAGCTGCGCCAATTGGCGGGCGACCCGTCGAACTGGGCCGTGGAACAAGGCGACGTTCTCGACGCCGACTACCTGGAGACGCTAGGCACCTGGAATCTTGTCTACTCGTGGGGCGTGCTCCACCACACCGGCGCCATGTGGCAAGCGGTCGAAAATGCGGCGCGCAGAGTGGCGCCCGGCGGTCTGTTCTTCATCGCTCTTTATTCGTCGAATGTTGTCAAGCCGTCCGCGGAATTCTGGCTGGACGTGAAGCGTCGATACAATGCCGCCGGCCCCAGCCAAAGGCGGTGGATGGAATATTGGTATATCTGGCGCTTCGGGCTTGGCCGAAATCCGCTTAGACTGCCCCTGCTCATCAAACAGATCTACGACAAGAAAAAAGGTCGCGGGATGAGCTACATGACCGACATCCGCGACTGGCTGGGCGGCTGGCCAATGGATTTCGCTGACGACCAGGCTGTGGTCGATTTCCTAAAGGAACGATTCGATTTCGAGCTCGTCAGAATATCCACGGGTGAAGCGTGCACGGAATTTCTCTTCCAAGGGCCGAGCAGCCCGCCCCAGCCGGAACTAGTGAACGTCCAAACGTGAGCGGGCGACACGCACCGAACTGACGCGCTTTAAGCGATCTGACCGCCGGTTCTCGTCCAGATATGCGGCCGGCCGCTTTCGAGGGTTACGATCTCGTCACAATTTTCGACGGTCGTGAGGCGATGAGCGATGAGCAGCACCGTCAGGTCGACCGGCAGTTCTTCGATCGCCTCCATGACCGCTGTCTCGGTTTCCATGTCCAGCGCGCTCGTCGCTTCGTCGAAGACGAGCACGCTCGCCTGTTTGTACAATGCCCGAGCGATGCCGATCCGCTGGCGCTGGCCACCTGACAGACGCACGCCGCGCTCGCCAACCCGAGTCTCATATCCCTGCGGCAGGCTTTCAATGAAGTCAGCGAGGGCAGCCTGTTGCGCCGCGTTGCGCACGCGCTCATGGTCGATCGTGGCCGGGTCGATACCGAAGGCAATATTGTCGGCGATAGAGGCGTCGGCCAGGAAGATGCTTTGCGGCACATGCGCGACCTGTCTCTGCCAGGCGCGCCGCGTGGTGCCGTCCAGCCTCTGCCCGTCGATCTCGATCGCACCGCTGGTCGGCTCGAGCAGGCCTATTATCAGATCGACCGTCGTGCTCTTGCCGCTGCCTGTCTTGCCGATGAACCCGACTCTGCTCCCCTTCGAGATCGCAAGATTGAACCGCTCAAGTATCAGCGGCTGATCAGGAGCGTAACTGAAAGAAACATCCTTGAGCACGATTGCTCGATCGAATGGGAGCCGCTTGGCCGGAGGCTGGTTCCATTCCGGGCCAACTGGTGCCTCGAGCGCCTGAAGCACGACTTCGGCGCCGGCAAGATTGCTTAGGATGAGCGCCCAGTTGCCGTATACAAGCTGCATGGACGGAAGCAGACGCTGCGCTCCAAGAACGAATGTTCCCAGCATCGGAAGCACCTGTCCGGCATTGTTGGACCGGGTGATCAGGAAATAGGCGAGCGCCGCAATGATCACCATGCCCGCGGATTCGATCGCGAAACGCGGAGCGCCCGCCGCGAGCGCGTTCGTCGCATTGGCCCGTTGAAGGCGGCTGTCGAGTTCACTGTATCGCGAGAGAAAATAAGGTTGGGTGTCGTTGATGATGACATCCCGGATACCGCCCAGGCCCTCTTGAACCGACCGGATGCCCTCGGCCTGTGCGCTGGCGATGATTCGGGCGTTCCTCTTGAGGTGCTTGCGGATGACAAGCGACATGGCAATGTAGACCGCGCCAAACCCGGCGAAGATAACGAAGGTGATGAAGGAACTCAGGGCAAAAAGAGCGGCGACGATGAAGATGCCGATGATTATGCCGCTGATTGACTGCAGCAGCGGCAGCATTACGCCCGCGGTAATCGCCTGGACCTGACGAAGCGCGGCCAATACCGAGCTGGAGTTACGCGAAACGTGGTAGCTATAGGGCTGGTGGAGCACCCGGTCGTAGACCTTCACCCCCACTTCATGTCCCAGTGAGAAAACGTAGGAATTCGTGGCCCATGTGAGGGCGATGCGCACGGCTCCAGCTATGATTGCGACCACCGAAAACAGGACCATCAGACCGAGAAGGCTGTCGGAAGACCCGGTCAGTTGAAAGCCTGCAAGTTGGCGCGCCAGGAACGAATGACCGCCGATCGCCTCGGGATTGGCGATGCGAGCAAGAAACGGCAACAAGGCTCCAAGCGTCGCGGCTTCGGCGAGCGCGCCAAACATCATCAGCACAAGCAGGCCGAAAAACTGCCTCTGCCGACGCTTCGACACCTGCCGCCACAGGCGTCGCAGTGTGCCGAGGGTGCTGCCCGAGTTTCGCTTTCCGCTCAATACCAAATCGATGTCCGAATTCAGAGCGCCCAATGCACATGTTCGACGCATCGCGACAAGTCACAACCGACGCAGATTGACAATTTTATCACAGAAGCCCGAAGGTGGTCCGGCCACATTTCCGCGCGATGGACGAAGGGCCATGTCTGTCGCGAAGTGATATGCTTCAATCATGAATGATGCCATCAAGATTCGGGATCAAAGGCCGCGGCTGAGTTTATATCCGGCATCGCTGCGTTCGCTCGGCCTGTTCTTGGCGGGCGTCGGAACAGCCTTCCTGCTTTTCGTCTCAGCCTATCCTCTCGGATTGGTCAGGGCTTACCCGGCACCGCCTGCTGCGGCGACCGAGGGGCCGCTTGGGTTCGAGCAGAGCGTTGGAGATGTCGACGACCTCTATCGCGGTCCAGGTGAGCCCATGCAGGTGTATCTCGATCGCCTGACCAAGGCCGTTGCGGGCGGAGTGGTGCACTATTGGACGGAAGGTGACAGCTGGACAGCGGCGGATACGCGCTACACGAGGATCAGTGTTTTCGACAATTACCTGCTCTGGATGCTCAGCTTCCAGCCGGAATATCAGGATAACCTGCAAAACTATGAATTTGTGACGCCCCGCAAGGCACTTCATCGCGGCTACGGGTTCTGTTCCCAGGTTTCAAAAATTGTCTATTCCATCCTTGCTGATCAAGGCATCGACGCGAAGATCTACAGTGTGCCCGAGCACACCGTCGTCGAGTCGAACGCAAATGTTCTCGATTCCGACTACGGCGTTTTCGTTCCGCACTCTCTTGTCGAGATAGAAAAAGCCCCTTCGATCGTTGATTCCTACTACGCGCAATTTGGATCGATGTTGCCTCTGCTGAAGAAGGCGTATGGCCAGTCTTGGCAGCAGCTTGGCACCGCGGAAGACTTCAACAATGTGCGCGCCTACGAGGCGAAGTTCGAGCGCTTGAAATGGGCTCCGCCCCTCATGCTTCTGGCAATCGGTGTGTTGCTCGCCGCGGCAGGCAGGCTCCTTCAGCGTCGCGAACTGGCAAGGCTTATGCCGCAACAGGTTCCCGGGGTGACTAGCTAACTAATTATTGCTCGCTCGTGGCCCTTCGTGGAATCCCTTTGCCCGGTAAACACTTCTGCTTGCAGTTGGCCGGCGCCATGTGGCAAGCGGGGCCAACGAGGGACGGCGGCGGGACGGATGACGCTGCGAGAAGAACTTTTGATGACCGATGCTGAAAGCCAACAGCGCGCGGCAGAGCCTGCGACCGCACGCGCAAGAAGGCCTCGTCGCAGCCTGCTTTTTGTTATCGGTACGCTTGATCTCGGCGGGACGGAAAGCCAGCTTGTGCTGCTTGCCAAGGAATTGAAAAAGCGAGGCTGGACGGTCGAAGTCTTCGCGCTGTCGAGCGGCGGCGTTCTGGCAGAGACTCTCAATCGTGCCGGAATCCGGGTATTGTATGGACTTCATCGGCCGAATCCTTCACCCGAGCCGGCATTTGCCAAGATGGACTCCAAACCGAGCTCTACCCCGAGAACGCGACCAAGTGTGAAGGCGATGCTCGTTCTCGGCGCCGCGGTTGCTTCGCTTATCGTGCGCATCGCCTGGACCCGGCCGCGCGTGGTTCATGCCTTCCTACCTTTGACCAACTTCCTGGGCGCGCTGGCGGGACGGTTCGCGCTGGCGCCGCTCGTCGTCACTTCGCGGCGCGGTCTCGGCAACCATCAGGAGCGATGGCCACGGCTGAAGCTTATGGATCGGATCGCCAACCGGCTTTCGCATGTGGTGGTCGCGAACTCCCATGCGGTCGCGGCCGATATGGCCGCTCGCGACAGCTATGACATCAACCGCGTTCGCGTGATTCCAAATGGTCTCGATATGAGCCGCTTCGACGATATCGGTCATCGCCGGGACGACACTCGGCGCCGCCTCGGTCTTGATTCTGACGACATCGGCATCGTCATAGTCGCCAATCTAATTCCATATAAGGGACACAGCGATCTCATCGAGGCATTCGCTCGCGCAAGCCAAAATCGGCCGAACCTGAGATTGTTCATAGCAGGACAGGATCGGGGCATCGGACCGGCCCTGACCGAGCAGGCCCAGCGGCTCGGCGTTGGAGCGAAAGTGCGGCTGTTGGGAATGCAGAATGACGTCCCGGGCCTGCTCGCCGGCATGGATGTCGGCGTGATCGCCTCCCACGAAGAAGGCTTTTGCAACGCTTTGATGGAAAAGCTCACGGCAGGTCTTCCCGTCGTCGCCACCAATGTCGGTGGAAACCCGGAAGCTGTCTCTGGCCTGCCGTGTTGTGTATTGGTGCAGCCTCGTGACCCCGCCGATCTGGCGCGTGGGCTTATAGCCGTCCTCGACCGATTGCCGGAGCAGACAGGCGACCGGGAATTTCGGCAACGGGCAATGCGGTCGCTCTATTCGACAGCGGCCATGGTCGACGCTTATGAACGCCTCTATCTCGCGGACAATTGAATGAGCGGGATCACCCCTTCGGAACGCTGGGCGAATTCGCCGCGTTCGGCACTGACGAATATTACCGCCTGGCTCTGCGCGTTTACGGTGGTCATCTATCAGTCCTGGTTCATGCCATACTTTCTGCCGTTCTTTACAGGGCGGGACGAGTTCGCGAGGTTAGTTTTTCATACGCTGTATGGCGGCGTCCTGATTGTCGCGATCGCCGTCCTTGTGGCGCGCCGGGACGTGCTTAGTGCTATTCTCCCGCTTGCGATCGCCGCCATCATGGCAGTCGCCCCGGTCGCGCTTCACACGGTCGGGATCGTCGCTGAGTGCTATCTAATTACGCTTTTTCTCGCTGGCTCAGCGATTGTCTTCATGCTCGCCTCCATGCCTGCGACGGTGTTGCGCATATCGGCATCGGTCACGGCACTCAGCGCGGTGGCGTGCTTCCTCGATCTTTTGTTCGCCAACGGCTTCACCAATACCCCTGGACGAGCTGCCGGCCTGGCGATCAACCCGAATGTAGCGGCGGCCGGCCTTCTGCTTGGGGCTGCGGCAAGCTACCGCGCCGTCTCGCAAAAATGGCGTGCAAGCTTCCTGGTCCTGGTAGGCGCAGCACTTCTTGCCACGCTTTCCCGCTCGACCCTCCTTGCTGCCTTCGGCGCCGTGGCCGTGCCCGTTGCCGTTCGCATTTGGCAGCAATTTCGCAGTGGCCGTCGTTTTGACATCGATATCAGCGGCTGGGGTCGAGCGGTCATCGCCGCATTTGCACTGTTGATTGCCATCGGCATCGCGCTGACTACAAATGCTTATTTCCGCGTGGCCATCGGCGAATCCTTCGCTGGTGTATTATCGGTTAGCAAGGCACTCGATGAGGCAACGGAAGCTGTCGACACATCTCAAGAGCGATCCGCACCTGCCGCCGAAGCCCCGGTTGCGCCGTCGCCCGATTGGAGTTCGGCAAATCAACCGGCTCCACCTGGGGCAAGTTCGTCCGCGCGTATTGACCACCAGCCTGCACAACCTGCGATCAGTTCAGCCGCTCCTCCCCAGGCCGACAAGCCTGTGGACGCCGTCGCCCTATCTCCGCCCTCGTCCGCGGCCAATGTTGCCAAGATGCAAGCGTTCGGCGAGCGTCTGACCGACGAGGGCAAGAGAAATTCGATTTCGGCCAGAGCACTCTTTCTCGAGCGCGGCCTGCTCGCCTATCAAGAAGGTGGCTTCTTTGGTCGCGGCCTTGAAGAGGCGCAAGCCTTGGCTCCCCACAATACCTTCCTTCTCTTCGCAATCGCTTTTGGCCACCTCGGCTGGTTGATCCCGATCGGCCTCGTCGGCTTCGCTTTCTGCTTCGCCCGCGACGCTGGCGATCTCGCGATTGGTGTAGCGCTTATAGGGGTGATGCTGACGTCCCACGACATCTTGCTCACGCCCTCTCTCTTCCTTCCAGTCGCCCTGGCAATTGGCGGCATGCTTGCCGAGCGCAGAGCGTCCGCTCGAAAGTCGTCGCCGGCAGGGAGTGGGCAGCCTTGGAGCTTTGTTTGCGGAGCAGCTGCAGGCTTCGCGGCATTTGCCGCCGGCTGCGTTGCGATACTGCTCGTCACACCGCCGCTGGCAAGCGGGCGACTCCAGAACGAGACCATGTTCACCGCGAGAGGCGGATACGAGACGCGCCTTCCACCGTCACAATTTCCGGGCCTTTTCCAGTTTGACAGCATTCCCGGCGCGTCTTCGTCGCAAGCATTCCATCTGCGCGAGGACAAGACACCGCTCCAGCGGGTCGACTGGTCCCCGCATGCATGGCCCGCCGTCCGTCCGGGCGAGTATACATTCCGTCGGCGAGACGCGGTGCTGTTTGCGGCCACGGATTCGAGCGATCCTCGTAAAAATGGGCGAACCTACGAGGTCGCCGTTCCGCTCTCGGTCAGCGCGCTCTGCTTCACTCTTCTGGGCATAGTCATTGCGTGGTCGGTTGCCACAATGGCTGCCGTGACGCGACGGACAAATCCTTCTGAAGCCTCTCGATGATCTTCGGAACGACAAGCCGCGCTCCGAAGATCGACAGATGGTGATCGTCGACATAGAGACTATGTCCCGCCGCGTCCGTGGCATGACACTCCCTCGGCGAACAAATGGTATCGACGGGATCTACCAGGTCGAAGCCACGATGCACTGTTGCGAAGGCATGAAACGAGCCTTCGAAATCCACATGCTCTACCCGTGAGGGGACCGGGCATGGCAAGGAGAAATAAGCCGGTCTTATGCTGCAAATCAGGTTGGTACTCGGAGCGTGCCCAATAAGAATGACCGGACCGCGAAAGCCGGCATAGAGTTTCGCGATATCCCCGAGCATCGTCGGAAACAGCGTCGCCACATCAGAAATGTCGACAGGCGCGCCATCGACCTTCCGTTCAAGAAGATTGCGATATCCAGGCCAGCGCTGCCCCTGGACGATGGCCACAATGCCACCAGCCTTCAACCAACGCGCGGCCTGGTCTGTTGCGTTCCGGCAATGCTGCGTGACCGCACCGTTGGTTCGGGTCTGAAGCTCCGCCCCGAAATAGCAATTGCCGGCTTCTGCCAGCAGGAAATGGAAATCCTGCCCACCGAGTTCGTTGAGGGCGCGTGTGTAATGTTCGACATGCGAATCCCCGACCACCAGGACCCTGTTCGGGCTTTGGAGATTTCCGAACTCACAGAAATCCTGACAACCCAACGAACCCGTGATCGCCTTCAAGGCCGCACTGTCGGCCAGTTCGGTTCCCGCTGCTACGGACTGAAGACGCCAGGGCATTCCGTCCGACATCGCGTAGTTGACCACGGAGAATGAGACCAGGCCCGCCAAGGCAAGCCCGGCAGGTGCGACGAAGCCACGGCCTGCACGACAAGGCTGCTCGACGAAATGAAACATCAAGGTAGCGAGGACGAGAGACAGCAGCCCGACGAAAATAGCTTCTGCCGACGACGGTGTTCGAAGCAGGCCATAGTTGCAAAACACCATCAGCGGCCAGTGGACGAGGTAGAGTGAGTAGCTGATGCGTCCGAGATACACGGCCGGAACGTTGCGCAGGATAAGTCCCGCCCATCGCGAACGATCCGAATGCAGCACCATCGCGGCGCCGATGGTAGGGAGAAGGACATTCCAAGCGGGAGCGCCCGAACCGCTATCGAGGAAGAAGACGGCGCTGCCAATAAGGACTAGCCCAAGCAGGACGAGCAACTCGTGAAGAATGACGGGCCGTGGCTTCGGAAGCCACACCAGCGCCGCGCCGCAAGCGAACTCGAACACGCGAAAAGGCGTGTTGTAAAAGACGGTCGCACGCCCGTCGGCGATCCATTCGGCCGCATGCGTCCATGAAAACAGCCAAAACGATCCGTCCTGGAACGCGAGAATAAGGCAGAAGCTCAAAGCAGCGGCCGCCAGAATCGGCCACGCCATCCGCCTTGGGTACCGGCCAAGCAAAACTGAAAGCAGCAACGGCCAGACGAGATAGAACTGCCACTCCACGCTCAGGGACCAGGTATGTAGGAGTGGCTTAATTCGCGCGGCGAGATCGAAGTAACCCGACTCGCGCCAGAACAGGATGTTCGAAACGCCGAAAGCCGCGGCCACCAGGGATTGCGCGAAGCTCTCCAGATGCCGAGGCGCAAGCAAAAGAAAAGCGGCGACGCATGAAAGCGCCAGTGTGGCGAACAAGGCCGGCAGGAGGCGGCGAGCCCGACGCGACCAGAACCGCGCAAGACTGAAACGCTCCGCCTTGATATCGGCGGCCACAATGCGCGTAATCAGAAAACCGCTGATCACGAAAAACACATCGACGCCGACAAAGCCGCCGGAAAAACCCGAAACTCCCAAATGGAAACAGAGCACCGCGAGAACGGCGACTGCTCTAAGTCCGTCTATGTCAGCGCGATAACCGTCCGGTCCGGCAGTTGCTACGGACGAAGGGGATCCGGCTTGCCCTTTAATGGGCAACGCGACACCGTTGTTCCGCCAGGCCAAGCCGGTCACTGTCGGGATGTGGCTTGGCCATTTGGCTTCCCGCCAAATCGCTTCTGGTGGCCGCTTGGGCTTGCTCGGCGTCCGCGGCCGACACCCGGGCTTGCCCTTGGCTTGCATCAAGAGCCGCGTAAAGGCCCATCATTCGCGCGATCGCGTCGTCGGTCTCCGGCCTTAGATTTCTGCGGAGGTGCGACCCGTCGCGGTAAATGAACTCACCGTTGACGTAGGTGGCGCAATGTCCGCCCGGACACATGCCTTTGAGCGGATTCACAAAGAACACCGAATTATCCTCTGCGAGCGATCCGAGCGCGGTCACCATTGGCGACCATATCTGCAGGATCCGCTCGCTATCCATCTCGGTCGAGCAATGTCTTATCATGCCGCTTTCGCGCATCACCGCGCATGAAGTCAAATCGAGGCCTGGCCCCGGCACCTGTCCAATGATTCCAATGCGTCGGTTCGGGGTGCTGATTTCTTTGACGAGACTACGCAGGCCATCGCGCAGCAGCACTAATTTATCGGCTTGCCGCCCGTCATCGGAAGTGACGTCGGTGTTGAGGAGGGCGGTCCAAGCCGACGACAGCGCCACGAGGTCGATATCCTTCCGCTGCCCTAGCATAGTGACCGCCACCTCCCGAGACGATGCGCAGGTTTCCCGGTAGTTGGGCAGTCCCGGGAAGGAGCGATGGACATCCTCGCCGAAGGCGGCCGGGCAGCCACGATAGAGAAAGAAGGCCGTGTTTTCTCTTTTGCCTACGGCATCAAAGAGAGGGGCGAGATGCTCTGCGTGGCTGTCGCCCCACAACATGGCGTGGTGTGCCGCTCTGTCCCAGGGCGCGCCGAACGCGCAAAAAGTGCCACCCAGTTCAGCAATGCTGACCGTTCGCGGACATGGCCAATCCCACATCATATCGAGACTGCGCATTGCCTCGACTTCTTTCGAAATCCTGTTGGTGAAGCCGCCGGCTTCGAAGATCGCGTTGCCGCTCAGGCAAACCAACAGCGCGGCGGTCGCACCGGCGATCAGTGCTCTGGGTGGAGGCGCCCGCCAACGGCGCGCAGGTTCCTCGACGAACCGCCAGGATAGATACGCTGCCAGCCAGGCCGTCGCAATCAGAACCGACGATTCGACCGCCGTCGGCATCGCGGTACCTGCGTAGTGACGAAAGAAGACCAGGATCGGCCAATGCCAAAGATAAAGGCTGTAGGAAATCTTGCCCGTCGATCGCAAAACTGCGCTCGCAAGCAAAGCCGAGACCATTGACTGCGAACGCGGCCAGATGAGCAGGACAGCGCCGGTCACCGGGACGAGCGCGCTGAGGCCCGGAAAGGGTTGGCTCGGCGACAGCCACACGGCGCTGCCGGCGACTAGGCAAATGCCAATCAGCCCGAACGCTTCGGAAGTCCCGCGGCGGCTGATCGGCGGCACGAAGACGAGCAAACCGCCCAAGGCCAACTCCCAAGCCCGGCTGAAGGGAACATAGAATGCTTGCTTCGCATCGATTGCCACCAGATGGAGGGCAATCGAGAAGCTGGCTAGTGCGACGGTGCAGATCAGCGCGGCGATCGGCAGTCGGCGGCCCCGTGCCAGTCTTGTCGCGGACACAAGCAGTATCGGCCACGCGAGATAGAACTGCTCCTCGACGCCCAGCGACCAGAGATGAAGAAGAGGTAGAAGTGTCGCGTCGCGGTCGAAGTAGCCGGTATTCCAGAGGAAGTAGTAGTTTCCCAACCCGAGAGCAGAATATGCTGCACTCCGTCCCAAACCGGCATAGTCCCCGGGCAGCAGCAGATACCACCCCGCCATCAGCGAGAAACAAATCATCACCAGCATTGCAGGCAGTATTCGCCGGATTCGTCTGCCATAGAATTCAGGCAGTGAAAGTCCGCCTTCTTCGGCAATCAAAAGGCGTGTGATCAAATAACCTGAGATGACAAAGAAAATATCGACGCCGATGAATCCGCCCGGGAAACCGGGTACGCCGAAATGGAAAAGGATCACGATGGCCACGGCCATCGCTCGCAATCCGTCGATGTCTGGCCGATAGTCGAGCTTCAAAACTCCTCCCGAACTAACTCCCTTGTGTCATAGCCTGCTTGCATCCCATGAGTCGACGCAGAGACGTAGTGTAAAAGTCGCCACTGCGATCACGCCAATCGCCCATTCGAACATTAGCATGTCCTTACAATCTGAAGCCTGAGAAACATGGGGATACCCTCACAGTTTATTTCGAGCTACAAGGACGAAAAACTACACCGGAATCAAGCTTGATTCGGAATCAGGTCTGCCCTCATGGGGGTTGATGTTGGGCTTTGGGCGGTGTGCCGCGTGGGCGCTTGTCGGTTGAAGAAATCGAGGACGATGAAAACCCGCTGTTTGCTAGAAAAACGAGGTTGTTCGCGCTGTCCTTGACTGTATAGAAAGACTGTCCCGGATGTTGCGAGGCCACGGGCGTTCTGGAGGGCGAAAATATTGGACAACCATAGCGCGGACCTGGTTGAATTCGGCGCGCACACCCATGTCTTGGTTACAGGTGGTGCAGGCTTCGTTGGATCGGCACTTGTCGACATCTTGCTTGCCCGAAATTGCAGCGTAACCGTTATCGACGATCTTTCGAACGGATCGCTTCGCAATCTTCCCGCTGGCGATCCCCGCCTGAAGATTCGTACCTTCAGGGTTGGCGATCAAGCATTCAATGCCGCGGTTCACAACGAAGTGGGTCAGGCCGACGCAGTCTTCCATCTGGCGAGCCCCATCGGTGTTCAGCGCGCCCATAAGGAACGTTTTGCCGTGACCAGCGGCATTCTGGAGTCGGGCTGTGCCATCGTCGAGGCTTGCCAATTCCACCGGCGACCGATTCTTTATACATCAAGCTCGGAAGTTTACGGCTCTGGCCGCGATCGTCCGATCACCGAGTCCGATCCTGTAATGACGGACATCCGGCCGCGATGGGGCTATGCCGCTGCGAAAGCAGCGGTCGAGCATCTGGTCGCCGGCATGTTTTTCGATTTCGGTATCCCGACCTGGATCGTCCGGCCATTCAACATGGCTGGGCCGCGGCAGCGTGCGGCAACCGGTTTGGTATTGCCGGTCTTTGTCGACGCGGCGTTGCGGGGCGAGCCGCTCGTTGTTCATGACGATGGCGAGCAGAGGCGGGCATTTCTTCATGTTGCTGACGCCGCAGAAGGGTTGCTACTGGTCATGCAGAGCCGTTCCTTGCGAGGACGTCCGGTCAATCTGGGCGGTAGCGAGGCTGTGCAGATTGGCAACCTTGCAAGGATGGTAGTTGAGGCCACCAAGACAAACGCGCCGATTGTCATGAAGCCGTCCAACTCGATCTATGGCGAGAGGTTTGCCGTAACGTATGACCGCGTGCCGGACACAAATCTTTTGACCACCACCACCGGCTGGCGCCCTGTGCGAAGCACGAGGCAGACGATTGTCGACTGCATTGAGCACATGCGTACCGAACGAGTGATGGCTTGACGCTTGGCCCATTGGTCCCGTTCATCGGGGCCGTGCTTATCGCGGTTCCTGGCGTTTGGCTGTTTGCGCGTTTTGCGACCCGTATCGGCGCGGTCTCGAAAGTCAAAAGCGACCGATGGCACACATCGGGTGAGGTTCCTCGGCTGGCAGGTCCCGCCATGCTGGTCGCCATGTCCCCATGGCTTCCAGTCGAGCATGTTCTTCTGCTCGCTGCTATCTGTTTGATCGGCGCGCTCGATGACGTCCGATCGCTTTCCGCCGGTGTCAAGGCAGTGGCACTGGCTGCGGCGGCGGTCTTAGCCGGGATCGCCACAGGTCTGTGGTGGGTCCCGATCGCCATGTGGATAGCGTGCAACGCGGTCAATATGCTCGATCATGCAGATGGTCTTGCAGCGAGTGCAATTGCAGCCGCATTCTTGGGTCTGGGCGGCGATGTCGGATTGGCCGGCGCGGGCGCGTGTGTCGGCTTCCTTTGCTTCAACTATCCGCCCGCGCGTGTTTTCATGGGCGACAGCGGCAGCCTTCTGCTTGGCGCAGCAATTGTGCTGTACGCCTCTGACAAGGGATTTGGCTCATCATTGGCGTGGACTGCGGTTCCGCTGCTAGATGCCGTGTTCGTTGTAATTCGCCGCCTGCGGCAGGGGCGCCAGCCATGGATCGGCGGCACGGACCATCTTGGTCACACTTTGCTGCGGACTGGTGTTAGCCCCAAAGCTTTGCCGGCTCTTTATGCAGCAATGGCGCTGGCGCTAGGATTAGCATTTTCCGCTTGGTATAATTTATAGACCCTACGTGCCCGCCAACCCCCAGCGCCCCTCTTCTAGGGTCAGATCCCAAACGGAGCGTTTGTTCGATCCGAATGCCTGCTTCCGGCGTGTCGCAGCCGGAAGCCGCTGGTCCACTCTCCGGCCCTTCTCCTCACTGCCAGCAAGCGACTGATGTTGACGCAAAGCAGGTGGGTCGTTCGACAATTAGGAATCGACTGGGGTTATTGGTTCTTGGAAGCTTTTCGAACTTTCTGTCTCGCGCCACCGGCCGAATTGCGGGCACTCGCGAAGGAGGTCGGGATGCATGAGTCTGCTGTAGGGCAAGCTTGATCGATGTACTCACGCATCGGAATTCATGTAGGGGGCCGTTCGCAGGTTACGGGCGAGTCAGTGGCCCGCTTTCGTTGCTCCGCCGTTCAAGGCGCGACGTAACACGCCCTTAAAGGTAAGTGGTTGTTTTTATTATTGTCTGTTGCCGGCGGCTTTTATTCACACAGGCCGGGCGAGTGCCCGTTGTCAAATTGTTCACGTCGGGCACCACATGGCTTCTCACCGAGCTCGACCCAGATGACCCGACCATCGCGTTCGGCCTCTGTGCCTCGGCCTTGACTGCCCTGAGATCGGGTACGTGAGCCTTGGCGAATTGTCGACGCACTAGGTATAGTGTCGGTGCTCATGTGGTGACTTGTCCTAGATAATAGGAATTTTAGATGAGAATATTGATCCCGTTGATGTCATTGATCGGACCGATTTGCTTTGGGCCCGCGGCTCATCCATTATCGCTGTTGTGGTTTGGGCTGTAATTTGGACGACGCTTCGTTTTTTAGCAACGTGGAGGTCAGCCTACGCAACGCTTCAACATGGTGATGGTGATGGTTCCGTAACTTGGTTAAATCGCCATCCTTATTTTGTGATGCTTGCCGTTTTTCTTGCAACGCTTATCGGATTTTTTGCTGTGCATGCAGCTATTTATTGGATCGTGTGGCGATCGATCCGAGATTCGAACTGAGTTTCAGTTCCACATGCCTAGTCTCTATGGGGCAATCAAATGTGCCTGACGCTGAAAAGAATAAAAGAGCGCGTTTGACGCGCGTTGCATGGTCCGTCGCGGTCGTGCTTTGCCTCCGCGGCCTCGCCGGAGACGGGCCGCAAGGCGCTGATCATCGCGCGGCGGATGCGGAGCAGGCAAGCACGGATCGTTTGCGCCCCAATGACTCGGCCCGAACCGAGCAATAGGCGCGTTCCCGAGGCTGCTCGAAGGCGCTTGAGCCCGAACTCGGCTGCAATGCTGCGCTGAGACCGTTGCCCTTGCCGCCCGTCCTCGCCGGGAGGCAGGCTCCCACGAGAAACTCTGCTATCAGACTGAAAATCAGAGACGCGCCGATGTCGTTGAAAATGTCGAAATGCCGGCTCCGGACAGTGGATGGCGCCCTGGCTGACCGGGCTTTGGCTTTCCGTCCTGCCTAGGCTCTCAGCCGCCGTCTTTACGGTCCTCTTCGGCTTTCACCCCAACAACGGCCATAAGGACGTGGCGTCAAGAAGTGCAGCCGCGCAGTTATCCGCTAGGCATCATTTGCCGTCCAGCCGACGGGAAAGCCGGACGCCTGGTCCCCCTCCATTCTCTGAAATGAATTCGATCCCTGCCGTCTCTAATGCCTTAGCCAGGGCTTCAAGCGTTGTTTGTCTGGGGATCGTTTGAGAGCTCTCAATTCTGGCAAGTGTACGAACCGTCAGACCGGAGGCGCTTGCCAAGTCCTCTCTTGTCCAATCGATTAATGCCCGTGCTGCACGAAGTTGCTGAGGCAGTATGTCCTTTTTCATGACATTCATCTTGTTAAAAGTCACAAAAAGTGACATAACTGGAGGGGCGACTACGCGGCCGCACAGGTGCTCGGTACACCCAGTGCGGCCTGACCACGCCTAAGCTTCAGGGAGCTCGGATCATGGCTGATTCCGACAATACCACGACTTTGCCTTTCGTCACCCGCAGGAAGATGCTCGCGGGAACGGCAATTGCGCTCGCGGGATCGAAGCGAAACGCATTTGCCCGCAACGGTTTAGAAGACCTATCCGCGGATCCTGCGGTGGCCGTGTGGCGCCAATGGCAGGCGGCCCACGATGAGACTGAACGGCTGTGCCGCCAGCAGCAGCGCCTGGAACGGAAGCTGGCCGAATCCGTTGGCTTTCCTTGTGCGACCGTCCTGCTGCGCGGCGGCGAGGACGTGACGCTGCATTCACTTCAGGCGATTCACGAAGTGCTGGATCTTGGTCCGGAAGACGCGGCAATGCGCGCGCAGGCTGAAACCGACTTCGCGGCTCATCAGGCGCGCTGGGATGCCGCCGCCAGGGAAAGTGGCTATTCGGCGGCATTGCAGGCCGAGCGCAAGGCTGCCGACCGAACGGAGGACCTGCTCGAGCTATTGTCCGAAACCCCCGCCGCTTCCCTTGCCGGTGTAGCAGCCAAGCTTGATGCCGTGCTCAGGGAAGAGGAGGGTCCGGCAGACGATGCCGAGTTTCCCTGGCCACAGATCCGCTCTGTGCTCGGAGATGTGATCCGCATCGGGCAAGAGCTTGTTCCGGGGCAGATGCTTGCGAACAGGCTGGGCATATCGAAGCCGGGGAGGGGAAGAGGATGCGGTATTCGCGTCTCAAACGGAGCGAACGGGAGCGCAGCATGAAGAAACGAGCCGGCGGATTGTCCATCGTGACCAAAAGTTCTCGCTTCAGGGGTGGGAAGGCAGATTCATTCGACACTCGCCCGACGTCTTTCGGTTCAACCGGGAACAAGGCGGTCGCGCCTTGCGGGCAGTGGTCCGTCGCTGAAGCTGTCGAGGTGGCAAAAGTGCTGTGGTGCGACGGGGCTGCAACGGTTGTTGCCTGGTCCGCCCTGTCGGCGCACTGTGAGGGAGATACGCGGGAATATCGTTTCTGGTTTGACGTGTTTAAGCACCTCCAGGCTGGCTCATCCAATTCAGAGCTGGAAGGCATGACGGAAGGCGCTCACCAGCATTCACTTCATTGATGCCATCAGATGCGGCAGCGAAGGCCAGCGTTAGAACCGAAGCGCCCCCCGGCATTTGCGGGCGTGGGCGAAGCCTAAAATCGACAGCAGCCCTCATCCCGCCGATCAGCATGTCGGCAGGCAGATTGCCGCGGTTCGCGTCCAGTCGGACGTATCTCAGGCCCAGCTTGCCCGATCCATCGGCATCAGCTTTCAACAGCTCCAGAAATACGAGAACGCGAGGAACCGCGTGAGCGCGTCCATGCTCTACGAGATTGCGAACGTGCTCGGCGTTCCCGTCAGCCGCTTCTTCGAAGGCCTGTCTGGCAATGCAACCGGCCGTGATGATCCGCCTCTTCCGGCCGGTGAGCGCATAGAGTTTATCGCCAGCGCGGAAGGGCCGGCGCTTGATTGAGGGGTTGATGCACCTTCATCCACGGGTGCGCGCTCGCGTGTCGGCCTTGATCGCCGCATTGGGGGATGAACTGGCAATTCTCGGCGCGAAGCAGGACTGCGAGACGGTCGCCGAACCCACGTCGGCCGAACACAAGACGGCTTAACGACCAGTTTGCCGAAAGCTTATGCGACTTCCTCAATCGGGTGCACTTCGGGAGACGCCGAAACTTCCCTCAAGGGACTCAGCGCATGTGCCCACATGGCGCGAGACCGCGAGGATCAAACCGTCGGAAGCGAAAGCGGCGCAGAAAAGGAGACGGAAACGTACACAACGGCCATGCGAGATTGGAGAATTTTCGACGATTCTTGCCCTGACGTTGCAATGGCACGTCCGAACCTGGGCAGGAACGATGAAAGCTACGCGGAGAGACGCCGGTCGACAGGTCGAGACCGACCTGTTTTCTCGTACGGGCGCCGTCGACGACGCCTTGCTGGAAAGAACGGTTCAGCTCGTCGAGGCGCGCACCGGTCGTTCGCTGTCCAAGGAGGATGCGCGCCAGATCGTGGAAAACGTCAGCGGGTTCTTTCGCATCCTTGCCGAATGGCAGAGGATAGATTGAGCGAAGCGGGCTCGCGTCTCGCATCGGACTTTCTGCGAAAATGACCGCAGCTGGGTGCATCAGCGACGCCGCACAATTCATCTCAGGCCGGGGCGACTATGCCGATTGCCGCCGCAAATACGTTCGAGAGGAAGTGCTTGACGAGACGTTCGCGGCGCTTCTCGACAAGCTGCATTTCGACGAGGAGGTGTTGGCGTGGGTTCGAGACGCGCTCAAGGCGAGCCATGCCGCCAGCCAGTTGTTCGTTCGGCAGCCCCTGCACGAGAAGAAACGGCTTCTAAATCTGGTACTGTCGAACTGCGAGTGGAAGCGAGGCGAGGTTCGTGCAGCCTTGAGGCAACCTTTTGATTTGCTGTCGGAAACGGTAGCGGCGGTGGCAACTGAAGAAGCGAGCGGAGCCAAGTTATCCACAGGGCATCCAGTTTGGCTGGGGTTCTTGGAAGCTTTTCGAACCTTCTGCCTTGCTCCTTCAGCCGAATCGCGTGTGCTTATGAAAGAGATTGAAGTATCAGGACACGCCATGGGGCAAGCTTGATCATCGCACTGGTCTGGAACTGGATGCCCTCGGCAGTTACCCCGGTGTGGCTTCATTGGTCGGGTTCGTTCCCTGGAGGCTTCCGGACGCCGGCCCCAGCGCACGCCGCCTCTCACAGAAGGCCGGCATCCGTAACCCTTCACAAAAGTTGACACCCGACATCGAGAAATTGCTCTTTGCGATCGTTCGCACGCTGCAAAAATTGGACATTTGCGGGGGTGTGCGGGGAATCCTGGCAGCGCGACCCGTGCGCAGAGTGGAGGTGGCGCGATCAATCGGCAAGCCCTTCTCGAGATTGCATCCGAACCGCAAACTCATTGCGGCAAGGATATTTCTCTCTGCGGGCTAGGGACGCCCTTGTTCGTATCGTCGCGGGCGCCGACCATGTATTGTACGAGTTCCTCCGTGTTCGTCTCAGCAGTTGCTTTCTCGGCCACCTTGCGCCCGCGATGCATGACGATGATGCGATCGGTGACCGCGAACGCATCGGGCAGGGTATGCGTGATCAGGATCACCGGCACGCCGTGCTCGCGCAACCGGCGAATGAGCTCGAGAACTTTCTGCTGCTCGGGAACGCCGAGATTGTTGGTCGGCTCGTCCATGATCATCAGCTTGGCGTCCCAATAGACCGCCCGCGCGATGGCGACCGCCTGGCGCTGGCCGCCGGACAGGTTCTCGATCGGCTCTGTGAGGGTCGGAAAGTGGATCTGTAGGGACTCGAGCGTCCGCCGCGATTCGCGCAGCATCTGCTGGTCGTCGAGCGTCTTGATCATCCCGCCGAGATGGCGCTTTTTCACCTCGCGCCCCAGAAAAATATTAGCGCCCACATCGAGGTTGTTGGCGAGCGCGAGGTCCTGATAGATGGTCTCGACGCCATGGCGGCGAGCCTCCATCGGATGCGCAAAGTGCGCGTGCTTGCCTTCAAAGAACATCTCGCCTTCGTCGGCGTGGTAGACGCCGGATATGCATTTGATCAGTGTCGACTTTCCTGCCCCGTTGTCGCCGAGAAGGCCGACGACTTCGCCGCGATTGATCTCGCAGCTCACATTGTTCACGGCAACCAGGCCGCCGAAGCGTTTTGTGATGTTCCTGACAGAGAGAAGCGGCTCAGTCATGTCTCAGCACGCCTCCGGTGACGACCAGCAATCAAGTCGCGAGACTGGTCGATCAGCACCGCGACGATCACGACCGTTCCGACCACGATGAACTGAAAGAAGGCCTCCACGTTGAGCATCACCAACCCCGTGGTCAGGACCGCTATGATGAGGGCCCCGATCACCGTCCCGATCACGGTTCCGGCGCCGCCGAACAGGCTGACGCCGCCGATGATCACCGCCGCGATCGAGGACAGAAGCAGGGGATCGCCGATGACCGCGGAACCGGCGGTGAACCGAAGCGTCGACAGGAAACCGGCCATCCCCGCGGTCGAGGCGGAAAGGATGTAGAGCTTGATGATGTGACGATCGACAGGGATACCGGTGCGGACGGCCGCTTCCATGCTGCCGCCGATGGCGTAGGTATGTCGGCCGAATTGGGTTTTGCGAAGGAGGAAGATGGCGCAGGCGACGACGCAAGCGGTGACGATGACGGGATAGGGCAGGATCGTATCCATCCGGCGGAGCAGCTCGCCGCTCACATCCGGCCGTTTGAGGAAATAGAAGCCACCGCCTTCACCCCGGATGAAGTATAGAAGCGCGTCATTGCCGTAAGCGCGAATTCCCGGCGGCAATCCGATCACCGTCGTGTTCTCGGACATGAGGTAGGCGACGCCACGCACGATGAACGAGGTGCCGAGTGTCACGATGAACGCCGGCACTTTCAGCTTGGCGATGATGACGCCGTTGATGAAGCCGACCACCGCCGCGCCGCCGACGCCCGCGATCAGCCCGACCAGCACCGAAGGAAAAAGCGGCACCCCGCCATCGAACGCCCAACGCAGAGCTAGTGCCGACAGGACCGAGGCGAGGCTCATCACCCATCCGACCGACAGATCGATGCCGGCGCCGATGATGACGAAGGTCTGGCCCAATCCGAGTAGCAGCACCGGAATGATCGCGACCAGAATGTTCTGGGAATTTCGGATGGTGAGGAAATGGACCGCGCCGCCGCTGACCAGCGGCACCGTGACGACGAAGAAAAGCACCATGAGGGCAAGGAAAAGCCACGCCCAAACGCGGCTGGCCAACAGGGCGAATCGCTGCGCAGGCGTCCAGATCCCCGAGGGCTTCACCCCGGCGGGCAAAACAATTCTCGACCCGCGATCAGTCACGTACCGGTTTCCTCGAAAATATGGAGGGATGAACAGGAACCGAAATCAGATCGAGGGCGCCGTGCAAGAGCACCCCGACTTTATTCCAGCCGGGCCAGTTTATTTCCCCGGAACTTGGTAGATGAAGCGAGCGATCGTCGGGTCCTTTACGTTCTCCTTGTCAATGATGGCAAAACCTGTCTCGACGCGGCGCGGCAGGCTGGTCACCCCGGCCGCGTCGGCCACCGCAAATTGCACCGCCATGTAGCCCATATCGTAGGGCTTCTGCGCCAGCACCAGCGTAACTACGCCCTTGTTCAGCAACTCGATGGCCAGCTTTGTTGCGTCATAAGCGACGACCTGGACATGGCCGCCGAGGCCCGCATTTACGACCGCCGCGCCCGCCCCCTGCGCGCTGAAGACGTTGGTTCCGAACACGCCGCCGAGTCCGGGGTCGCGTTCGAGCACCGCGGCGGTCTGCTGCGTGGCCTTGTTGGGGTCGTCGAGATTGTAGTCTGGCCCGAGCACCTTGATATTCGGGAACTCCTTCTCCATCACCTCCTTGAAGCCCTTTTCACGGCCTTCAACGGAGCTGACGTTGGGGTTCGTCGAATTGATATAAACAGTGCCTTTTCCGCCGATCGCCTTCGCGAGCCCGCGCGCCGAGATACGGCCGCCTTCGATATTGTCCGAACCAATGTAACTGATCGGGAACTTCACCGGGCCGTTGACGTAGTCTCCATCACCGAGAAAGGTGTCAACGGTGATGACTTTGATGCCGGCGTCGACAGCTGCCTTCAACGGGCCGACCATCTGATCCTTGTCGGTCGGCGCGGTAACGATGTAGTCCAGGTCGCCGCGGGCAACCATCGAATCGAGGATCGGCGTCTGAATATCGACGCCCCAAGTCGGCGGCACCTGCGTGACGACGTCAACCCCGAGGTCCTTCGCGGCAGCCTCAACCCCGATCTGCATGACCTGATAGAATGGATCGACGACACCCGGCAGGAAGCCGATCTTGATCTTCGCGGCAGCGTGGGCGCCGTGTGACGCTATGGCCAGAGCCATTGCGCCCGCGACTGCAAACAGCGCGTGTTTCCGCAGCATTTTTCTCTCCTCCTCAACTGCTTCTAGCGGCGAAAATCAGGCGGAGGAATCCGTTGCAATGCTGAATCGTTTCAAGCGCTTATCGCTGATTGCAGGAAGCCGAGCGTTTGATTGTGTCCACTCGATAAGTCTCTTCAATGATAGCGCCGCAACGTTCCGTCGTCGCCGCTCAGGCCAATTAACCTGTAACGCATGCTATGATGCGCACGCATTATAACATGGTTCAGCGAGATCTTGCATTTGGTCTTCGGCGTCGGCCTTGCACTACTCTGGGCTCGCCGAATTCGGCGTGGACTGCGGCAGCCGGGCGAATTGGCATATTGGTCGCCGCGGCGACGGGTGAGCCGCTTCCCTGCCATCGATATCTCGCGGCAATTCGCCTGCGACGCGGAGGAATGCCGCGCAATCTCGCGGAATCGGCGGACCAGCCGTTTACACCACGTTCCCAACTCGAGTTCGAGTGTAGAATCTCGGCATGTATCGCTGTAGCTCTAGAGCGTTTCACCGTTTCATAGAAGCGGCGAACCGCTCTATCTCTTTGTTTTGACGCAATTCCTGACGGAAAACCGTGTCACACTTTTCCTGGAATTGCTCTAAGGGCGGATCCATCTAAGAAGCGATGGCGATCAAAGCAGCCGTCGGGGCTGGTCGGCCGGCGAACCCAGTTTTTGCCGCTCCCTTTTTCAGTTTCGGTCGCGGATGTAGGCTTGAAAGATAGCTCTAAATTCAGCGAAACTATTGAACCCTAAGGCGTCTACAAAGCGCGATACCGACGACTCGCTCGCGCCAACCGAAGCTGCGATTTGTCGACAAGTCCCGAAAGCTATGTCCTCGGGGTTCTCCAAGGCATATCGGCCGATTTGTTCGAACCGTCCGGGCAGAACCACACGTCGCGCCGCAATATCCTCTTTCAGGGTGCGTAAATCGCTAGGTGGGCCGTAGGGTGGTTTGACGATTTTGTTGAGAGCCTTTCGCATAGTCGTTGACTTTGGTCGGCTTCACGGCGTGAAGAAGCTCCATTGCAAGAAGACTGGCCGCGACTAGCCGAAAGCGCCTCACCCGTCGCGTCAGCTATCCAATCCCTATCGCAATAGATAAGTCACTTCTTTCGAAGGCAAAATAGTCGTCACATATCGCCTGCCATTTTTGGAAAACGCTTGACGGTCTTTCTGACGCTTTGATTTTCTTATCGCGCCGCCAAAATCACGGTACCGTCAATGGGATATGGCTGCGGATGGTGTTTCGCAGCGCATTCCTATAGCGCCGGCGACGCCATCGATTACAGATATTCAGGGGTGCGGCTGGGTAGTCCCGGCCTGTTCGAGAAAGACGAGCTTCCCGTCCAGCTGTGAGACGACGATAGCGCCATTGTCGAGGGGGAGCACGTCGACCGGTCGGGTCAGCCCATCGAGAAGCACCTGCCTCTTTCCCGAGACGAGGTTCAAGCCGAGAAGCCTGCCGCTGTCGGAAGCCCAGCCACCGGATTGATCGAAGGTGCCGTGCTCGAGGACCAGCATCTCGCCCTTCGCATCGAAGACGACATCGACCGGAGCATTTAGGCCGGCGGCCTCGATGCGGGCGCTGGCTGCTTGGCCGGCCTGCGGCAGCGAGACGATACGGCCGCTGCCGGCAACGAAGGGAAATCCACCGAACAGGGAAACGTAAAGCCGGCCGCCGTGCGCGGCGACACCGGTCGGCACCGCGTCGAACTCGTATTTCTGCCTATCGCCGAACTCGGTAGGCGACAGGGCGGTGAGGGCCTGGCCGCTGGTGCTCAGCCGGGCAAAGGCGAAGAGCTGCTTCCGGCCGCTTCCGTCGGCCAGAAGGCGTTCGACGGAGTTCCGCGCGGCGTCGACGACATAGAGTGTGTCGCCCGACAAGGCGAAGTCGTACGGGTTCCAGAAGTCGTTGCTGACGACCCTCGTGACGGCGCCCTCGTCGACTTCGAGCATCGCGTGGTCGTTGGGGTCCTCGTCATGGCCCGCCGGCGTCCAGCCCTGGGCGACGAGATAGCCGCTTCCATGGCGCTCGACCCGATAGGGGCCGGTCGGATCGCCCATGACGTCGGTGCCATGCGGCAGGACCGGCCCGAAAGCGGTGAAACGGCCGTTCGGGGTGCGCCTGTAGAGGCGGCCGTCGGCTATGTCCGTGACCAGAAGCGCATCCCCGTCGCGTGCAAGGCCAGCGAAGATCGCCCCCGGCTTTCGCGCGATTTCGACTTCGTATCCCGGCGCGGCCTTCGGCTCCGCCAACCCTCGCGTTGCGATCGCCATCAGCGAAAGGGCAATCAATCCGGTGTGCGCACGCATCGAAAGCCTCCGTTGGCGGCGAAGCGAAAATCAGGGTCGTAGGCAAGCCGGTGGGTCGTGCTCAGGCGGGTGGGGTCGCTGTTCCACGCGCCACCGCGAAGCACTCGATACTTTCCGGCGAGTTCGGGCGGTGCTTCGCCGCCGTAAGGCGCATAGAAGTCGCGGGTCCATTCCCACACGTTGCCGACGAGGTTGAGCAGGCCCTCCCTGCTCGCGCCCAGCGGAAACGACCGGGCGGGTGCCGTCATGTCATGGCCGTCGCTGGCCTCCTCGTCGCAGCAGGCGTCGCGTCCATAGTTGGCGCGTGTCGGGTCGACCGGCGCATCGCCCCAGGGAAAGCGCGCTCCTTGTGGCCCGCGCGCCGCACGTTCGTATTCTTGCTCGGACGGCAGCTTCAGGCCGTAATGGGCGCAGAACGCCTCAGCATCAGCAAAGCTGACGCCGACGACCGGGTGGTCGGGCAGGCCGAGAGAGGGATGCCTGTCGTAGAAAGCAGCGCGATGTCCCGTCGCCGCGACGAAGCGGCGATATTGCGCGTTGGTGATTTCGGTCTGGTTCATGGCAAAGGCCTGGCCTTTGACGAGGTGTCGCGGCCGCTCGTTTTCATCGCCGGTGTCGTTGCCGAAGGCGAACGGGCCTCCCGGTATTTCGACAAGCGGGTTGTCCGCAATAACTTCCTCGCCGGCCACGGCACCTCCGGTCCACAGGAATGCCGCGACGGCGAGGAGCATTCTAGAAGTCAACACGGTCCTGGCTCTGGCGATCAAACAGGAACACCCGTCCGGGCGCAAAGCCGATCTCTACCATCTGATCGAAGTCGCCCACAAAGTTCTTGTCGGCGCGAACAGTGAGCAAGGCCGCTCCGGCGCGCAGGGTGACCAGGGTGCTTTCGCCGGTCAGTTCGACCGAATAGATCGGGGCCATGACATTGGTCTTTTCGCTTCCGGCAGGCAGGACGTGGATGTCCTCCGGGCGGACGCCCAATACGGCGCTCGCAGCGTTCGCGCTCCCGAGGCCGTCGACCCTGACGCCGCCGAGGCTCGTGAAGACCCCGTCCTTGACCTCACCGTCGATCAGGTTCATCGGCGGCGAACCGATGAAGCCCGCGACGAAAAGGGTGCGCGGGTCGTTGTAGATCTGCCTCGGCGTGCCGAGCTGCTCGATCACCCCCTTGTTCATCACCGCCACCCGGTGAGCGAGCGTCATCGCCTCGATCTGGTCGTGGGTGACGTAGATCGTCGTCACCTGCAGCTCGTGCTGGAGGTGCTTGAGTTCGGCCCGCATCTGGACCCGCAGCTTGGCATCGAGATTGGACAGCGGTTCGTCCATCAAGAACACCTTTGGTGTGCGGATGATGGCGCGGGCCAGCGCGACGCGCTGGCGCTGCCCGCCGGAGAGTTGCTTCGGCAGCCGGTCGAGCAGGCCGTCGAGCTCGACGCGGCGCGCCACTTCCATGACCATCTGGCGCTGCTTGTCCTGCGGCACCTTGCGGATCTTCAAGGGGTAGCCGATATTATCGGCGACGCTGAGGTGAGGGTAGAGCGCGTAGGACTGGAAGACCATCGCGACGTCGCGATATTTCGGCAGCACGTCGTTGACCCGGTCGCCGCCGATGAAGATCTCTCCGGCCGTAACCTCCTCGAGGCCGGCTACCATGCGCATGGTCGTGGTCTTGCCGCAGCCCGAAGGTCCGAGCAGGACGAGAAACTCCTTGTCGCGCACCTCAAGATTGAGATCGCTGACCGCGGTGA
This sequence comes from Mesorhizobium tamadayense, assembly GCF_003863365.1. Classification (GTDB taxonomy): domain Bacteria; phylum Pseudomonadota; class Alphaproteobacteria; order Rhizobiales; family Rhizobiaceae; genus Mesorhizobium; species Mesorhizobium tamadayense. Next base: position 11,151 of record NZ_RQXT01000005.1, on the reverse strand, counting down.
AGGTGCCGAACTTCTTGACCACGTCCTGGAAGACGACCGAGGCCATGGCTCACCCCTTGACCGCGCCGAACGAGATGCCGCGAACCAGGTGTTTCTGGACGACGAAGGCGAAGATCATGATCGGGATGCAGGCAGTGAAGCCGGCGGCGCTGATTTCGCCCCAATAGGTGTTGTACTGGGTGACGCGCCCGGCAATGCCGATCGGCAGTGTCTGCGACCGTTCGGTTAGGGTCAGGATGAGCGCGAGCAGGAACTCGTTCCACGAAATGATCAGGCAAAAGATGGCCGTGGCCGCCAGCCCGGGACGGGCGAGCGGCAAAGCGACATGCAGGAACGCGCCCCATCGCGTGTCGCCGTCGACCATCGCCGCCTCTTCGAGCTCGACCGGCAGGTCCTGGAAGTAGCTCTTCATCATCCAGGTAGCGAAAGGCAGGTTGAACGCCGTATAGGCGATGATCACCGCAGGCTTCGTGTTCAGCATGCCGAGATGGTTGAAGGCGATGTAGAGCGGGATGATCGTCACGATGGGTGGCATCATGCGCGTCGACAGGATCCAGAACGAGATCTGGTAGCGCCATCTGCCCGGATACTGGAAACGGGCGAGCGCATAGCCGGCCAGGGAGCCGAAGACGACCGAAACAAGCGTCGTCGAGACCGCGATGATCAGGCTGTTCAATGCATAGATTAGGAAAGGCCGCTCGACGAAAGCGGCGTGGTAATGCTTCGATGTCGGATTGGCGGGGATCCATTGCGGCGGTATCGAGAAGATGTCGATGTCGTATTTGAACGAGTTGGCTGCGATCCAGTAGACCGGGAAGAGGGTGACTACGAGCGCTACGGCGATCGTCGCATAGGCGGCGATGCGCTGGATTCCGATGCTCTTTCGGCGGTGCGCCATAGGTCCTCTAGTCGGCAAGCCGCATGCGCTTGATGAACCAGGTGCTGAACGCGACGGTCGTGAACAGCACGAAAAGCGAGATGGCGGCCGCATAGCTGGGGTCGGCGAAGCGGTATGCCACTTGGTAAATGTAGAGACTGAGCGTCTTGGTCCGGTCGGCGGGTCCGCCGCCGGTCAAGATGAAGACGAGGTCGAAGAGCCGCAGCGCGTCCATTATGCGCAACAGCAGCGCGATGGCGATGACCGGCTTCAAGAACGGCAGCGTCAGATCCCAGAACTGCCGCCAGGCGGAGGCGCCGTCAATCGCCGCTGCCTCGTAGGGCTCGTCCGGCAGGCTGGCGAGCCCGGCAAGCATCAGCAGGAACATGAACGGCGTCCATTGCCAGACGTCGGCGACGATCACGGAGAACATAGCCAGCCGGACGTCGCCGGCCCAAGCCTGGAGGGGCAGGCCGAGCCGGAACATGATCTCGTTGAGCACGCCGAATTGTGGCTCGTAGATGAGCTTCCAGGTAATCGCGACCGCAACCGGCGGCAGCATCATCGGCAGCATCAGGATCGTTTTCAGGAAATTCAGGCGCCGGATGTATCGGTCGAGCAGCAAGGCTAGGCCGAGGCCGAGAAGGAACTCGGTGCCAACGGCGAAGACGGTGAACACCATCGTGTTCCACAAGCCGACGTGAAACTGCTCGTCGGTGAGAAGCCGCAGAAAATTGTCAGCGCCGGCAAATTGCCAGGGCAGGTCGGGATTCGGGCTGATCCGTGTTGCCGCTGCAATGATCATGTAGATCGACGGGAATATTGTGAGCGTCAGGAGCACCAGCATGGCTGGCGCAAGCATCAATACCCGGAGGTGGCGCTCAAACCACCGCTCGAACGAATTTCCGAACTTCGCACCGATAGAGACGGTCATCGGAAGTTCTATCCGTCATTTCGGTCAATCATACCATGGCGACCCGGAGAGCCAAAGCCGGCGCGTACGCTTGTGCTTGCCCGAGAGCTGATCCGGTAAAATGGAGCGGTATCTCCGGATATCGCTCCACTTCAATCACCATGCGGCCAGCTACTTTATGCCGGTTATCTCTTCGACCGCAGCCTGGGATCTCTTCAGCGCCTCCTGCGGCGTTTCCGTGCCAGCTACGGCTTTGGAAAGCTCGATCCCGAACGCGTTCTCGATCTCAGGCCACTTCGGATGACGCGGACGCGGCGTCGAGGCTTCGATCGCTTGCATGAGCACTGGATAATGCCGGAATTTTTCCTGGCTGGTCAGGCTGGCATCGGTGAAGATCGACTTCCGCACCGGCGGGTTGCCGCGCTCGGCCGAGATTTTCATCTGCTCCGGTGAGGTCGCCCACAGCATGAAGTCGAAGGCCTCCTGCTTGTTCTTCGCCGCGGCCATGATGCCCATCGTCCAGTGGCCGATTTCCGAGCTGCCCGGTTTGGTGCCCGCCGGGATAGGCGAGTAGGAGATCTTGCCGACCATTTTCGACTGGCTGGGGTCTTCGAAAGTCGCGACCCAGTTCGGCCAGTTGATCGACGAGGCTGCGGTGCCCGCCGCCAGGGCCTGGCCGACTTCGTTGGCGTTGTAGCTCTCGACACCCTTCGGCGAGACGTCGCGCAGCGCCATGAAGGTCTTCATCGCGGCAGCACCTTCGGGCGTGTCGATCGTCACTTTTGTCCGGTCACCGTTGAACATGTCGGCGCCATAGGACCAGAAGATCGGCATGAAGTCGGCGACGACAGGGTTGCCCTGGCCGCCCCGGAAGACGTAGCCGAAATAGCGTCCGCCGCCTTTTTCGGAGAGTGCCTTGGCTGCCTTCAGCACGTCGTCCCAGGTCTTCGGTGCCTCAATGCCAGCTTCCTTGAACTTGGCAGCGTCATAGAAGAACATCTGCGCGTTTCCCACATAGGGCAGGCACACGTAAGGCCCCGTGTTGTAGGGATTGCGGCAGATTGCAAGGGATTTCGACAGGAAGTCGCTGTCCGGTCCTTCGAGCCCGGCCTTCTTGAAATAGGGCGTCAGGTCCTCAAGATGCGCGTTTTCCGCGAAGAACGGAATCCACGGATCATCCATCAGAACGATGTCGAAGGCGCCCGATTTTGTCTGGCCGGCGTTGGCCGCCTGTTCGAAGACGTTGCTGTAGGGGGCCTGGACGATCTCGACTTTGGTGCCCTTCAGCTTTGCATAGTCGGCGGCAGCGGCTCTCAGGCCGTCGCCCTCGCTTCCCGAGGGAACGAGCATGGTTATGTCAGCCCAAGCGTGCGTCGCCATCAGCGACGACAGCGCGAAGACCACGGAGAAAAGAAATCTTCTGACCATCGTATTCCTCCCTTTTCCGCTCCGGCCTGTCGGACGGCCAGTGCCAGAACCGCTCGCACGCGTTTGACCGCTTACGAATCGCGCGAGCGCTTCGTCGCAGTCGGCAACGTTTGCAGGGAGTGTGCGAACAGCGCAGGGGGCCACTTGGACCGCCAAAGCATCAATACAGCAGGACAACCGGTGGATCGTCACAACCCACATCTCCCGCTGGTGCACCGAGGTGCGCTATGGCCATTTTAACTGGTTGGCTGCTTCAATTGAAGGGGATGGGGCTTCACGGTGTGACGAATGCGCCCCGGTTGGGCCAAATCTTAATGAGAGGCATGCGGGTGCGCCAGGTTCCGTTTCCGCCAGCGACCGTAGGCGCCGCCCCGCCTTCAGCGCTTGGTTACCGCAGGGGAAGAATTTCATGGTGCAACGCACAAAAATATTGCCATTGGGTTGCGACGGTTTCATAAATGAACGAGGCGTTTTTGGGGGTGTTCACTGAAGGATGGAAACTATGTCCACCGCTGAAAAAACCCCTGATACCATTGAAGGCACCGCCTTACCGACCTTCGATCCGTCCAAGGCTACGGCCGAGTTCCGCGCTGCCGCTGAAAAGGGCGTCGAGCAGTCAAAAGAAGTTCTTACCAAATTCAAGGCGGGCTCTGAAGACGCCCAGAAGGCTCTCGAGAAGAGCTTCCAAACCGCCAAAGCCGTTGGCAGCGATCTGTCGCTGAAGACCATTGCGGTTCTGCGCGCCAATACTGAAGCCACCTTCTCGCACTTTGAAGCCCTAGTTGCCGTTAAGTCGCCTTCCGAATTCGTTGAACTGCAGACCGCCTTCGTCCGCAAGCAGGTTGAAACGGCCGTCGAGCAGGCCAAGGAGCTCCAGGCCGTCACGACCAAAGCCGTCGAGGACGTATCCAAGCCGATCAAGTCCGCCTTCGAGAAGGCGATCAAGGAACTCAAAGTCGCCTAGCTTTTTCTTGGGCGAGCCTTGATCGCTAGCACACCGCCGACGATGAGCCGTCGCTGGGCTGGATCGATCGCGGGCAGCCGGGCGACACCCTCGATCTGGAGTTGGGCAACTGCGACGACGAGGACAGCCACGACGCCGAGCCTGACGGCGACGACGAAACTGTCATGTGGCCTGACGACCTCAATCGCAAGAAGTGGCAACTTGTCCGCGACGTTGGCCCGCTGCCTCACGGTGGCGGGCTTTCTATATGAACATGCGGGGAACAAATTGGCTAATCCGTGTTGCAGTCATGTTGCACGGATGGAAAGACTTGAGCCTGCCGGCACGGATCGAACTGGTGCTGGCGCGGCCGGCGGTGTCGGCAGGACTGATTTGCGGTCTAGCTCAAGGTCAGGCCAGCGCGCCGCGCTCGATCTCGTTGCCGAACTCGCCGCCCGCCAGGTGACGGGCCGGGGAAACTTTTGATACTCCTGTCCGTGCGGCGGTGCTTGTCTCGCCACCGATCTCAGCCGTGCTGCGGCCAGCTCGTTTTTTCGGATCCAGGCGCCTGAATGGGCTGGTCATACCGCATCGTCCGGGTGCATAGTTATGTCCGGGACTTCGCGGGCGGTACTGTCCGCAGCAATGCCATTGCCCGGTCCCGTCTTTGTGCTGCATCCGTCCGCGATCCCGATGGGACCAGGCCACATGGAGGCTACCATGCTGGTAAGAGAAGCGATGACGGGCGAAGTACGCTGGTACTCCCCCGATACGCCGATCCAGGAAGTCGCGCGCGTCATGCGTGATGAAGGTATCGGTTGCGTGCCCATCGGCGAGAACGATCGGCTGGTTGGCATGATCACGGACCGCGACATCACCTGCCGCGGCGTGGCCGCGGGCGAACGCCTCGATGCGTTGACATGCCGCGCGGTGATGTCGCCCGGCATATTCTTCTGTTTCGAGGACCAGACCCTGGAGCAGGCGCTTGGGCAAATGCAGGAGCGCCAGGTGCATCACCTTCCGGTGCTTAGTCCGCAGAAGCGGATGACCGGCCTCATCTCGTTGGGTGATATCGCCCTGAAAGCCGAAAGTTCAATCTTGGCACCGCTTGCCAAAATCGCCGCACGCGACGCTGAACGGCACCTGCAGGCCGCCTGAGGTTTTCAGGGACGCTTGCGCCAATAGACAGGGGCGGCATGCGCCTAGCGGGAACCAGGCATGCCGCCCCCAATGTCAATCGGCTGGGATCCCTGCGCCGATCGGCAAGATAGGCCATTGCAATCTCAGTGGCGGGTGGGATCCCGCTGTGGCGCCTGTTCACACACCTATCAATTTCTCAACGCCACGCAGCAGAAGTGTCGCCGAGGCGCCGTCCGCGAGCGTGACAGGCGCAAGCATCGCGCGTTTGTTCTGCGCCAGGCTGAACTACACGCGCCAGCGGACCACCATCCCGTGACGATCCCGTGCTTGCGAGCGCTGCGAGACGCTGACACCGGGCTGGTCTCTCTCTAGGCGATGGCGCGCCTTTGCTCGTCACTGAAGAGGCGCCGACGAGGCGCAGGAATCATACATGGAGGACGGCGTGCGGATTCTGGAACTGGCCAGCAATGCCGGCCAGCTGTTCGCCCGACAGGCTCCCAACGCCAAGGCGAAGTTCGCGCGGCCTTCAGGCAACCTTTTGATTTGCTTGCAGAAACAGCGGCGGCCGTGGCATCGGGAGAGGCTCCCGGAGCTAAGTTATCCACAGGTTTGGCTGGGGCGCCAGGATTCGAACCTGGGAATGTCGGTACCAAAAACCGATGCCTTACCACTTGGCGACGCCCCAGCAGGCGGAGGTGTGCCCCGCTGCGCGCGGCCTTATAGGACGAGGCGGGAGAAAGCTCAATGGCGGGAATAGGGGAATAGGGGAATAGGGGAATAGGGGAATAGGGGAATAGGGGAATAGGGGAATAGGGGAATAGGGGAATAGGGGAGGCGGCTTCCCTACTTACTGCCTTACTTGCCCTATTCCCTTACTCCCCCCACACCGCCAGCTCGTTGCCGGCCGGGTCGGTGAAATGGAACCGCCTGCCGCCGGGGAAGGAAAAGATCGGCTTGACGATGGCGCCGCCTGCATTCTCGACCGCTTCAAGCGTCGCCTCCAGGTTTCCGGAATAGAGCACGGGCAGCGGCTTGGCGGGCGCCTCGCCGGCATCGGCCTGGAAGCCGCCGTCGAGCCCCTCGGCAAAGGCCGAATAGGTTGGGCCGTAATCGGTGAACGACCAGGAAAACACCGCGCTGTAGAACGACTTGACGCTGTCCAGCCTGCCGCCGGTCGCCGGCAATTCCAGATAGTCGAGTTTTCCGTTGAGTTTCATCGCGCTACTCCGCTTTGTTCTTGTTGTGTTCTATATCGCGGCGCCGATACCGGCAAGTCTTTTTGACGCAGCTTTTGCTTAATCGATTGTAGTGGCCGGGCTTGTTTTGCCGACGTCTTGCCTTTCGCACTGCAGCATCCTATCGCTCGGACCGGAACACGGGGAACCAGGCTTGGTCCCTGTTGTTGTCTACCGAGGGACTTGGAGGGTAAGCATGACCAAGTGGGTTTACACCTTCGGCGACGGCGCCGCGGAAGGCCGCGCCAGCGACCGCAACCTTCTCGGCGGCAAGGGCGCCAACCTGGCCGAGATGTGCAGCCTCGGCCTGCCGGTGCCGCCGGGCTTCACCATCACCACCGAAGTCTGCAACGCCTATTACGCCAACGGCCGCAGCTACCCGGCGGCGCTCGAGGCGGATGTGCTGTCGGCGCTCGACCATATCGGCAAGCTCACCGGCCGTCGTTTCGGCGACCCGTCCAAGCTGCTGCTGGTCTCCGTGCGTTCCGGTGCCCGCGCCTCGATGCCCGGAATGATGGACACGGTGCTCAATCTTGGCCTCAACGACGAGACGGTCGAGGCGCTGGCCGCCGATTCCGGCGATGCCCGCTTCGCCTACGACAGCTACCGCCGCTTCATCCACATGTATTCGAACGTCGTCATGGACCTCGACCATGAGGTGTTCGAGGAAATCCTCGAGGACCAGAAGGCGAGCCTCGGACATGAGCTCGACACGGAGCTTTCGGCCGGAGAATGGCAGGACGTGATTGGGCTCTACAAGGCCAAGGTCGAGGAGGAGCTCGGCAAGCCGTTCCCGCAGGACCCGCGCGAGCAGCTCTGGGGCGCGATCGGCGCGGTGTTTTCGAGCTGGATGAACAATCGCGCCATCACTTACCGGCGTCTGCACGACATCCCGGAAAGCTGGGGCACGGCGGTCAACGTCCAGGCCATGGTATTCGGCAACATGGGCAACACCTCGGCCACCGGGGTCGCCTTCACCCGCAACCCTTCGACCGGCGAAAAGCAGCTTTACGGCGAATTCCTCGTCAACGCGCAAGGCGAGGACGTGGTGGCCGGCATCCGCACGCCGCAGAACATCACAGAGGCGGCGCGCATCGCAGCCGGATCCGACAAGCCGTCGCTGCAGAAGCTGATGCCGGACGCGTTCCAGGCCTTCGTCGACATCTCCGACCGGCTGGAGAAGCACTACCGCGACATGCAGGACCTCGAATTCACCATCGAGCGCGGCAAATTGTGGATGCTGCAGACGCGTTCCGGCAAGCGCACCGCGAAGGCGGCGTTGAAGATCGCCGTCGAGATGGCGAAGGACGGGCTGATCACCAAGGAAGAGGCGGTCGCCCGCATCGACCCCGCCTCGCTCGACCAGCTCCTGCACCCGACCATCGATCCGAAGGCCGAGCGGGACGTCATCGGCATGGGCCTGCCTGCCTCGCCAGGCGCCGCCACCGGCGAGATCGTCTTCTCCTCCAGCGACGCCGAGGACGCCAAGGCGCAAGGCCGCAAGGCGATCCTGGTGCGCATCGAGACCAGTCCCGAGGACATCCACGGCATGCATGCCGCCGAAGGCATCCTCACCACGCGTGGCGGCATGACCAGCCACGCCGCGGTGGTGGCGCGCGGCATGGGCAAGCCCTGCGTGTCGGGCGCCGGCTCGCTGCGCGTCGACTACAAGGCCGGCACGCTGATCTCGATGGGCCAGACCTTCCGCAAGGGCGACATCATCACCATCGACGGCGGCAACGGCCAGGTGCTGAAGGGCGCCGTCGCCATGCTGCAGCCGGAACTGTCGGGCGATTTCGCCGCCATCATGGAATGGGCCGACGCCGTGCGCCGCATGAAGGTGCGCACCAACGCCGAGACGCCGCTCGACGCGCGCATGGCGCGCTCCTTCGGCGCCGAAGGCATCGGCCTTTGCCGCACCGAGCACATGTTCTTCGACGGCGACCGCATCGTCGCCATGCGCGAGATGATCCTGGCCGACACCGAGAAGGACAGGCGCTCAGCGCTCGACAAGCTCCTGCCGATGCAGCGCTCGGATTTCCTCGAGCTGTTCGAGATCATGGCCGGCCTGCCGGTGACGATCCGCCTGCTCGATCCGCCGCTGCATGAATTCCTGCCCAAGACCGAGGCTGAGATCGCCGAGGTCGCCTCGGCCATGAACGTCTCGGCCGACAAGCTCAGGCAGCGCACCGAGGCGCTGCATGAATTCAACCCAATGCTCGGCCATCGCGGCTGCCGGCTCGCCGTCTCCTATCCCGAGATCGCCGAAATGCAGGCGCGCGCCATCTTCGAGGCCGCGGTCGAAGCCGGCCGCAAGGCCGGCGCGTTGGTTGTGCCCGAAATCATGGTGCCGCTGGTGGGCCTCGCGAAGGAGCTGGAATACGTCAAGGCGCGCATCGATGCGGTCGCGCAAAGCGTCATGCAGGAGACCGGTACGAAGATCGACTACCTCACCGGCACGATGATCGAGCTGCCACGCGCGGCCATCCGCGCTCATGTCATTGCCGAAGCGGCCGAATTCTTCTCGTTCGGCACCAACGACCTGACGCAGACGACTTTCGGCATATCGCGCGATGACGCAGCCTCCTTCCTTGAAACCTATCGGCAGAAAGGTATCATCGAGCAGGATCCGTTCGTTTCGCTCGACGTGGACGGCGTCGGCGAACTGGTGCGGATCGCAGCGGAGAAGGGTCGGGCGACGCGCTCGGATATCAAGCTCGGCATTTGCGGCGAGCATGGCGGCGACCCGGCCTCGATCCGTTTTTGCGAGGAGGTAGGCCTCGACTATGTGTCATGCTCGCCTTACCGAGTCCCGATCGCCCGGCTGGCCGCGGCGCAGGCGGCCGTGCAGGTCGCGAAGCGAGCGCCAGGCGCCTGACAGGCCGCCGCGAGCTTACGCTTTTGTAAGCAATGTCACGCGAACGTGCGCGTGACAGCCCCTAATGTCGACACCGTTTCCTCCCAGTCTCGTGGTCCCAAGCCCACCCGGTGCAGAGAAACAGATGCAGCAGATTTCCTCCGCCAATTTCCGGTCGATCCTGATCCTGCAGACCAAGTTCATCGGCGACATCGTGCTTGCCTCGGCCTTGGCGAAGAACCTGCAGCTCGAATATCCAGGCGCCAGGATCGTCTTTCTCTGCGAGGAGCGCTTCGCCGGCTTCCTCACAGCGCACGGCATCGCATCAGAGGTCATTTCGTTTAGCCGCGCCCGCATGCGCGGCACGCCGCTCCAGCGCGGACACGAGCTGTTACGCGTCGTGCGCGCACTACGGCGGCACCGCTTTGACATGACCGTCGACATCACCGACTCGAAAACCTCAAGGTTCGTGTCAAGGTTGCTCGGCGCGCCGGTCCGTGTCGGCCACCATCCGACGGAACGGCCTCTGCGCTGGCATGAGCGCCAGCCTGCCAATGTCAGGATGAAGCCGTTCGGATTCGGCGAAAAACATTATCTCTTCCGCTATTTGTCGCCGCTCGAAGTGCTTGGCGTCGACCTGCGCGTCAGGGCGCCTGCCATCTGCCCCCTGCCTTTCGAGACGACACAAGCCCTCACTTTGCTGAGCAAACACCATTTGCGGCCGAACGCCTTCCTGGCGGTGCATGCCGGAGCAAGCTTCCCCGGGCGCCGCTGGCAGCCCGAGCGCTTCGCAGCCGCGATCGACCGGATATCGGCCGAAACCGGTCTGGATGTCGTTCTGATCGGCGGTCCCGGGGAAGAGGAGGCGACGGCCAAGATCGTCGCCACCGCGAAGACGCCGATGATCAATCTGGTCGGCGCGCTCTCGCTTGAAACGCTGCTGGCCCTGCTCAAGGAAGCGCGGTTGTTCCTCGGCAATGAGAGCGGCCCTATGCACATGGCGGCGGCTGCCGGCATTCCGGTCGTCGGTCTGTTCGGCCGCACCAATCCGGCCCGGTGGGGACCGGTTGGCGTCCCCAGCATCTCGTTGCGCCCCACCATGCCCTGCGACTGCGTCGGCGGCGACCTGTGCCGCCGGACCGATTCGAGCAAGGCATGCTGTGTTTGGCGCCTGGAGGTGGATCCCGTGGTCGAGGCGGTGCGCGAGCTTCTGGGACGGACCGAGATGGCGCTGGGGCAGGCGGTCTAAGGCACGGCACCCGACAACCACATGCAGAACTGGTCCAAGCAAATTGTCGCGTGGTTGCTTTTCGGATGTGAACCGTCCCGATTTCGCCTAGATGCGGGTCTTGTTGACGCCGTCTTGCGGTTGAACGGCTCGACAGGCCGGGCTTGGGAAGAATGACGGATTTGCTTCGAAAATCGCTTTGCGCGTTGGCGCTGTCGCTCGCGCTGGTCTCGGCCGGCAATGCCGCGACGCTGGTCGAGCCGACGCTGCATCTGAAGCCGCAAGGCGGCGGCGGGCGCGTAGCGCTCACGCTGGACGCCTGTGGCGGGAAGACCGATACGCGCATTCTGTCGGCGCTGGTCGAGAACAGGATTCCCGCGACCATCTTCGTCACCGGTATCTGGCTGAAGCGCAACGCCGACGCTGTCGAGATCATGCGCGCGCATCCGGACCTGTTCGAGCTGGAGAATCACGGCGGCCGCCACATTCCGGCGGTCGACACGCCGCGCAAGATCTACGGCATCAGCAGC